>JASMLK010000106.1 GCA_030748735.1 Myxococcota bacterium | reverse complement strand
CATCTGGAAGTTCGAGTCGGGGCGAATCGCGAGGGGTTCGAGGCCACTGAAGTAGCTCACGGCTTCCCCCTGGAAGTCGGGTACTTCGCGCGGCGCCACACCCTCGACCGCCTTGGCGATTT
Organism: Myxococcota bacterium; assembly: GCA_030748735.1. Taxonomy (GTDB): domain Bacteria; phylum Myxococcota_A; class UBA9160; order UBA9160; family UBA4427; genus DUBZ01. The sequence continues at coordinate 101,189 of JASMLK010000106.1, read as the reverse complement.
CGGCGATGTGCGCGGGCGTGGTCCCGCAGCAACCACCGACGACGTTCACGAGCCCCGACGTCGCGAACTCACCAACGAGTTCACCCGTCACCTCGGGTCGCTCGTCGTACTCGCCAAATGCGTTGGGGAGCCCGGCGTTCGGGTAGGCGGAAACGCGGGTATCTGCGATGCGCGAGAGTTCGGCGACGTGCGGCCGCATGTCCGTTGCGCCGAGCGAACAGTTCACGCCGATCGAAATCGGGTTTGCGTGCGCCATCGATCGCCAATAGGCCTCGACGGTTTGCCCGGAAAGGGTGCGCCCGCTGGCGTCGGTGATCGCGACCGAGATCATGATCGGCAGCCGAACGTTCTTCTCGTCGAACACGCGCTGCACAGCGACGAGGGCGGCCTTGGCGTTCAAGGTGTCGAAGATCGTTTCGACGAGGATCACGTCGGCGCCACCGTCGATGAGACCGCGGGTTTGTACCGCGTAGGCGGCTTCGAGTTCGTCGAAGGTCAGGTCGCGAAACGAGGCGTCTTCGACCTTGGGCGAAAGGGAAAGGGTCTTGCTGGTGGGGCCGATCGCGCCGGCGACGAAGCGGGGTTTGTCGGGGGTCTTCTCCGTCCAGGTGTCGGCGACGCGTCGTGCGAGCTGCGCCGAAGCGAAATTCAGGTCGTAGGCGAGGGTGTCGAGATCGGCGAGTTCGTAGTCGGCCTGCGAAACCGCGTTGGCGCCGAAGGTGTTGGTTTCGGCGATGTCCGCACCCGCGGCGAAGAAGTCGCCGTGGATCTGCTCGATCACATCGGCGCGGGTGAGCGACAGCAGTTCGTTATTGCCCTGCAGGTCCTTGTGATGGTCGGCGAAGCGATTGCCGCGAAAGGCGGCTTCGTCGAGGCCGAAGGTCTGGACCATCGAGCCCATGGCGCCGTCGATCACGGCGATGCGCTCGCGCAGCAGGGTCTCGAAGGCTTTCTGTCGGGCGTCGGAGGTCATGCTGGGCTCCGGAGGGTCGGTGGGGCGCCGCGCGCCGGGTGGTAAAGGAGGCATCGCCGTGGAGGCGTACGGGCTAGCTAAGCGAAAAAATCAATGAATTCAATGGAGTGTGGGGTTCCCTGCGTGAGGACACACGCTCGCCCAGGCCCCTGCCAAATTGGTGCATCAGCTTATCTCAATATTCGGATTTAACCACCGCGAACTTGAATCCGCTCGAATTCTCCGCGTGCCACCCGGCGCGCTGGCCGTGACGCCCCCCGGTGGACGGGTCTCAGTAGCATCTCCTGCGACTCAGGGCGTTGACGCACGAAATCCGGGCTTATGCTTCGGCCCGCTCGAGGGCCGGCCCACGACTTCTCGTTCACCCATCCAGCATCCCAGCACCCAAGCGAAACGGAGATCCCCGTCCATGTCAGTGGAACAGCACGAATTCCAGGCCGAGGTCAAGCAGCTCCTCGACCTGATGATCCACTCCCTCTACTCGAACAAGGAAGTCTTCCTCCGCGAGTTGATCAGCAACGCGAGCGACGCCATCGACAAGGTGCGCTTCGAGGGTGTGACGAAGCCCGAGTTGCTGCCGAGCGGCGAGTTCGCGATTCAGCTGACCGCCGACCCCGAAGCGCGGACGCTCTCGGTCGCGGACAACGGCGTCGGAATGAGCCACGACGAAGTCGTCACCAACCTCGGCACGCTCGCGAAGTCAGGTAGTGGAGACTTCATCGCCAAGCTCAAGGAAGCGGGCAAGCAGGGCGACGCACCCGAGTTGATCGGGCAGTTCGGTGTGGGCTTCTACGCGGCCTTCATGGTCGCCGACCAGATCAGCGTGCTGACCCGGCGCGCCGGCGAGCCGGACGCCGTGCTCTGGAAGAGCGATGGCGGTGGCGGCTACAGCCTCGAAGACGCCGAACGCAGCGAAGCCGGAACGACCGTCACCCTCCACCTGAAGCCCAGCGACGAAGAAGACGGCCTCGGCGACTTCACCGACGAATGGGTGCTGCGACAGACGGTGAAGAAGTACTCGGACTTCGTCGCCTACCCGATTCGCCTCGAAGTCATCCGTCCCCCACAGGCGGACGACGCCGAAGACGCCGAAGAGGCAAAGGAAGACACCTCGAACGAACCCCTCAACTCGATGAAGGCGATCTGGACGCGTCCCGAATCCGAAGTCGAAGACGCCGAGTACAACGAGTTCTACAAGCACATTTCTCACGACCATCAGGAGCCGCTACTCCGCGTCGCGAGCAAGATGGAGGGGAACTTCGAAGCGCGTTCCCTGCTCTACGTACCTTCGAAGGCGCCGTTCGATCTCTACCACCGCGAGATGGCCCACAAGGGCATCCAACTCTACGTCCGCCGCGTCTTCATCATGGACGAGTGCAAGGACCTCGTTCCCGACTACCTGCGTTTCGTCCGCGGCGTGGTCGACGCCGAAGACGTCACCCTCAACGTTTCGCGCGAGATGCTCCAGCAGGACCGCCAGATCCAGGCGATTCGCAAGTACCTGGTGAAGAAGGTCCTCGACTCGCTGAAGACCCTCAAGAAGAACGACGAGGAGAAGTACCTCAGCTTCTGGGCCGAGTTCGGACCGGTGCTGAAGGAAGGGCTGCTGGTCTGGGACGAGAAGAACAAGGATCGCATCCTCGATCTCGTGCTCGCCCGCTCGACCCACGACGAGAGCAAGCTCACGTCGCTGGCCGACTACGTCGAGCGCATGAACGACGACCAGGAAGACATCTACTACATGGTCGGTGGCTCCTACGACGCACTCGTCAACTCGCCCCACCTCGAAGCCTTCAAGGAAAAGGGCATCGAGGTGTTGCTCTTTGCCGACCCGGTCGACGACGTCTGGCTCCAGCAGATGCCGCCGCAGTTCAAGGAAAAGAGCTTCAAGTCGGCGGGCCGCGGTGAGGTCGATCTTTCCACCAGTGAGGGCGACGAAAGCGAAGAGAAGGACGACGCGAAGGACCAGGAGCAGTTCGGCGATCTGGTTTCCGCGCTGGCGAAGGCCCTCGAGGCGAGCGCCAAGGAAGTGCGACTCTCGAAGCGCCTCACCTCTTCGCCGGCCTGCCTCGTGCTCGACGAAGGGCAGCTGAGTCCGCAGCTCGAAGCGATGTTGCGACAGGCGGGGCAAGACGTTCCCGACAACAAGCCCATCATGGAAATCAACGTCGAACACCCGCTGCTCGTGAAGCTGCAGGAGATCTTCGAAACGGACGCGAGCGACGCGCGCGTGGCCAGCTACGCCGAACTGCTCTTCGCCCAGGCGCAGCTCGCCGAAGGCGGGCAGCTCGCAGACCCCGCGGCCTTCAGCCGCAAGCTCGCGGACGTGATGCTCGACGCGCTCTAGTCTGGAACGCGGACGCTGGAGACCGTTGCCCGTGCAGATGCAGGTCTCGGGGCAGCCGGTCTGTGGTCAACGATCGCCTCGTGCGGTGTCGAGTGCGCAGAGCATCTGCGAGCGCTGATCGCAGGGGATCACCGCGGTCGGCAGGGTCTCGCGAACGAGCTTTCGCTCGAGCGGCCGTACGGCGATGCGGTCGTCGCGCGCGATCTGCCAGACGAACGCGACCAGGTCGAGACCTTGCATCTCGCGGCCGCGCGTTCGCCAGATGGCGATGAGGTTCTCCACGGAGGTGCCGTCCAGATGGGCGGCCCGTTCACCGACCAGGACCGAGAGCATCGAGTCGAGGGTCCACGCGGTGGGTGGATGCTCGCGTGCAGCGGCGACGAGCCACAGCAATCGTCCCCACGTGTCGTCCGGGCACTCGCCCGAAACCCCCGCCAACGCATTGCGCATTGGGCGGGCTTCGTCGGCGAACAACATGAAGCTCACGAGCAGGCGGATGGCGCCGAGATCTGAATGGGTGAACGGCGATCGCAGTTCGTCGCGAACGAGCTGCATCGTGTGCGCGTGGCGCCGCGCCATTGTCACGCGGGTGCCGGGCGACTGGGTCGCGCGACTGTTGCAGCGGAAGGGAGGGTGGTCCTCGAATACTCGGGCTGTCGATTCCAGTTTCGCCAAGATCGCTCCTCACATCGGTCGGTTTCGGCTCGCAAGAGGGCTGCGCGGCACCAGTTGATTCCTCATCGGGAATTCTAGCTGAAACTGAAAGTCGTTTTCACAGAAAGTTGGCCCTCGAGGAGGATTTTCGGAGCCGTGGGGTCTCGAAAACCGTCGCCTACACGCAACTTCCGGCCCAACCGCGCGACCCCGAAGACAAGCTGATCGAATCCGAAAGCCGGCCCACCCCCCTTGCTACGTTCGCCACGTGCGGCCGTCGCTCTCGGCGCTTTCCGCGCATTCATCGGGGGGTGCCGCAGGCCGACCATGCTCGAACAGCTCTTCTCCATCGTGACGCCGGTGTACCTGTGCATCGCGGTGGGGTTCGTGTGGCGTCGCATTGGTCGGCCCGTCGACAATGCCCTGATCGCCGACCTGTGCATGAACCTCGGTGCGCCGTGCCTGGTGTTTTCGAGCCTCGTCGGCATGAACGTCGACCCCGATGCGCTCGCGGAACTCGCCGGGGCGGTGTTGGCCGCCGTCCTGTTGTTCGCAGGCGTTGGCTTCGTGGTGCTGCGCTCGGCGGGTGTTTCGCAGGTCTCGATGCTCGCGACCCTCGTGTTCCCCAATGCGGGAAACCTGGGGCTCCCGATCTGCTACTTCGCGTACGGCGAACAAGGGCTGGTCTACGGCGTGGTGTTCTTTGCGCTGATGTCGCTCATCCAGTTCACCGTTGGACAGTGGCTGTGGAGCGGCAGCATGTCTTTCGCTCAACTCGCACGCACGCCCCTCGTCTACGCGGTTGCCGTGGCCTGCGTGGTCATGGCGACTGGCGTCTCGGTCCCCACCTGGCTCTTGCGAACGACCGAGACGATCGGGGGCATCACGATCCCCCTCATGCAGTTCACCCTCGGCGTGTCTCTCGCGACCCTGCAGATCGCGCGCTGGGGGCGGTCACTTGCGGTCGCCGCGCTGCGCCTCGCAATGGGCTTTGCGGTGGGCGTTCTCCTCGCCGAGTTGTTCGAACTCGAGGGGACGATTCGCGGTGTGCTGATCCTCGACTGCGCGATGCCCGCCGCGGTGATCAACTATCTCTTCGCCGAGCGCTACGGCCGCGAACCGACCGACGTTGCGGGCGTGGTCGTTGCGTCGACGACCCTTTCCCTCGTGACCCTTCCGCTGATCCTGGTCTGGCTCTTGTAGGCGAGCCGCGAGGTCGCGCGATCAGCCGCCCGAGAACTCGTCTTCGGCGCTCGGTACGGGCGGCGTGTCGTCCATGCGATCGTCGAGGTAGCCCTCGGGTAGCGCCACCTTCTGGCGTCCACTCTTCTTGCCGCGCGGCACGCGCAGGGCCGATTCGGGGAAGGGGAGGCTGCGGTCGGCGTGCGAAAGCACTTTGGCGAGTTCTTCGAGCGTGTTGATGCGGATCAGGTCGGCGCGCAGGCGGGCGCTTTCGGGAAAGCCCTTGGTGTACCAGGTGGCCTGTTTGCGGAAGGCGCGCACGCCGAAGCGTTCGCCCTGCCAGTCCGCCAATAGCTTGGCGTGTCGCAGCATGATGTCGATCACGCCGCCGAAGTCGGGCGGCACTTGCGGCGCCTTGCCGGCGAAGACGTCGGTGAGGTCGCGGAACAACCACGGTCGCCCCAGACAGCCACGCCCGACGGTGACCCCGTCGCAGCCGGTCTGGCGCATCATGCGCAGCGCGTCCCAGGCTTCCCAGATGTCACCGTTGCCGAACACCGGGATCGAAACCGCTTGCTTGAGTTTGGCGATTGCTTCCCAGTCGGCTTCCCCGTCGTAGAGCTGGGCCGCGGTCCGCGCGTGCAACGCGACCGCCGCACAGCCTTCCCGCTCCGCCACCCGTCCCGAATCGAGATACGTGTGGACGTCGTCGTCGATGCCGATGCGAAATTTGATCGTGACGGGAACATTGCCGGCGTGCTTCACCGCGGCGCGCACGATGTTGGCGAGCAGTCGCGGCTTGGCGGGAATCGCGGCGCCGCCACCTTTTCGTGTCACTTTTCGGACGGGACAGCCGAAATTCATATCCAGGTGATCAATTCGATCTTCGCCAACCAGGAAGGCCACGGCTTCCCCGACGTAGTGCGGATCGACACCGTAGAGTTGCAGACTTCGGGGCTTCTCTTCGGGAGCAAAGCTCGCGAGCTGCAGGGTGCGCGCGTTGCGTTCGACCAGGGCGCGCGCCGTGATCATTTCGCTTACGTAGAGCCCTGCGCCGAACTCACGGCACAGCGTGCGAAAGGGCGTGTTGGTGATCCCCGCCATGGGAGCCAGAACGACGGGAACAGGCAGCTCGATCGGCCCGATCGACACGGGCGCAAATTCCCCGGGCTGTGCGGGAAGCACGTCTCGATTGATCTCGCCGACAGGAGCCATCGCCATGGCGGCATTGGATAACAAATCGCTCGTTGGCGCACCCGGGAGTTTCCCTTGAGCGAACCTGCGACCGTCGTCCTCGTGCACGGGGCCTTTCACGGGGCCTGGTGCTGGAAGTACGTCGCCAGCGCCCTGCGTGCGCGCGGCGTCGACGTGCGTTGTTTCGACCTGCCGGGGCACGGCGACAGCACGGCTCCCCTTGGCTCACTGGCAGAAGACGCGCAGGCGGTACGCCAGGTGCTCGACGCGTGCACGGGCGAAGTGGTCGTCTGCGGGCACAGCTATGGCGGCATGGTGATCGGCGAGGCGGTCGGGCGCGAAACCGAGCGCGTGCGTCATCTCCTGTACGTGGCCGCCGCCATGCCCGACGTCGGAGAAAGCCTCTCGGATTGCTTCCCCGGCCTGCTCGCCGCCGAACTCGAGAACGGCACGATGAGTGCGGGCCACGATTCGGCCGGGATCCGGCCGGACCCCGCGCAGCTTTCTCGAGCCCGTGACCACCGCACCCTGGCGCAGCGTCGAGAGCAGCTACCTGATCTGCACCGAAGATCTTGTCATTCCCGTCGAGTTCCAGCAGCGTCTCGCAAAGCGCTGCAACAGGAGCTTCGAATGGGCGTCGAGCCATTCCCCCATGCTGAGTCAACCCGACCGGCTCGCGAGCTTGATCGCCGACCTGGCGAGTTGAACCGCGCGCGTTCGGTGCGATGGTCGACTTCCCTGTTTGCGGTTTCCGTCGCACTCGCCGTGTTGCTCGCTGACGTCTTCGTGCCTTCCGCGGGTGCCGAACCCACTGCGCCGGAGTTTCCATCGAAGATCGTCCTGGGGCTGCGGGCCACCTGCCTGGAGACTTGTCAGGAAAAGGAAGGCCGTGAGCCCTGCGTGCGTTACTGCGACTGTCATCTCTTCGAATTGCGGCGCGACATCACCGATCGACAGCTCGAGCAGCTGCTCCTGACGGCCGAGCGCGGCGGCGAGAACGCCGACTCGATTCGCGCCTGGTTGGTGGGTACGGCGAAGGTGTGCGAGAAGCGCATCTTCGGAGACAAGGCCCCGAAGACGCCGGGCGATGGAACGACGGGTTCGGCGAAGAGCGCTGAAGAATGACGAAGCCGTCGCTCGGCATCATCGGTCCCGGAACACTCGGGACTGCACTCGGGCAGCTCGCCCGACGAGCCGGCTACGGCGAGATTTCGATCGGCGGACGCACCGCCCAGCACGCGGAAGCCGCGGCGCGCGCGATCGGTCCCGACGCGTTGGCCGACGTTGCAGGGGAAGTCGCCTCTCGTTCGAAGCTCTTGTTCCTCACGGTGCGTGACGGCGAGATCGCCGACGTTGCCCGTGAGCTCTCGAGCAACGGCAGCATCGGTTCGGATTGCGTCGTCGCCCACTGTTCGGGTGCGTTGTCGAGCGACGTACTCGTGTCACTGCGCGAATGCGAAGGTGTGGCCCTCGCATCGTTTCATCCGCTGCAGACCCTGCCCAACGTCGAACGCGCCACCGCGATGCTGCCCGGCAGTCATTGCTTCGCCGAGGGTGACGCGGGGGCGCTCGCGGTCTTGCGCGAGTTCGCCGGCGACCTGGACCTTCGTTTCGTCGAAATCGCCACCGAGGCGAAGCCGCTCTACCACGCGAGTGCCGTGCTGGCGTGCAACGACTTCACGGCCTTGATGGATGCGGCCCTCGGGAGCATGGAGGCAGCGGGGATCGAACGGGCGACTGCGTGGGCGGCCCTCTCCCCCCTCGTTCATGCGACGCTCGAGAACATCGACACGCTCGGCCCCGAAGCGGCGCTCACCGGTCCGATTCGGCGGGGGGACGCGGGCACCGTGGCCCTCCACCTGGAATCGCTCCAGGCCGCGGATCCACGCCTTGCTTCTCTCTATCGAGCGCTCGGAGATCGCACCCTCGAGCTGGCGCAGCGCGGTGGCGCACTCGACGCAGCCGCGGTCGAGCGCGTAAGGGGTGCGCTGCATCGAGATCGCGAGTTCGAGAAGGTGGACTGATCAGCGCATTGGTGTGTCATTGAACAGGAGTTCAGTCTGGGATGGCCTGGCTCGCTACCCCCTGCACCTGAGTTCGATGAATCGCCGCCCCCAACCCGGCTCTTCTTCTCAGCGAATGATGGTTAGTACCAATCCGCGATCTTGAGCCCGCGCACGCGCTTGAAATGCTTCGTGTTGTGCGTGACGAGCGTCAGGCCGAGTTGGAGGGCATGCGCCGCAATCACCGTGTCGAGTACGCCGATCGGCGTTCCCTTCGCCATCAGGGCCGCGGCGACCTTCCCGAATCGAGCCGCTGCCTCGTCATCGAACGGCACCACCGCGACGTCACCCGCGAAGGCTTCGATCAAGCGGTTCAAGCGACGGGAACGCCGCCGCTCGGCGCCGAAACGAAGCTCGGCCAGGGTGATCGCGCTCATGCCCAGGTCTGAGGGTGGGTGGGCTCTGATCTCGTCCGCGACCGCTCCCTGTCCGCGTAACGCGAAGCTGACGCTGTCCGTATCGAGGAGAAACTTCAAGCGAAAGGATCCCCGACCTTGGAAAGGGACTCCTGCTTCGGTCGCTCAATCGTCTCGTCCCACTGGCCGAGGCAGGCCAGGAAGGTTTCCGACCACTCATCGGCAGGTTCGAGAATCACACGGTCTCCCTCACGGTGAACGAGCACTTCGTCCTGGTTCTCGAACCGGCAGTTCTTCGGCAGGCGAACGGCCTGGCTGCCCCCGTTCTGAAAAAGCTTCGCTCGGTGCGTCATGCCCATGAGTATATACCTCCGTATATACTCTGCAACATCGGCCCCTTCCGTCCCTTCTTGAGCTGTCCGGCGCGGCAGATTTCGAGGGGGGGGGGTGCTCGTCCGCGAAAGTGCATCTACGGCCGGAAACTCGCGTCGGGGCATCCAACGAGCCGATCGAGGAAGGCGACCGGAAACTTCGGAGCTAACCCTGGAAGTGCACCCGCGAAAGCCGTAGGTGTACGACGCGAAGGCGTCGGGATGTGTTGTTGTCCCAGGGTAATGGATCTGTACCCGAGAACGTTCAGGCGCAAGTAGAGGTGCTCGACGATGAGGTCGGGAAGGCTCTATCGGACATCTCGGACGCAAGAGTCGAAATGAGGGGCATCACCGATGAGCTGAAAGCGTTGACGAACGGCCTGGAAGACCATGAGGCAGTCGCACGTTCGTTCTTCGCCAGTGCGGTGGACTCACTTCATACGCCAGAACCCGGAATGCCAGTGGGCCCGTTTCTGATGGGCTTGCACGGGTTGTCTCAAGACGTACGCGGCGACATCCGGGCGGCGGAAGCCCGGTTTGATTTCTTGGCCGGACGTATTGGCGTAAACCAAGGGATCATAGATCGAAACCGAGCAGCTCTCGGTCGGTGGTCGCAGGTCTGGCCGGGCTAGAGGGCGACGTCGACTTCGCGGACTTCAGCGTCCTCGAGGAGTTGGTCGACGACGGCCAGGTAGCCCGCAATGGCGTCCTGGATGTTCCGGATCGCCTCCTCTTCGGTGTCGCCCTGAGACCAGCAGCCGGGAAGCCCTGGTACGGAGACGCTGAATTCCTCGTCTGTGTGCTGGAGCGCGATCTTGTATCGCATCGTCCTCACCTCGCTCTTGGCCATGGGATGCTACGCCCCTCGCTTGTAACTGAGCGACCAGCGCCGAGACGGTTTCGACGATGCGCTCTTGCTGCTTCCTGTGCAGCTTGCTCGACCATTGACCACGACCTGAACTGGTTGGCTGCTGACGACAGCACCCGCGAATACCCACTGTTCGAGGTGCTGCCCACCGTCATCTCGCCGGACGAGATCGAGGTGCCCTTGCCGCACGACGTCGACCGGGAGGCGATCACACCACACTGAACCCGGCTGGGGTTGCTCGAGCGCTTACGATCCGACGGCTTGAGCAGTCGGTCTCGGCGGTGGGGCTCAGTCGAACAGGTAGGCCGAGCCGCTCTCCAGGCCGGCCGTGTCATCGCCGGTTGCGCCGACGACGATGGCGTCGTCTGTGACGGCAACCGTGGTGCCGAAGAGGTCACCTGGGGCCGCATCTACTGCGGTAAGCGTTTCCTGCTCGACCCAGCCGCCTGGGGTGTCGAGGAACAGATAGGCAGCACCGCTCCAACCCCCGTCGACGTCCTTCCCCCGGGCCCCGACGACCAGCGAGTCGCCCGCTAGCGAAACGGCACCGCCAAAGCGGTCTTCGTTCGCGGCATCGGAAGCGACGAGCTTCTGCCGATAGTCCCAGCTCGTTCCGTTGCGCTCGAACACATAGACGGCGCCGCTGAAGCCGCTGGCGCCGGGAGCCCCGACGACGATCACATCGTCCACGACCACCGCGGTGGCGCCGAAGTTGTCACCCGCGGCTGCATCGGGAGCGACGAGCTTCTGCTGCTCGTCCCAGCTCGTTCCGTTGCGCTCGAACACATAGACCGCACCGCTATACGCGCCGCCGTCGGCGTCGCCAGTCGCCCCGGCGACGATCGTGTCGCCCGAAATCGAGACGGAGCCGCCGAGCGCTTCTCCGCCCGTGCGATCCGACGCCAGGAGATTTGCCCGCCGCGTCCAGTTCGCGCCGTTTCGTTCGAATACGTACGCCGCGCCCGTTTCGGAATAGCGACCGCTGGCGTCTTCGCCGGGTGACCCGATGACGATGAAATCGCCCGAAATCCCGACACTCGTTCCGAAGGCGTCACTGGTTCCGGGGTTGTATCGGGTGTAGAAGATCTCGGCGCTTTGCTCCCACGCCGTGCCACCCACGTTCGGAGTGAACACGTAGGCGACGCCGCTGCCGGCGCCGCTGCGTCGGCGGCCGGGGGATCCGACGACGATCGTATCGGCAGAAGCCGAAACCGAAGCGCCGAAATTCGAGTCGACACCGCTGCTCGCAGAAACGAGGACCTTTTCGTCGACCCAGTTCGTTCCATCGAACTCGTACACGTACGCCGCGCCGGTGTCGCCGATCGGAAAATCTTCTCCAACGACGTCGGTGTCGGCAGCTCTCGCCCCAACGACCAACAGGTCGTCGAATGCCGACAGTGCACTACCGAACCGGTCCTGGGTCTCGCCGTCTAAAGCGGTGAGCTTGCAGCTGGGCGTTTCGCACTCGGCGCCGCTGCTGCCGTCACTGCTGCTGGAGCCGCTCATCCCGCAAGCCAGGGCCAGCGCCAGGACGAGGCAGGTCAGTAGAACGATGGGTGTTGAGTGCGAGGGGGCGCGCTGCATGGGCAGATTTCTCGATGTAGTGGAGTGCGGCGGAGGATTCGTGAGCTGCAGATCGTGACCGTCGCCAGCTCGCGTCAGGTTCCAGAGAAGGCCGATTTTAACCCAGAACGACCGAGCGCAGTGAGATCTCCTCTGCGAGTCGGGGTCGCGTGTGAGTTGGAAACCGGCCCACGAATGTGAGTGCGGCACCGCTGGAATAAGTGTCAGACATGGTCCGGGCGCGAGGAAATTCCTCCCCGCCGCGCGCAACTCTGCTACTTCCGGGTGCAGGGGCCCGGCGTGTGGAGTCTCGAATCGGATTCGCCCGATGTACCAGTCCGTCCGGTGAGGCAGGCCGCGTGCAAGACGTCCGGGGCGGGTAGAGCCCACAACGGGCGGCAGCAACGCCGCAACTCTACGGCCGGAAACGAAACTCGAGCTCGCCGATCGACTTGCGGAGCAAGCGCTCCTCTTCGCGTCCCGCGCCGTAGAAGGTGACGCCTACGCCCGTGGGCTCGCTCGTGCCAGCGCGAGACTCGCTCTGCGCATAGACCACCCGACCGAAGCCGCGGTAGAGCGCGCCGCCAAGGTCCATCTCGATGCGCAGGCTGCTGCCTTCTTCGAGGGGTTCGGACAACTCGATGAACGCGCCGCGAGGCGAGAGGCTCGAAACCACTGCGACTTCGCGACGGTGCACGAGTTCTTCGCGCTGCGCGCTGGCACTGCGTACGACGTAGCGAAGCTTGGTGTCGCTGAAGGGTGCCCACAGCACCCAGTCGACGCCGACATCGCGCATGGCCCGCCGTACGTCTTCGTCGGGGCCGTCGTAGAGGATCAGCTGTGCGGCGTCGAAGCCCGTCGCTCGCTGTGGTGCGATTTCCCAAGCAGGCCATGCGCGCCGCGGCGCTCTCGTGTACGGCGATCGGGGGGACCGGCCGGCTGCTTCGCGCGGACGAGGTGCGCTCGCGACCCGCGGTCGCGGGCACCAGAACGCCTGATTTCGCGCTCCGCGCTTGATGCTGGGGCGAGAATCCTCCACCTTTCGCGCGTTCGACCCACCCCCCGTACATCAACGAGACCCTGTTCCGCCTCGCGTCCACCGTGCCTCCGCGGTTCGGCGTCGCGCGGAGTCTTGGGTCAGGCTCCTGGTTGCGGAGAGTGATTCCCACATGGCCAAAGCGGCAGTCAAGTACGACGAGAAGGCGATCCAGACTCTCGACGCGCTCGAACACATCCGCCTTCGCACGGGCATGTACATCGGCCGCCTCGGCAACGGGAGTCATCCCCTCGACGGCATCTACGTGATGCTCAAAGAGGTGATCGACAACGCGATCGATGAATTCATCATGGGGGAGGGCAAGCGCATCGAGGTCCAGCGCGACGGCCCGACCGTCACCGTGCGCGACTTCGGCCGCGGCATTCCGCTCGGCAAGCTCGTCGACTGCGTGAGCCAGATCAACACCGGCGGCAAGTACAACGACGACGTCTTCCAGTTTTCGGTCGGCTTGAACGGCGTCGGGACCAAGGCGGTGAACGCGCTGTCGAGCCAGTTCGACGTCACGAGCTACCGCGAAAAGAAGTACGCCTTCGCGACGTTCGCCGAGGGCAAGCTCGAAAAGCAGAAGAAGGGCCGCGCGGCCGACGACCCGTCGGGCACCCTCGTCACCTTCACGCCGGACGAGAAGATCTTCGGGTCCTACGACTGGAACGAGGAATTCATCGAGCATCGGCTGAACTTCTACGCCCATCTCAATAGCGGTCTCACCCTCCACTACAACGGCAAGAAGTTTCACAGCAAGAACGGACTCGCGGACCTGCTCCAGGACGAAATCGGTGAAGGCGATTCGCTCTACGAGATCGCGCACCACAAGAGCAAGCTCATCGAATTCGCGTTCACCCACACCCAGACCTACGGCGAGAACTACTTCGCCTTCGTGAACGGCCAGTACACCAACGACGGGGGCACCCACCAGAGCGCGTTCCGCGAAGGGGTGCTGAAGGGCGTGAACGAATTCGCGAAGAAGAACTTCGCGGGCGAGGACGTGCGCGAGGGCATCCTCGGTGCGGTGGCGATCAAGCTGCAGGATCCCGTCTTCGAGAGCCAGACCAAGAACAAGCTCGGCTCGACCGAGGTGCGCAGTTGGATCGTGCCCGAGGTCAAGAAGCAGGTCGTGCTGTGGCTGCATCAGCACCCGGACGAAGCCGCGAAGCTGCTCGAGAAGATCTCGATGAACGAAAAGCTCCGCAAAGAGCTTTCGTCGATCAAGAAGGAAGCACGCGATCGGGCGAAGAAGGTGGCGATCCGCATCCCGAAGCTGATCGACTGCAAGGTGCACTACAACGACACGAAGGGGACGCGACGCGACGAGACGTCCATCTTTCTCGCCGAGGGCGATTCGGCGGGTGGGGTGATGGTGACGAGTCGCGACGTCGCCACCCAGGCGATCTTCTCGCTGAAGGGCAAGCCGCTCAACTGCCAGGGGCTCAAGCGTGACGCCGTCTACAAGAACGAAGAGCTCTACAACATCATGCGTGCGCTGGGCATCGAAGATGGCATCGAGGGGCTCCGGTACAACAAGGTGGTGCTCGCGACCGACGCCGATGTCGACGGCATGCACATCCGCAACCTGCTCATCACCTACTTCTGTCGCTACTTCGAAGAGCTGGTCTTGAAGGGCCACCTCTACATCCTCGAAACGCCACTCTTCCGGGTCCGCAACAAGAAGGACTGTCGCTACTGCTACAACGAAGAAGAGCGCGACGAGGCGGCGGCCGAGATCAAGGGCGCCGAGATCACGCGCTTCAAGGGGCTCGGTGAGATCAGCCCGAAGGAATTCGGTCAGTTCATCGGCCAGGGGATGCGCCTCGTTCCGATCACCGTAAAGAACATGGGCGAGGTCCCCAAGGTCCTCGACTTCTTCATGGGCAAGAACACGCCGCAGCGCAAAGAGTTCATCGTCGACAACCTGACCGAGGCGGTGTTGTAGCGATGGCGCAGCTCGAAGACCTGATGCATGAGCACTTCGTCGACTATGCGTCGTACTTCATCCTCGACCGCGCGATCCCCGACATTCGAGACGGCCTGAAGCCGGTTCAACGTCGCCTGCTCCACACGCTCTTCACGATGGAGGACGGCCGCTACCACAAGGTCGCGAACGCCATCGGCGAAACGATGAAGCTGCACCCGCACGGCGACGCGTCGATCGCCGACGCCCTCGTGGTGCTGGCGAGCAAGGGCTACTTCATCGACGGGCAGGGGAACTTCGGCAACCTCCTGACGGGGCATCCCGCGGCGGCACCGCGTTACATCGAATGCCGGCTGACACCGCTGGCCATCGAAACCCTCTTCTTTCGCCCGCTGACGGAATTCGTCCCGAGCTACGACGGACGCAACGAAGAGCCGGTCTTCCTGCCCGCGAAGCTGCCCGTGATCTTGATGCTCGGCACCGAGGGCATCGCGGTCGGCATGTCGACCAAGATCCTTCCCCACAACCTGACGGAGCTCTGGGAAGCGCAGATCGATCTGGTGAATGGCCGCAAGGTCGCGCTCTTCCCGGACTTTCCCCAGGGCGGGTTGATGGATGCCGACGCGTACGACGATGGCGCGGGCAAGGTCGAAGTGCGGGCGCGCATCAAGGTGCGCGACCCGAAGCACGTGGTGATCGAAGAGATCCCGTACGGCACGACGACCGAGAGCATCATCGCTTCGATCGAAGGGGCCGCGCAGAAGGGCCGACTCAAGATCGCGTCGATCGACGACTTCACCACCGACAAGGTCGAGATCGAAATCACCGCGACGCGGGGCGTCAACGCGAAGGAGCTGATCCCGCAGCTCTACGCCTATACCGACTGCAGCGTTTCCATCTCGTCGAACTTGAACGTGATCAAGGACCGTCGCCCAGCCCAGATGTCGGTGGCCGACATCCTGCGCGAGCTGACCGAGCGACTGACCGCGCAGCTCAAGGCCGAACTCGAGTACGAGCGCGGCCAACTCGAAGACCGCCAGCACTGGCTCACCCTCGAGCAGATCTTCGTCGAGGAGCGGGTCTACAAGCGGATCGAAAAGGCGAAGACCGAAGATTCGGTGAAGAAGCAGGTCGTCACAGGCATGGCGAAGTTCGAACACCTCTTCGTGCGACCCATGGTCGACGACGACGTGAAGCGCCTGCTCGAGATCCGCATTCGCCGCATCTCGGCCTACGACATCGAGAAGAACCGCAAGACGATCGACGACATCGTCCGCGCCATCAAGACGATCAACCGCAAGCTCAAGCAGATGAAGAAGACGACGGTCGACTACATCGAGGGCTTGATCGACAGGTACGGAGAGCAGTTCCCGCGTCGCACGGCGATCACGCGGATCGAGGCAGTCGACAAGAAGGCGGTGGCGACGTCGAACGTGAAGCTCGCCTACGACCGGGGCACGGGCTTCTTTGGCTCCGCGGTTCGCGGTGACATGTTCCGCCTCAATGTCACCGAGTTCGACCTGATCCTGGGCATTGCGAACGACGGCACGTATCGGGTGATGACACCCGTCGACAAGGTCTTCTTCACGGGCAAGCTGATCCACTGCGAGGTCTTCGACCCCGAAGAGGGTGCGGAGTTCGTCGTCGTCTACCGCGACAAGAAGAAGATCGCGTTTGCGAAGCGAATCAAGGTCCTGAAGTTCATTCGCAACAAGGAATACCAACTCATCAAGGATCGAGGGGGCAAGGTCGACTACCTGCTGACGCCCAACGACCTTGGCGAAGTCAAACTCGACTTCGTCCCCGCGAAGCGTCAGCGGGTCAAGGGCGCGAGCTTCGATCTCTCGACCCTCGAACTGACGAGCGCGACCGCGCGGGGCGCCCGGCTCGCCCCCAAGCCGGTGAACAAGGTGAAGTACACACCAGCCAAAGCCAGCGCGAAAACGACGCGGAGCAGGCCCGCTGCAAAGAAGGCAGCTGCAGCGAAAAAAGCGCCTGCCGCGAAGAAAGCGCCTGCTGCGAAGAAAAAGACCGCGGCGAAAAAGTCGTCCCGCAAGGTCAGCAGTACGGCTTCGAGCGACGAGCCCGAGCAGGGCGACCTCTTCTGAAAGCCGCCCCGTCCTGGGTGGCTGTGGCTTCACGCGCTACGGCGTGAGGCATACCAGGCGATCGACGGCGTGGACCGGTGCGGCGTCTCCGTCCATCAGGCCCGCGATCGCGCGATAGACCAGCTGCTGTTGCTTCACGCGGTTCTTGCCCTCGAAATCCGAGGACACGACGCGAATCGCAAAGTGGCCGGGGCTACCCGAAGTGATCTCGAGTTCGTCGCACGCGATGGCACCTTCGATCGCACTGCGCATCTGCGCGATCACGTCCGCCGAATCATCACCGAGGATCTGGAGCGTCATGGGCACGAAATCTAGCCGCTGTGTTCCCCGTCGACTAGGAGTCTTGGGTCAGGCTCCTAGCCCGGATTATTCATGAACATCCGTAGTGAGACGGTGCAGATTCGTGCTCTTGCCAGAGTGCGGAGATGTGCCGTCGCAGTAGGATGTTCATGAATCATGCGGGCTAGCTCGCAAGAGTTGTAGGCGAACGACTAAAGCTCGCTCGGCGGGGGTTTGCGGACTTCGGCGGTGAGGGTTTCGGCACCGCCCGCGTGCTGGACGCGGACGTAGTCGCGCAGGATCTCGATCGCTTCGAGTCGCTGGATCGTGGGCTCGTCTTCTTCCTCGGCGGCCTCTTTGCCGTCTTCCTCGGCACCGTCGCCACTGGCGTCGGCTTCTTCGCCTTCTTCGCCGTCGGTGTCGTCGGCGTTCTCGTTCTCGTCGAGGATCTCCTGCAGTCGGATGACCCCGGCGCGCTCTTCCGCTTCCTGGAGCTTCTTGCGCACCTCCGCGAACTCTTCGCTCTGCGCAACGCGTTCGGCGGAGCGGCGAGCGAGTTCGGCCACCAGGGCGTCGCTCACGGGGCGGTAGTGCTGCTGGGACTCGGTCGAGGTCTCGAGGAGATTGGCCGCTTCATCGACGAAGGCGGGAATCTTCGAGCCTTCGAGAGCGTAGGGCTGATGCGATTCGCCGAAGTCGTCGGTCGCGAAGGGCGAGGGCAGGATGATGTCCGAGGCCACGCCCGCGTGCTGCGTCGAGTCGCCGCCGGGTCGGAAGAACAGCGCCGTCGTCACCTTCAGGGCGCCCAGGCCCGGCGGAAGGGGAACGAGGGTCTGCACGGTGCCCTTGCCGAAGGTGTGGTCGTCGCCGACCAGCACAGCCCGGTCGTAGTCCTTCATGGCACCGGCCACGATCTCGGAGGCCGACGCACTGATGCGCGAGGTCAGCACCACCATGGGACCGTCGAAGAGGACGTTCGAATCCTCGTCACGCAGGTGCTGGACCTTGCCGAACTCGTCCTTCACCGCGACCACGCCACCTTCGCGAATGAAGAAGCCGGCAATGTCCCGGGCGGTGTCGAGCAGGCCCCCGCCATTGCGCGAAAGGTCGAGCAGGAGCCCTACGGCTCCGGCCTCGTTGGCTTCGCGCAGCAGGTTGCGCAGGTCGGTCGAACTCTTGCGCTCCGACGGGTCGCGGCCGCCGTAGAAAGAAGGAAGGTCGATGACCGCGAGCTTCTTCTCCTCGCCGCCGACTTCCATGGTCTCGAAGGTGAGCTTCGCGGCCTGTTCCTCGAGGTTGATCTTGTCGCGTGTGATGCTCACCACGAAGCGTTCGGTCTTGGGCGTCTGTCGCAAGACGGTGAGGTGCACGATGGTATTGCGCTCGCCGCGGATCAGGCGCACGACCCTGCGCAGGTCCATGTCGATCACGTCGACGGGTTCTTCGCCGTCCTGTGCGACCGCGATCACCTTGTCCTTGGGTCGCAGCTTGCCAACCTTGTCCGCCGCACCGCCGGGGATCACCTTCTCGACGACCGAGTAGCCGTCGCGAGATGTGAGTGCGACTCCGATCCCGATCAACGAGAGCCCCATCTGGATCTTGAAGTCTTCGTTGTTTTCGGCGGACAAGTAGTTCGAGTGCGGGTCGAGGGCGTTTGCGAACGCGTCGAGGAACTGGCTGTAGATGTCTTCGGCGTCGAACTCCCGGGCGCGCTTCACGGTCAATTCGTAGCGGTGGATCAGCTTGTCCTTGGCTTCGTCGAGGGTGTCGCCGTTGCTGATGTAGTTCGACATCTGGAACTGCACCAACTTGCGGAACAGGCTGTGCTGCCCCTCGGTGTCCTTCGGGCGGGCACGCTTGTCGGGGTCGATCACCAGTTCGACACTCGGATCGACGGCGTAGTCGTCAGAGCGCACGTAGGCTTCGATCACCTCGCGCATGTTTTCGTAGCGCTCGACGATGTCCTTCTGGATCTCGTCGAGGCTCGTGCACTCACCGCTGCCGACGTCGAAGAAGATTCCCTTGAGCGACTTCTTCAGGGTCTCGGCTTCGCCGGCGGTGTAGAGGGTCTTCGAGGAGTCGAGGCGCTTGATGTAGGCGTCGACCGCACGCTCGCGAAGCTGGTCGTTCAGGTGGCGATAGGTGATGTGCTTGTGGAGAAAGGTGTTGAGAAGCCCGGGGATCCGCTCGCAGGTGAGCTCCATCGCGGAGGCCTGCTGCGCGGGCAGCGCGGCTGCCGCGAGAGCACCGAAAAAGACGAGCGATAGCGCGAGGATCGAGTCCTTCCGGCTCTTCGGGGACCAGGCTCGTGGCGGGCGGGAAATGGGCTGATTCATGGGCGCTGAGTGTAACAGGGCCCGTCGCGGCGGGGCAGGTGCGCTGCCGTGGCCGTGGACGCGCCGAGTTCGCGAGCTCCTCTTCGGTTGGCTGATTCGTGTCTTGCGGCGCAAGCTTTCCGGACCCTCCGGCCATCTCGACGAGTTGGACGAGTGCACGCACCGATCGATTGCACTCTTCGGACACCGGCCCGGCGGGCCTGAGTTCCGCCAGAGACCGACACGCGCATGCAATTCGTACGCATGCACCGTTTCACTGCATGCACGACGCGCCGGGACGCAAGTGAACTTCGCTATTCTGCCGCCCCGCGAAAGCAGGTAACCGAACGAATCACGGCGTCAGGACGACCAGGAAGGGACCGACACACACCATGGCCGCATTTCGATTTCAGGAACTCTTCGAACTCGGTGAAGACAGCACCCCCTATCGCAAGCTCGGCGACGAGCACGTTTCGGTCACGCAGATCGACGGCCGCGAGGTACTCAAGATCGAGCCGCAGGCGCTGTCGCAGTTGGCCGCCCAGGCGGTGCGCGACGTGTCGCACCTGTTTCGCCCGAGCCACCTCGCGCAGCTGGCCAGGATCCTCGAAGACCCCGACGCGTCGGACAACGATCGCATCGTCGCACTCGAACTGCTGAAGAACGCGAACATCTCCGCCGAGATGGTGCTCCCCTCCTGCCAGGACACGGGGACCGCGATCGTGATCGGCAAGAAGGGGCAGGGCGTCTACACCGGCTTCGACGACGAAGAGGAGCTTTCGCGCGGCATCTACGAGACGTATGCGAACACCAACCTGCGCTACTCGCAGATGGCGCCGATTTCGATGTACGACGAAAAGAACACGGGGACGAACCTGCCTGCACAGGTAGAGCTCTACGCGACCCCGGGTTCGGAATACAAATTCCTCTTCATGACGAAGGGCGGTGGCTCGGCGAACAAGACCTTCCTCTTCCAGGAAACGCGGGCGCTCTTGAACGAAGACTCGCTGATGGCCTTCATGGCCAAGAAGCTTCCGTTGCTCGGCACGGCTGCTTGTCCTCCGTACCACCTTGCGATCGTGATCGGCGGCACGTCCGCGGAATTCACGCTCAAGACCGTGAAGCTCGCGAGCGCCCGCTATCTCGACACGTTGCCCACGACCGGCAACGAATTCGGTCGTGCGTTCCGCGATCCGGTGCTCGAAGAGAAGATCCACAAGCTCACGCAGGACTTCGGGATCGGCGCACAATTCGGTGGCAAGTACTTCTGCCATGACGTGCGGGTGATTCGCCTGCCGCGACACGGCGCGTCGTGCCCGGTCGGGGTCGGCGTTTCGTGTTCGGCCGACCGCCAGATCCTCGGCAAGATCACGCGCGACGGGGTCTTCCTCGAGCAGCTCGAAACCGAGCCGGCCCGCTACCTGCCGGAACCCACCGAATCCGAAGACGAGCAGGGGGTCGTGAAGCTCGACCTCGATCGCCCGATGTCCGAATTGCGCGAGACCCTGAGCCAGTACCCGGTGACGACGCGCCTTTTGCTCACCGGCACGATCGTGGTCGCACGCGACATCGCCCACGCGAAGCTCAAGGAGCTGCTCGACCAGGGCAAGCCGCTTCCCGACTACATCAAGGACCACATCGTCTACTACGCAGGCCCCGCGAAGACCCCCGAAGGCTACGCCTCGGGTTCGTTTGGGCCGACCACCGCCGGTCGAATGGATTCCTATGTCGACCTCTTCATGGAGAACGGCGGCAGTTTCGTGACCCTCGCGAAGGGCAACCGCTCGCAGCAGGTAACCGACGCCTGCAAGAAGCACGGTGGCTTCTACCTCGGGTCGATCGGTGGTGGTGCCGCGATCCTCGCGCGAAACAGCATCAAGAAGGTCGGCGTGCTCGAGTTCGAGGAACTCGGGATGGAGGCGGTCTGGAAGATCGAAGTCGAGGACTTCCCGGCGTTCATCATCGTGGACGACAAGGGCAACGACTTCTACGCGCAGCCCCGGGACTGAGCGGTCGCACGCGACCGCCTCGCATGAACGATGCCGCGCTTCGCTGTTCGTGACATCGCGGACGAGAGGCTCGCCGCCTATCGCAACGTGAAGGACGGGGACTTGCGCCGCGCCCACGGTCTCTTCATGGCCGAGGGTCGGTTGGTGGTCGAGCAGTTGCTCGATGATTCCCGCTTCACTGCCGACTCGGTCTTCTTGAGTGAGCGGATGGCCGGTGCAATGGCGTCTTTCGTCGAAGCTCATCCCGACGTGCCGGTCTATGTCGCGAAGTCGTCGGTGATGAACGAAGTCGTGGGCTTCGATCTCCATCGTGGCTGTCTGGCGGCTGGGCGTATCGGCGAACCGCTCGCGGCAAGCGACGTGATCAGCGCGGGCCTCCCTGACCCGGGCGCCACCTTCGTGATCGCCGAGGGCATGACGAACACCGAAAACATGGGTGCCGTGTTTCGCAACGCGGTGGCCTTCGGCGCGCGGGGTGTTCTGCTGTGTCCGCGTTCGTGTGACCCGCTCTATCGAAAGGCGATTCGCGTTTCGCTCGGCGCTTCGTTGCGGCTGCCATTTGCGCGCGTGGCGGACTGGCCCGGTGGCCTCGACGCACTTCGACAGCGGGGCGGGCGCATCGTCGCCCTCGATCCCGGGTCCGCGGCCATCGACCTTTCGGAACTCGAAGCGACACTTTCGGCCGACGAACCCGTGGGTCTCTTGTTGGGGACCGAGGGAGGCGGGCTGAGCGACGGCGCGCGCGCGAGGGCCGACTTGCGGGTGCGCATTCCCATGATGCCCGGTGTCGATTCTGTCAACGTCGCAACCGCAGCCGCGATTGCATTGCAGTGCCTGTACGAACGAGCGCAGCGGCCCGGCCGCGTGACGCGGGAGAGCGGCGAGTGAAACCCCTGTTCATCATGAAGACGGGAACCACCCTCGAGCCGATTCGCGAGGTGCGCGGCGACTTCGAGGATTGGATCCGCGAAGGCACCGGTTACGCGTCCGACGAGTTGAGTGTCCGTAGCGTGTACCGGGGTGAAGCGCCGCTCGACCCGAGCGAGGTTTCGGGTGTCATCGTGACGGGGTCGAGTGCGCTGGTGAGCGAACGGGAACCTTGGAGCGAGCAGAGTTCGCGGTGGTTGTCGCGCGCCGTCGCGGAGGAGGTTCCGGTTCTCGGCATCTGCTACGGCCATCAGCTGCTGGCGCACGGCTGTGGCGGGCGCGTCGAGCGCAATCCGCTGGGGCGCGAAATCGGTACGGTGACGGTCGAACTCGAAGGCCCGGCGGCCGACGATCCCCTCTTTGAAGGCTTGCCTCGCGAACTCGGTGTCCAGGTGAGTCACGTCGAATCGGTGCTCGAACTTCCGCCGGGCGCAAGGCGTCTCGGTTCGAGCGCGGGGGATCCGAATCAGGTCTTCGCCCTCGGCGAGGTCGCCTGGGGGGTTCAGTTCCACCCGGAGTTCGACGCCGACATCGTGCGCGGTTACATCGCCGGGCGCCGGGCGAGCATCGTCGAAGAAGGGTTCGACGCGGACGCGCTCACCAGGGACGCATGTGACACGAACCACGGGACTCGCGTGTTACGCCGCTTTGGCGAGATCGTGCGCGAACGAGCCGGCTGATCGGGTCGCGCGCGATCAGCGCCCCCGACCGATGTGCTCAGTCGACTTGCGGCTTCGCGTTGCGGTGTCGCTTCGCCTGTTCCTGGTAGATCCAGCGCAAGAATTCCGAACGGTGCTCCTCGTCGAGCCCAACGAATTCGACGGCGACCTCGTGCCAATACCGGCTACCCGCCTTCGGCTTGCAGCGCACCACCCGGGCGGGCAGCACGTAGCAGCTCTGCCCGGGGAGTTCGAAGTGGCACACGCATTCTTCACCGATCTCGAAGGTGTCTCGTGATTCGAAGCGTATGCCGCCTGCGCTGACGTCGAGGGCTTCGAAGCGCAGCCTGCCGCGTTCTTCCTTCGCTGGCTCCGCGCCTACCGGCTCTGTGGTGGGCGCGGCGTCGGGGCGAGGCACGCGGACTTCGAGCCCGTGGGTCGAGATGCGAACGAACGAGCGGTCTTGCACGCGGCACCACTGGCCGTCGTGTGAGATGAAGGTCGAGTCGGGACGGCGCTCCTCGACGGCGCCGTTCGCGATATAGCGTCCGTCGTCTTTGATCTTGTACTCGAGCAGGATCGCGTCGCCTTCACACAGCGACCCCGATGATCCCTTGACCCACACGCAGCCGTTTTCGAAGCGATCGATCGTCGTGGTCAGAGGGTGTTCTTCCACATGGTGGCCACGATGGATCTGGATACGGCTTCCGTCCGCGAGCTGCGGGGTCTTCTCTTCTGGCCCTTCTTTCACACCTGCCTCGAATTTGCCGGAGGACTGCAAGTCTGCGCGTATATCGCAACCGCGTGTGTCTTCGTTTCGGGAGCGGTGAGAGTCTACTTGAGAGCAGGGGTGCCGGTCGGCGTCTCCATGTGATCACTTTGCGCTCAACTTCGTCCCGTGTGGGCCGAACATCACAGGGACATTGCAATCTGAAACCCATTGCAGAGTGAAACGCCAAGGGCCCCGTGCGCCGCTTCCCGCGCCACTGAGCGCCCGGCCTGCGCGTTCGTTGCACATGCGGAACGATGGAGAGTCTCCATGAAGATCTCGACCCACTCCCCCGGACAGCGGTACCTGCAGCGGCAGAACCAGGGCATCGGTCGCAGCCTCGAACGGCTGGCCAGCGGTAGCCGCATTCCTCGGGCATCCGCGGACGCCGCCGGGCTCGCCATTTCCGAAAGCCTTCGCGCGGAGAGCGCCTCGCTTTCGCAGGGGGTACGGAACCTCAACGACGGGATCAGCGCTGCGCGCGTGGCGGAAGGCGCCCTCGACGAAAGCTCGAACATCCTCGGGCGGCTGCGTGAACTCAGCATCCAATCGCGCAACGGCACGTTGAACGGTCAGCAGCGGCAGGCGATCCAGCGCGAGTTCGATTCGCTGTCGGAACAACTGAGCGACATTTCCCAGAACTCCGACTTCAATGGCAAGAAACTGCTCGATGGTTCGGACACTGTCGCGGTCGTCGATGGAACGGACGGCGAAGCCACCGAGTTGGCCGTCGACGACCAGTCGGCTGCAGCACTCGGGGTCGAGGGACTCGACGCCTCCGATCCGGCGTCGCTCGACCGGATCGATCAAGCGATTTCGCAGGTCTCGTCCGCACGCGCGGAACTCGGCGCGACGGAGAATCGTCTGTCCTCCCAGGTTCGCAGCCACATGATTGCGATCGAAAACACCCAGGCGGCCAACTCGCGCATTCGCGACACCGACTTTGCGAAGGAAACCAGCAACCTGATGAGCAAACGAATCCTTCAAGATGCCGGAGTCGCGGTGCGTGCGCAGGCCAACGCGACTGCTCGCTCGATGCTTCAGCTCTTGAAGGGTTTGTAGTTGCGATCCGGGTAGCGAGCCGACCTCAGTGGGTCGCGCTCATGCTCGACCAGACTGAAGTCCATTCTTCCTCGGCTGCGGTCGCTGCTTCCTGGATCGACTCGCCGAACGCGAGGATGATCTTTCCGGTCCTGCCGTTGGCGGGCGGCGTATGCACCACTGCGACCCAGGCGTTTTCGCCGTCTGCGTCGTTGCGGTTGTGATAGACCGTGCCTTCCACCTGGCGAAGCCAGCGCAGGGCATCCTGCTCGGTGGTCAGCACCGGCTCCTCCTGAATCTCGGACATGTCGTTTCGGGTTTCGTCCATGATGCGCTCGCGCGGCCTCTCTCCGATCTGCTCGCTAGCCCCTGGGGGCGCCTCCGCAGATACGGGGTTGCACGGGGCGGTCTTCCACTCCCAGGTGGGCTGACGCGCGGCGATGTGTCAGGCTCGCGCAGCATTTTTCCCTTACGTGAAAGGGGCATACAATTTTCGAGTGAGGGCTGGTCGAATCGAGTCATCACTCTTAGAATGCGCGCATGCAATATCGTGTGGAAGAACTTGCGGCCGCGACCGGCGTCACGGTCGACACCATCCGCTTCTATCAAGGGAAGGGGTTGATCCCCACGCCCAATCGCCAGGGGCGCCACGCCATCTACGGCACCGCGCATCTCGCGCGGGTCCAGCAGATTCGCAGTCTGCTCGCCGAGGGGTTCAGCCTGGCCCAGATTGGCCGCGTCCCGCCGCCCGGGGGTGGGATCGAAAGCGCCCCGACTTCCCCGGCCGAACCCGGCCACCCCGAAGCCGATTCCGACGCATTGCTCGGTGCCCTCGCCGAGCAACGCAGTAGCCAGCGCGTCTTCTCACGCGCCGAACTCGCGGCCCATGCCGGCGTGCCCGAGGACGTGATCACCGCGGCCCAGGCGGCCGGTCTGCTCGAACCGACGCAGCGCGATGGCGTCGCGCACTACTCGGTCGTCGACCTCGAGATGCTGCAGAACGGTCTGTCGATCCTGGGCGCGGGTCTTCCGCTCAGCGAATTCCTGCCGCTTGCCTCCGAGCACGATCGCAACATGCGGGCGGTGGCGGAGCGCGGCATCGATCTATTCGACGACCATGTACGCAAGCAAGCTGCCGACGGCGATGCCCCCGAAGTGGTCGCCGACGCGTTTCGCGAGTTGCTACCGCGACTGACGCGTCTCGTTGCATTGCACTTCCAGCGCACCGTCGTGCGTCAGGCGATGGAGCGGTTGCGTGCAAAGGGGGAAGGCCCAGCCCTCGAACGGGCGCTTGCTGCGGTCGAGGCCAGCCCGCTCGAAAGCAGCTGGCTCGAAGGGGGGGCGCGGCGTTGAGTCTTCCCATCGGTCACGACAAGCACCAGGCCGTGCGTACGATGTTCGACCGCATCGCACCCCGCTACGACATGATGAACCGCTTGATCAGCCTCGGGCTCGATCAGGGTTGGCGTCGCATCGCCCTCGACCTCGCGCGCGTGGGGCCGGGCGACCGCGTGCTCGACCTGGCTTGCGGCACCGGCGACATGTGTGAAGCCGCGCGCGCTCGCGGTGCCACGGTGGTGGGGGCGGACTTTGCACGCGAGATGTTGCGCGGTGCCCGCCAGCGCGAGATCGATGCGAGCTTCGTCGCTGCAGACGCCGCGCGTCTTCCGGTGGCGACCGCGAGCGTCGACGTGCTCACCTGCGGCTTCGCGCTCCGCAACTTCGTTTCCCTTCCCGAAGTCTTCAATGAGATCGCGCGGGTGCTTGCGCCCGGCGGTCGTATCGCGTTGATCGACGTCGACCGCCCTCGTTCGGCGCTCGTGCGCTTTGGCCATTCCCTCTACTTCGATCGCTTCGTTCCCTGGCTCGGTGCGCGGCTCTCGGACCGCGACGCCTATCGCTACCTGCCGGAATCGACCGCCTATCTCCCAGACGCGGACGAGATCTTCGCGATGCTCGACAAAGCAGGCATCCAGCAGGTGGCAAAGAAGTCGCTTCTCCTCGGTACGGCGCAGATCCTGACGGGGGTGCGGGGATGAGCGACTCGACGAAGCTCGGCGCGGATGTGCGGGCCATGGCTGAGCGGTGCGTCACGGCTGCGCGCGAAACCGCGACGACCCGATACGCAACGGCCAGCTTCGACATCCGCGACGAAGACCTGCTCAATCGTTTCGTCGCGAGCGACGACAGCGACGCGTTCTATTGGGAAGAGCCCGAGAAGGGGTTCGCGCTCCTCGGCTTGGGGCGCGTTGCCGAGGTGGTGGCGGGTGGGCGCGATCGCTTTGCCGACGCCGCCCTCGATGCACGCGAACTCTTCGCCCGCACCCACGGCATGAAGGCCCCGAGTTTGGTCGGCGGGTTCGCCTTCTACGAAGGCGAGGTCGAAGCCGAGAGCGAATGGTCGGGCCTCGGTTCGGGCCGGCTCCTGCTTCCCGCCCTCAGCTTCGTTCGCAGCGCCGAGGGGCTTCGCGCGACGGCGTGTTGTGCGGTCGAGCCCGGGGACACGACCGAACAATGTCTCGACGCGCTTGCTCGCCAGCACGCGCGCGCCGCCGAACGCGTCGCCGCCCTTCGCAGCATGGACCTCGACGGCGAGTTCGCCGATGCGCCCGGGCCCGAGATTCGCGTGCGCGCTGACCGCCCGCATCGTCGCTACACCTCGCAGGTCGAATTCGCCCTCGACGCGATCGAAGCCGGCAAGGTCGAAAAACTCGTTCTCGCGCGTTCGTTGCAGGTGCATTCGGATCGTGATTTCGACCGCAGGCACTTCTTCGACGCGTTGCGTACGACTTATCCGACCTGTGCTCTCGCCATCGTGCGACAGGGTGACGACACCTTCGTTTCGGCCACGCCCGAGCGATTGGTTCGCTTGACGGGCGATCGCGTCGAAACCGTGGCTGTCGCGGGCTCGGCGGCGCGCGGGCGCAACCCCGATGAAGAAGCGCGCCTGAGTCGCGATTTGCTGGGCAGCGCGAAGGAGCGCGAAGAACACGAAGTCGTGAAACGCGCGATCCGCGGCGCACTCGCGGATGTGTGCGGAGAAATCGCAGGTCCGAGCGAGCCATCGCTCTTGAAGCTCGAAGGGATCCAACATCTCGAAACGCCTCTCGTGGGAGCGCTTTCGGGGGACGACCCCGCGGCCATGCACGTGCTCGATCTCGTCGGGCGACTTCATCCAACGCCCGCGGTGGCGGGGGCTCCGCGCGGTGCGTCGGTCGATTGGCTCGAGCGCTTCGAAAGGCTCGATCGCGGTTGGTATGCGGGCCCGGTCGGCTACGTCGATGCCGAGGGTCGCGGCGAATTTCGCGTGGCATTGCGTTCGGCACGGCTCGGTGCTCGCGATGCGCGGCTGTTTGCGGGTGCGGGCATCGTGCCGGGTTCGGACCCGGAACGCGAACTCGCCGAAACGCGGTTGAAGCTGCGCGCCTTGCTGGCCCCGCTGACGGAGATCTAGATGTCGGATGCACCGGCAGAAAAGCGTTCCGTCGTGAGCGATGTGCGTTCTGCTCCGAACGCCACCTACGCGTTCACGCGAGCGTTCTTCGAAGAACTCGCGCGCAGTGGCGTCGAACACGTTTGCGTTTCACCGGGGTCTCGCTCGACGCCGTTAGCCGTCACCGCGGCGAGCATCGACGCACTGCACGCGTGGTCGATCGTAGACGAGCGCTCGGCCGGCTTCTTTGCGCTTGGTCTCGCGAAGGCGACCCGGTGCCCCGTTGCGCTGGTCTGTACCTCTGGAAGTGCCTTGGCGAACTACGCGCCCGCCGTGGTCGAGGCGCACTACGCCGGTGTGCCGCTGGTCATCCTGAGCGCAGACCGTCCGCCGGAATTGCGCGAGTGGGGTGCGGGGCAGACGATCGATCAGGTCGGCTTCTTCGGTTCGCAGGTGCGCTACTTCGCCGAACTCCCTCTACCCGAAGCGGGTGCAAGAATGCTCCGCTACGCGCGTGCGACCGCGTGCCGCGCAGTCGCCGAGAGCATCGCAGGCGTGCCCGGTCCGGTTCATCTCAACTGGCCGCTTCGCGAACCGCTCGAGCCGGTGGCCGACTCGGGGGCGGGGGACTACGCAGAGGGCGATGACATTGCGGCCAACGGTCGACCCGCTGGCGTGCCCTATACGGCAAGCGTGAGCGAAACAGTTCGCACGAGCGCGGCCGACATCGAGCGATTGGCTGCGGAGTTTGCATCGATCGAACGCGGCGTGATCGCATGCGGCATGTTGGACGAGCCCGGTTTCGGCGGTGCGGTTGCGTCCCTCGCGAAGAAGCTCGGTTGGCCCGTGCTCGCAGACCCGATTTCGGGCGCGCGTTGTGGCGAAGGCATCGGCACTGCGCCGGTCTTCGCTGGCTACGACCTGTTCTTGCGCGATGCCGATTTTCAACAGCGCCATCGTCCCGAGGTCGTGCTGCGGTTCGGCGGCACACCGACCTGCAAAGCGTTTCGACTCTGGCTCGAAGCGGCACCGCCCGAGCAATGGGTCGTCGTCGGCGACGCCACCGAGTGGAGCGATCCCTCCCACCTCGCAGCGAATCGGGTTCGCGCCAGTGCAACCGACTTCTGCCTCGAGCTCAACGGCGTGCTCGAATCGAAGGGACACACCGGGCGCTCGGGGGAATGGCTGCAGGAATTTCGCGCTGCAGAAGAAGCAGCCCAGCGTGTTCTCGATCGCTCACTCGACCCCGCTGCCGCCGCCGCACCCCCGGCGCTCTATGAGCCCGCCGTCGCACGCAGCCTCGGGGCGCGCCTGCCTTCGGATTCGCTGCTCTACGTGTCGAACAGCATGCCGATCCGCGACCTCGACGCCTTCATGGCGCCGCGCGCAACGCCGCTTCGCGTGCTCGCCAACCGGGGGACCAACGGGATCGACGGCATGCTGTCGAGTGCTTTGGGTGCGAGCGCGGCGGGCCTGGGGCGCGTGGTGCTCTTCACGGGAGACCTGGCGTGCCTGTACGACATCGGCGCGTTGTTGACGGCACGGCGCTATCCCTTGAACGCCACGATCGTCGTGATCAACAACGATGGCGGCGGGATCTTCTCCTTTCTTCCGATCGCGCAATACGGTGAGGACGCGCGCTTCGACGAGCTGTTCGACACACCGCATGGACTCGACTTCGCGGGGGCCGCTGCGTTCTACGGTATGCACCACGAGCGAGTCGCGAGCCTTGGCGAATTCGAGGCGTCACTCGAAAAATCGTTCTCGCGCTCCGGGGTCTCGCTGGTCGAGGTTGCGGTCGACGGCGACGCGAATCGCGATCACTTTCGCGAACTGGTCGCGTCCGTTCAGCGCGAACTCGCAGCCGATGGAGTGGCGAAGTGAAGCGTGTCGTTTCGACATTCCTGGACGCCAATGGCGTGCGGTTGCATGCGCGCTCGGTACCCGGTGGTGAGCGCGATGCGTCGACGGTCGTCGTGCTGCACGGCTTTACGGGTTCGACCGAGAGCATGCGGGGTGTCGTGACTGAGCTCTGTGTACGCCATCCCGTCGTCTCGATCGACTTCGTCGGGCACGGGTGCAGTGACGCGCCGGATGATCTTGCGCACTACAGCATGGAAGCCTGCGTGGGCCAACTCGCATGCGTGTTCGACGAACTCGCGCTCGAACGACCGCATCTGCTCGGCTACTCGATGGGCGGGCGCGCCGCGTTGAGCCTGGTTGCGCGCCATCCCGAACTCGCCCGCTCGGCACTCCTCATCGGCGCCAATGCGGGGCTCTCGGACGCGACTGCGCGCGACGCCCGCATTCGCGACGACGAAGCGCTGGCCGCGCGCATCCTCGACGGGGGGCTCGAAGCCTTCGTCGACGACTGGATGGCGAAGCCGTTGTTCGCGAGCCAGGCCCGTCTCGGTCGAGACGCGTTGGCTCGCGCAAGAGCGCAGCGAATGCACAACCGACCCCTGGGCCTTGCGAACAGCCTGCGCGGTATGGGGACGGGTGCGATGCCGCCCCTCGATCTCGTGGGAATCAAGGTGCCGCTGTGCTTCGTGGTCGGCGCCGAAGACGAAAAGTTCACCGTACTCGCGCGCCGCTACTGCGATCGTCTCCCCGGAGCGCGTCTCGAAGTCGTTCCTCGAGCGGGGCATGCGGCCCACCTCGAGAACCCCGAAGTCTTCGGAAAAGTTGCGCGGGCGTTCTTCGCGCAGGTCGACACGACAACCCCTTGAACATCCCAATCTGCCTGGAGGCCTAGGTCGTGGCGCATGTTTCGGACCCCATCTTGTCACCACCCGGTGGTGCGACCACGTTCGATCGGCGCGCATGGCTGCTCGCTGCACGTCCTCGCACCCTTGCCGTCGCGATCGGACCGATCGCAGTGGGGACGTCCGTCGCCGCGAGCGACGGTGCCGCGCGCTTCTGGCCCGCATTCGCCGCGTTGCTCGGTGCGGTCCTGCTCCAGCTCGGCTCGAACTTCGCCAACGACGTCTACGACTTCGAGAAGGGGGCGGACACCGATGACCGGGTCGGGCCTCCGCGCGCAACCCAACTGGGCTTGCTTTCCCCCGCACAGATGAGGCAGGGGATGTGGTGCGTGTTCGGGGCCGCCGTGCTGGTGGGGTTCTATCTCGTTGCGGTTGGTGGCTGGCCCATCGTCGCCATCGGCGTGGCGTCGATCGTGGCGGCGATCACCTACACGGGAGGACCATGGCCCTTTGGCTATCACGGGCTCGGCGACGTGATGGTCTTTCTGTTCTTTGGCGTGGTTGCGGTCGTGGGCACCTTCTATGTGCAGACCCTCGACGCAAGCGGTGCCGTGTTCCTCGCCTCGCTGCCCGTGGGAGCGCTTTCGACCGCCACGTTGGTGGTCAACAACGTGCGCGATCGCGAAACCGACATCGTCGCGGGCAAGAACACGCTCGCGGTGCGACTCGGCGCGCGGGGAGGGCGCTTCGAATACGTCGCGTTGGTGGCGTTCGCCTACTGGATGCTCCCCGTCTTCCACCTGGTCTGCGAGCGCTCGTTCTTCATCTATCTCCCACTGCTCACCCTGCCGCGTGCGTGCGGCTTGCTCGACCGCGTCTTTCGCAACGAAGACGCCGCGACACTCAACGAAGCGCTGGGTGCGACTGCACAGCTCGGGCTCTTCTATTCCCTGCTTCTCGCGCTCGGTTGGTGGCTCTGAGGTTCGCGTGCGGGTCGCGATTGCACAGCTGATCCCGATTCGATTGCCGTTGGTGCGACCGGTCCACACTGCAAACGGTGTGGTTGCGTTTCGCGAAGGTACGGTGGTGCGGCTGGAGTCCGAAGACGGGCTCGTGGGGCGCGGAGAGGCGTCGCCCTATTCGGGCTTTGGCGTCGAGACGACCCTGGGTGCGCGTGCCGGTCTCGAAGTGGCGCTTTCGAAGTTGGTCGGGTGCTCGCTGGAAGAACTCGGCGACGCGATCGCGGGACAGGCCCCTGCACCGTGTGCGCGCGCCGGTCTCGAAACGGCACGGCTCGAGCTCGAAGCCAGACGTCGCGGACTGCCGCTGTGCGAAACCCTGGTGCCGGGAGCGAGTGGGAGCGTGCGCGAATTGCCGTGCAACGCACTGCTCGCCGAAGCTTCGACCGACGAACTCGCAAGCGCGGCTCGTCGGGCTTGCGACGCTGGCTTCGAGACGTTGAAGCTCAAGGTGGGCGCACTGGCGTTGGAACAGGACGTCGAACGCATCGCTGCGATTCGCAGCGCGCTGGGGCGACGGCCGAAGCTCCGGCTCGATGCCAACCAGGCGTACGACATCGGTCGAGCACGTTCGGCGATCGATGCCTTCGCGCCTTTCGAGAT
The DNA here is from genome assembly GCA_030748735.1 of Myxococcota bacterium. Classification (GTDB taxonomy): domain Bacteria; phylum Myxococcota_A; class UBA9160; order UBA9160; family UBA4427; genus DUBZ01. The sequence continues at coordinate 68,785 of JASMLK010000106.1, read as the reverse complement.
CGAGTATCTGGAACAACCGCTGCCGGCGAGTGATCTCGAAGGGCTCGCCGCGCTTCGGCGTGAGGCGAGCATCCCGATCGCGCTCGACGAAGGGGCGCTCGATCTCGCGCAGCTTCGAAGCGCGATCGAACACCGTGCGGCCGATGTCGTCGTCATCAAGCCGTCGGCCGCCGGCGGTCCCTTCGCCGCGCTCGCCATGGCGCGCCTGGCACGCGAGCACGGGCTCGACATCGCGGTCACGACGCTGCTCGATTCCGCGATCGGTGTTGCTGCGGCTGTTCACGCCGCGGCCGCGATCGCAGCCGAAGGGCCCGTGCGCGCGTGTGGGCTCGCCACCCATGGACACTTCGAACTCGATGTCGCGACGATTGGCGCGCCGGTGAACGGTTCGATGGAAGTGCCGCGTAGCCCGGGGCTAGGAATCGACGAAGACCCCGCGCTGCTGAGCCGCTGTCTCGCCGACGCAGCCGTGGAGTTTCGGGCTTGAGTGCGGGAGGCGAGCGACTCGCCGGCGCGCAGGCTTCGCAGTGGGCGGAACCGTGGATCGTCGCCCGTGCAGCACGCACACCCGAAGCACCCGCGCTCGTCCTGGGCGCCGAACGCTTCGACTACCGCGCCCTGGCGCTGCGGGTCGAACGCGTAGCGCGAGTGCTCGCCGGGTGCGGTGTGGAGCGCGGCGCGATCGTTGCAGTGCAGCTCCCTAATGGCATGCCGATGCTCGAACTCGTGCACGCTTCGTTCGTGCTCGACTTCACCCTCCAACTCGTCAACACGCGGCTCACGCCGAACGAGGTCGAGTACCAGCTGCGCGATAGCGGGGCGGGGTTCTTCGTGCATCTCGTGGACGACGCGGATGCTGCATCCGTTGGACTCGACGGCAATGTGGTTCGCTTGCACGTGAACGATGCTGCGTCGGGGTCTTCGATCTCGTGCCCCGAAGTCGCGGCTCCTTCGGGCGGGCAGTCAGAAGCCGTGACCGTCGCAAAGATCGCGTTCACCACACCGCGCTTCATCCTTTATACATCCGGTACCTCGGGCCAACCCAAGGGCGTTGCCCTCGACGCGGAGAATCTCTTCGCGAGCGCGACCGGGCAGGCGGCGCTGCTTGGCGCCGACGCTTCCGATCGCTGGCTTCTCTGTCTGCCGATCTTTCACGTTGGCGGTCTTTCGATTCTGCTGAGAAGCGTGCTCGCGGGATCGTGTGTCGTGCTGCACGAGCAGTTCGACCCCGCGAGAGTCGCACGGGACCTCGCAGCCGAAACGATCTCGGGGATTTCGTTGGTGGCCAACATGCTTGCGCGTGTCCTCGATGAAATGAAGGGCGAGCACGCTGCGTCCTCGCTCGGTTGTGTCTTGCTCGGTGGCGGCGCAACCCCGCAGCCATTGCTCGACGCTGCACGCGAGGCGGGCTTTCCCATTGCACCGACCTACGGGCTCACCGAAGCCGCATCCCAGGTCGCGACACGTCCGCCCGGCGAAGGCGAAGGTCGTGGGCTCACCTTGCTGCCCGGGACGCGGGTCAAGGTCGTCGACGAAGACGGCTTCGACCTCGCCCGCGGAGCGACCGGAGAGATCTGCATTCACGGTCCCACGGTTGCGACGGCGTATTGGCAGAAGCCGGACGCCAGTGCCGAAGCGTTCCGTGATGGCTGGCTTCACACTGGCGACGTCGGCGCCCTCGACCCGGACGGTCGCCTGCGCGTGTTCGACCGCCGCAGCGATCTCATCATCTCGGGTGGCGAGAACATCTACCCGGCCGAGATCGAAGCGGTGCTCCTCGCACATCCCGACGTTTCCGAAGCCGGGGTCACGGGGATCGCGGACGCAACCTACGGCGCGCGCCCCGCAGCCTGGATCGTCCCGCGTGAAGGCGCTTCGCCCAGAGCCGATGAGCTGCGTGCCTTCTGTCGCGACCGCCTCGCGGTCTACAAGTGCCCGGTCGCATTCCGCCGCGTCGACGCACTGCCCCGCAACGCCACCGGCAAACTCCTTCGTCGCGAACTCGGCCGGTAGGAGACGTGAGAGGTGGATCGACAATCGTGCCTTCGTCCTCGAATCGATCGGGGGGGGGGGGCGTCATCCTTGCTTCCTCGTCGGTCAGCTCGCCCGCTGGGAGTTTCCACCAGGCTGGCTCGTCGTGCTTGCGGTTACGAACGCGTCGAAGAGCGCGTCGGAATCGGCCCCCGACGCCTTTTCCGGATGCCACTGCACTCCGAGGCAGAAGCGATGCGCGGGGTGTTCGATGGCTTCGATCACGCCGTCGGGGGCGCGCGCGCTCACGCAAAGCGAACCCTCGACTTGCGAAATGGCCTGGTGGTGAAGGCTGTTGACCTCGTGCATGCCTTCGCCCACGATGCTGGCGAGTCGCGTCGCCTCGTCGATGTGGATCGCATGGCGTCCCTCGCGTTCGTCGAGTTGGTGGTCGATCGCGTCGGGCCGTTCGTCGGGCAGGTGGTAGTAGAAGGAGGCTCCGAAGGCGCGCCCGATCAGCTGGGCGCCGTAGCAGATGCCCAGGACGGGCAGGTCCCTGGCGAGGGCGGCTTCGAGCAGGGCCGCGTCGAAGGCGATCTGGGTGTCGCTTGCCGGGGTGAAGAGGTCGGGGACGCGAGGCGGCTCGTCGGGCAGGAAGTCATCGCCTCCCGGCAGCAGTAGACCGTCGATGCGTTCGAGCAGGGCCGTGGTTTCCTGCTGGATGGGCAGGTGGATCGGTGTTCCGCCGGCGCGCTCGATGGCTCGCGCATAGGCGATGTCGCTGTAGAGGTATTCGCGCCCGGCGCGGATGCGCCCGTTCGCATCGTGACAGAGCGGGATGCCGATCAGGGGATTCACGCGCACGAGTATAGGCGGCGCGCGCGAAGGACATGGGGCAAGCTACCGCGATGGCCAGGGTCTTGATCGCAGGTTGTGGTTACGTGGGAAGCGCGCTCGGTGAGCGCCTCGTCGCCGACGGGCACGAGGTGTTTGGCCTGAAGCGCAATCCGGTCGATCTGCCGGAGGGCATCAAGCCTGTGCGGGCCGATCTATCGCTCCCCGAGACCCTCGTGAGCTTGCCGAGCAACATCGAGACCATCTTCTATACCGCCGGTGCGGGCCGCAGTGACGAAGAGGGGTACCGCTACGCGTATCTAGACGGCATGGGTCGCTTGTTGGGTGCGCTCGCGGACCTCGCCGAGAAGCCGAAGCGCATCTTTTTCACGTCGAGCATTTCGGTGTACGACCAGCGCCGTGGCGAATGGGTCGACGAAGAGTCGAAGGCGGCTCCGAGCAACTACCGCGGCGACATCATGTTGATGACCGAACGCCTTCTCCTCGCGGGCGAGATCCCAGCGACGGTGGTGCGCCTGGGCGGCATCTATGGACCGGGACGCGATCGCCTGTTGCGTGCGGTCGCGCGTGGCGAAGTCGGCGTGGGGAGCGGCGAGCTCCATTACACCAACCGCATCCACCTCGACGATGCGGCGGCCTGCCTGCAACACCTGATGACGGTCGAAGCTCCGGCAGACCTCTATCTGGGTGTCGACCACGAAGCGGCCGAAGAGTCTGCGGTGTTGCGCTGGCTCGCGGGCCGACTCGGCGTGAAGCTGCCGGAACTCGGCGATGGTGAAGCGAAGGCGCGCGTGCGGCGTGCGGGCAGCAAGCGGTGCCGCAACGATCGTCTCGTGGAGAGCGGCTACCGCTTTCAGTTCCCGACCTTTCGCGAGGGCTACGAGATGATGATTCGCGCCGCGTCGGACAAAGGTTGATCTTTTCGGCGCACGCGACCCCCGACCCCAGCCAGAGCCCGAAAGCACGAACCCACGAAGGAAGGTGAAACCCGGCGTGCCCGAATTTCCCAAGTTCGCCGACACCGCGCTCGCCATGCCGGCCGCCGTGTACTCCCCCTTTGCGGATCGCCTCCACGACCACCCCGGTCCCATCTACCCCCTGCACGTCGGCGACACCTGGCTCGAACCCTTTGCGGGCGGTCGCATGCAGGACCTCACGGTCGAAGCGCATCCGGGCATGCATCGCTATGTCGACACGCGCGGCATTCCACCGCTGGTCGACGCAATCGTGGACAAGGTTCGCAGCCGAAACGGGCTCGCCTGCGAACGCGAAAACGTTCTCGTCTGTGCCGGTGCCACGGGGGCGCTCGCGTGCATCGCGGGTGCGATCGTGAAGCCCGGCGACGAAGTCCTGATCCTCGCGCCGTTCTGGCCGCTGATCCGCGGGATCGTGCAGGCGTTTGGTGGTGTGCCAGTCGAAGTGCCCTTCTACGATCGGGTCGACACGCAGGAAGCGGCTCTCGAAGCGGTTCGCGAGCGCACGACATCGAAGACCGTCGCGCTCTACGTTTCGAGTCCTTCGAACCCGACGGGCCGCGTGCTTTCCGAAGCCTGGCTCACCGCACTCGCGGAGTTCGCGCGCGAACGCGATCTGTGGCTTGTGTCCGACGAGGTCTACGAAGACATCGTCTATCGCGGCACACCGTTTTCGCCCGGGCGCGTGGCACCCGAGCGCACGCTTTCCGTCTATTCGTTTTCGAAGTCGTTTGGAATGGCGGGCAATCGGACCGGCTATCTCGTCGGTCCACATGAAGCGGTCGATCAGGCCCGCAAGCTTGCCACCCACACCTTCTACGGCGCCCCTACGGCGGGACAACTCGCCGCGGTCGAAGCGCTCGAATCGGGTACGCCCTGGCTCGAAGCCGCGCGCACACAGTATCGAGAGGTGGCCGAGCGAACCGCAAAGGTTCTCGGGTTGCCCGCGCCCGGTGGTTCGACCTTTTTCTTTCTCGACGTCTCTGCACGCCTCGACGGGCGCGGCATGATGGGCTTCCTGGAAGACTGCTTCGAAGACGGCGTGCTGGTCGCACCCGGTCAGTCCAGCGGCACCGACTACGCCGACTGGGTGCGACTCTGCTACACCGCGGTGCCTCCCGAGCGCGTGGCCGAGGCTGTCGACCGGTTGGCCGCCCGCCTCACAAGTTGAACCACGGGTCGAGCGCCTGGCCCGGATGATTCATGAACATCCGTCGCAGTAGGATGTTCATGAATAATGCGGGCTAGACATGATCATCCATCGCAGCAACCGGGCTGAAGCCCTGATCGAAGCGCTCGCGAAAGTGGTCGCGGTGCCGCGCAGTGGCGTGTTCGACCCCGAGCTTCTCGTCGTGCAGGGGCAGGGGATGGAGCGCTGGATCGCGATGGAACTCGCCCAGCGCCTCGGTGTCTGGGCAAACCAGCGGGTTCTGACCTTACGCGACTTCGTCGATGACATTGCGCTTCGGATGTTCGATCGCGAAGTCGATCCGGTCTACGACACCGAGTCGATGCTGTGGTCGATCGCGGAGTTGCTCTACGAACTCGAGGGTCGTCCCGAATTCGGGTCGATCGCGGGCTATCTCGAAGACGACGCCGACGGGCGCCGTCGCATCCAACTCGCGCACCAGATCTCGAACACCTTCTATCGCTACATGGGCTACCGCGAAGAAATGCTCCACGCGTGGCTCGACCCTGCACGCGCCTCCGCGCACGCCCCCGCCGACGAGCCGGACGTGGCCTGGCAAGCGACTCTGTGGCGCCAACTCGTGGCGCGTCACGGCGACGGTCATCTCGCGGGTCGCGGTCGCGCGCTGATCGATCGGCTGGTTCGGGGAAACGTCGAGGCGGGTCGGCTACCCGAGCGGCTTTCCGTGTTCGGCGTGTCGTCGCTGCCCCGTCTTCACTTCGATCTCATTCGCGCCCTCGGTCGCCACTGCGAACTGCACCTCTTCATGCTCAGTCCGACGCCCCACTACTGGGGCGACGTTGCGACCGAGCGCGAAGCGCGGCGCAGCTTGCACCGGGAAGGTTCGTCGGTGGATCTCGAAGGGGGCGTCGATCTCGACGAAGAACTCCATCTCGACGTCGGGCATCCCCTGCTCTCCACGTATGGAAAGCTCGGTCGCGACTTCCACAGCATGTTGGTTGCAAGTGGGGACCTCGACGAAGGGGAGGGGGATCTCCACAGCGAGCCGGTAGGCGAGGGCCTGCTCAGCGGTCTCCAGAGCGACGTGTACACGCTGCAAGCATCGGGGCGATCAGGTCTCGAGCGAAGATCATTCGATTCGGGTGATCGCTCGTTGCGCATCCACGCCTGCCACAGCCCGATGCGCGAAGTCGAAGTCCTGTGCGAAGAACTCGTCGCGTGCTTCGAAGCCGACGCGAGTCTCGAACCGCAGGACGTGGTCGTGATGACGCCGGACATCAAGACCTATGCACCCTATATCGAAGCGGTCTTCGGGGTTCGTGCGCGCGGCGCCGAAGCGGCTGCGCGCGGTGAAGGGGCCATTCCCTATCGAATCTCCGATCGCTGGCCCGACCCGACCGACGAGGTCGTCGACGCCTTCTTCGCGGGGCTCGAAGTCGTGGCCGGCCGCTTTTCGGCCCCCGATGTCCTCGACCTGTTGGGGCGGCCGTGTGTCGCGCAGCACTTTGGCCTTGGCACCGAAGACCTCGCCCGCGTCGAGGCGTGGATCGGCGGAGCAGGCATTCGCTGGGGGATCGACGCAGCACACCGCGCCGAGCAGGCGCAGCCCGAGATCGACGTCAACACCTGGCGCTTCGGCATCGATCGGCTGCTTCTCGGTGTGGCAATCGAAGGCGCGGACGATGCGCTCTTCGAGGGCGTCCAGCCGTTTGGCGACGCCGAGGGGCAACGCGCCGAAACCCTCGAACGCCTGCTCGAAGTCCATCGCTTTCTCGTCGCGTCGCGTGCAACGCTTTCCGGGATGAACTCGCCTCACGCCTGGCGTGAAGCCCTTCTGTGCTTTCTCGAAGGCCTCGCGATCGACGACGACGATCACCACGACCAGCATCTGATGCTCCGCAAGGCAATCGTCAAGACGGCCGAACAGGCGACGAACGTGGGCTTCGAGCGAGCCGTCAGCCTGACCTCGCTGCGCGAGCAACTCGAGCGGCAACTGCAGCACGCGCGCCGGTCGACGGGCTTCCTGGCCGGTGGGGTGACGTTTTGTGAACTCGTGCCGATGCGGAGCATTCCCTTCCGCGTGGTTTGTCTGCTGGGGATGAACGACGGCGCCTTCCCGCGCATCGACCATCCACCGGGCTTCGACCTGATGGCGCGCGACCCGAAGCTGGGCGATCGCACGATGCGAGACGACGATCGCTATCTCTTTCTCGAGGCGCTGTTGTCGGCGCGTGACCGCCTCGTGATCACCTACGTGGGGCAGAGCATTCGCGACGGTGCCGAGTTGCCGCCTTCGGCTGCGGTGAGCGAGTTGGTCGACGTGATCTGCGACGCGCACGCGATCGATCAAGAGGGTGAGCCCCTTTCGCATCGCGCGATGCGAAAACGGATCCGCGAGCAGATCGAAATCCGTCATCCTCTGCATCCCTACGGTGCGCGCTACCAGGACGAGCTGCGGCGTGTGTTTCCGGTCCATCGCCAGCTGCATCGCGAGCTTGCGCGTATCGACACCAGCCGGGTCGCAAGGGAGGGTGCGTTTTCGGTGCGGGTCGATCCTGGAGCGGAGGAGTCCGCAATCGCTTCGCTTGCTCTCGAAGACCTGGTCGCCTTCTTCCACGCGCCCTCCCGCGCGTTCGTGAGAGACACCCTCGGCATCGTGCTTCGCGACGAGCGCGAGCCGATCGCGCGCCGCGAGGCGTTCTCGCTCGATCCGCGGGAAGCCGCAAACGTCGGGCAGCTGATCCTCGACCTGCATGCAGCGGGTGTCGGGTTCGAAGACGCCTTCGAGGTCGTCGACGCCACGGGCGTGCTGCCCCATGGCAGTGCGGGGAGGCTCGCCTTCGAAGACCTCGTGCAGGACGCCGAACAGATCGCCCGCTGGAACACCGAACTGAACGTGTCCGAAGCGATGCCGAAGCAACCATTCACGATCCAGTGTGGGGGCGTCGACATCACCGGTCATTTCGATGCGATCGGTGAAGCGGGACAGGTGTTTTCTTCGTTTCAGAGGCTCGGTCGCGGGTCGGAGCTTCGCGCGTGGTTGCGGCACCTGGTGTGGCAGGTCGGCCGTGCGCGCGACCCCGCTGCATTCGGAAAGACACCGCCGCAGACCAGCCTGGTGGGGCGAGCGCAGTCGGGCAAACAGCACGTCTACGCCATTCGCTTCGGTCCCTGCGAAGACGCCGAGGGGCGACTCGCCGCGCTGGTCGACCTGTACCGGGAAGGCCTGAAGGCCCCCTTGCCCTTGTTTCACGAGGCGTCGCGCGCCTATGCGAGCGCGTTGGCGAAGAAGGGGGAGGCCGGCGCGATCGACGCAGCGCGCAAGAAGTTCGCGGTCGACGCCTGGTCGGGCTTCGGGGACGAGAGTGATCCCTATGTCGAGTTGGCGTTTCGGGGCGTCGATCCATTCGACGCCGACGCGAACCTCGCTTGCGGCGTTTCGTTCGCGGCTGCGGCGTCCGAGGTCTACGAACCGCTGCTCGCGGCGCGGGAGGAGCTGGGATGAAGCCTCTCGACGCTTTCGAAGTCGATCTCCGCGGCACGACACTGATCGAAGCGAGTGCGGGAACGGGCAAGACGTTCACCATCACGACGCTCTACTTGCGGCTCGTTCTCGATGAGCGGCTCAGCGTCGACAAGATCCTCGTCATCACATACACCCGCGCTGCGTCGGCAGAACTGCGCGACCGCATTCGCCGTCGTCTCGGCGAAGCGCTCCATGCCTTCGAAACGGGCGAGACCGGTGACGACGATGTGCTCGCCGACCTCCTTTCGCGTTTCACGACCAACGCCCAGCGCACCCTCGCCACCCGGTATCTCGTCGACGCGCTCGCAGACTTCGACGAAGCCGCCATCTTGACGATCCACGGCTTTTGCCAGCGCGCCCTGCGCGAGTACGCGTTCGAGAGTCGCTCGGCCTTCGATGTCGAGCTGCTCGTCGATCAAGGTGCACTGTTGCGCGAAGTCGGTGCGGACGTCTGGTCGCATGTGATCGCCGAAGAAGACCCCAGCGTGGTGGACTTCATGCGGTCGAAGTTTCCGAAGATCGAAAAGTGGCTGGGCGTTGCGCGCCATGGCGCGGACGCGGATCCGCCGCGGGTGATCCCCGAGGCCGAGCGGTTTTCGCGTGACACGGTCGAAAAGCGCGTGGCGAAGTGGCGTGACGTGCTGAGCGAGGTGCGTGCGCAGTGGGAACGAGAAGGGCACGACGTGCTCTCGCTGCTCGAGCGCAGTGATCAGCTGAATCGTCGCAGCTACTCCGTCAAGAACATCCAGACGATCTGGCGCAGAGACACCGAAGCCCTGTTGCAGGACGATCGGCTGCCGATTTCGAGTGAAGGTCCGCGAAAGAAGCTGGCACGCCTGGGTGCTTCGGGGATCGAGGCGGGGACGAAGAAGGGCAAGGCCCCGCCGGATCATCCCTTCTTTGGCGCATGCGAAGCACTCCTCGCCGCGAACGATGACGCGGCCGAGGCGCTGCGCGACCGCCAGGTCAGCCTCGAACGCAGATTGATCAGCGAGACGACGAAGCAACTCGCCGAACGAAAGCGCGAAGCCGCACGCCAGTCCTACGACGACCTGCTCGCGCAAATGAGAACGGCGCTGGTCAGTCCGAGTGGTTCGCGCTTTGCGGCGCGCTTGCGCAGCGCGTTCAGCGCGGCCCTCGTCGACGAGTTCCAGGACACCGACCAACTGCAGTACGAGATCGTGCGTCGCATCTGGCACGACGCGAACGCCCCGTTGTTCTTGATCGGGGACCCCAAACAGGCAATCTATGCCTTCCGTGGTGCAGACGTACACGCGTATCTCCGCGCGAAGGGCGACGCCAGCGAACGCTGCTTTACCCTCAACGTCAACTGGCGCTCCGACCCGGGGTTGATCGACGCGTTGGCGTCATTGTTCTCGCCGGACAACGGAAGTCCGTTTCGTATGGAGGAGATTCGGTTCGAGGCGGTGACGGCACGGCCCGGTGCGGTCGACGCATTGGCGCCGCCGAAAGGCGAGTCGTCGCCCGGCGCATTGGACCTGCTCTTCCTCGAACGCGAAGGCGACAAGCCCATCGACAAGGCGCGGGTGAGCGAAGTCGTGCCGTGGCGGGTCGCAGCCGACATCGCGCGTCTGCTCGCGAGCGAGACGAGCATCGACGGTCGGCCCGTGGGGCCGGGTGACATTGCGGTGCTGTGTCGAACGAACGACCAGACCCTTCGCATGGTCAACGCCCTGCGCGCCGCCGGCGTTGCAGCCGCGCTCCTTGGCAACGCGAGCGTCCTCGACTCCGACGAAGCACTGGACATCGAACGCATACTCGAAGCCATCGCCGAACCCCGCTCGCTTTCGCGCATTCGCGCTGCGCTCGCGACCCGGATCTTCGGCAAGATCGCGGCTGACTTCGATGGGTGGCGCAAAGACGAATTCGCCTGGGATCCATGGCTCGAGCGCTTCGGTGCCTGGCACGAGACCTGGAATCGACACGGCTTCGTTCGCATGTTCCACGCGCTCTTGCACGAGGGCGACGTTCATCGACGCCTGCTGGAGGTCGAAGGGGGCGAGCGGCGTCTGGCCAACATCCTCCACATCGGCGAACTCGCCGAACGCGCGGCGCAAGGCGATCACCTCGGACCGCAGGGCATGGTGCAGTGGCTCTCGCGGATGCGTTCCGATCGCGAGCTGCGCGGCAACGCCGTGGGCGAAGAAGGAGAACTGCGGCTCGAATCCGACCGCGCCGCGGTACGCGTCGTGACCATTCACAAGAGCAAGGGACTCGAGTACCCGATCGTCTACTGCCCGTTCCTGTTTGCGTCGGCCGAACTACAGCAGGCGGCAAAGGCCCGAACGCGCTTTCACATGGCGTCCGACGACCCCGAGCGGGACGGCGAAGTCGTGCTCGACCTGGGGTCGCCCGAGCATGCCGAGAACATCGAACGTGCCCGGGAAGAGAACCTCGCCGAAGGCACCCGCATGCTCTACGTGGCACTGACCCGCGCCAAGCATCGCTGCAGCGTCGTGTGGGGCGCGGTGCGCGATGCAGACAAGTCCGCACTGTTTCCCCTGTTGCATCCCGAACTCGACGCCGCAGGTTGGAAGCAGCTCGACGATGGCGGACTTCGCGGCGAACTCGAGGCGTTCGCGGAAAGCGCGGCAGGGTCGATTTCCGTGCGGTCGTTGTCGGGCGATGAAGCGCCGCGTCCGCAGCCCGCGGTACAGCCGCCCCCGGGCGAAGCCCCGGAGGTTTCGCGCGTCCTGACCTCGACCTGGCGACATTCGAGCTTTTCCCAACTCGCCGCCTCCGATCGAGAAGTCGTACCTGTGCTCCCCCCGTTGCGCGCCGAAGGGGCAGATCGTGACGAAGTCGACGCGCAGGACATCGAAGCCAGCGAACCGCTACCCGAAGGCGAGTGCCTCTTCGAAGGTCTCGCACCGGGGGCCCGGACGGGGGTTCTCCTGCACAGCATCCTCGAACACCTCGACTTTCGAGAGCCGGTCAACCCGCAACTGGAAGGTGAACTCGCCGGGCTTCTCGATCGTCACGGTGTCGATGAAGTCGCGCGTGGCCCGCTCGGTCGCGATATCGAACGTGTATTGGACGCGCCAATCGGCGACCAGGGCCTCTGTCTGCGTGCGTTGGCTTGCGGTGCGCGCCTCGACGAAGTCGAGTTCCTGGTTCCCGTCGCAGAGCAGGCCGACGGGCTGCGCGCCGCGCATCTTGCAGCGCTGTTTCGCGAGTTCGCCGACGACGAAGTCTCGCGGCAGCTCGCCGTCGACTACGCACCGCGGTTGGAACGCCTTCGCTTCGAATCCCTCACGGGTTATCTGCGCGGCTTCGTCGACCTCATGTTCGAATGGCGTGGTCGCTACTACGTGGTCGACTACAAGTCGAACCATCTCGGCGACAACGCAGCCGACTATCAGCCTGCAGCGTTGCTGCATCCGATGCAGGAACATCACTACGTACTCCAGTATCACCTTTATACGGTGGCGATCGACCGTTACCTGGCTGCGCGCGTTGCCGACTACGACTACGAGACCCACTTTGGTGGTGTCTACTACCTGTTCCTGCGCGGCATGGACCCGTCGGCGCCGACCGGAACGGGGATTTTCCAGCATCGTCCGAGCGCCGCGCGCATCGCCGCACTTTCGGCCCTGCTCGACGCACCGGGGGTTGCGGCGGCATGACGTTGACCCTCGACACGCTGCGAGAAAAGTCGCTGCTCTCCCTTCTCGACTGCGCGTTCGCCGAGCGACTCGCGGCGATCGCGAAAGAAGACGAACCGCTCGTGCTCTTCGCCGCGGCTCTGGCCCGACGCGAAGCCGCTGAGGGTCACATCTGCTTCGACCTCGGGAGTGACGAGGCCGTGGCGAGTCGATTGCCTGGCCTCGATTCAACGGATCGCCCGTCGGCAGCGTCGCTACTCGGGGCGCTCGAGGGGAGCCCGCTCGTTCAAACGGAGAGCGAAGCGCGTACCCACGACCCGTCCGTTGCGCGCGGTAAGAGACGCCCCCTGGTTCTCGACGATTCAGGGCGTCTCTATCTACATCGCTACTGGTCCTACCAGTCGCGGCTCGCCGAACAGTTGCGCCGACGCGCACTCGCCCCCTCGTTGTCGGCCGACGTGGAGAGACTTCTCGCCGGCCTCGATCGCTACTTCCCCATCGCCTCGGCTGCGCGTGAAGGCGCACCGACCGAGGGGGCGGACCAGGCCGCCTTCGACTTCATGCAGCCAGCAGAGGCTGGTGCGACCGTTCGCGAGCTGGATCGCCAGCGCCTCGCAGCTGCGGTCGCCCTCGAACAACGCTTGACCGTCATTTCGGGCGGCCCCGGTACCGGAAAGACCGCGACCGTGGTGAAGATCCTCGCGCTCGCGATCGAGCAGGCCCTCGAGGGCGAATGCGGAGAAGTGCCGCGCATCGCATTGGTGGCGCCCACGGGCAAGGCCGCCGCGACACTTGCTGCCGCGATCCAACGCGGCGCCGATGCGCTCGAATGTTCGGAACAGGTGAAGGCCGCGCTGCCGCGTGATGCCGTCACGGTCCATCGCTGTCTCGGTGTGCGGGGTGGTGCGCGACCCGGCGTGCGTCACGACGCGAACCGCCCGGTTCCGGTAGACCTCATCGTCGTCGACGAAGCTTCGATGGTCGACCTTGCGTTGATGACGCGCCTGCTCGAGGCCGTTCCGGAGCAAGCACGCGTCATCCTGCTTGGCGACGAACATCAGCTGGCGTCGGTCGAAGCGGGGGCGGTGATGGGCGACGTCTGTCGCTCAGCGCTCCCAGAAGGTTTCGAGTCTTCGTTCGCGGACACCCTCGACGAACTCGCGGGCGCGCGTGTTCCACGCGCCGAGGAGGGAAGCCCGCGGAGCGCTCTGCAGAACAACGTCGTGCGACTCACGCGCAGCTATCGCTACGCCTCCGACCGGGGGATCGGCGCGCTCGCCGTGGCGATCAATGCGGGTGATTCAGGCGCCGTGCTCGACATCCTGGCGAGCGAGGGGCATCCGGAAGTCGAGCGCCGCGCGTTCATCCACGAAACGCGTGACGCACACGGGCTGTTTCGCAGCGAAGTCGTGGCAGGGTTCACGCCCTACCTCGAAGAGTCGGATCCGGTTCGCATGCTTTCCGCTTTCGCGGGTTTTCGAGTGCTCTCCCCTCTGCGCGCCGGTCGCGGTGGAGTCGAGGGGCTGAATCGCGAAATCGAGCATGAGTTGAGGCGCGCGGGTTCACTGGCTTCAGCGCCGGGCGATCCGATGGGCCGCCCTGTACTCGTCACCGAGAACGACCACACGCAGCAACTCTTCAATGGGGACATCGGTTTCTTCGTGGCTTGCGGTGACGAAGCGCTCGCGCGTCTATGCGTTGCGTTTCCGCGCGCCGTCGCGGATGGGAAGCCGTCGGCCGAAGCTGCCGAGCGCCCCGAGCCCGCGACGCGTCTTCTTTCACCTGCGCGACTGCCCGCCTTCGAACCCGCCTACGCGATGACGATCCACAAGAGCCAGGGGTCGGAGTTCGCCCGCGTGGCCGTCGTGATCAGCGACGCCGCGGCGGAACGGATGACCCGACAGCAGCTCTACACCGCGATTACCCGGGCGCGCGAGCACGTGACGCTCTACGCGTCCACGAACGCGATCGCTCAGGCGGTCGAAAGCGACACGAAACGTTCGTCCGGCCTGGGCGATGCGTTGTGCGCCGACTGAACAGCGCTCCAGGCGACTTCATTGGGTGGGAAGCCATGAAGGGCGGGGCAGTTCCGAAAGGGCGCGATCGGAGTCCCCGCGATGGGCACCTGAACCTGAGGCGTCGGGTCTCACTGCTAAAAAGAAAACGAAACTGGTTTTCAGATGGGCGGAGAAGTAGAAAGCGCCGTAAGTATTGAGATTATCGAAGGAATACGACTCTTCCCCTCATGGCCTGTCCGTGAAAAGTGATCAATTTCTACATGAAAACCATTGTCGTTTGCAGGACGCAGTGCTATTCGAATCATCCCCAACGAGGGGTCTCGCGCACGCACGGTGTTCGATCGCGCGGGCCGATCGTTGGGCAAACCCGAACCCGAACCCGAACCCGAACCCGAAAGCGTCCCGACGGAGTGAAGACCCCAAAATGAAGCCCGCCCACACCGAAGTGATTCGACGTCGCATCGCGATCGTCACCGCAGCCCTCGTCTCGTTCGCCATGCCTGCGTTCGCCGAAGATTCGCCGAGCAACCAGGAACTCCACGAGATGATGAAGGAGCAGCAGAAGCAGATCGACGCCACGGCCGACGCAGTCGAGAACGCGGGCGGAGGCCAGGCCGATGGTTGGTTCAACGACACGACCCTCGGCGGCTATGGCGAACTCCACTTCAACTTCCTCGAAGGCAGCGATGGCGCGGAGAACAAGTCGCAGGCGGACTTCCATCGCTTCGTCTTGTTCGTCAATCACGACTTCAGCGAGAGCATTCGCTTCTACTCCGAACTCGAACTCGAGCACGCGCTTGCCGGTGACGGAAAGCCCGGCGAAGTCGAACTCGAGCAGGCCTTCATCCAGTTCGACCTCCCCCACGACCTCACGGCCAACACGGGGCTCTTCCTCGTTCCGGTCGGCATCCTGAACGAAACCCACGAGCCGCCGACCTTCTACGGCGTCGAACGCAATCCCGTCGAGAAGGCGATCATTCCCTCCACCTGGTGGGAAGGCGGCGCGATGCTGACGCGACGCTTCGACAACGGGATTTCGACCGATGTTGCCGTCCACACGGGTTTGCAGACGGACGACACCTTCGAGATCCGCGGCGGTCGTCAGAAGGTCGCCAAAGCAAACGCTTCCGACGTCGCGATCACCGGGCGTGTCGTCTATCGCGGGCACCCCGGCCTCGAACTCGGCGCCACGGTGCAGTGGAGTGAAGACGTCGCGGCGAGCGGAGAGAACACGCCCGGGACCCTGGTCGAAGCGCACATGGTCTACGAACGCGGTCCCTTCGGATTGCGCGCCCTCTACGCACGTTGGGACCTTCACTCCGACGCCGCCGAGGACGTCGGTGCCGACGAGCAGTACGGCTTCTACGTCGAACCTTCGTACAAGCTCGCCGACTGCGTCGGGGTCTTCGCTCGCTACAACCAGTACAACACGCTGGCCGGCAACAGTGGCGGCACGATGCGGCAGTACGACGTCGGCTTCAACTTCTGGCCCCACGAACAGGTGGTGCTCAAGGTCGATGGGCAGTTCCAGCGCAACGACAATGGTGCTGCGGAACTCGACGGCGTGAACATCGGAATGGGCTTCAACTTCTAGCCCGCATTCGCTATCCGATCGTGCCGGTCGATCGTCGACTGGAAACAGAAAGCAGGCCTCGAATGCGAACGTTCTGGATCATTGCCGTGTCGCTTGGCGTCGCCCTGCAGGCGAGTGCGGCCGAGGTGTATCAGACCCCGGCCGCCTTCGTCGCGGAGGCGTTCCCCGACGCACCGCCCCTCGCAAAGGCGGTGTGGGTCACGGGCGATCTCCAGCAAGAAGTCGAGCGCGTCCTCGGCCACCGTTATCGCGACCTCCGGGTTCGCTACTGGGTGTCGGGCGATCGAAGTGCCTGGATTCTCGACGAGATCGGCAAGGTCGAACCGATCACCCTGGGCGTCGTGGTCGAGGCCGGTCACATCGAAGCGGTGAAGGTTCTGACCTATCGTGAGTCGCGCGGATGGGAGATCCGCTTCCCCTTCTTCATGGACCAGTACCGAGGCGCCCGGGTCGATGCAGACACCCAACTCGATCGCGACATCGACGGCATCAGCGGCGCGACCTTGTCGGTTCGCGCTGCGACGAAGGTGGCGCGACTGGCCCTCGTGCTCGATCGTGCGGTAGACCATCCCGGTGGCACGACTCAATCCAAGGCGCCGTAGGACTTTCATCGCTGCACACCGCTTTCTCGGCCAGGTCGCCGCAGTCGTGGTGCTCTTGCTCGCGGTGACCGGAGTGCTGCTCAATCACGTCGACGATGTCGCGTGGATGAAGGGCACGGTTTCATCCGAAGTGCTGCTCGGCTGGTATGGCGTGGCGCCCAGTGAAGAGATCGTTCACTACGGAGTGGGGCGGCACAGCGCCGCGAGTCTCGAGCATGGGCTCTATCTCGACGGTCGTCTCGTGGGCTCGACCCGCTCCCCCCTCGTCGGTGCAGTGGCTGTCCAGCGCTTCGTCGCGTTCGCGATGCACGATCGCATCATCATCTTCGACCCCGACCCGAAGATCGCAGACGATCGCGAACCCATCGTCGACCAGATGGATTCCGCATCGTTGCCTGGGCAGGTCGTGCGCGTTGGCATGACTGTGCAGCGACGCCTTGCGGTCGAAACGCCCGAAGGTCGCTTCGCTTCGGACGCAGACCTGCTCGGCTGGGAGCCCCATGACCCGACTCTCGACGTGACATGGAGCGAGTCGACGCCGGCGAGCGCCGAAGAGCGCGAAGCCATCCTGCACGGCTACCGCGGGGAAGGTCTTCCCCGCACGCGCGTCGTCGCCGACCTCCACTCGGGCCGCATCTTCGGTCGCTTCGGCCCGCTGGCCATGGACCTGATGGCGGTCGCGCTGCTCGTGCTGGTCGCGACCGGTCTCATGGGTTCGGGCTTCGGTCGACGCCGCGGCGGCTGAAACGCAGAGCGCCGGATCCGCTGCTGAAAGCGAACCCAGCGCTCGTCGAAAGGTAGAGTCTCGATCAGAGCTCGACGCTGCGCAGCGCCTTGCCGATCTTCTTGCGCCCACGGTTGATGTCGCGCAGCACATCCATCGCTTCTTCGGCGACGTCGGTGCCGACGACTTCGGCGTCCTCGCGATTGAGCTCGTTCATGTCGACCCATTGCGCGTAGATGTGCCGCGTGCGGTCGGTGATGATGCCCGCCTTCAGCAGCGTCTTGATCAGCACCCGGAAGATGTCCGTGCTCTCCGTCATCGACGCGCGTCGGTCCTCATCGCTGAACGCTTCGATGACCGCACTGCGCACCCATTCCCAGTCGAGCCCGAATTCGCCGTAGATCGCCTGCTTCTGTTCGGCGTTGATCAGGTTGAAGAGCAGGTGCTGGAAGCACTCGGCCGCCCAGTCTTCGACCACTTCGTGTTCTTCGGGCGAGAGCTTGGGCACGGTCTTGTCGGCCCAGATCTTGCCGAACTTGTGGTGGAAGGCTTCGTCCGTCATGGTGAACTGGATCAAGCGCTGGAGCAGCGGGTCGTTCGTGTTGGCGTTGATCGTGGCGAACGCCCCCATCGCGAGGCCCTCGATCAGCATCTGCATGCCGATCAGCTTCTTGTAGACCTTCTGTGTCGTGACGACTTCACACATCAGGTTCTTGAGCGTTGGCCCCGACTCGAGCGGGGTGCCCCAGCGCTTCGCGATGTAGTTGCTGAAGCCGGCCACGTGGCGGGCTTCTTCGCGTGCCTGGTTGGTGGCGTATTCCTGCGCGCCCGGGTCGCGCAGGATCATCGCGAGGCTGGCCGAGAGGGAAAGCGCCCCCTGTTCGCCGTGCAGGATGCTCGAAAGCTGGAAGCGCGTGTTCTCGTTGGCGAGCCTGATCTGCTGGCCTTCGTCGAGCTTGTCCGCCACGGCGCACTGCAGTTCGATGCAGAAGTCGCGCGGCATGAGGGTTTCGTTCGTCGTGTCGAAGTCGTACTGCGCGTCGGCGAAGTCGATGTAGCGCGGGTCGTTCGGGTCCCAGAAGTGATCGACGGTCGCGGAAATGATGTGGTCGAAGTCGCTCGTGCGTTCGGCGTAGCGCGCAAGCGAGAGCATCGAACCAAAGTCGTCCCGGTCGAGGGTGTTGTACGCCGGGTGATGCGTGATGGACGGATCAACGGGGTGTGCCATGTCTTTCGAATCTCCTGGGTTTTGGTACGGGCGCACTTGCGTCGAGCACGCCCAGAAATGCGGAACGAGCCGCAGTCTGGTTTCTGGGTGGTGTGATCAGACGGGATGGGTTCCCGAACGCTGAATCTCGGTGAGGCTCTCGATCAGTGCGTCGCGCGATACGCGACTCGGGTCTTCGCTCCACCACGAAAGCACCTGTGCGCACATGCCGACCATTGCCTGGCCGAGCACGGCGGGGTCGACGTTCTTGGGCGCGACGCCGGCCGCCATCAACTCGCGGCGACCTTCGGCGATCGTCGAGGCGAGCAGATCCAAGACGTCGGAGCCGACTGCGGCGGCGCCACTGTCGGCACTGAAGAGCATGCGAATGACTTCGCGATGGTCTTCCGCGAAGTCCACCATGGCCTCGACCTGTGCCCGGACCACGCCGGCCAGATCATCGGTTTCGACGAACGGTTCGACGGCGCTCTCGATGCACTCGATCAGCTCGCCCACCGAGCCGTCGACGATCTCGCGAAAGACTTCGCGCTTGTTCTTGAAGTGGAGATAGAAGGTGCCGGCCGCGACTTCGGCGCCATGAGCGATGTCATGGGTCGTCACGCCGTGGAGTCCCTGCTTGGCGAAGAGTTGGCGACCGCTTTCGAGCAGTCGCTCTCGCGTGGCCTGGCGACTGCGCGCCGCGGCGGAACGGACGGCAGCCCCCTCGCTGGGTTGGCGGTCGTCCTGCTCGCTCGTTCGTTTGTCGTCTCGGGCGTTCAACCTGGGTGCTTTCCGGTCGGTCGGGTGGAGGCATGGCGCGACAATGCGCCTCACTATGACATGGGCTGACATTTATGTCACCCGCTGACATCGACGTCATTTGCGAGCTGCCGACAAGCCGAAAGGGCCCGTCGGGCCGGTTGGCCGCCCGCGCGGTACCGTGGCGACCGCAGGGATCGAACAGGGGGGGGAGATGGACGAGTCGATCAAGCAGATCCTGGCGCGCGAAAGCGCCGGCGGGGCGGTGCTGATCCGAGGCTGGCTGCGCACGGCACGGCACTCGAAAAACGTTTCATTCCTGGAGGTTACGGACGGCTCGGGCTTCGCCGGCCTGCAGGCGGTCGCGAGCCCGGACCTCGCGGAATACGAAGAGACGGTGCGCAAGCTCGCCACGGGCTGTGCGGTCGAGGTCGAGGGCGAACTCGTCGAATCCCAGGGCAAGGGCCAGAAGTACGAGATCCACGCTTCGAGGGTCGAACTCGTGGGCGGGGTCGGGGACGACTACCCGCTCCAGAAGAAGCGCCATTCCCTCGAATTCCTCCGCACCCTGGGGCACCTGCGAAGCCGCAGCAACACGATCGGTGCGGTGCTTCGCGTCCGCAACGCGACTTCGCGTGCGATCCACGACTTCTTCCAGCAGCGCGACTTCCTCTATCTCCACTCGCCGATCATCACCTTGTCCGACGCCGAAGGTGCAGGCGAGATGTTCCGAGTGAGCACCCTCGACGCGAAGAACCCGCCGCGTGACGAGGACGGAAACGTCGACTTCGCGCAGGACTTCTTCGGTAGCGAGGCACACCTTACGGTGTCGGGGCAGCTCGAAGCCGAAATCGCCGCGCACTCCCATTCGAAGGTCTACACCTTCGGTCCGACCTTTCGTTCGGAGAACTCGAATACCGCCCGCCACCTCGCCGAGTTCTGGATGGTCGAACCGGAAGTGGCCTTCTGCGACCTCGCGGGGCTCGCCGAGTTGGCCGAGACGTTCTTGAAGTCGGTGTTCCGCGACGTGCTGGAGGCCTGCCCGGACGACTTCGCGTTCTTCGACCAGCGCATCTCGCCCGGCATCGTTTCGAACCTCGAAACCATCATCGAGAGCGACTTCGTGCAGCTCCCCTACACCGAAGCGATTTCGATTCTCGAAGCCTCGGGGCGCGACTTCGAGTTTCCCGTGCGCTGGGGGATCGATCTCCAGAGTGAGCACGAGCGCTTTCTCGCGGAAGAACACGTGAAGCGCCCGGTCGTCGTGACCGACTATCCGGCCGAGATCAAGGCGTTCTACATGTACATGAACGAGGACGGGAAGACGGTGCGTGCACTGGACGTCCTCGTGCCAGGGGTCGGCGAGATCATCGGCGGTTCGCAACGCGAACACCGCCACGACGTCCTGCTGCAGCGCATTCGCGACCTCGGGCTGCCGGAAGACGAATATTGGTGGTACCTCGATCTTCGCCGCCACGGCTCGGTCCCCCACGCGGGCTTTGGGCTCGGCTTCGAACGCGTGGTTCAGTTCATCACAGGCGTGGCGAACATTCGCGACATCAGTCCCTTCCCGCGCGTGCCAGGCAACGCGGCGTTCTGATCCGCGCCCCGCGAGCGGCTATGCCGCACAGACGAAGTCGCGGCCCTCGCGATAGTCGAGCCCTTCGAGAAAGCCGCGAATCTCCTGCCGCGCACCGGTTCCGGCGACGGAGACCACCAGTGGTGTGCGTTCGTGGTGCGCGAGCGCTTCGGGTGCGATCACGGGGGCGCCTCGAATTCGCTGACCCACGCGCCGCGGATGCACATCGACGATGTGGCGGGGCGCGAGCCCGTGTTCCTGCAACTTCGAAGCGAGTAGCCGACCGGTTCCGCCGTAGCCCCACAGGCCATAGTCGCCGCGCTCGCGCAGGAAGGTCTGTGCGAGGTGGGCGGCCTTGCACGCGGCGAAGGCGTCGGTGTCGTAGCGCGTGCTTCGCCGCGAAAGCCGATCTCCGGCTTCGCGCCAGGCGACGAGCCGCTTGGGAACGACGCCGAGTCGTTCGCCCGCCGCGATCAAACGCAGCACCAGGTCGTAGTCCTCGGGCCAGGGGACGTCGCGGTAACCGAAGCGTTCGAGGGCTTCTCGTCGAATCGCGAGGGTCGGGTGGGCGATCGGACATTCGATCCAGGCGTTGCGAACGACGTCGCGGGGAGACTCGATCGCGTTCAACCAGGCCTCGTATCCGAAGCGTCCGGTTCGCACGCGCGCTTCTTCCCCGGGCAGTGGGCGTTCGCGGGTGTCACCGGCGCGCGAACGCGGAAACAGCCGCACGCGTGTTCCCACCGCACACAGGGAACGGTCGTCATCGAATGCAGCGCATTGAAGGGCGAGCCGGTCGCGGTGCATCCAGTCGTCGGCGTCCATGCGGACCACGATGGGGGCGCGGCAGTGTGCGAGGCCGAACTGCAGGGCGGCGATGAGCCCCGCATGTGGTTCTGCGAAGACGCGAATGCGCGGGTCACCCGCGGCGAACTCGCGGGCGATCGCAAGCGAACCATCGCTCGAGCCGTCGTCGACCAGGACGCATTCCCAGTCGCCCATGCGCTGACGCTGCAGGCTTCGCAAGCACACACCCAGCCAGCGTTCGGCGTCGAAGACGGGAAGCAGGATCGAAGCCCGCGGTGTGTTCATCAATCAGTTGGCGAAGATCGGGCTGGACCACGCCATGGCGCCGCTGGTTTCGACGACGCGCACATAGTGGAACTCGCCGCGGCGCAGGCGGGGGATCTCGCGTTCGACCTTCCACTGGAGCGCGGTGCCGAGTTCGACCTGCGACATCGCCCCCGACCGGATGACGTCGATCTGCTTGATCGCGCTGTCGCCGATGACCCGGATCTCGAGGGTCTGCATGTCCGGGTCGCCTTCCTCCCAGGCGGGAAGCTCGCCGCCCATCGGGACCCCGTCGATCGAAACCTGTAGATAACTTCGCGCACCGTTCGTCGCGAACGTATGGCGTGCGCGCATGGCCGAGAGGAGGGCATCACGCTCCAACTCGTCGGTGAAGACGGCCGCGAGTCCCGACCCGCCATCGTTCGAAACATGGGCGAGGCCGGGATGACCGTCGTGGCTATCACCGCTACCGATGAAGCCGAAGCGATACCCGATGCGGAGGACATCGCGAACGAAGTTGCCGCGCACGGGATTGTAGATGACGCCGGGAGCGTCGTAGTCCTCACTCACCCCGTGGACGGACACGATTTCGGTCAGGGGTTCGAGCACGGGGTCCGGTGGGTATGCCCAATTGGTCGAGATCGGTCCGCCGGCCGAATGGTGGGCAAAGGTCATGGCGTCCTTGCCTTCGAGGGCGTCCCACAATTGGCGCGGTGTTTCGTAGCGCGGGTCCATCGTACTGAGGACATCGCCTTCGTCTTCGAAGTAGAGCACGTGGCGATGGCCGTGCAGCCAACTCGTCCATTCGTAGCCGAGCAGCGCCGTGAAGAGGCCTGGCTTGTTGTTGGCCGCGACGGCGCGTTTGATGCGGGACCACATCTCGGGGTGCTGGTCGAGGAATTGTATGCCCCAATGGTCGTGATCCGTGAGGGCGACGAAGTCGAGTCCCGCGTATTCGCGCGCGTAGGTGAAATAATCTTCGGGGGTCCCGGTGCCGTCGGAGAGATTGGAATGCCCGTGGACGTCCCCCCAGCGCACACGGGCGATCCCCGCTTCGACGATCATCGGGTTCGAGCGGGTGCGCAGGGGCGGCGCCGAAGCGAGGTCGCGTCCGCGTACCGAGACTTCGATTCGGTAGACCCCGGCTTCCCGGGCTACGCCACCGATCCGCTTGCGCCCGGCATCGCTCGCCGAAAACTCGATCTGCGAGGCGAGTTCGAGGCCCGGTGGGACTTTGAGCTGCGCGACACCCTCGAACGGGATTCCCGCGTTGCCTTCGACGTCGAGAACCGAAACCAGGATCTCGAATGCTTCACCGGGCTCGAGTGTCGTCGGGACGACAGCGTGGACGAAACTCGCAGGTCCGGGGCCGATGTCGAAGCGCGGCGATTCCTTCACGAACTTGCGGATGCCATCGGCGTTGCCGTCCACCGAAATCCACAGCCGCTCTTCGCGTTCGGCGAACATGTCGATGCGCGCACCCTCCGGGTTCGCGCCGTAGACGATTTCGATCTGTTCACCGGCTTCGAGGCGCCGCCCCCCGATCCCGATCGAGAGAATCTCCGACCCAAACCACACCGGCTGCAGCTCGACGCCTTCGGCTTCGGTGCTGACGACCGTGTACCCCCGCGCGTCCGGATTGCGCGTCTGCGGCGCATCCCACTGCCAGAAGGGCGAAATCTGGAAGTGGAGCTCTCCCCCGACATCGATGCCCAGGGGCCCCGCTTCGTAGACCACCTCGAAGCGGGCGAGGTCGCGCGCGTTCAGCCCGCCCGGCGTGCCGTCAGCACGCCCAAACCGCCGAAGCCACGCCCGCCCGCCCCCGTCGGAGGGATGGCGCTCCAACGCCATGTCCTGCTTCATCATCTCGAGGGTCTCGAGCTGGGCGTCGACAGAGGTTTCGGGGAAGCCGGGCGCTTCAGTCTCCGGCACCACCTGTGTCGCAGGGAGGGGGTCGCTGTCGAGAACGGCTTCCTGTCCAGCGGGCGCTCGATCCGCCGCAGGCGCTCGATCCGCCGCGGGCGCTCGATTCGCCGCAGGCGTTCGATTCGCCGCGGGCGCTTCGTCGTCGGGCGAGCAGCCCGCGAGCGACATGCCGGCGACGAGCCCGGCCAGGGCGATGAGGACCTGGGTCTTGCGTTGCATCACGGCGGGGAAGTAGCACAACGCCCGGTTTTCGCTTTAGCGCCGCTTCCCGCTTTCCGTTGAAAGCGGTGGGGTTCGCGCGCGATCTGCTTGCCCCGAATGCGGGCCCCTGGTCCGCTCCCGTGTGATGCGAACGCGCGCGAAATACAGGAACCAGGCGCATCTCGTCACACCACGACGCCACCGCATGGGGCTTCGGTGTCGATGCCGCGCCAGGAGAACCGGCTGTGAGTCTCTTCTTCGTACTCGTGACGCAGGCCGACGGATCGGCACGCAGAATTCCCTTCGTCACCATCGGGGTCGCGATCGCGCTCTTTGCGGCCTGGTCGCAGATGCAGGGTGGTAACGAATTCGCCGACCGCGCTCGCGCCGATGCCGTGGACTATCTCCACGAGAGTCCCTTCGTGGAGGTCGATCCCCGCTACGAAACCGTGATTCCCGTGGCGTACGCCGATGCGCTGCGTGAGGAGTTCTACAACGAGCGCAGGGAACAGGGCCTGGCGCCGATTTCCGACTTCCTGGTCGAACGCAGCCAGGGGGAATTCGTCGACCTGCTCGCCTACGCGCTCGCGAAGGTCGGGATGCTCCCGGTCTGGCGCTTCGGGATCGAGAGCAGCAAGGCCGATTCGATCGACTGGCTCGCCCACGTGGGTGTCCATGAAACCGCGGCCGCGTTGTGGCTTTCGATTGCGATGCTGCTGTTGGTCGGGGTTGCCCTCGAAGACGCCTGGGGGCCCCTGCCATGGGTTGGGCTCGCCATCGCGGGCACGCTCGCGACCGCCTCGGCCAGCGTGGCGCTCGGCTATGCCGAAGCGATGAAGTTACCGTGGTTCGGAGCGAGTGGCCTGATCGCGACGCTCCTGGGGGCACACTTCGTGCGGTCTCTCGGCGGGTCGCCGCGCGCGTTCGGAATGATCCCGCTCCCGGGCCTGCTCGTACTGCCCGCCTGGTTGGCGGCGGACACGCTGCTCGTGCGTGGTGTGACGACCCTCGACGACTTCGATGCGGCGCCGCTCTTCGTTCAGTCCGCCGGCCTGGTGCTCGGTGCCGTGGTCGCGATCGGGATGGGCCTCGCGAAGTTCGAATCGCATCAGCTCGAAAAGGAAACCGAGGCCGAAGAGGTCGTTTCGAACCCGGCCCTCGAGCGCGCGATGGCGGCGAGGGAAGCGGGGCGCGTCGAGCAGGCGTTCGACATCCTGCGGGCAGAGCATCGCCGCGCGCCCGACAATCGCGACGTCTCGCTTGCGCTCTGGGATACAGCGCTTCCGATCGGCAAGGCATCGCGGGTCGCCGAAGCGATGCTCTCGGCGATCGAATCGGATCTCCATGCGGGCAGTGGAAGCCAGGCGGTGACCAACTGGTTCGCCCTGACGGACGAAGTCGACAACGTGCAGGCGCCTGCGACGACATGGGTCCGGTTGGGAGAAGCGCTCCTCGACGAAGGTCATCCCGAAGCGGCCGTGTCGGCCCTCGACTTCGCCGTGTCCCAGAAGAAGCCGCTGACGACCGCCCTCGCTCAACGCGTGGTGCGTATCGCGCGCGACCTCGACCCCAAGCTCACACGTAAGGCGGCGGAGACCGCCCTGCGCGATCCCCAACTCGGCGACGTCGAGCGCGAAGAACTCATGGGCCTGAGTTCGGAAGTCACGCCGGCCAGGGCTCCACAGTCGACGCCCGCCGAAGGGCCGGGGGCGCAGCCGACCGCGCCATCGCCCGAGAGCGCGGCACCGCCGCAGCCCGAAGCCCCGTTGGATGTAGAAACGGCAGTCGAACTCGACGAGCCGCAGGCGGCGACGGCTTCGCTCGGCGTGGACGACGACTTCGATGACATCGACCCCAACGCGATTCGCCTCGACTCACTCGAGGACGCTCTCCCTCTCGAGATCGACGATCTCGCAGCGGGTGATGCGGAGGCGTGGAACGATCCACCACTGCTGACCGACCTCGACCAGGACCACGCGTTCGAAGGCGAAATGGACGACGCTTTCGGCGACCTCGACGACGATGCACTCGCCCGGGCGGCGTTCGACGCTGGTGCCATCGAGGAGGACGATTTCGCCGGTGGCGGGGCGAGCGACACGGTGACCCAGGTGGTGGCCCCTTCAGCGATTCCGCGCGCCGACGAAACCGTGACCGAGGTCTCGGTCCCCGCTCACGACGACGACGAGACCACGACCGTGGTCACTGTCGCACCGACTCTGCGCGAAACCCAGGTGCGCGACGCCGTTCCCGTGACCCTCGAACGGGAGGGGATCGTGATCGAGGTCGAGGGCGGCAAGAAGACTCGGCTCCCCTACGCGCGCATCGAAGCGATCGCCGCCGCGGCGGTTTCGGGGCTCGGCGCAAAGCCGGTCGTGCTGATCGACTTCGCGCTCAACTGGCAAGCCGCCGCAGAGCCCCTCAAGCTGATTCGACTACGCAGCGACCGCTTCGACCCCGCAGCGCTCGCGCCGGGAGCACCGAGCCAACTCGCCGCCGTGCAGAAGCTGCTTTCCGATCTGGTGGAGAAGTCGGCTGCGTCGCCGCTGCCGAACTTCAGCGCAGCCACCGGAACACCGTTTTCGGTGTTCGACGGAATGGACGCGTACTGTCGCGAGGTGCTCGGCGCCAGGCACGAGGCTTGACCACCGAACCAGCTACGCAATGGCGAACCAGCCCGCATTATTCATGAACATCCTACTGCGACGGCATATCTCCGCACTCTGGCAAGAGAAATCGACGTCCCGCTGCTCGACGTGGGGTGAACCACGTCTGCGCGGCGGAACGCCGGGCCTCTAGCGCAGCGTGACCTTGCCACCGGGGCCTGCCGGTCCAGCGGGACCACCCGGACCGCCGAGCCCACCCGTGCCCTGACCGGGCACGACGATGCGCGACGCTTCCTGGCGCTGCATTTCCTTCGCCTCCTCGATCATGCGTTCGACGGCCGCGTTGATGGCTTCGGGGAACTTCGCGAAGGCATCTTCGAGGTCCGTGGCTTCGATCGGTGCGTGGACCGGGAGCGGGCCGCGCGACGACATGATCGATGTTTCGCCGATGAACATCACCTTGCGTGAAGTGTCGTCACTGCCATCCGGCTTGATCGGTGTGAGCCTTCGGATCTGCGCGATCTTGAGGTCGGTGAACGAGTCCTCGCGGTAGAGATTTTCGATGTCGGGCTGCATCTCTGCGACGAGGTTTGGTTCTTCGGACATGACTCACTCCTTGGATGGCTCGATGAACGTTCGAGGCCGTCCCGTGCAAACTCCGCGCAATTCGGCCGGCGGAAACGGGAAAACGAGACAAATGGTTACGTACTCCGTCTCGTAACGCCACCGGCAGAAGACCGGCATTGCCTTGCGCAAACCGTTGCCACCCAGGGCACGAATGCGTGCTCGACCATGCTGATGGAGCGTGGCAGCGGCCTTGCAATACCAACCAGTGCGTCTGTGCCCCCGGCTGCCGCATGCGTTGCGCGCGTGTTGCGTGCCGGGAGTTGTAGATCAACCGGCGCGGTGGTGGGTGATGCGAATCCAGGTAGCGACACTCAATGTCTGGGCTCTTCCCGAGCCGTTTGCTCCCGATGTGCTCCCGCGCATGGAAGCGATCGGTGATCGGTTTGCCGATTCGCCGGCGGACGTGATCGCGCTGCAGGAGGTCTGGTCGGGCGCCGCGCGTGACGTGCTGCTGCGCAAGGCCGAAGCCGCTGGCTATCGCGAACACTGGTATCTGGGCGGTGCCATCGGGCGCAGTGGCTTGATGGTGATTTCGCGCCTGCCCATTCTCGAAGCCGACTTCGAGCCCTTCAATCTGAGTGGGACGCTCGAGCAGTTCGACAACGGCGAGTACTTGAGCGGGAAGGGTTTCGTGCGTCTGCGCCTGCAGGGCAGCGATGGACCCGTGAGTTTCATCAACACGCACCTTCATGCGCGCTACAAGCGGCGCGTCGCCCATGCCTTCACTTCACATCGCGTGGGGCAGCTCGTGCAGCTCGCTGGGCGTATTCGGGACATCGAAGACCCGGTGATCCTGACCGGTGACTTCAACTTCGACGAAGCAGCGCCCGAATACGGCGTGCTCTCGGGGCTGACTGGCGTACGCGACGTGGCGCTCGAATACGGGGATCCGCTCCCGACCTTGATGCGGTCGAACGCGTACCGCTATCGACCGACCCACCAGCGCAGCGAGCGTCGCGTCGACTACGTCTTCGTGCGCGATGGTATCGCGACGGCGCTGCGCCCGACCGAAGTGGACCGGGTCTTCGACGAGACGATCGCATTCGATGGCCGCGCTGCGGCGTATTCGAATCACGCGGGCGTCTACGCAGAGTTCGAAGCCGAGCCGGTTGCGGTTGCGCGCAGATGCCGACTGAGCAGCCGTGCCATCGAGCTGGCCGCGAGTCTGCTTTCGGACGGTCGCGAAGAGGCGTACCAACGGCGTGCCAACAGCCGCACTTATGCGGGCGTCGGCATGGCGTGTGCAGTGCTCGCCCTGGCGGGTGAACGCACCGAAGTGGCGACACGCAGGCGCTTCTTGAAGCGCGGCTTGCGGCTCTCCGCGGTGGCGGCGGTGACGCCCACGATTGGCGGATCACTGATGAGCGAGTGGGTACTGCCGAACGAACTCAGCGCCTTCGCTCTCGCCGAGCGTCGCCTCGACCAACTCGAGCAACTCGACCAACTCGAGCAGCGTGAAGAAGATCTCGACGGAAGCGTCGTTTCTTCCTGACACCGTCCCCAGAACGCACCGAAGCCCAACACGCAAGACGTGCTGGTCCAGGCGTTTCACGCGCTTGTCGGGCTAGTGGGTTCCGAGTGGATCCGACCAGACGAAGCGCGCGGGTTCCATCACCATGGCGTCGAAAGGCTTGGCGACTTCCGACGGTCGCGTGATGAGCGTCAGCGGCAGCACGGGAACCACGAAGAGAACCGTGCTCACGGCCATCGAAACGAGGCCGACGGGGCGCAGCACGACCAGGTCCACCATGATCGGCGTGGTCATGTTGTTTGCTTCGCTGTCGCTCGAATTGATGAAGCTGTTGCCGTCGGCGCTCGCAGTCGAGGGGAGAACGATCCCCGCGATCAGTGCCGTGATACAAATTACCGCGGTGAATCTGCGAAACTGGTTGAGCATGCGCCTTTTCCCTTTGTGGTGAATCCAGACGGATGAACTCTGAGGTGTGAATCCGTTTGCCACGTGGGCGTCGATGACCCCATTCATCGGTGGAGCGCCGAAGCGACTGAAGTTTCTTCCTCGATGCGAGGGATCTGCACACGGGCGTCTTCTGGACCGCAGCGCTCACATTGCAATCTGCAACGCCTCACGGGGGAAGCGCGCCGAGTTGCCGAGTGTTCGTATTTCTCTAGCCGGATCGGACACCGGCCGATAGGCGGCTCATGAACCAACCTGCCGGCCAGCCGTGCGGAAGACGCCCAGCGTGACCCAGGAATCGCAAATCTTCGTCGGAAGACAGCCGATCCTCGATCGCGACCAGAACGTGATCGCGTACGAGCTGTTGTTTCGGGCGTCGGCCGCGGCTGATGCGGCGGTCTATGCCGAGCAGGGGGCGGCTTCGCTTCGGGTAATCGTCAACACCTTCATGACGATGGGGCTCGATCGCGTGCTCGGCAATCACCTCGGCTTCCTGAATGTCGTGGGCTCGATGGTCAAGAGCGACCTCATCGAGGCGCTGCCGCGCGAGCGCGTCGTGATCGAGGTGCTCGAAAACGTGGAGATCGACGAGGAGCTGACCGCGCGCTGCAGCGAACTCGACGAAATGGGTTACGCGATCGCGCTCGACGACTGGATCCAGGACGACTACCGGGCCGAAATGGTTTCGATCGCGCGCTACATCAAGCTCGATCTGATGGAGATCCCGCGTGTACGCTGGCGCAGCGTCGTTCGCAAACTCCGCAAGCACGACGTGATCTTGCTCGCAGAGAAGGTCGAGACGCGCGAGGCCTTCGAATACTGCCTGTCCCTCGGCTTCGATCTGTTCCAGGGCTACTTCTTTTCGACACCGCAGATCCTCGAAGGGGAGAACGCCGACCCCGCGCGCCTCGAGGTGCTGACGCTGATCCAGAAGCTCGTCACCGGCGAAGAGAACGCCGAGATCGCTGAAGTGCTCAAGCGCAATCCGAGCTTGAGCATGAACCTGCTGCGGCTGGTGAATTCGGCGGCGCTCTCGCCCGTGTCCAAGATCGCGCGGATCGAGGACGCGGTGGTCTATCTCGGCCGCGACAACCTGCGGCGCTGGCTCTTCATGCTGCTCTATGCCGGAGGCGACGAAGACGCGCTGCAGGACCCGCTGCTCCAGACCGCGACCCACCGCGGGTGCGTCATGGAACTCGTTGCCGAAGAACTGGTCGAGGGCGGTGTCACCCCGACCCAGGCCAGTTCGGCCTTCCTGGTGGGGATGCTCTCGATGATCGACGTCCTGCTCGGTCAGCCGATCGAGGAGATCATCCCGGGCCTGAATCTTTCGGACGAAGTACAGGCGGCGCTCTTGAAGCACGAAGGTGTGCTGGGGCGGCTCTTCGATCTCGCGCTGCAGATCGAGCGTGCGGAGTTCGACACCATCGCGCAGACCACCGCCGAACTCGGACTCGAGGTCGCGAGCCTGCAGGACTGTGACAATCGCGCCTATGCCTGGGTCAACGGCCTGTCCCAGCCAGCGGGTTGATGCACGCCCGCTGACGATCGAAGAGCAGCGGGTATCATCCGCGCGTGTCGGTTTTGATCGTCGTCCTCGTTTTGCTCGCCCTGCTCGTGCGCAGGGCGTTCTTCGGGTACGCGAAACCGGATCGCGAGTTCGAGATCCTCGTGCCGCGCGAAGTCGCGCTGATCGAAACGACCGCGGAGGTGATGTTCCCCGCTGGCGGCGCGATACCGTTTTCGGGCCTCGACGCCGACCTTCCCGGCTACGCAGACCGCTTCCTCTCTGCGATCGAGCCGGGCGTGCGCCGACAGATTCGCGCGCTCTTCGCCCTGTTCGAACACGTGACGATGTTCTTCCCCGCGCCGGGCTGGAATGGTGGGAAACGCTTTTCGTCGTTGAGCATCGAGCAGCGTGAGATCGTGCTGCAGGGCTGGTCGTCGAGCCCGAACTTCGCGCGGCAGCTCGTCTTTACCGCCCTGCGCGCGGTACTCACGATGGGTTATCTGGGGCATCCCGAGGTGCTGCGGCGCCTTCGCCTCGCCCCGTACGCATTCGACAGCCCGATCGTCGAGGCGGACCTGCTGTACCCGAAGATCGGCGCGCACCCCGACATGATCGCACTCAGCGAAGAAGACCTGACACCGCCGAGTGACGGAACCCCGGTCGATCTCGAGGGCCCCGTGCATCACCTCTACGCCGAAACGTCTCAGGAAGTCGCGGAGTCGCCGCCATGAGTGCACCGCGAACCATCGCGGCTGCGCGCAACGACGGCTTGCGCGTCTACGCGCAGTACGACGGTGATTTCGAAGAAGAGGCGGACGTGCTCGTGGTGGGCTCCGGGCCCTCCGGTGCGGTCGTCGCCCATGGCATCGCCGCGGCCGGCCGTTCGGTGATCCTGCTCGAAGAAGGGCCTCCCTTCACGCCGCAGGACTACGAGTTCGAAGGCAGCCTTTCGATGGCGCGCACGATGCGCGAAGCGGGGCTGCGCCGCACCGAGGGGACGATCCTGCCCACCATGCAGGCGATCGCACTCGGCGGCGGGTCGCTCGTGAATTCGGCGATCTGCGTGCGTCCTCCCGCCTTCATCTTCGACCAATGGGCGGAGTTCTTCGAACTCGAACACACGAGTCGCGAGGTCCTCGATCCCCACTTCGACGCGGTCGAGAAGTTCCTCGGTATCGCGCCGACCCCGGAAAACGTGCAGGGGCGCCGCAACCTGTTGATGAAGGAAGCATGTGACAAGCTCGGCTATTCGAGCGAGCCCATCGCGCGCAACGTGCGCGGGTGCAAGGGCTCGGGCGAGTGCTTTACCGGGTGTCGCGCGCGTGCGAAGCAGAGCATGGACATCAGCTACATCCCGGAAGCAATGCGCCTCGGTGCCCGGGTGCTGACCTCGGTGCAGGTGCAGCGCGTGCTCCACGAAGGGCGGCGCGCGACGGGAGTCGAAGGGCAGGTGGTCGAGCCGTTGACGGGCCGCCCTGGGCACCGCTTTCGCGTGCGCGCCGGTACCGTGGTGCTGGCCGCGGGCTGCATGGCGACGCCGGTGCTTTTGCAGCGCAGCGACGATCTCGCGAACCGCTCGGGCCAGGTCGGAAGGAATCTGCAGTTTCACCCGGGTGTCGCGGTTGCGGGCATCTTTCCGGACGTCGTGAATCCGCAGTTCGGCGCGACACAGGGTTGGCAGTCCCTCGAATTCCTGCGTGACGGTTTCAAACTCGAAACCCTCTGGGCACCGCCGCCGGTGTCGGCCGTGCGGATGCCGGGCTTCGGCAAGGCGTTGCTCGAGCGCTTCCACGACTTGCCCTATCTCGCGAACTGGGATGCGATCGGCTCCACCCATCGATCACTCGGCACGGTGAAGGCCCGCCGGCGCGGGATGAAGCCGCGCTTGAAATGGAACTTTCACCACGAGGACGTGAAGATCCTCACCCACGCGTTGTGGGTGATTGCGGAGCTCTTCTTCGCGGCCGGGGCGCGCAAGATCATCCCCGGCGTGATGGGGCTCCCGCCAGAAATGCATTCCCTCGACGACGCGCGTGTGCTGCAGACCCATCCCATCAAGGCGCGCGATCTCATCAGCGCCGGCAATCACGCGTTCTGTACCACCCGGATGCACGGTGATTCGAGCCTCGGCGTGGTCGACGAGTTCGGGCGCTGCCACGACCTCGACAACCTCTACATCGCCGACACCGGGATCTTCCCGCGCTGCCCGTCCGTGAACCCGATGTTCACCGGAATGGCGCTCGCCCATCGGGCGACCCAGCGGATTCTCGAGTCGCTGTAGTCTCGACCGGCCACGGCGGGGCGGTTGCCTGGCCCCACGGGGCCCCGAGTCAGGGCATTACCCCCCTTCATTCATGTGCAGGGCCGGCCGATATGAAGCCTGACCCGTGAACCGGGGTCGGGGAGGGAAGGCGATGCGACTGATGATCATCTCGCTCGCACTCGGTCTGCTGGTCGCCACGTCGGCCGGCGCCGTGCAGAAACCGAATCGCGGTCAGTGTCGAAGGATTGCGAAGCAGCTCGAAGTCCACGCCGCTTCGGTCGAAATGGCCAAGCAGCGGGGAAACGCCGCGTGGGCGAGCGCCACGCTCCAGCAGATGGCGCGGCTCGACGAGCGCCGGGAACGCCTTTGCCCCGACCTCTATCCCCAGGGCTCGCGGGCCAGGGCGATGGCCGAAATGGCCGAATTTCTGAAGAACGCCGGCCGAACTGCGCTCAGCCTGCTCACCTTCGGCGCCTTCTAGCCCCGGCAGCCTGCGAAACGCTCTGCGTCGTTGAACACGGCGTGCGATCATGGCGTCTTTCCATCGTCAACGACGGGCGAATGGTGACGGCGCAGCTTGCGCCGAGGCGGAGCGGTCGATGCAGAAGTGGTGGATGAGCGTGGTGCGCATGCGCAGGGGCACGAGAGGTCCCCTGCGATCGCTTGCGACTCTGCTCGTGCTGATCGCCGTGGTGCCCGGTGCTGCCGCCATCGCCACCGCGGGCCGCGGCGCCGATGGCGAATATGAAGAGCGCCGTTCCTCCCACTTCGTCCTCTATCAGGACGTGGACATCGATCGCACTTCGGGTTTCTACGGATCGCGCCGGTTCGAAAAGCAGGTACTCGACGTGCTCGAGGGTGCGTACCGCCGACTCGAAGCCGCGATCGGCTTGCGCCCGCGCGACGCCATCGTGGTCACGATTCACGACCCGGATGTGTTCGCCGAGCGTTTCACCGGTTTGTTTCGCTTTCCGGCCGCGGGGTTCTACGGCGGGACGATTCACGTGCGAGGCGATACCCAGGTGACCAATGCCCTGATACGCGTGTTGCATCACGAACTCGTGCACGCGGCCTTCGATCAGGCGCTTCCGCGTGTCGCGCTGCCCGCATGGTTCAACGAGGGGGTGGCCGAATGGTTCGAAGCGCGGGCGCTCGGTTTGCACCACCTGGTCCCCGGACAGAAGCGTGTGCTTCGTCAGATCGCCTCGCAGGAACAGCTCTTCAGCCTGGCGCAACTGAGTTCGCGCGCACTCGGGCACCTCGCACCCCGCGATGCACAGCTCGCCTATCTGCAGTCCCATGCCTTCATCGACTATCTCGCAAGCGTGCGTGGCGACCGGCGTCTGCGCGACCTGTGTCGCCGTGTCGCGCGAACGGGCGACCTGGCCGATGCCGTGCGCCGCATCTACCGGGGTGATGTGTCTCGCCTCGAAGAAGACTTCGCAACTGCCCTGCGCCGCGGTTCGTATTGATGCATTCCGGCCCTTTGTCTAGCTTGCGCCGCGTGAACCGACGAAGCATCGCCACACATGAGCGTTTCACCGGGTTCGCCCTGTTTGCACTGCTTTCGTGTTTGGCGGCGATGCTCTTCGCTGTTTTGGTCGTTGGTGCTGGCGTGGCGTATGCACGGCCCGCGGTTCCTCATGGCGTGCACTACGACCTGCCCCTCGAAAAGGGCGAGTGGTCGCTTTCCTATGCCTATCGGCGCGAAGAAGGCCGTGGGTTGCGCGATGGCACCGATCGCGTCGACACCAGCGACGCCAGCTCTGCGTCGATCACCCAGGTGCCGACGCGCCTCGATAGCGACGTCCATACCTTTGGTGTCCGCTACGCCCCATTCAAGCGGCTGACCCTTTCGTTGATGCTCCCGCTGATCGAACGGGAAATGCGCACGCGAAGCTTCGACGGGGGCGGCGACCGCTACACGACCCGCTCTTCGGGTCTGGGTGATCTCGAAATCGCCATCATGTTTCCCTTCATGACGAAAGGCGAAGAGGCGCTCGATCTGTTCGCCGGCCTGCGCCTGCCGACTGGTGAAATCAGCGAGCGCGACGACATTCCGGGTGACGGCGACAGCGGCAAGGTGTTGCTTCCACGATCCATGCAGACCGGTAGCCGCAGCGTCGCGCTACTCGCCGGGCTCACGTACTCGGGTTCGTGGGAGGGGCTCGGCTGGGGTGTGCATGGCAACGGTTCGATCGGCGTCGAGGACAATCCCCGCCACTACCGGCACGGGGACGTGCTTTCGTTTTCGGGCTGGCTCGCTCACGACATCGTCGAGCAGCTGAGTGCGTCGCTGCGCATCGGATACGATCGCTGGAAGCGCCACCGCGGTGACAAGGTCGTGGGTCCCGATGACCACCTGGCTTCTCTGCGCAGCCGGACGCGGGGCCAACGCCTGTCGCTTTCGCCGGGCTTGAACATCGCGCTGCCCTTCAAGGGTGAGCAGCGCTTGTCCCTCGAAGCGTCGTGGCCCGTCTATCAGAAGCTGGTGGGGCCACAGGTCGAGCGCGACTGGACGCTCAGCACGGGCTGGAAATGGGTCTTCTAGCAAGCCGCGCGAAGTCTCGAGCCCTTCTCGCGGAAACCCGAAGGCGTGACAAGCATGACTGAACCCTCGATGCCCGCCGAACGCCTCGCCTTCTTGTGCCTCGGTACGATGGGCTATCCGATGGCCGGGCATCTCGCGCGAGCGGGTCACGAGGTCAGCGTCTACAACCGAACCACTGCTCGGGCCGAGCGTTGGGTGGAGGAGTTCGGAGGGCGACTGGCCGACACCCCCGCCGGCGCGGTCGATGGGGCTCGAGCCGTCTTCATCTGCAGCGGAAACGACGCGGATCTACGCGAAGTCGCGTTGGGTGAGGGTGGTGCGTTGGGTGCGATGGGCGAAGGCGGTCTGCTCGTCGATCACACGACGGCTTCGCCGGGGCTCGCGCGCGAACTCCTTGTTGCGGCGAGAGAGAAGGGTGTTGCCTTTCTCGACGCACCGGTTTCGGGCGGACAGTCGGGTGCCGAAAGCGGTGCCCTCACCGTGATGGTCGGCGGCGAGGCCGCCGCGTACGCGCGCGCCAGTCATTGGTTCGACTGCTACGCGAAGATGCACTCGTTGATGGGCGAGGCGGGTTCGGGACAACTCACCAAGGCGGCGAACCAGATCTGTATCGCGGGGCTCGTGCAGGGGTTGGCCGAAGGCCTCGACTTCGCGAAGCGCGCCGGGCTCGACGGAGCGCGGGTCGTCGAGGTGATTTCGAAAGGCGCCGCACAGAGTTGGCAGATGGACAACCGCGCGCTCACGATGTTGGCCGGTGAGTTCGACTTCGGTTTTGCGGTGGATTGGATGCGCAAGGACCTCGCGATCGCCTTCGACGAAGCGCGAGAGGTCGGTGCCGAGCTTCCGGTGGCCCGGCTCGTCGACGAGTTCTACGAGCGTGTTCAGGAAAGGGGCGGCGGTCGCCTCGACACCTCGAGCCTGATGACCCTGCTCGATGCAGCGGACTGAACCAAAGGTGCTCGGCGCCGGCTTCGCGTTCGGGCTCTTGTGCCTGCTCGTCCCGCTGGTCGCAGGAGCAGCCGTCGACCCCCATGCACGCGCACTCGAGGAAGCGATGCGCCTAGAGCGCACCATGTTGGGATGGCGACTCGCAATTGCGGTCTCGGCATGGCTCGTGGTCGTCGTTGCATGGCTGCGCGCGCGTTCCGACAGGGGGGCGCTCGAGGGCCGCCGGGCTTCCGTGCGCGTGGGGTTGTTGCTGGTCGTGGCCGTTTCGTCGTTCGCGGTCTACTACGACTTCTTTCGCTCGAAGCCGGGTGTCGGGTTCAAGGACACCGACGTCTTCCATTACTACATGGGTTCGAAGTACTTCTCGGAAGTCGGCCACTTCGATCTCTATCACTGCACGCTCATGGCGTTGATCGAGTCGGGGGTGGAGTCGCGGTTCGATCTGCCCAGGGTGCGCGATCAGCGTACGCTGCGATTCCATACGCCCGACACGGCGCTGGCGGCCGCGCGGCAGTGCCGCGCGCAGTTCAGCGACGCGCGTTGGCGAGACTTCGCCCACGACGTCGCTTGGTTCAACGACCGCTTCGTAAAGCAGCACTGGCACGCGACGTTCTTCGATCACGGCTACAACCCGACCCCGATCTGGACAGCGGTTGGTGGCGCGTTGACGTCGCGGGTTGCCGTCGACGACGCCGGCTTCGCGTGGTTGATCCGCGCCGATCGGCTGCTCATCGTCGCTGCGCTCCTTGCGATCGTCTGGGCGTTCGGGTTGGAGGTGGCCGCGCTCGCGGCGATCGTCTGGGGGACGGGGACGCACTGGGGTTATGGCTGGATTGGCGACTCCTTCCTTCGCAACCTGTGGTTCTTCGGCGTGATCCTGGGGTTGTGTCTGGTCTACAGGAAGAAGGACGCGGCCGGAGGGGCGGTCCTCGCACTGCCATCGCTCTTGCGCATCTTTCCGGGGATCTTCATCGCCGCTTTCGGCGTTGGAACCTGGCTTCGCGCCAATCGCGTCAATCGCGATGAGGGCGCACGCGCGCGCGCCGTGGCTCTGGGTGTCGGCGCGGTCGTGGCGGGCGCTGCGCTGCTCATCTTTGCGATCGCGTCGAGCGCCTGGGGGTTTGCGGCGTTCGCGGAGTTCTACGAGAAGATGTCGGTCTTCACCGCGCACGAGTCGCTGAACAAGCTCGGTCTGTCGTCTTTGATCTGGCGCAGCATCATGGTGGGGACGGGGCACCTCGCGACCGACGCCGAAGGCACGGCGATCCTGACTTCGTGGTCGCCGGCCTGGTTACCCTTCGCGATTCGCGGAGGCCAACTGTTGTTCGTCGCACCTGGCCTGTACTGGTTCTGGCGCGCTGCCCAGCGACTCGAACCCCATGAAACTGCGGCGCTCGGCTTCGCATTGATTCCGCTGCTCTCGGACCCCGCCAACTACTACTACTGCTTCTTTGTCTGCGGGGCGTTGCTGGCGGCGCGGCGGCCGGAGCTACAAGTCGCGTTGGTGTCGGCTTGCGTGTTGTGGCTCGCGAACGCGCTGGTGTTCTATCGTGAGCCCGTCGAATACCTCGGGGCAAGCGTGGTCGCGGTCGCGCTTCCGCTCTTCTTTCTCTACCGGCTGTCTCGCGAAGAGAGCGCGGCCGACGCCGAGCCGAGTGCTGGCTGATCAGCGTCTGGTTTCGGCCTGACCGCTCGGGCCCGGCGGCATGAAGAGCGTCATGTGGGCGATCGTGATGTCGTCGCCGTCCACGTCACCGTCTCCGTCGAGATCGAAGTTGGGGTCGTAGGGGCCGTTCTGTGAAGACATCGCGATCCACTCGACGTCCCCTCGACGCGTGAGGGGGTAGATCTCGCCCCAGGACGTCGTCACGAGGCCATCGCCGTCGACGTCGGGATCGCACAGGTTGCCGAAGCCATCGGCGTTGGTGTCGCGCTGCTCGGGGTTCGGAACCTCGGTGCAGTTGTCGTTTTCGTCGGGGACGCCGTCGCGGTCGCGGTCGCCTTCCGGGCGGATACGCGGCACGGGGGTCGTCATCAGCGGGTCCCCGACGTAGATATTCATCCAACCGAGGTAGGGGATGCTGCGGTAGAAGGCTTCGACGGCGCGAACGCCCGACGCGTAGGTGGGGAGCAGGATGTGGGGGCGCGGGACGCCCGACAACGCCGGCTCGTAGACGTGCCCCGTCGCTCCACTCGCGCCGAGATGTACCAGGTCGGCGGTGAGTGACTGCCCGTACTTCGGTGGATGGGTGAAGGTGCGCCCCCCGGTACTCACGAGGTCGACCGCGATGCTGCGCGGGCCGAAGGTGCCTGGATAGAGGTCCCCATCGATCTCTCCGTAGTAGGGCTTGCCCGCATCGTTGCCATCGTTGCTGCCCCAGGACGTGTAGCCAACGATCGTTGCGCGATCGGACACGAATTCGTTCTCGCGATCGTGGGTCACGGGCAGCTTCATCGCGCTGAGGATGCTGGCGGTGGCTTCGAGCCAGATGCGATTCGCAATCGCGTGCCCGGGCCCGCGCGAAGGGTCCTCATCGACCAACCAGGTCGCATCGCCCGGTACGATCGCCGGTCCGTTGGCGCCGTCGATCAAGCGCTTCACGTCCACCGGGAGTTGGGTCTCGCGATCGAATTCGTTCGCGTACCCCGTGAGCCTCGCCACCATGTAGCGAAGGGGGCTGTCGGGGTTCTCCTCGCGAAACGTTCCAAACGACACCCGCGCGTCGAAGTACGGGTTGATGGATTGGCTGATGCCGGCCGAACCCGCTGCGTCGCTGAAGAGCAGCGAGAGCTCAGCGTCGACAGCGGCCTGGGTGGTGACGTTGAGCCAGTGCTCCATCGTCGCGGTCTTGCCGTCGATGCGAAGCGGGATGCCCTTGGTCGTGACGATGATCTCGATCGTGTCGCGCAGGTCGTATTCTTCGAGATAGCGCTCGATGGGTTCGCGCAGCAGCTCGTGGTACTGCTCGGCGCTGACCGTCTCCTGCGCGGCGTCCGCGAGGGTGGGGTCGTCGAGGGAGATCGCGAGCTCCACCACGTTGCCCGCGGGCACGCCCCGCAGCTCGGCGTAGTAGCGGCCGATCGCCAGGGACGTCGGGCTTTCGCTGTTGACGATGACCAGGACTTCGGGGTGGCGTTCTCCGAAGCATCCCGTCGCCGCGACCAGCGCGACCAGCACGAGCGCGTGGACGAGCCAGAGCCGCAGCACGCGTGTGGGAGCGACGGGTTCGGGAGCAGCTTCGCGGCGGACCATTTCGCGCAGGAGTGTGACGGGTGGCGCGTCCTTCGACCAGCCTCGGGGCACGGGATGTGCGTCGATCGAAAGTCCTCAGCCCTCGCGAAACGACTTGCCCTCGATAAACTGGGCGGCGCTCGATCGCGAGCCGCGTCCAGACGCCGTCCGAACCGCACCCGTCACTCCGCACTCTGCCTTCCGTAATAGGGGATTCGACCATGGCCCAGGAATTCGTCTTCGTGATGCACGACTTGCGCAAAGTCGTGGGCGAGGGCCGCACGATCCTCGACGGCATCAACCTTTCCTTCTATCCGGGCGCCAAGATCGGCGTGCTCGGCCACAACGGCGCGGGCAAGTCGTCCCTGCTGCGGATCATGGCCGGGGTCGACGACGACTTCCTGGGCGAAGCCCGCCCGATCGGCGATGTCAAGATCGGCTACCTCCCGCAGGAACCCCAACTCGATCCGGCCAAGGACGTGCTCGGCAACGTCGAGGAGGGGGTCTCGGAGATTCGCGATCTGCTGACCGAGTTCGAGGAACTCTCGGCGAAATTCGCCGAGCCCATGGACGACGACGAAATGAACGCCCTGCTCGAAAAACAGGGCAAGTTGCAGGACAAGATCGACGCGGTCGGCGGCTGGGAGCTCGAGCGGACCCTCGAAGTCGCAATGGACGCCCTGCGCTGCCCGCCCGGCGATGCGGATGTCACCAAGCTTTCCGGCGGTGAACGCCGCCGGGTGGCGCTCTGCCGCCTGCTGCTTTCGAAGCCGGAGATGCTGCTCCTCGACGAACCCACCAACCATCTCGACGCCGAGAGCGTGGCGTGGCTCGAACGCTTCCTTTCGGAATACCCCGGCACCGTCGTGGCGATCACCCACGATCGCTACTTCCTCGACAACGTCGCGGGTTGGATCCTCGAACTCGACCGCGGCGCCGGGATTCCCTGGCAGGGCAACTACTCGTCGTGGCTCGATCAGAAGAGCAAGCGGCTCGATGTCGAAGAAAAGCAGGAAAGTGCCCGGTCGCGAACTCTCAAGCGCGAACTCGAGTGGATCAACATGAGTCCGCGTGCGCGGCAGGCGAAGGGCAAGGCGCGTATCAACGCTTATGAGAAACTCCTTGCCGACGGCAAGGAGCGCGCGCAGAGCAAGGTCGAGATTGCGATCCCCGTACCCAGACGTCTCGGCGACGTAGTCGTCGAGGGCAAGGGTTTGAGCAAAGCGTATGGCGACAAGCTCCTGTTCGACGACCTCGACTTCAACCTGCCCCCCGGCGGCATCGTGGGTGTCATCGGTGCCAACGGCGCCGGTAAGACGACGCTCTTTCGCATGATCGCGGGCGAGGAAAAGTCCGACTCGGGTGAGCTGCGGCTGGGTGAAACGGTCGAGCTTTCGTATGTGGATCAGAATCGGGATCTGCTGGAGCCGGAGAAGACGGTTTGGGATGTGATCTCTGGCGGTGAGGACGTGATTCAGGTTGGCGGCCGCGAGATTCCGTCTCGCGCGTATGTGTCTTCCTTCAACTTCAAAGGTCCGGACCAGCAGAAGCTGGTCGGGAAACTGTCCGGCGGTGAACGCAACCGCGTCAACCTCGCCACCCTCATCCGCCGCGGCGGTAACCTCTTACTCCTCGACGAACCCACCAACGACCTCGATGTCGATACCCTACGCGCCCTCGAAGACGCCCTGGTCGATTTCCCCGGTTGCGCCGTCGTGATCTCCCACGACCGCTGGTTCCTCGACCGCATCGCCACCCACATCCTCGCCTTCGAAGGCGACAGCCACGTCGAATGGTTCGAAGGCAACTACGAGGACTACGAGAAGGACCGCAAGAAGCGCATGGGCGCCGACGCGGACCAGCCGCATCGGTTGAAGTACCGAAGGATCGACGCGTAGGGCGGGCGGCGCTCCGGTGCCGGCACCGCGACCAGGCGATGAACTCTCTTTATCCCACCCGTACCGAACTCCTGAGGATCAACTCTCTTCAAAGCGAGTTGCCCCGGCGAGGTCATCAGATGAACAGGTCTCTTGGAGATCTTGGCAACCCCGAGTTGCTGGCGGCGACGCACGCGTTGATTGGTCGCGGGCGTGCGGTCGAGGCGGAGCTGCTGTGTCACCTGGGTGAAGTCGATGCGCGGCGGCTTTATCTCGAAGAGGCTTGTGCCTCGATGTTCGTGTACTGCGTGCGGGTGCTGCACTTCTCGGCGGCGGCGGCGTACGCCAGGTCCCCGCGCGCAAGCGCGCGGGAAACCCGCCAACCGCCACCCCATCCACACCCCTGCAGGCCGCGCGTGCCCGCGGATCGAAGGCGGTGAGGTCGGCCGAAGGCTGTGAAGTGAAGCTCTCGGTGCGA
Source organism: Myxococcota bacterium (assembly GCA_030748735.1). GTDB lineage: Bacteria > Myxococcota_A > UBA9160 > UBA9160 > UBA4427 > DUBZ01. The sequence goes on along the minus strand of JASMLK010000106.1, from coordinate 26,998 downwards.
GCGAGCAAGGACGCACGCATCTACGTGATCGGGATTACCGATGACGGCGCCACCGTGTTGCTCCCCAACTCGTTTCACTAGAACAGCGCTCGCACCCCAAACGCCAACGAGTGCTCGAGCAGGTCCGGAGCCACCCGCAGGTCATAATCGACAAAGAGGTTGATCGTGTCCGTGACGCCGGCCTCACTCGTAACCCCGATTACCGCCCGATCCTTCGGCAGTTCGACACCGTCGATCTCGAACTCACCGCCCGTCCCCGCCGCAGGCAGGCTGGCGTCGAGCGGTCGATCGGGGTCGAGCCATTCGCGCTCGTACGAAACGCGCAGCTGCGGGAGCATGTAGCGGTTCTCGTCGTCGCGACCGAAGAGCGCGAGCCGTACACCGACGTTGGTGTGGAGCGAATCGAGTTTCTGCGAGTCGATGTCGAGGTTCAGGCTGCCCGCGTTGCTCTCGCGGAAGCTCCCCTGGTCGAGGTTCGAGTAGCTCGCGGACACGAAGGGCTGCACGGCCACATTGTCGGGGATCGGGACGAAGTCGGGGAAGGGGAGCTTGTACGCGGCTTCGATGAAGCCCGAGATGTCGTTCGTGTCGAAGTCTGCTCGCGCCGTGCGGCGTACGTTGCCAAAACGGATGCGTCGTCGCGTTTCGAAGTCCGAATAGGCATAACGGAACGCGCCCGTCACGTAGAACTCCTCGAACAGCGCACCGAAGTAGACGCCACCCTGATAGCTGTCCCCCGTGCTGCGTGAACGATTGCCCGGTGTTTCGAGTTCGTTGCGCGTGTAACCGAGCGTGACGCCGAGGGCGATGTTCTCCGTGATGCCGTAGTCGAGTCCGACGAGCGGCCCGTAGATGTGGTAGTCGACGTCGCTCGCGTTCTCGTCACCGTCGAGTTCGCCCATCACCCCGTGCATGTCGAGCCACGCGGTGAACCCGCCCGCGCCCGCGTGCCGGTTGATCGGCATGGGTTCGCGCGGCTTCTTGCGGCGCCAGGGCATGCGCTGGCTGCGTCGGTCGTCGTAGTTGCGTGCACCACCGCCGAGGGCGAGCCAGCGCACGCCGCCAAGCGAAACGCCCGGCAACGCGACTTCGCCTTCGTCGTTCGCGGCGGGCTTTGCTTCGACGCCCAGCAATTCGAGGTCGAAGCGGCGCGACACCGTGCGGTTGAAGCGTGAGACGGCCGACGAGCGCACGTCCGCGACGGCGGCGTAGTCGGTGCCGGACAGCCGGTCGAGGATGTCCGGCACTTCATCGATCGGTACCGCGAAGTTGCCGTACAGGTCGAGGAAGTCGTCGGCGGTGTCCTGGTCGATCTGACATTCCGGTGAACCCGGGTCCTGGGCGCAGGTATAGGCGGCGTCGAGCGCGCCGGCGATCGCGCGTTGGTTGCGGGTGTCGGCGTCGTCCGAGAGCACCGGGTCGAACGCAATGTCGAGACAGACCTCGTTGGCGCCACCACCCGCACAGGCTGTGGCTCCGTACTCGAGGTCGACGTCGAAGATTGCGAACTCGCTGAGCACCCCATCGCCGTTCTGGCCGCCGGTGAGCGTGCCGTCGAGCGCACCCGTTGCGCTGGCAACGAGGAACCGGCCTTCGGGCAGGTCTGCGAGGTCGATATTGTTGAATCGCACGTCGACCGCGCCCCCGCGCAGCGCGAGGGTCCCAACGACGAACAGGCTGCCGGGATCGCCCCCGTTGATTTCGGGGTTGATCTCGATGCGGCTGCCGTCGGCGAAGGTCGCGCTGTCGGCGTTCATGTCGACGAGCGTGAGGTCGAGGCGGCCCGAAAGCGCGAGGTCGCCGTTGATGTCGAGGTCGCCGCGGATCTCACCGCCGCTTTCTACCGCGACGTCGCCGTTGATGTCGCCCGAACCCAGCGCCGTGCCACCGTCGCCCACGTCGACGTTGCCCGTGACCGAGCCGCCGCCGCCAACGACGAGGCGGCCATCGACGTCCACGTCACCATTGAGGGTCAACGTGCCGGTCACCAGGCCACCGCTTCGAATGCGGGTGTCACCCTCGACGGTGCCGTCCCCGAACATTTCGCCGCCGTCGCGAACGTCGACGTCGCCGTAGATCGTGCCGGTGTCGTTCAGCTCTGCACCGTCGTTGATCCGGACCTCGACTTCGGTGGTGCTGGCGCCCGCGGTGCCGAGGTCGTCGTCGACGTTCAGCTGACCTTCGCGCACGGTCACGGTGCCGCCGAAGGTCGATTGATCGCCGAGGGTGAATTCGGCGCCGCCCTCCTTGTTGAGATCGCCCTGGCCGTAGAGAGAGGCGGCGAAGATCGTGTCCTCACTGATGTCGAGGGTCAGGACGGCCGGATCGACGGAGTCGCAGTCGATGTCGTCGTTCGTCACGAGCGGGTTTGCGAAGTCGGGTTTGGTGATGCTCGCGACACCGGGACAGATGTAGATGTCGCTGCCGCTGTCGCTGATCGCCGGGATCGAATCGTGGTCGCTACGCAGCTCGCCCTGCATGATGTAGGTGTCGCCATCGTAGGTGTTGGCGCCCGTCAGCGTGAGTGTGCCGATACCGGTCTTGACCACCCTTGCAGCACTGCCCGCGGTCGACGAAATGACACCGTCATACGTACCGTCGGTCGGCACACCGCCTCGGTCGAGCTCGGTGTCGATCGTGGTGGAGGGCATCTCGAAGACGAGCAGCGCGCTGTCGCAATCTTCGGAGTCGTAGTCGTCTCCGGCGCCTGTCGACGCACAGAGTTGGATGTCGCCGGTGAGGCTTCGCGTGTCGGTCCGGATGACTCCGTCGACCAACAGGGTGGGTCCCGTGTACTCCCCAAAGGCGCCCTGGGAGGGGAGCAGGCCGAGTTCACCCTGGCCGGTCTTGACGATGCGGCCGGGCTCTTCGACGTCGAGATTGCGGTCTTCGTCGCGGTCGGAAAGGACCCAGAAGATGTCGTGAGAGAAGTCACCGATGTCGTAGACGACGTCGATGGTGCCAACGGGATCGCTGTTCGTCCCCCCGTTGAATATGAGCGCATTGCTGCGCAGCTCGACGTTTCGCAAGGTGATCGTCTCGGTGACGAGGATCTCGTCCCCCGCGCTCGGATCGCGAACGATGTCGATGAAGTACTCCTGGTGCGTGGGCAGGCCTTCGTCGACGATGGGTGCCACGATCTCCAATTCTTCGGAGATGGTTTGGAGCGCCGAGTCGAGTTCGATCTGGATCACGAAGTCGCTGTCGGCCTCGGCCAACAACACCGCATCGAAGTTGATCGTGTCCATGCCGGCGTTGTTGTTCGCCTGCTCGATCGCCCAGCGAAACGTGCCCACGTCGTCGACGTCACCGTCGTCGAGCGAGTCGACGGTGTAGCTGGCGCCCAGCGCGGGCGCGGCCAGCAGCGTCGTCATCGCGAGGGCGATGCACGGGGCGCCGAGAAGGGCGCACAGAGCGATGAAGACACTTCGAGTGGGCCGACTCTCACCCACCGTCTGACAGCGCTGCATGCTCTTCCTCGACCGGCAAGCTCGCCGCGAAACGAGCGAAATTCTGGCGGATTCAATCACAACCAGACCCCGCGAGCGAGGCCGCAGTTCGCACGCGGGCGGTTGCGTCTTCGCGCGCATGCAGTCCTATCGGACATCCGGGCGCACACCTTCGCGAATCGCGATCCCATGCAGCGAAGCTTGCGAGCCGGGCAGGGGCGAAGTGCCCCCGTGGGGCTGTGCCTCGCGAGATTCGCGTTGCCTTGCGTCGACTGCGCTGTTGATGGAAAGGTACCCACCCATTCATCGAACCACCCGGAGGGCTGCGCCATGAGCGAAGGTAGACTTCTCGAACTCGAAGCCATCAAACAGCTGAAGGCGCGTTATTTCCGCTTCATCGACACCCAGAACTGGGACGGCTTGAAGAACGAAGTCTTCAGCGAAGACGCGCAGCTGAAGTGGGGCCCCGACGACGACCAGGTGATGGTGGGCCGCGAAGCGATTCTCGCCGGCTTGAAGTTCAACCTCGAAGGGGCCACGACCGTGCATCACGGCCACATGCCCGAGATCGACTTGATCGACGACACCCACGCGCGCGGCATCTGGTCGATGTTCGACCGCGTCGACCATCCGCAGTATCTGCTCGTGGGCTACGGCCACTATCACGAGGAATACGTGAAGCTCGCCGAAGGCTGGCGCATCCAGCGCCTGCAGCTGACCCGCCTGCACGAAGAACGCACGCCGAAGTAGGGCGGGGTGGTTTCCTGCTTCGCGGCTGCGTCAGCGTACGCGCAGGTTCAGCGCACGCGGAGAAAGGTCAGCCCGTCGGAAACCGGCAACATCACGCAGTCGAAGCGATCGTCGGCGGCCACCTTGGCGTTGAAGGCGCGAATCGCCAGCGTGTTGTCGTCGCTCGCTTCGCGATCGATGACGGCACCCATCCAGAGCACGTTGTCGACCAGGATCAAGCCGCCCGGGCGCACCAGGCGCGCGAGTTCTTCCACGTAGTTGGCGTAGTTCGGCTTGTCGGCGTCGATGAAGGCGAGGTCGAAGGCGCCGTCTTCCTTGATCGACTGGAGCGTTTCGAGCGCGGGAGCGATTCGCAGGTCGATGCGATCGCGCACGCCGGCTTCTTCCCAGAAGGGGATGCCGATCTTCGCCCATTCATCGGAGACGTCGCAGCAGATGAGCTGGCCGTCTTCCGGCAGGCCGCGGGCGATGGCGAGGGCCGAGTAGCCCGTGAAGGTGCCGACTTCGATCGCGCGCCTGGCGCCGATCAGCCGGGTCAGCATGGTCATCAACGCACCCTGCTCGGGCGCGATCTGCATGATCGAAATGCCACCGAGCTCGTTCGTGGCCGCGATCAAGCCCTGCGCGATCGCATCGGGCGCAGTGCCGTGTTCGAGCAGGTAGGTGTGCATTTCGGGCGAAAGGTGAAACGACTTCGGGTTATCGCTCATGAGCGGGCTCCGGGGCGCGAACGATTCGTGGGGTTCCCAAGGTACCGCGGATCAGCCTTCGCCCACGTGAAGAAGTGCAAAGCCGTCCCAGCCCTTCGAACCGACCGTCTGGATGGCCGTCGCGCGAAGGCGGGGCTCGTCGCGAATCAGTTCGAACATGCGCCGTACGCCGAGGACGCGCGGGTCATCGCTTTCAGGGTTGGTCACTTCGCCTTCGCGTACGACGTTGTCGACCACGATCAGGGTTCCGGGGTGTGAGAGTGCGAGCGCGGCTTCGAGATAGTGGGGGTTGTTCGGTTTGTCGGCGTCGATGAAGATGAAGTCGTACGCGTCTGCCCCGTCATCGACGAACTGCGCGAGGGTTTCTCGGGCGGGACCCGGGTGCAGCATGATGGTCTCGGCGAGACCCGCGCGTTGGAAGTTGTTGCGCGCGCAACGGATGTGAGACGGATCGACTTCGAGCGTGTCGACCGTCCCGCCGGCCGCCAGGGCCCGCGCGAGCCAGATCGTGCTGTAGCCGGCGAGTGTGCCCACCTCGAGGATGCGTCTCGCCCCGGTCGTCTGCGCCAGCAGCATCAGCATGCAGCCCTGGTTCGGCGCAACGTGATGGTCGGGCAGCCCGAGGCGCGCGGCGTCTTCGCGAGCTGCGACGAGCGCCGCATCCTCGGCAACGAGCGAGTCGCACAGGTATTCGTCGACGTCGTTCCAGGCGTTGGGTGTCATGCCGACGGCTCTCCCGCTACATCGTGACCGCTGTCTGCGTTCCCTTCGCCAGGACCTTGCCCTCGGCGTTCTTCATTACGGCTTCGGCGAAGGTGATGCGCCGGCCGCGGCGGATGATGCGGCCGCTCACGTCGATGGGACCCGGAAGGACGGGGCGCAGGATTTCGTACTGAAGCGACGCCGTGGTGAGGCCGCCGTCCAGCGACATGGCCATCGCCATGTCGAGCATGACGGCGACGATCCCGCCCTGGACCGCGCCGCTCGGGATCGTGAAGTTTGGTCGCCCCGTCAGGTCGAAGCGGATGTCGCACTCGCCGTCTGCCCGATGCCGGATGTCGGGCTTCATGAGATCGAAGATCGAGTCTGTGGGTAGTTCTGTGGTCTGCTCAGCCATGTCGCCTCCTGCGGGGGCGCAGTCTATCACGCGGATGAAGCAGACTTGCGTGTCGGCTGCGCGGCCGTGGGGGGCGTGGGCTGGGCCGCGGAATGTGACTTACACTTGTCGCCATCGCGGCCGATTCATCAAGTTCACCGACTCGCGAAGGCGGGCCTGTTCGCACCCTTCGCCTCCAGGCTCACGCGGAGCCACTTGCACGGTTCGTATGGTTGAAGAAACACAAACGCCCGTCACCGTCGACGGCTCGGGCTCTCCCGAGGCACGCGAGATCGCGGATCGCCGCGCTTCGCGAATCCTCGTCTTCGTCGTGGCGTACCAGCACGAGCGGCTGATCGAGAGCCTCTTCGAACGCATTCCCGACGAGCTCTTCAACAACGATCGGGTGCAGTTTCTGGTGATCGACGACGCGGGCGGCGACGCGACGGCCGAAGTGCTGCAGCACTGGGTCGACGCGCGCGACATCTGCAACGTCTCGGTCGCGCGCAACCCGGTCAACCAGCGCTACGGCGGCAACCAGAAGCTCGGTTATCGCTATGCCCTCGAAGCGGGCTTCGACTTCACGATCCTGCTGCACGGCGACGGGCAGTATGCGCCGGAATTGCTGCCGCAGTTCATCGACATCTGGGAGCGCACGGGAGCCGGCGTCGTGCTCGGCACGCGCATGGGCAACATCGAGTCTGCCCGCGCGGGCGGCATGCCTCGCTACAAGGTCGTCGCCAATGTCGGGCTCACCTGGTTCCAGAACAAGCTCACCGGCTTGAAGCTGACCGAATACCACACGGGCTACCGCGCCTATTCATCGGCGTTCTTGCGCCGGGTTCCGTTCGAGATCAACACGAACGAGTATCACTTCGACACCGAGATGCTGCTGCAGGCCGCGAACATCGGCGCGCGCATCGAAGAGTTCGACATCCCGACCCACTACGGCGAAGAAGACTGCAACGTCGATGGCGTGCAGTACGGAACCGACGTACTGCGCGAAACCATCCGCTATCGCGCCCACCGCCTGGGCATGTTCTGTTCCCTCAAGTACCGCGACCTCGAAAAGGGCTCGGGGCACTATCAGGTCCACGGGATGGACACCGCCCATGTGCGCACCCTCGAGGTGATCGACGAAGTTCGACCTCGGCGTGTCGTGGACCTCGGCTGTGGCACCGGGGAGCTCGCGCAAGCGTTTCGCGAGCGGGGGATCGAAGTCACGGGTGTCGACCTCGTCGAGCCACCCCCGGGCACCGTCGACCGTTTCGAAAAGGCCAACCTCGGCGAACCGCTGCCCTTCGACGCCTTCGACACGGACGCTGTCCTGCTCGTGGACATCATCGAGGAACTGCCGAACCCCGAACAGCTGCTGCTCGACCTGCGCAACCACTCGCGCGCGCTGCGGCCGGGTGTCGAGGCGCCGCTGGTCGTGATCGTGACGCCCAACGTGGCGTTCATCTCGAACCGCCTCGCGCTCTTGTTCGGGCGCTTCAACTACACGGACCGCGGCATCCTGGACATCCAGCATCGCCGCCTGTGGAACCGGCCCTCGCTGAAACGCACGCTCGGTGACTGCGGCTACGAGATCGAGCAGGTGCTCCCGGTCGGTGTGCCCTGGGAAGCCGTCATCGGAGGCTGGTTGGGCCGGCTGCTACAGCGATCCACCGAATTGATGGCGCAAATCTGGCCCGGCGCCTTCGCGTTCCAGTACCTGGTGACCTGCCGCCCGCTGCCCGGTGTCCAGCAAATCCTGAGCACCCGCGAGCAGTTGGGACCCAACGCCGAGATCGTACCCGTCCCCCACGATGAGTTCGGCGGCTGAACGTTAGAACCCTTCGAACCTCGCGAACTCGTCGAGGCCAGCTCTGTCGGTGTGGAGCTGGTTGATCTCGGCTTCCGGGTCGGCGTAGCCGAGTGAGATGCCGCAGAAGACCACGTCGTCTTCGCCGATGTGGGTGAATTCGCGGATCGTCTTGCCCCACATCGACCAGGCTTCTTGCGGACACGTGTGGAGACCGTGTTCGCGAGCCAGCAACATGATGCTCTGCAAGAAGATGCCGAGGTCGCAGTACTGCGGTGACCCCATGTTCTTCGGGGTGCCGATGAAGATCCCGACCGGTGCACCGAAGAAGTCGAAGTTGCGCGTCATCTGCTTCATGCGGCCTTCGCTGTCGTCGCGCGCGATACCGAGGATCGCGTACATGTCGGCGGCCACCTTGCCGCGGCGCCCCTTGTAGGGTTCCTGCAGGTCCGGCGGATAGATCGCGTACTCGGGGCCATCGCCGAAGGGCGTTTCCTTGCTGCGTTCGGCCACGCTGGCGACGAAGCGATCGCGCGCCTCACCGCCCAGCACGCTCACCTTCCACGGCTGCAGGTTGCCCCCCGACGCCGAGCGGCTCGCGGTGGTGAGGATGCTGCGTACGACGTCTTCGGGGACCGGGTCGGGGAGAAACTCACGAACTGAGCGTCGGGTCTCGATGGCGTCTGTGACGCGGGGAGTGGGTTCGACGATGAAACGGGTAGACACGAGTGGATGTCCTCCTTGGAAGCGCCACACCATAACACCGACCTCGCGGGTAGCCCTCGTACCGGATGGGCCACCGACCTCGGCGGGCTACGCTACCGGTTGTGTCCCGGTTCGCCGCGTCGATCGCCCCGCGAGCCACCCCCTCCACAAGACGGAGTTCTCATGATTCTCGGCGTGCACCATCCCGCAATCTCGGTTCCGAGCATGGACGAGGCACTCGCGTTCTATCGCGACAAGCTCGGCTTCGAGGCCGTGATGGAAATCGAGTTGCCCTCGATGGACATGATGACCCGCGCGATGGACCTCGACGACGCCGCATACAAGGTGGCGATGCTGCGCAAAGGCAATTCGTGCATCGAACTCTTCGAATTCACCGGTGAGGACGTTCCCGCTGCCGACGCGAAGCGCCCGGTCAGCAAGCATGGGATCACCCACATCTGCCTCGCCGCGGACGAGTACGAAAAGGACTACGAAACCCTTCGCGAAGCCGGTGTCGTGTTCAACACCGAACCCAACGGCGAAGCGCCCGGGCGCTGGGTGTACGGTCGCGACCCGTTCGGCAACGTGATCGAACTTCTCGAACACAACCCCGAAAGCCCGAGCGCGATCGACTTCGCGCGTTAGTCGCGGACGAACAAGAGGATTCTCCCCCATGAAAGTCGGTGTCTGTCTTCCCTACATGGAGCCCGAACTCGATCGCCGGATCCTGCTGCACTGGATGCGCGCGATCGACCAGGGTCCCTTCAACAGCCTGACCTGCGGCGAACGCATCCACAGCGGCACGCTCGAAATGACCACGACCCTCGGTGCGGCCGCGGCCGTGACCGAGCGCGTGCGCATCGTGCCTTCGCTCTACGTGTTGCCCATGCACAACGCAGTGTGGGCCGCGAAGGAAATCGCGACCCTCGACGTGATCAGCAACGGTCGCGTCAGCGTGACGGTCGGCGTGGGTGGGCGCCCGATGGACTACGAGGTGGTAGGCGCCTCCTTCGAGCGGCGCCATCAGCGCATGGACGAACAAATCTCCGTGATGAAGAGTGTGTGGCGCGGAGAGCCGGTGCTCGCAGGCGGAGACGAAATCGGTCCCCCACCCGTGCAGGACGGCGGCCCGCCGATCCTGGCCGGCACCATGGGCCCGAAGGCGACACGCCGAGCGGCCGAGTGGGCGGACGGTCTCTACATGTGGTCGGGCAACGGACAGAAGCCCGAAATCGAGCGCATGATCGAGCAGGGCGACGCCGCCTGGGAAGACGCCGGGCGCACGGAGAAGTTCGGTCGTTTCGCCGGTTTCTGGTGCTCCCTCGCTGATGGCGCCCAGGAGCGCACCCAGAACTACGTCTACGAGTATCTCAAGATCCTGAGCCCCGAAATCGGCAAAGCGATGGCCAAGGCCATGGATCGCACGACGCCAGACAAGATCAACGAGTCCCTCGACTGGATGGAAGAACTCGGCGTCGAAGAGACCTACCTCGTGCCCACGACGTGCGATACTGCGGACATCGACCGGATCAGCGAACTCATCGCCAAGCGGGGATAGCGACCCATGATCGGACGGATCGTCGACGTTTCGAGTTCGGTGCTCACCTCGATGGGGCGGCTCGGCAGTGGGAGCGGGGTGGGTGTGCTCGGGCGTCGGCCGGGCCAACTGCTCGAGCTCTATGAGTTCGAAGCCTGCCCGTTCTGTCGCAAGGTTCGCGAAGCGCTGAGCACCCTCGACCTGTCGGCGCGGGTCTATCCCTGCCCGAAGGGCGGTGAGCGCTTCCGCCCGCAGGTGCGTGAGCGCGGCGGGCGCGAACTTTTTCCCTACATCGTCGACCTGAACACGGGTGTCGAGATGTACGAGTCGGACGACATCGTCCGCTACCTGTTCGACGAATACGGCGACGGCAACGTCCCGCTGATGCTCTCGATGGGCCCGCTCACCGACGCGTCGTCGGTGCTGTCCGGTTTGTCGCGTGGGCTCGGGGGCTCGCGGGTCCTGAAGTCGCGCGATCCAGACCAACCGCTCGAGCTTGCGAGCTTCGAGGCTTCGCCCTTCTGCCGCATCGTGCGCGAAACGCTCTGTGCCCTGGAGCTTCCCTACGTGCTGCGCAACGTCGCAAAGGGCAGCCTCTCGCGCGAAGCCTTCGAAAAGCGTTCGGGCAAGATGATGGTGCCCTGGCTCGCCGATCCGAATACCGGCACCGAACTCTTCGAATCCGAGGACATCGTTGCCTATTTGATGGACGAGTACGCGATCCAGTAGGTCGGGTGCGGCGTACGAAGGAGAACCGATGGCGCCACCCGACGAAGCGCTGCGCGCGCGACGCGAAGAAATCGTTCGGATCCACATGGAATCCGAAAACGAGCTCGACTTCGAAACGACGATGGGAACCTTCGAGCATCCGCGTTACGAGCTGATCGCGACCGACCAGGTTCACGACGGCGATGCCGAAGTCCGCAACTACTTCAAGCAGTCACGCACCGCCTTTCCCGACCAACGCAACGAGCTGATTTCCCTGCGACACGCCGACGACGCCGTGATCGTCGAATTCTGGCTGCTCGGCACCTTCAAGGGGAAGCTCGGCCCGATCGAGCCGACCGGCCGCGAGTTCCGCTGCCGCATGACGGCTTTCTTCATCTTTGGAGATGAGAAGATCGTTTGCGAGCGGGTCTACTTCGATCAGGGCACGATTCTGGGGCAGATTCTCGACCCGCCTGCGTCCTGACCCGCGGTTCTCGGCAGCGAACGAGCGATCGCCCGCTCGGGCTTCGACGCGACTTCAGTCGCACCCGCCGACGCACCGATTCCCCCTCACGTGCACCAGCCGATGCGCAGGGAGGAACCTTGGCGGCGCGTTATACGAGTGCAGTGATCGGGTGCGGGCGCACCGCGGGACTTCTCGAAGCCGACCCCCTGCGCCGAAAGCCCGCGACCCACATGGGGCACTACCGTCGCAGTCGCAAGGTCCGCGTCGTGGCGGGCGCGGACGTCGATGGCGAGCGACGTGATGCCTTTCGCCGCCAATGGCGCGTGAAGAACGTCTACCGCGACTACCGCGAAATGCTCGAGCACGAGCATCCCGACATCGTGAGCCTCACCGCCTATGCGCCCGAGCGCAGTCGCATGTTCAAGCACTGCGTCGAGGCCGGGGTGAAGGCCATCTGGGTCGAGAAGGCGATCGCGACCAGTCTTCGCGAAGCGCGTTCGATGGTGCGCCTTGCGAACAAGCACGGGGTCACTGCGCTGGTGAACCACCCGCGGCGTTGGAGTCCGAAGTACATCCAGGCACGCGAACTCATCGAGTCGGGGGCGATCGGCGAGCCCGAAGCGATCGTGTCGACCTTCTCCGGCAACCTGATCCACACCGGCACCCATGCCTTCGATGTCATGCGCTTCTTGTTCGGCGAAGTCACCGCGGTGCGGGGTGAACCCGATCGCAGCGACGCATCACACGAAGCGCTGCACGGTCGCGTGGTGGCCGAAGACATCGGCGGGAGCGGCACATTGCGTTTCGCCAACGGGGTCGTCGGGACGATCAACGGGCGTGCCAAGCGTTACTTCGCCTTCGAGTTCGAAGTCGTCGGCTCGGAAGGAGCGATTCGCGTCGGGAACAGCACGCCGCTCACGCTCCTGCGCCCGGGGCCCGCCGCCTATGCGACCGACTTCGAAGACCTCGTGGCGGTCGACTCCACGGCGTTCCTGCGAAAGCCTGCGAGGAAACGCATGCCCACGCCCGTGAGTGAACTCCTTGCAGGACTCGAGCGCGGCGCGACGAGCGTGAACAGCCTGGACGAGGGCTACAAGGCCCTGGAGATCGCCCTGGGCTTCCACGAATCGTTCGCACGCGAGGGCGACTGGGTCGAGCTTCCCCTCGTAGGGAGTCGGTTGAAGATCGATAGCCGCTAGCTGTTTTCGGACATCGGCATGAGAAGCTGCGAGACGCGATTTCGGCGTTGCAGCACAAAGGTTCTCGCCGAGTGGCACGAACGCGATGCGTTTTCGACTGATTGACGCTTTCAGGCGACTCGGTGAGAATCCCGCGCACCGCGAAACGCATTCGATTCCAGGAGACTTCATGCCCTCGAGTTTGCGCGCCCGATATGAGTACGCGTGAGTCTGTCCGCAGGGCAATCTGGTTTCCCTCGAAATCAATATCTGCAGCGGTCACGAGATTCGAACCCGGAATCAGCCTCGATCCGAGCTGGAGACGGCCCACCTCTTCCAGCATGTGTGGCTCCGCCTGCGGGGTGGCCGCCGCAGCGGGGAGGCGAAAGACACGCGCATCGTCCTTGGTGACGATGTAGAAGTCGGCGCTGCGTGGATCGACGAAGAAGGCTTCGGCGTCGCGGGAGGCGCCTGCGGGATACTGCAAGGGGATCGTGACGGTGCCGTGGCCCCTCACGACGACGCCCGGCCGGGTCGATTCGATGTCGGCTCGGGGAGCCTGTAGATCTCGACGTAGGTTCGCGTCTCGGGGCTGTCGCCGATGTCTGCGAGATAGACGTAGCTACCCGGCAAGCCCGCAGCAGGGCCGACCGCGATGTCCTCGATGTCCACCGCCACCCGTCCCGTGAGTGTGAAGGTGCCGAGATCGTGTCGGCCTTCACCGCGAACCCCCTCCAGGCGACCGCTCTGCCCGTCGACCGATTCGCGCGCTCAAGCGATACCCCGCCTGCATGGCTGGCGCCTCGACGCTCACGTAGAAGAGCGGCGCGATCGCATACGACAAGAGCAGGCTCGCGATCACGAACAATGTCCCCTCGAAGAAGTTCAGGCCGTGGGTCACCCAGGGCGTCAGCAGGATGATGATCGGCGCGTGGATCAAGTAGACGCTGTAGGAGATGCGGCCGATGAAACCCAGCAGCGGTTGCGCGAGGAAACGCCCCACCGCCGGCATGTGGATCGTGCACATCACGATCAGCGCAGCACCGGCGCAATAGAGCACCAGGGAGCGAACGGGTGCGCGGTGATCGAGCATGAAGTACACGGGACTCGTGAGGAGCCCGATGCCGGTCACGAGCACAAGCGCTCGCAGCACTCCGTGCAATCGCTCGAACAGTCGCGCCAGCGCGTCTCGTTCAGACCAGATCGCGATCCCGAAGGCAAAGTCGAGGGCGAAGCGCGAAAAGTCGAAGAGCGTTTCTTGCGGAACCCCGAGCAGCGGAATCGCCACCACGATCAACACGAGCCAGTGAACCCGCGTGGCGACCAACATCAGCAGCGGCAGGAGAATCGAAAACAACGCTTCGACCTGCAGCGTCCAACCCACCGGCAGCTGGACGTAGGCGCGACCCGGGAAGAGCAGGGCGTGGAAGAGCGCGATGGGCGAAATGTGGACTCGCCGCAAGTCGATCATCGTCTGCGATAGGGCTTCGACGGGTGCCGAACGATCGTAGATCCAGCCGCTCAACAGCCACGAAACGAGCAGTCCCACGACATAGGGAGGGTGGATGCGGAGCGCGCGCCGCGCGTAGAACTGCAGCCAGCCGACCGTGCGCGTCACCCCCGAAGAGTCGATCGCTGCGACAGCCGGCCTCGCGAGCACGTAGCCGCTCAAGACGAAGAAGAGATGCACGCCACCCCCGCCATTCGACAGCAACGCGACCGGGCTTTGATGCAGCGCGAAGACGGCGGCGGTGGGCTTCGCAAGCGCGCTCACCGCGTGGGCGATCACGACCATCGACGCAGCGATGCCCCGCAAACCGTCGAGGGCTTCGAGGCGAGAGGCGGATGGGTGCGCGGCCGGGAACAGGGCCGCGGCTCCGCGACGGTCGGCTTCAGCCCCGCTTTTCGATTCGTCTGCCACCCTCACCCCGAACGATTCTCGAAGCCGCAGTCTAACCGAGGCGTCGCGATCCATTTGCGCCGAGCGGGTTCCGGCGGCGCTGTAGTGTTGCACCCCGACGTGCCGATACGCCGTGTCGGCGGCTCACGTCAAGATTGGCCCGGGGCTGCCGATCCGATCTCAATTCTGGCTGGTCATTTCTGCCCGAGAGCGCTGCGGGGTAGACTTGCCGTCTGGTTGCGCGCCTACGAGCGAGGGTTTCGACCGTCATGAGTGACAAGATCACCTGTTTCAAGGCCTACGACGTCCGGGGGCGTATCCCGGACGAGCTGAATGAAGACATTGCCTACCGCATCGGCCGTGCCTATGCGGCGTTCGTGTCGCCCGGCAAGGTCGTGGTTGGCCACGACATCCGCTTGACGAGCGAGTCGATCAGCAATGCCTTGATCGAGGGGCTGCGCGACAGTGGCGTCGACGTGCTCCATATCGGCGTTTGCGGCACGGAAGAAGTCTACTTCGCGACTTTCCACTACCAGATCGACGGAGGCATCGCGGTCACGGCGAGCCACAACCCCAAGGACTACAACGGCATGAAGTTCGTGCGCGCGGAGTCGCGTCCGATCAGCGCCGACACGGGCCTGATGGACATCCGCAACCTCGCCGAGAACAACGCTTTCGAGAAGTTGGAAACGCGAGGCTCGCTCGAACGCCTCGAACACCGACCGGCCTACATCGAACACCTGCTGGGCTACATCGACACGTCGAAGTGCCGCCCCCTGCGCATCGTGACCAACCCGGGTAACGGGGGGGCAGGCGGCGTCGTGGACGCGCTCGACGCAGCACTCCCCTTCGAGTTCATTCGCATGCATCACGAACCGGATGGCAACTTTCCCAATGGGGTTCCCAATCCGCTGCTGGTGGAAAACCGTGCGCCCACGATCGACAAGATCGCCGAGACGAAAGCCGACCTCGGGATCGCGTGGGACGGCGACTTCGACCGCTGCTTCTTCTTCGACGAACTCGGCCAGTTCATCGAGGGCTACTACATCGTGGGGCTCCTGGCGTCGGCGTTCCTCGACAAGCAGCCGGGGCAGAAGATCGTCCACGACCCGCGGCTCACCTGGAACACACTGGACATCGTGGCCGACAAGGGGGGCGTGGCGGTCGAGAGCAAGAGCGGCCATGCCTTCATCAAGGAGCGCATGCGCGAAGTCGACGGCGTCTACGGTGGAGAGATGAGCGCGCATCACTACTTCCGCGATTTTTCCTACTGCGACAGCGGCATGATCCCGTGGCTGCTCGTGACCGAGTTGATGTCGACGACGGGCAAGCCGCTTTCGACCCTCGTGCAGGAACGCATCGATCTCTACCCGGCGAGTGGTGAGATCAACCGCCGCCTGGAAGATGCTCCGAAGTCGATCGCCGCGGTTCGCGCGGCCTACGAGCCCCAGGCGAATTCTTCCGACGACCTCGACGGCCTGAGCCTCGAGTTCGACGACTGGCGCTTCAACCTGCGTTCGTCGAACACCGAGCCTGTGGTGCGACTCAACGTCGAATCACGCGGCGACGCCGAACTCATGCGCGAAAAGACCGAAGCGATCCTCGAACTGCTCGGCGGCGAGCCGGCCTGATACGTCGGCCTTTGTGCTAGCCCATATGGAGCCGGGCCTCTAGGGCGAGGCGCCGATTGGTGTCGCGTAGTCGGGACGCGCTTCGACGATCGAGCGCCACGCGCGGAGCTTGTGGACGAACATGGATCCGCGCTGCGCTTCGCTTTCGATCAGGTCCTCGGTTTCGTTCGGGTCGTTTGCGATGTCGTAGAACGTGAAGCGCTCTGCAGCACCGCTATCGGTGTGGCGAACCAGCCGGTAGTCACCGAGTTGCAGCCACTGCAGCATCATGTCGCCGTGGTGGCCTTCACCCGTCACCATCACGGGGAGGTCGCGTGGCACCCCAACGAGGATCTCGACGAGATCGCGCATCGCGAGGCCATAGGCGGAATGCGTAAACCCGAACGCATCGGGGCGCCGCACCTTGGCGAGCATCATGAGCGTCGGGCCGAGGTCCATGGTGCGTGCGATGTCGGCGTGGACGGCGCCTGGCGCCAAGCGCGACGCCATCCGGAAGACGAGCGGGACCGCGAGTTCGACCGAGCTGGGTGCGTCAGCGTTGCGGAATGCGTGGCTTCGCGTCGATGTGACGACCACGACCGTGTCGTTCAGACTTTGCAGGTCGTCGACGAGCGCGATCAGTTCACCCGCGCGGGCGTCAGCTCGTGCAACCGCGCGATCGTAGGCGTCGGCCGAATCGGCTGCAGCCGGCAGCGCGGTGTGGACATAGGCGAAAAAGGGACGCGCGCTGTCGTCGCGCTTCCAGTCGGCGAGCCACCTGGCCACCGGTTTCACGTACGCGCTGTCGTCGGCCGAAGCCGCGTCGATCCGCTCGACGCTTTCGAAACCCTGTCCGAGGCCCCGCTGGCCGCTGAAGAGGTCTTCGCGCACGAAGGCCGCAGTCGCGAAGCCGCGCTCGGCCAGCACTTCGGGGATCGTCAGCGCTTCACTCGACAGGGCGAGGTCGCTTCCGTGCACCCCGTGTTGCTCGGGGGGGAGCGAAGTGAGGAGCGTCACGACTGAAGCGACGGGGTCGGTCGTGGCGAGCGTGGACGTTTCGAAGCGCGCCCCCTCGTTGGCGAGCCGATCGAGGGCGGGGGTTGCGGCGGGTTCGCGACCGAGTCGATCGGCCCGAAGCGAATCGACGACCAGAATGAACACGTTGGGATGCGCGGGTTTCTTGATCTCTTCGCTTTCCGCACACGACATTGCAGAGATCGCTGAAAGGCCGCACAGCATGGCGAGGTGAAACACAGCGAGACGGCGCGCGACCGCCTTGCGAACGGTCGAGCATCGTGCGGCGATGGAACTGCGACCCGCGTGAATCATCTGGCGACCTGGCACTCCTACTTGCGACGCCATAACTCTACGCGCTTCCGCGAGTCGAGCCATACGGAATCGAAACTGCGCGCGAGTCGACTTCGATCGGCTTCGTTGGCGTCGATCGCGAGGAGGGCGTCGAGGGGAAGCTTCGCCCAGTCGGTTTCCCACGCGGCGTTGATGTCGATGTCGGGGAGGCTGCGCGTGGCCTGGGTGGTAAGCCGAATGGGGAAGAAGCGTTCGCGCGCCTGGTAGTTCGTCGTCACGATGCCGCGCTCCATCGCAAACCACGCGACCACGTGCCGCAGGGGTTCGAGGTTCGCAGTGCTTCGTGGATCGCGGTCGAAGATCGCCGCCGAAACGCTCCCCTCCACCGGATTCGCCGCTGCTGCGGTCTGCACTTCGGCGACCCGCATCGCACTGGGGGCCGCGAGCAAGATCGTCGCGCCGAGTCCCAACACGGCGAGCGCCGGGGGAAGGAGCCTTTTCTCCACGCCGAGCAACCGACCCTCGTTGCACTCGATGGCGGGAAGGAGCAGGAGCGGAATCCACCAGGCGAAGCGCCCGGTCAGGTAGCCACCACCGCCGACAACGTCGGGCAGCACGAGGTGAAGCACCGCCAGGACCGCTGCCGCGCACCACACGAAGTGCGTTCGTGAAGGCTCACCCGCCGGTTCGCGAGCGGACCGCCCCGTAACGCACAAGGACACGAAGACGCCACAGACGACGAGTGCGGGGAGAAGCTGGCCTTCGTAGACGAAGGTTCCGAAGGTCGCGAGATAGACGAGCACGTACGAAGCGCTCTGCCAACGCCACTCCCCACCCGTCTCCGCTCTCGTCCCCGAAATCGCCCACAAGACGATCAATGCGATGGGCAGCGCAACCACGATGGCTCGACCGAAATGCAGGGGGATGCGCTGGTCGGCATCGGCGCCGTTTCCAATCGCGAGCATCACCGCGAGCAAGACCGCGAGCAGGGCGGCGGGCACGGCGTGCACGAACAACACAGCGGCACCCGCGATCCCCATCACCGGCGCGAGAAACGAAAGCGGCCGCCCACGCCAACGCCACCCCCACACGAGTGCGACGAGCGCGAGATCACTCGCCAACTGGAAGCTGTAGAACCCCATGAAGAGCGACCAGGGAAGACAGAACGCAAGCCCCGCATAGGCCGCCGGAAAGGGCTCGCGACCCTGGGCGCGTCGCCATGCGACGCAGAACCACGCAAGCGCCAGTACGTGAAGCGCAACGAGCAGACGTTCGACCAGCCAACCCGGAAGACCGCGCATGAGCAGGCTGCCGAACAGGGGCAAGCCGAGGTTGGTCGGGGAAGTGATGTCGAAGCGGAAGACTTCGCCGCGTTCCGCATCGACAGAAGTCAGGCTTTCGATCAAGCCGAAGTTGTAGAGGTGGATCGGGCCGTCCTGGCTCGGAAACGCGGGGGCCACGAACACACCCACCACCAGCGCAAACACGAAGCCCCAGTAGATCGCTGCACCGGTCGCGGCCACGCGCGACGAAGGGTTCATGCCTGGCGCCGCCGACGGCTCGGAGGACACGCCCGGTCAATCCTTGACGATCAAGTGATCGCGCAGCTCGTTCTCGTCGCCGGGAGCGATCGGGAAGTGGGCTTCGAGCAGATCGCCGCAACGTTCGATCGCCGCACACAGGCCTCCCGCTGCGTCTCCGCGCTTCACACCGGCGATCATCAGGCCGACGACCTCTTGCCAGGTTTCGGCGGGGAGTCGTTCCGAGATGCCCTGGTCTGCCAGCACGACGGCGCGATGTTCGAGCAGCGAGATCATGAGCAGGACGCCGGTGCTTTCGCTCGTGCGGCCGACCCCGAGTTCGTAAAACTCCAACTCCGCGCGTAGGTCGACCTGCAGGGCCTGGTCACCCTGCGGCGTCAGCAATCGGTCGACGATGTCGAGTTGGGAAGCGAACCAACCCGCGATCGCACACGCCAGCCAGACGGCGACCACGCCGGCCATGTCGTTCCCGATCCATCCCGCCACCGCGGCGTCGAAGTCGAGGCTGATCGCAATCACGAGAAGCAGCGCGGTGGCGAGCAGGGGGACGTGCCCGACCGTCGAGGATCGGCGGACCAGTAGCGGAATGATCTCCCCCGAAGTTCGCGCTTCGGCCGCGGCGATGGCCGCTTCGACGCGATCGTGTCCCTTGTTTCCGAGGCAGCGTTCGGCCCATTTGGGAAGCGCGGTCATCACCATCCCCCCGAAGCGCCACCGCCGGAAAAGCCACCGCCTCCGCCCGAGAATCCGCCGAAGCCTCCCGAGAAGCCGCCGCGGCTGCCCCCCATACCGCCTCCGATCATGGGCGCCCCCCAGAGGTAGCGGCCCCGTCGCCGGTAGCCGCCGAAGATGCCCGCGCGCGCGAACGCGATCAGGATGAACAAAAGGATCGGGAACGAGCTGGAACCGCTGCCCGTGCTGCGCGAGCGCTCCCGGCGTGACGATCTTCTGGATGCGCCTTCGAGCTGCGCCCGCAGATCGACATCCGGGTTGGTGCGTTTCGCGATCTCGAAGACGCCGACCATGACGCCACCATCGACATCTCCCGCGCGAAACAACGGCGTCATCGCTTCGTCGATGATGCGCTTCGTCCAGGCGTCGGTGAGCGCGCCCTCGAGTCCCTGTCCCACCTCGATTCGAATGCGCCGTTCATCGCGCGCGATCATGAGCAACACGCCGTCGTCGCGCTTCTCGTCGCCGAGCTGCCACTGGTCGGTGACGCGAATCGAAGCCTGCTCGATCGTCAGCCCTTCGAGGCTCGGCATCGTCAGGACGGCCAGCTGCGTCTTGCCCCGCTGCGCCAGGGCGTGAAGCGCCGCTTCGATCTTCGTGCGCGCGCTCTTCGACAACATCCCCGCGTCGTCGACCACCGCACCACGCAGGGACGGGACGCGAAACTCCGCGACCGCGAGGTCGGCGGCGAAGATCGCGAGTCCGATCGCGAGGCCAGAGGCGAGGCAGACGAGCCGCCCGCGCAGAGCCACCTAGAACGTGACCTCGGGTGCCTGCTCCACGGCCTTCTGTTCCGCAGGGTCGAGACTCCACTGCGGCCGCTTGTCATGGTGGTAGAACAGGCTGTTGGTAAAGCTCGTCGGCGGAACCGTGACCAGGTCGTTGAACTGACGGATCGCTTCGATGTGACGCTGCCGCGCCACCGTGATGCGGTTTTCGGTGCCCTCGAGCTGGGCCTGCAGTTCGCGGAAGTTGCGATCGGCCTTGAGGTCGGGATAGCGCTCGGCCACGACCATCAAGCGACCGAGGGCCTGCGACAGGCCGCCCTGTGCCGCCTGGAACTGCTGGATCTGTTCGGAGCTCGCATTGGAGGGATCGATGCGCATGGCAGTCGCCTTGGCGCGTGCCTCGGTCACGGCGGTGAGCGTTTCCTGCTCGTGGGAGGCGTAACCCTTCACGGTGGATACGAGGTTCGGGATCAGGTCTGCGCGGCGCTTGTACTGATTGGTGACTTCGGCCGCGGCGGCGTCGAGCGCGTTCACGGCCTGGGGAATCGATTGGATCCCGCAGCCCGTCACTACGAAGGACGACGCAAGCAGAACGAGCATGGGAAGCACGGCGCGGCGTGCGGTGCGAAACGATCGGTGATTACTCATGGGCGAGAGCATCGCGGCGTCACGCGCGGCTGTCGAGTGCTTCCGACCGGGAGACTGCTCTCGCGCTCAGTGCTTGCCCAGCATCGTGTCGATGGCGTCGTGCAGTTGCTGCTGTGGGTGTTCGTGCGAGAAGTTCTTCCAGTAGTCGCTGTGCGCCTG
This sequence comes from Myxococcota bacterium, assembly GCA_030748735.1. Taxonomy (GTDB): domain Bacteria; phylum Myxococcota_A; class UBA9160; order UBA9160; family UBA4427; genus DUBZ01. Next base: position 5,969 of record JASMLK010000106.1, on the reverse strand, counting down.
ATCCCCGACTCGCAGCGCGGCTGGTTCCCCGGTCGAATCGACGACTCGATCAGGGGGCGGCTGCGTCTTCGGGGGCGGGATTGATCGAAAACGGTTCGGTCAGCGAAGAGTGATACCAGGGCACCTGGGTCCCGCCGGTGTCCTTCACGACCTGGTCCCGCACGAGCACGAGGACGGTCGCGACGTCCTGGTCGCGGAAGTCCATGTGTTCGAGCAGCGCACGGGTGAACACGCTGTGTTTTCCCCGCCCGTCGAGGGTCACGTGACCGGGCGCCGTGGCGTACGCGACGAAGGTGCCGGCCTGGGCGGGAAGCTCGGCCAGGCCCGTGCCGACTTCGTGTGAAGCAGGCCCGCTGCTGCGACCTCGAATCGCGCGTTGGTATTCGTACGCGAGTGGGTTGTCGCGACTCGCGTCGACCAGGACCGCGAGCTGCCTTCCTTCGTGCTTGAAGCGCCCGACGGTCTCGCGCAGCGAAACCAGGTCGCGATCGATCTCGGCTTTGTAGGGGTCGAACCCGACGGGGACGATGTAGTTCTCTCCGCCGATCTCCATGCTGTGACCGGCGTAGAAGAAGAGCACCTGCGCTGCGTCCGTTGCGGCCCTCTCGAAGGCCGCGGCGTGTTCTTCGAGCGCTTGTCGCGGGAGGTCGACGGCTGCGGTGACCTCCCAGCCGAGCTCGCGAAGTTTGTTGGCAACGGCATGGGCGTCGGCGGTGGGGCTCGCGAGCGGGCTCGTGTGCTCGTAGTGCGCGTGACCGACGACCAGCGCGACGCGCGGAGCGGGCGTTGCGCAGCCCACCGCGAATAACGCCAGGGCGATCGACCAGCAGGCCCAGGTCCGGGTACCAGGCAATGTCGTCTTCATCTTCATCAAGTGCACTATAGAATCCAGGTCATGGAAATGCCCCGGCCGAGCGACATCCTGGACGCACTCGAGTCGAACGCGACGGGACGGCGCGTGCGCACGATCGCCGATCGCATTCGCGCGGCCGCGGGCCGGGCCGTGTTGGTTGGCGGTGCCGTTCGCGACGGGCTTCGCGGCGAAGCCGTGAAGGATCTCGACATCGAGGTGTATGGCCTCATTCCCGAACGACTAGAGCGTCTACTCGAAGAATTCGGCGCGGTGCTGACCATTGGCCGGGCGTTCGGGGTGTGGCGGGTGCGGGGGCTCGATGTGGACTTCTCGCTACCGCGCCGCGACAGCAAGGTGGCTCCGGGTCATCGGGGCTTCGAAATCGAATGCGACCCTGGTCTCGATTACGCCGAGGCATCGCGACGCCGAGATGTGTCGATCAACAGCATGGGGATCGATCTCGCCACGGGCGAGCTGCTCGATCCCCACGGTGGACGCGCGGATCTCGAAGCGGGTCTCCTGCGGGCGACCGACGCCGAGACCTTTGGCGAAGACCCCCTGCGAGCGTTGCGCGTCGCGCAGTTCGCGGCGCGCTTCGACTACGAGGTCGACGACCAGCTCGTTTCGATCTGCGGCGGCTTCGACCTCGCCGAACTAGCGGGCGAGCGCATCCTCGAGGAGTTCCGAAAGCTGTTGCTCAAAGGGCGAACGCCTTCGCTCGGCTTCGAGTTCTTGCGGGTGAGCGGCTTGCTTTCGCAGTTTCCCGAGATCGCTGCGCTGATCGACGTCCCCCAGGACCCCACGTGGCATCCCGAGGGCGACGTCTACGTTCATACCCTGATGGCGCTCGACCGCGCCGTCGCGTGGCGGGAACGCACGGGCGAGCACGCGTTGGCGATGATGTTCGGTGTGCTCTGCCACGACTTCGGCAAGCCCGCGACGAGCGAAGAGATCGATGGTCGGCTGCGTTCCCTCGGCCACGACCGGGCGGGCGCCGAACCGGCGCGAGCGTTCCTCGCGCGCATGTGTGCCTCGAACGAGTTGTCGGCCCAGGTCGCCGTACTGGTGGAGGACCATCTCGCGCCGGCGCTCTTCTTCGAGCAGCAGTCGGCGCCCCGGGCGTATCGACGTCTTGCACGCAAGCACGCTGCCGTGGGGCTTCCGCTTACCGTGCTCGAAGCGGTTGCGCGGGCCGATCACTTCGGGCGAACGACCGAAGAGGCGGCGGCGGGGCGTTTTCCGGGAGGGGACCACTTCCTCGAGCAAGCCGCTCGGCTCGAAGTCGCAAGCGTTGCGCCCGCGGACGTGGTGCTCGGTCGGCACCTGATCGCGCGTGGACTGGAACCCTCGAAAGAGTTCGGTCGCATCCTGGCGCGTTGCCGAGACCTGCAGGACGAAACCGGTCTACGAGATCCAGAAGCGATTCTGTCGCAGGTACTCGGCGAATAGCGCGACGGCGGCCAGCGCCGAAATCACGGCACCAAAGCGAAAGGACGCCGACTCGAATTCGAGTTCCACGGTGTGCAGCCCGGGCTCGACCGCGACCGCCTTGCCGAGGAGGTTGGCGGCCAGAAGCGGCGCGGGTTCACCGTCGATTCGCGCCGTCCATCCCGGGTAGGGCGTGTCTGCGACGAAGAGATACGCGGGGCGATCGGCCCGGACTTCGACGTGGAGCGAACTGCCGGTCGATCGAATCGTCCCGAGTCGTCCGGCCGGCGTCGCCGCTTCGGGCGCAGTGACACCCGTATCGCCCCCGCTTCGCTCGCCGCTCGGGTCTTCGATCACGAGGCGCCCCCCCGATCCACTCGAGAAGAGCGCTTCGACTTCGTCCGCATCCCGTGCGACGCGAACCTGCTCCGCCCCGATCAACTGCACGCCGGACCGCGCATGTGGGTTTTCGCGAATCCAGAAGCCGTACTTCGCTTCGTCGAATACACGCTCGAAGTCGCGCGGGTACGGTTCGTCCTTGTCGGCCCAATTGAAGACGAAGTAGCGGAGCCCGAGCGCGTCGATCACGCGACGCCCGGCCGGTGCCGCCCCCTCTCCGCGCGCCTCGCGGTCGATCACGCGCTCGACCCGCCCCTGGCGCGCGCTCGGCAACGCGAGGTTCGAGCGAACCGAAGCGAGCGACCACAGCACCCCCGATCCATCGCCGAACGAATGCACGAACTGAGAGGCCAGGTCGGGGATGTTCTCGCGGTCTGCCGGTGCGAACGCAATGGCGGTGTGGGTGTGGGGCAGATTGATGGTCTTGTGACGGAGTTCGTCGGCCTTGCGATCCAGCAGGAAGCGAACGGTGGAGGGGGGCTCGCGCACGGCGCGGGCGTCGCCGTAGGTCTGAAGCGAAACGCGCAGCATCACGATCTCGAGCGCGAGCAACCCGACGAGCAGGGGCCCGACCCAGGACGAACGGTCGAACTGGAGCAGTGCGACGATCGCGATGCTCGCGGCCAGCGCGACCCACAGATTGATCGCGGACACGGGCTCGATATGGAGCACGTACGCGCAAGTCGTTGCGACCAGTGCGACGACCCCGAGGCGTAGCTTCGTTGCCTGGTCGAGCTGCGTGCGATCGCAGAGCGCATCCACCCCGAACCCGGCCAGCAGGGAAAGCCCGACCAGGCCGACCGTCGAATACATCCACACGATGCGAAAGCGATCGAGACCCGGCAGCCAATCGTGTGCCACGCGATACAGCCAGGCGTGCTCACCCATGCCGAGCATGTAGAGCAGCGCGACGGCACCCCCGATCGCGAGAACCCGCCGGTCCTTCGTAAGACCAACCAGCACGAGCGAAAACGCCAGCAGACTCCCGAGCCCCGGCCAAAGTGGATTGCGGTCGCCCACGCTGAACAGGTTGCCCCGCCATTGTTCGGCGAAGGTGTGGGAGTAGGCGAGTGAGGTTCCCTCTGCGCGGATCGATTCACCCGCGAGTTCGAGGGTGGGAAGCCACTGCACCGCCGAAAGCGCAAGTGCTATGGACAACGCCACTACCCCGGTCAGTAGATGCCGGGCAGGGGAACGCCACAAGGCTCCGTCGGAGCGCAACGCGAAGTAGGCGGCCGCGAAGAGTGCCACGGCGTGAACCGTCTGCGGATAACCCGCCAACGCGATCAGCGCGGCAGCCAGGCCGAGTTCGAGGGTGTGCGCGCGGTCGGGAGTTCGTCTCCAGCGTTCGAAGCTCGCGAAGAACCAGGGCACCCAGGCGGTTGCTCCGGCGATCGTGGCGTTGAGGGTGAGATAGAACCAGCCCTGCGAGCCGGCGAGCGCGAGCCCGGCGAAGACCGCGGAAACGGGCCGCAACTCGAACGTCCGTGCAAAGGCGTACATCCCCATGGCCGCGATCAACGCACAGGCGAAGTGAAAGAAGCCGTGCGCGTAGAGGAGCGCGGGAGAAACCGATTGCGTGTCGCCGGGCGCAAACAAAGCGACGGGTCCGAAGACGAGCCAGGTGAGGGGATGCGCGAATGCCCCCTGGCCTTCGGCGAAGACGGGATGACCGCCGTAGACGAGCGATGACCAGAGTGGTAGGTGGCCTGTGCTCACGTGGTCGACGAAGAGCTTCTGAAAGGGCAGGGCGACCGAAAGCGCATCACCGTGGACCACCGTCTTTGCGCCGATCAGGATCTCGAAGAACGCGACGCCCAGGACGCCCGCGAAGACAGCGAAAGCGCCGAGCCAGGGCTTCTTCACTGCGCTTGCTCCGTCGACTTACGACGCAAGAGATCGGCGTAGTCGCGCTGGGTGCCTTCGAACCGGCGCTCGAGTTCGTAGTGGGTTTCGAGGTATCGAATGAGCCTTGGGTAGGCGTTCTCGAAGCGTTCGAGCCCCGGGTACTCGGCGCCGTAGACATGAAGGGCGAAGGCGACTCGTTCGCGATCGAGATGGTCGATGATCTCGTCCACGGCCTCCATCCCCGGTAGCCCCGGCCCGAGCGCGGCATGGCGCGTGGGGTGGTCGTAGTCGCCCATGTAGTAGAAGAGCGGGAAGTAGGGAACGACCAGGATCTCGTCGTCGGGCTTCATGAGCGTGCGCGTCGTCTCGAGCATCTCGTTCCAGAGGACCGCAGTGGGTGCGGAGACGTGGATCGTGCCTCGCGCTGTCTTTACGGGTTGGCGCGGCACCGACACATACGAAACGACGGCGATGAGCGTGAGTGCGAGGTATACCGCAATGCTCGCGATCCCGAGCCCGCGAGCAACGGCCCCCTTGAACGTTGCCCGCCAGCGCGATCGCACTGCATCCCATCCATAGACCGCGAGAGCGGGCAAGGGCAAGAGGGTCGGTGTGATGTAGTGGAAGGCGGGGAACGAGAAGTTCGACGCGTAGAGTGCGAGGCCGCCGCATGTCACCAGGACTGCTGTGTCTCGCCGGCGCAGCGCGTCGTTGGGGTTTTCACTCTCTTCCTCAGGGCGCGCCGAGATGCACGCGACGATTGCGCCGTACATGACGACCGGCAGGTAGTACAAGAGCCTCGCAAAGAGGTCGACCGCACCGGTGAACAGGACCAGGTGGTGGTAGAAGGGATCGCGCCCGATTCCGTAGAAGACGTTGATGAGCATGCCGGGCAGCACGAGCCCGGTGCTGAGGCGGACGGCGTCGATCTGCTCGAGCACGGGAAACGGTGAAGGAAACAGGCCGGTGGGTGAATCGGAGTAGACCTGCGTGATTGCGATGGCGCCAGAGACCATCTCGTCGAGGGTCCCGGTCCCGGCGAGGTAGCCAAGCGGGAGCAGGCTCACGATCGCGATCCCGCCGCCGACGACGAGGCCGTCGCGCACGATGTCCGAGAACGTGCGCATCCGTACGACGGGCAGGCCCTTCGTGCGGTGGATCCACGTTGCGAGCCAATAGGCGAGCACGCTCGCACCGAGGGCGATGGGCAGGTTCGGCTTCGTCCACAGCGCCAACCCGAGCAGCGCGCCGAATTGCAGAGCCCCGCGTGTTCGCTTGCCGACTTCGATCTCACAGGCGCAGCGGAGTGCGAATACGCAGAGCAGGATCGTGAGTTGGTTGTAACTGAAGTAATGCGCGTGAGGCCACATCCAGACGACGAGTGGGATCGTGAGGGCGCCGGCGAGGGTGGCTCGGCGCAGTGGCAGGAAGAGGCGCGCAA
>JASMLK010000105.1 GCA_030748735.1 Myxococcota bacterium | reverse complement strand
TTGTGAGAAAACGCGTCAGAGTGCGTGATTCGGGGCCGCACGCAGGCCGTGCTCACCGGAGCTTGGGTTTCACCCAAGTGAGGATGAGCGCGGTCGAGTACGGACGCGAAGCGCGTGCTCTGGCGCGAGCCGAAGGCGGTTCTCGCCAACCCGGTATGACGGATCGGGGCTAGCACGCTTCGGAGGTCTTCTCATGTATCCCGGTCATTGGGCACGTATCCACCCCGACAAGGCTGCGGTCGTCAACACTGCAACGGGTGAAGAGCGCACGTACCGCGAACTCGACGAACGGTCGAATCGGCTGGCGCAACTCCTCCACGCCCAGGGGCTGCGGCGTGGCGATCACGTTGCGCTCTTGATGGAAAACCACGTCGCCTACTTCGATGTCGCATGGGCGGCCCTGCGTTCCGGCCTCTACCTGACCGCGGTCAATCGCTATCTCACCGCCGACGAAGCGGGCTACATCGTCGACGACTGCGAGGCACGTGTGGTCGTGTCTTCGCGCGCGATGGCCGAAGTCGCCGAAGGCCTGCCCGGACTGGCCCCGCGCTGTGAGCGCTGGCTCGCGCAAGACGGAGGCGTCGAGGGCTACGAAGATCTCGACAAGGCACTCGCCGCGTCTTCACCGGAACCCCTCGCCGAAGAACCCGCCGGCGCGTACATGCTCTACAGCTCGGGAACGACTGGAAGACCCAAGGGCATCACGCGACCGCTTGCAGACAAGGGTGTCGCCGAGAACGGAGCCGTGAACAGCGGCCTTCAGCAGAAGCTCTGGGGCTTCGGCGAAGACACCGTCTATCTCTCCCCCGCGCCGCTCTATCACTCCGCGCCCCTCGGCTTCTGCACGGCGGCCCAGATCTGCGGTGGCACCGTGGTGATGATGCCGAAGTTCGATCCGCGGGCGTCTCTGCAGGCGATCGAAGACCATCGCGTGACCCATAGCCAGTGGGTGCCCACGATGTTCTCGCGCATGCTGAAGCTCGATCCGGGCGAATTGGCAGGCTTCGATCTCTCGTCGCACCGCTGCGCGATCCATGCGGCGGCCCCATGTCCACGTCCGGTCAAACAGCAGATGCTCGATTGGTGGGGAGACATCATCTACGAGTACTACGGCGGAACCGAACTCAACGGGCTCACCCACATCGAGCCGCAGGATTGGCGCGAGAGGCCGGGCACGGTCGGAAAGTCGATCCTCGGGGTGCTCCACGTGTGCGACGAAGAGGGCACGGAGCTTCCCGCCGGCGAACCGGGCATCGTCTACTTCGAACGCCCGGAGTTGACCTTCCGCTATCACAACGACGACGACAAGACGAAGTCGGTGCAGCATCCCCACCACCCCACGTGGACGGCGCTCGGCGACGTGGGATACCTCGACGAAGACGGCTTTCTCTTCCTGACCGACCGCGCGACGTTCATGATCATTTCGGGCGGCGTGAACATCTACCCTCAGGAAATCGAGGACGTCCTCATCATGCACCCGAAGGTGGCCGACGTGGCGGTCGTGGGCGTACCGCACGAAGAGATGGGCGAAGAAGTGAAGGCCGTCGTGCAACCGGCCGAGGGGGTTGCCCCCGACGAGGCGCTCGAGCGCGAGATCCTCGCCTACGCGCGAGACCACATCTCACACTACAAGTGCCCGCGGAGCGTCGACTTCGAAGCCGAACTCCCTCGACTTCCGACGGGCAAGCTCTACAAGCGCCTGCTGAAGGACCGTTACTGGGGCAAGCACGATTCGGGCATCGTCTGAGCTTCGACCCGGGGCTTCGTTTCGCCGTCGCCGAAGCGCAGCCCACCATCAGGCATCGAGGCGGAAGGCGTCCCCATCGCGTACGAGCCGCCCCGCAGTCGGTCCCGAAAAGTGCGTGCCGATCACGAGCGTCGGCGTGTCGGCGTAGCGAGCAATGAAATCCCGCCGGGTCGCGAGGGCTTGTTCCGTGTCGGAATCCGCATTCGACGACCAGTGGGGACACGCGATCTGCGAAGGGTGGTGCATCAGGTCGCCCGTGATCACGGCTTCTTCACCGCGACTCGAAATGCGAACCGAAACATGCCCCGGTGTGTGGCCGGGGGTGGGTTCGAACCAGACTTCGTCGCAGACCTCGTGATCGGTCGAAACGAGGTCGACGCGGTCCGCGTCGAAGATCGGGCGAATCGAGTCGGCCATGACCTGCCCCTGTTCGCCGTCGGCTTCGTTCTTCCAGTGTTCCCATTCGACCTTGGCCATCAGATAGCGCGCGTTGTCGAAGGTCGGGACCCAGCGCCCGTCGACGAGGCGCGTGTTCCAGCCGACGTGATCGACGTGCATGTGCGTACACAGGACCGCGTCGACCGAGGCGACGCCCGCACCGGCTTGTTCGAATCTTTCCAGGAAGTCGGTCTGCAGCATGTTCCAGCCCTTGATGCCGCGCGCTTTGTCATTGCCAATGCAGGTGTCGACCACGATCGTACGGCCGGGTGCTTCGAGCACAAGCGTATGAACGCTCGCCATGCCTTCGCCGTTCGCGTCGACGTAGGGGCCGATCCAGTCGATGCCGGCCAGGTTTTCCTTCGTGGCGTCGGGCAGTAGCCACTTGAGCCCAGGGGCTTCCAGTTCCTGGATTCGCGTGACCCGAACGTCTCCGATTTGCCATCGCAACATGAACGCGCTCTCCTCGGGCTAGGGACGACGGCATAGCCGTGCTCGTCGTAGTGCTCGATCTGCTCCGGGCTCAGGCTACCCACCGACGCTCTCCCCGCTCGCTTGCTACCCGCTCGGCGACCTACTTGTCTTGCACGGACTCGAGGTAGTTGAGGATTGCGTTGATGATGTTGCGCTTGCTCAGCTCGGGGGTCTGGCTCGGGTAGCCTTCACCGAGGCGCCTTCCCCAGATCGGCATTTCGCGGCTGCCATGGGCGAGCACCGGGCGGCGTCCGTCGATGTACTCGCGCAGCTTCGGGCGCGGCAGGGGGCTGCCATGACGTTCGTGGAGGGTGCGGAGGTTGGTCGGCGCGACCTTGAGGACGGGGACCACGAGTCCGTCGCCATCGGCATAGACCCCGTGGCAGACTGCGCAGTACTGCCGGTACTCGTTGTAGCCGACGACATCCTCGTTGAGCGGGCCCCGCTTCCCCTCGCGGCTTCGCGTGTGGAGACAGAGCGTGATCCCTGTCGCGTTTCGCGCAAGCCCTCAACGACTAGCCTATCGCGCAGTTCTCCTGGTGGCACTTCGCCACACCGCTCCCAGCAGCACCTCGTGGCACCCGAGTTGACCTCACGGCAGGGGGAGCTAGCAAAGGGGTGGGAGGAAGTGCTCGATGACGATCTACGTACGAGATGCAATGGCCACGGATGTCCACACGATTGCTCCGGATCTTCCCCTCGCCGAGTTCGAGGAACGCTCGATCGCGTGTGGGGTGAGCGGTTTTCCGGTCGTCGATGGCGGTCGGCTCGTTGGCATCGTCTCGAGGTCCGACGTCATTCGTACCCTCGCTGTGGAACGAACCTATGAGGGTCAACTCTCGGACGAGTACGACGACGCCGCCAACGACACGCTTGACGAGGCGGCACAACACATGGCGGACACCGAAGCACGGGTCGGGGCGCGGATCGCGCGGCTCTGCGTGAAGGACGCCATGCACACGGACGTCGCGACGGCCGAGCCGGGGCAACCGATCGAGCAGGCGGCGAAGAACATGCTCGAACGCCGGGTCCATCGGCTGCCGGTCGTCGAAGGCGACCAGTTGGCGGGCATCGTCACGGCGTTGGATCTCGCGCGACTCGTGGCGGAAGGTCGCCTCGCGGCGACTTGAGGTAGGCCCGTGGTCGAGCCAAACGAAGCCGAGCCCGAGCGGCCGGCGAATCGCGTGCGTGAAACCGGGCGGCGGATCGTCCTCGGGCTGGGCTTTGCGGTTCTCTTCCTGACGATGTGGTGGCGGTGCGGCTGACCCTCAGTCTGCATCTGTTACCAGGCCTCGTAGCGAGGTGGTGCAGATTCGTGGCGGGTCAGCGGAAATCGGCGTTCGCGCGCGGAGGCGTGGCTGTGGCCACGTCGAGCACGGGGATGTCGATTTGTGCTGAGCCGGTGCGAAGATGTGTCACCGCAGTAGAGGTCTGGTAACAGATGCAGGCTGGGCACGCGAAGCGTCTGGTGACGCTCGTGGTCGGCGCTTCGATCATCGTGCTAGGGATCGCGATGCTCGTCCTGCCTGGGCCGGCGACGATCGTGATCCCGTTGGGCATCGTGATCCTGGCAGGCGAGTTCGCCTGGGCGAGGCGGCTGCTCCGTCGCGTCAAGGAACTCGCGTCCAGTCTCGAAGCGTCGCTCGACGTGGAGGGCGCCCCACTAGATGACGTGGGGCAAGGTGATTTTCGCGATCACGGCAGCAACGACCTCAACCGAGGTCGCGACGACGCCCCTCGATGATCGACCAGGTCGACACCTTCTTGCCCCGACCCATCTCTTCTTCGAGTTTCGCCAGGCCGCGCAGCAGGTCGCTGCGCGTGACCACGCCGGCGAGTTTGCCGTCTTCCACCACGAAGACGCGTCGGTGGGTGCCCTGGCTGAAGCGGGCCGCGAGCGCGAGTGCGTCTTCGCGGGCCTCGACGGTTTCGATGTCTTTCGACATGTGGTCGGAGACGTTGCCCTGAGGCCAGCCTGTGCCGACCACTTCGGCGAGTACGCGCACGCAGTCGTGCTCGGAAAGCACGCCCAGCAGGCGCTTGCCGTCATCGACGACGGGTGCGCCCGAATGCCCGTGTTTCAGTAGCAGGTGAACCGCATCGACGATGTCGGCGTTGGGTTCGACGGAAACGACGCGCGACGTCATCAGTTCACGCGCCTGGGGAATCGGAACTCGGTCCTTCATCGGGTACCTCGTGTGCCATTTCGTTTGACCTGATCGGGTGGCGCTTCGACGCAACGCACGCGCGACCCGCCAATCGATCATCCCACGACGAGATTCCATAGCCGGTAGAGCAAGAGGCTCGAAGTGCTGATCGCACCCAGCAGCGGAATCCAGCGCGGAATCTCGAACGCAACGGCCGCACCCTTGCCTTGTCCCTTGATGCGCCACAGCGCGGCATTCACGCTTGCGAACACGATCAACGTCACCACCGAGGTGCCTTCGGCAAGGGGGCCCAGAGGAAAAGCGACCGCAAGCAGGAAGACCACGGTGCCGACGGTGGCGGTCGCGACGTGGGGCGTCTGGGTGCGCCCATGCACACGCGCGAAGACCGCAGGCAACTGCCCACGGGACGCCAGGCCATAGATCACGCGGGAGGCCATGATGAGTTGGATCAGGGCGCCGTTCACCACTGCGAGTACACCCACCCAGGCGATCGTCTTCGCCGAGCCTCCGGACGCGCGTTCGTAGACGAGCGCCAGCGGTGCCTTGCTCTGGGCCAGATCATCCGGGGAAACCGCGAGAACGCTCAGCGCCGAAAGCAGTAGATAGAGCACCGTCGTGAGCACGAGGGTGATCACGATGCCTTTGGGTAGGGTGTGCCGCGCGTCGCGGACTTCCTCGGCGACGTTCACCATGTCTTCGAAACCTAGAAAGGCGTAGAAGGCCAGCAGGGCCGCCATGGCAACCCCTGGCCACACGGCGGGGTTACCGATGGCGAGCAGCTCCGCCGCGCGGCCCGGGATGTCGGGCAGGTGGTCGCTCGCCGCCGCGATCACGACCACGAGCCCCCCGACTTCGACGAGTGTGAGAACACCCGCCAGCGTGACCGATTCGCCAACGCCCCAGATCGAGACCGCCACCAACGCCGCGACGAAGAGCACGATGCACACGAACTCCGGAGGCGCCACGAAGGTGGCCAGGTAACCCACGAAGCCGCGCGTCATGACCGCCGCCGAAACCGACCCCGCAGTGGCGACGAGCAAGCCCACGACGCGGGCGTAGCCCTTGCTCCCCAGGCCTTCACGCACGTACGCAGCTTCACCGGCGCTCTGCGGATAGCGTGCGACGAGTTCGCCGAAGCTCAGGGCCGTGAGTCCGGCGAGTACGGAAGACAAGAGGAACGCTGCCGGCGCAGCAGTGCCCGTCGTTCGCGCGACCTCGCCGATCAGCAGATAGATGCCCGCACCCACGGTCGTGCCGAGGCCGTAGAGCACGACCTGCCACAGCGTAAGGCTGCGACGCAGCGCGGGCGCTTCCTGCCGCGTCGTGGTGGAGTTGCCTGGTTGCGAGGTCATGCGCTTCGTCTGGATCGTTCGAGGTCGAACGCGGGTTCAACCATCGGAGCGTGCATCGGGCTCGAGCTCTGGTAGTTCGTCGCCGGTGAGCGTTTCGACATCGAGCAGCTTTTCCGCTGTGCTCTCGAGCGCAGCGTGGTGTCGATCGAGCAGCGCGACCGCCCGTTCGAACGCTTCCTGCACCAGTCGTCGAACGGCACAGTCGACTTCCCGCGCGGTCTCTTCGGCGTACTGCCGCTGTCCTACAGCGAGCGTGCCCGGTGTTTCGAGGAATGCGGAGCGTTCGCTTTCGAGGGAAACCAGGCCGAGCCCGTCGTCCATGCCGTAGCGGGTAACCATCGAGCGCGCGATGTCGGTGGCCTTGGCGAGGTCGTCGGCCGCTCCGGTGGAAACCTCCTGGAACACCAGCGACTCGGCCGCGCGTCCGCCGAGCAGCACGGTCATCTTGTCGAGGAGTTCGCTGCGGGACATCAGGAAGCGATCCTCGATCGGGCGTTGGATCGTGTATCCCAACGCACCGATCCCGCGCGGGATGATCGACACCTTGTGCACCGGGTCGCTACCGGGGGTCGCACGGGCGACCAATGCGTGTCCCATTTCGTGATAGGCCGTCACCCGGCGTTCGTGGGGGTTGAGCAGGCGGTTCTTCTTTTCGAGTCCCGCCACGATGCGTTCGATCGCCCGCGTAAAGTGATCGGGCAGCACGCGGGTCGCACGTTCGCGCGTGGCGAGTAGTGCGGCTTCGTTCACCAGGTTGGCGAGGTCGGCGCCGGTGAAGCCGGGGGTGAGCGCCGCGATGCTCTCGGGGTCGATGTCTTTGGCGAGGTCGATCTTGCGCAGGTGGACCTTCAAGATCGCGATGCGTCCGAGCTTGTCGGGACGATCGACCAGGATCTGCCGATCGAAACGCCCGGCACGCAGGAGCGCGGGGTCGAGGATCTCGGGCCGGTTGGTCGCACCCAGCAACACGACGCCTTCACTGGGGTCGAAACCGTCGAGTTCGGCGAGCAGCTGATTGAGGGTCTGCTCCTTCTCGTCGTGTCCGCCCGTCATGGGGCCGATGCCGCGCGCCCGAGCGAGTGCGTCGAGTTCGTCGACGAAGATGATGCACGGAGCCTGCTTGCGCGCTTGCTCGAACAGGTCGCGCACGCGTGCTGCCCCGACGCCGACGAACAGCTCGACGAATTCGCTGCCGCTGATCGAGAAGAAGGGAACGCGTGATTCACCCGCGACCGCACGCGCGAGCAGGGTCTTCCCCGTGCCGGGTGGCCCCACGAGCAGGATGCCCTTGGGCAGTCGCGCACCGAGACGCCCGTAGCGCTTGGGGTCGCGCAGGAAGCCGACGATCTCTTCGAGTTCTTCCTTGGCTTCGTCGACGCCCGCCACGTCGTCGAAGGTGACCTTTACTTCTTCTTCGGCGTAGATCTTCGCGCGGCTCTTGCCGACCCCCATGAGTCCGCCGCCCATCCCACCGCCGGGAGTGATCCGGCGCAGCATGAACATCCACAACCCCAGCAACAAGACGAGTGGCAGCACCCACGAAAGCAGGCGCGTCAGCCAGGTTTCCTCGACGACGCCACTGAACGGGAAGTCTCCACCTTCGAGTTCCTCGGCGAGTTCGGCGTCTACGCGAACCGTGCGAAACGTTTCGGGCTCGTCTTCCACGGGGTTCACGTAGCGCCCGGTGATCCATTCGCGGCCGATCTTCAGGTCGCTGACCTCGCCCTGCCGCTGTAGTTCGAGGAATTCGCTGTAGGGGATCGTCGTGACCTGGCTCTGGCTCCACCAAAGCTGGCCGAGCAGGAAGACGGTCCAGATCGCGATCAGGCCGTACCACAAGGACCGCCCGTTGACGGGCAGGAACGGCGGGCCGGACCCATCGCTGGGGTCCTGGCCGCGTTGCGGAGCTGGGTCGGAAGGACGTTCAGACACGAAAGTCAAGCCTAGCAATAACGCGATAAGCTCGGGCGGATTCCGGTTGCGCCCGGCGGCGCCACTGGACTCCTGTGCAGCGTGCGTAGATACGCGAGTGCGGGGAGCCGCGAGGCGGATCTGCGTCATGAAATCGTGAACGCGATGAGTGCGTTCGAATCGTGAGGAGCGTCTCCATGGATCCAATCAACAGCATCGTCGTCCCGACCGACTTCTCGGACCTGAGCGCCGCGGCGATCGAGCGTGCAATCGACCTCGCGCGCCTGAACGGGGCTTCGATTCACCTCCTCCACGCGTTGCGTTTCCCGGCCCTGACGACGCCCTACGAGGTGTCGGTCCCCGCGGCGGTGATCCAGGGGCTTCGCGAAGGGGCCGAGGGGCAGCTCGCCAAGGCGCGCGAAGCGATCGTCGAAAAGGGCATCACGAACGTGACGGTCGAAATCGACGAAGCGGAAGACACCGACGGGGCCATCGCCGACGCGGTCAGGACCCACGGTGCGGACCTCGTGGTCATGGGCTCCCACGGTCATTCGGGTCTGAAGCGTGCCTTCCTGGGCAGCGTTGCGGAACGAACGCTGCGCTCGAGCCCGTGTCCGGTCATGGTGGTGAAAGAGGACGCGAAGAAGGCCGACGAGCCGATTTCTCGCATCTTGATCCCGGTCGACTTCTCGCCCCATGCGAAGAAGGCCGTGGATGTGGCGACGGCGTTGGCCCGGCGCGTCGGCGCGTCCATCGACGTGCTTCACGTGATCGACACGCCGCCCGACTTCGTTCCCTACGCGTCGCTGTTCGGCGTCGAACTCGAACAGAAGATGCAGAAGAGCGCGGCCGAAGAACTGGCTCCGATCGCGAAGTCGATCGAAGAGGTAAACGTACCCGTGTCGCTCCATACCGTACGAGGCCAGCCTTCGATTGCCGTGTCCAAGGCGGCAGAGAAGTTCGGCAGCGACCTCATCGTGATGGGGACGCGCGGTGCGAGCGGTCTCGCCCACGTTCTCCTCGGGAGCGTGGCGGAGCGCACCATCCGCACTTCCCGCTGCTCGGTGCTCGCCGTGCGAGCGGACGAAGAAGGCGAGGCGGGCGAATAGCCCGAGGCGACGCGCGACCGGGGCGCGAAGCTCAGTCGCGCCGCTCTCTCGTGGCTTCGCGTAGCTGCTGCATGAAGCTTTCGATCGTGCGGCGTTGCTGCGCCATCGCCTCGCGCATGCGCACGATCACCGCCACACCGGGCAGGTTGACGTCGAGTTCCTCGACCAGGTTCGCGGCCACGCGCGCACGCTCGAGCATGATGTCGGAGAACTCCTCCGATCGTTCGCCCGGCGCATCGCGCACGAGGATGTGCTCTTCTTCGAGTGCAATTCCCGCATGTCGGCAGTCCGCTAGTGGATGCACTGCATGGTAATCCGACCGAACCGGGGATAGTCCCGGCTGTGGTCGTCGTGGGCGGGGTCGCCGACCTACTCAGTTGCGCCGGTCCCGCCCCATTGTCGTCGGGCCGGACGTGGCGTGGTGACCCTCTCCGCGACCCGAGTTCGCTGATGCTCGCACCGAGCCAGCAGCCAGTTCCTGACAAGCCGGCGGCCTCAGGAACTTCCCTCGCTGAACCGCGAAATGTCCCCGCGGGCGCTTCCCGCTCGCGCTGCTGCGGAAAGAAAGCGGAAATATTCTCACTCTCCAGTTGACAAGGGAAATATTCCCGCCCTACGATCACAGAAGTGGGAATTATTCCCACTAATAATGGATGCGAAGCGTCCCTCAAGCAGGAGCAAAGCCATGACCCATCTCAAATCTTCGGTCCTATTGCTCACGTGTTCCCTCCTTGTCATCGCGACCTCGAATGCACATGCGGGTGCCTGCCTGTGCCTCAAGTCCAATGGGGTGGAAATCACGGAATTCACGTGCACAGCCCAGGATGGACCCAACGAATGCGGACAGCACTGTGCCGGCGCAGACTTCCCCGGGTCGGAATACTTCGGTGACGAAACCTGTCAAAGCCTCCACGAAAAGATCAAGCGCGAAGAAATCGAAGTGCCGATTCCCAAACTGACCTCGATGTACGAGGTTGTGCAACTGGTCGACCTCACGACGGGCGAAGTACTTGCCGAGCAGGGTGTCGGTTCGAGTTCCGCGCTGCTCACAGAGAGCACCATCGGCCCGCAGTCGCGCAACTCGGGCAGCCAACAACTTCGCGCCCGCCGCGGTCAGGGACTGCGCAGAGTCATCCTTGCGCGTGGTGAATTCCTCGGTGGTACGGACACTTTCGAGGTCCCCGAGACGCTCGGTGGCGGCTGGAGTACTACTACAGCCTTCGCCGGCAGCTTCGACCTCCGACTCGTCGAAAGGATCGACACGCCCGACTTCTACGATGTCGAACTCACGCGGGTGAAGACATTGGTCGCTGATCTCGAACTCGGCGGTTTGCAGACCGGCGTCTTTCGTGGATCCATCAATCCCGGTGCCCCCAATAGTGGCACCTACGATGCTGTTACCGGAAAGATGAGCCTGCTGTTCTCGCAGTTCCTCGTCTCGGACTCGTTTCCCGATCAGCCGATCATGACCTACACGACCTATTCAGGCGTTTGTGTTGATTGCCTCGCGAGCGAGAAGCAGTTCCTGCTCACGGGCGATTCTCTCTACATCGCTCCCTTCGAGTAGGTACGAAACGAGCAGCACCGAAATGTCGGGGGCGGTGCCTATGCACCGCCCCCGATATCGATTCAAGAAAGCCAGCCTTACATGAGCCCACGAAATCAGCGCAACGAATCCGCAGGTTTCACTCTGCGCGCGAGTACGAAGGCACCCGACAGCACAAGCATCGGGCTACTGTGCAACGGCCACGCTCCAGAATGTCCTGAGACGCAGCAGGGTTGCGCCGCGCAGGCTAGTGACTCTCTTTCCAGGCATCCCACCCCTCGTAGAGTTCGGGCAGGGCGCTGCGGTCGCCGAGCACTTCGCCCGCAATGAAGCGGCCGTAGAGATCTTCGCCGACCACCTCACTCGCGGCGGCGACGCCGCCACGCATGACACCCGAGATCCCCGGGCCCGAAGGTCCGCTCGCGCCACATAGATAGAGGCCGTCGATCTCGGTCGCCGGTCCCATCCGCATGGGGCCGACCTGGGTGGTCGACATTTCGACGCCGTACGACGTGCCGCCGGTCGAACGCGTGAAGCGTTCCTGGCTGATCGGCGTTGCGGCTTCCTTCCACACGACGTGCTTGCGCAGGTCGGGGATCACCTGCTCGGCGGTTTCGAGCAGCTCTTCCATCAACGCTTCCTTGCGCTCGCGATAGACCGGGTCGCGGTGATAGCGCCCGCCCTCGGCGGGGGTCTTTTCGACATTCCAGATCGAGTAGTCACGCGGAACCAGCGTCATGATCTGGAGATTCGTGTGGCCACTCGGCGCGAGGTGACGGCTTTCGGGGTCCTTGAGCGAGGCCGTGGTGATGTAACACATCGCCTTCGACGTGGTCTTGCCGGCGTCGAGTTCGTCGTAGACGCTTTCGATGTCGTAGTCACCCCAGATGAAGTGATTGCTGTTGGGATAGCCGGCTGCCGCGAGGTCGATGTCGAGCCCGACGTAGACACAGAAGAGCGGTACCGACATCTCCATGCCGTTCACGCGCTCGACGGTTTCCGGCGCCCAGTTTTCGTCGCCGACGAGTTCGTGCACGGTTCGCTTGAGGTCGGCGTTCGAGATCACGATGGAAGCGCGAATCTCCGTGGGTCGTTGGTTCTTCTTGCCCGTAACGACCCCAACCGCCTTGCCGTCTTCGATCAAGATCCGATGCACGGGGCTCTGGGTGCGTACCTCACCACCAAACGCACGGATGGCTTCGATGAGGCGCCCCGCGATCACCTGCCCACCCCCGATCGGGTAGTACGCGCCGTGCAGGAAGTGGTCGGTCAGGCCGGACGCCATCACCACCGGAGTCTGCGAAGGCCGCACGGCGTAACAACCCTGTTCACCGAGCAGCACCGCGGCCGCCTGGGCCGACAGCTTGTGTTCGGCGAACAGATCGGTGACGGGTCGCAGCCCCTGTTCCAGGAAGATGGGCGCTTCCTGCATGATCGAGCCCATCTGGATCTCGCCGCGTCCAAGGCGTCGCCCGGCCGTGGCAACGCCGTACATGACGTCGAGCACGCCATCGAGGGCTTCGGTCTCGTTCGGAAAGGCTTCGTGCAGCCTCGCGCGATAGCCGTCCCAACCGAATGGAATGCGGAAGGAGAGGTCCGGGAAGTGGAGCGTCGAATAACCGTCCGCGTCGAGGGGCCGGAAGACGACGCGCTCTGCGAGACCGAGCCCGTTCAGGATCGAGGAGATCGTCCCGCCGCGCCCGCATTCGCCGATGTAGTGAATGCCGACATCGAACTCGTACTCCTTGCCGTGCTGCTTGCGGCGAAAGACCTGGCTATTGCCGCCAGCAACGTAGTGTCCCTCGAGCACCAGGGTGCGTTTGCCGGCAGCGCATAGACTTGCCGCTGCGGAAAGGCCACCCAGGCCCGAGCCGACGACGATCGCATCGAACGACCCGCCTTCCATTCTTTCTCCCTGTCGCGTGAGGCGCGGTCGGGCGACGGCCCGACCGCGTGTCCGCGTCAGGCCGCGCGTGCCTTTCGGCGCATGCGATAACGAATGGGCATGTGCTTGTAGCCCGGCACCAGATTAGACGCGATGCGCTCGGGCGTGCCAGTCAGTTCGACCTCGTCGATGTGTTGAACGAGTTCGCGGAAGAGCGTACCGCTGGTAGCCCTGGCCAGGTTTGCGCCGGCGCAGAAGTGCTCGCCGATTCCGAAACCCAGGTGGCGGTTCGGGTCGCGGTCGATGCGCAGAACATCGGGGTCTTCGAAGATGTCTTCGTCGCGATTCGCCGAGGCGTAGAAGAGCACGAGCTTGTCGCCTTCGCGGATCGATTGTCCGCCCAGCTCGTAGTCGCGTGCGGCGGTGCGCACCATGTGGTTCACCGGTGTCACGTATCGAACGATTTCGTCGATCGCGAGCGGCGTGAGTGCCGGATCGTTCGCCCACTGCTGCATCGCAGCCGGGTTCTCGATCAGCGCTTCGAGCCCACCACCGATCGAGCCCCGCGTGGTTTCGTGGCCCGCGGTGAAGCTGATGAGGCAGTAGCCCATGGTTTCGAGTTCACCCATCGGCTCGCCGTCGATCTTGGCGTTGGCGATCACCGACGCGAGGTCGTCCTGCGGGTTGGCGCGACGATCCTCCATGATCTTCCCGAAGTACTCCCAGAACTCGCCAAAGAGCGAAGTCATGGCCGCCAGGCGGTCGGGGTCGCGCTGGAACTCGGGGTCGGCATTGCCGAAGAGTTCGTTCGTGAGCCGCAGGATGAAGGGCTCGTCTTCTTCGGGGACGCCGAGAATGCGCGCGATGATCTTCAAGGGATGAATCGAAGCGATCTCGGTGATGAAGTCCATTTCACCTTCTTCGCCCATGCCCTCGACCAGGTCCGTTGCAGTCTTGTCGATCAGGCCCTGAAGCTTGCCGACGGCGCGCGGGGTGAAGTACGCGGACACGACCTTGCGGAACTTCTTGTGGTCCGGCGGATCCATGTTGATGATGGTCCGAATCGGAATCTGCGCCTGAACCTCGCCGTCGAGCAGCGGGACGAAGGTCATGCCCGGCTCATTGAGGAAGACATCGGGCTGCTTCGACACCTCGACCATGTGTTCGTGTTTGCTGAGCGCCCAGAAGGGCAACCACCCTTCCGGTGAGAAGTGATGGACCGGCGACTCGCGTCGCAGCTTGGCCCACGATTCGTAGGGGTAGCCGTGCTTCGCGTAGGCGGCGGGGTCCACGAGCAACAGAGGATCGACGAGGGACATGCGGTCTCCTTTGGCTGGGTTCTGGCGGCCCCTCTGAAGAGGCCTGGTCGCATGGACGCGCAGGTCTTACGTCCGGTGCCCTGAGGACACGCACGAATCGTACCAACGTTCGTTTATCGCCGGCAGTGCTCAGTACCGCTAGAAGGCGAGACGCGAGCAAAATGAAACGCCAACGGAAAAATTTGCCCCACAGACGTCTCTCGCGACTTTTTTGCCGCCACCCGGAGCGCTGTCTCCGAGCCCGCCCGATCAGGCTCCGGGCTTCGACGCCTCGGCCGTCGCGTGAAGCAACTCTTCGAAGGACCGCTGCACGGCTTCGACGAGGCTGTGCAGGTCGGGCACCAGATCCCAGTCCGCACTGAAGCCCCACGAGAGCCGGCCCTCGTAGGAAAACAGCGCGATGCCGATCGCCATGTTGCCCACCAGCGGAACCAGCGGGTGGATCTCGCGCAGCGGTGCGTTCAAAAGGAAGAGAGGCACTCGTGGCCCAGGCACGTTGGTGATCACCGTGTTCATGGGAGTCGCCATCATCATCAGTCGCAGCCCGACCGACATGACCCCCGAGCCCGTCCATTCGCTCGCTGCCGTAATGACCTCGGTTCCTTCGGCCGCGTGGGACTTCTTCAACTCATGGGTCGTCTTGCAGACCTGTCGCAGGCGCTCGACTGGATCGGCTTCGCCGACAGGCAGCTCGACGGTCCAGGTCGCAACGCGATTGCTGGGGCTTCGGTCTTCGTCGGGTCGGCGCGTGTTGACCGGCGTCATCGCGCGAAAGTGCACGTCGCGCAGATCCACGCTGCGCTCGCGCGAAAGGAAGCGACGGAACCCGCCCGCGGCAACGGCCAGCACCACGTCGTTGAGCGTACCGCCGAAGGCTTTGCGGATGTCCTTGATCTGGGCGATCGACATCGGCATCCAATCGATCCGTCGATGGGGGCCGATCGGCTGGTTGAACGGCATCGGTGTAGCGCCCGACATGTCGCCCATCGTGCGGCCGAGGCTCTGCAGTCGTTCGCGTGCGACATCGCGTGCACCGTCTTCGTTGGCGGCGATCTGGCGCAGGCTGCTCAGCGCGTCGAAGGGGGCGCGGGCGAAGCGAGCCACTTCACCCACTCCGAGATCGTACGCCCTCGGTCGCGGGCGCGGCTTCCAGATGCGCGCGGGTTCGGGCTTCTCGATCGGTTCGGGGGTCAGCAGCGCCTGCAGGAGTTCGGCCCCCGAGACGCCGTCCACCATGCAGTGGTGGACCTTGGACAGCATCGCCACGCGATCGCCCTCGAGACCTTCGATCATCCACAGCTCCCACAACGGCTTGCTGCGGTCGAGGCGTGTCGAGAAGATGCGGCCGATCAGCCGCTTCAACTGACGCTCGCTACCCGGGTTCGGTAGCCGCGTGTGGCGCACGTGGTAGTGGATGTTGAAGTTGTGATCGTCGACCCAGACGGGGTGGCCTTCGATCGGTGTGTTGGCGATCACCTGCCGGTAGCGGGGAATGCGATCGAGCCGCGACATGACGAAGTCTTCGATTTGCTCGATGTCGATCACTCCGCTCTCTCCCCGCAGTGGTGCGGCGTCGAGGATCTGCGTCGAGGCGACATGCGCGGCCACGGAGGGAAGTGTGTCTTCGTAGACGAGGAATGAGTTGTCGAGTTGGGTGAGCCGCTCGTACCAGGGTTCGTCCATGGTGTCTTCCTAGAGCTTGCGCAGGAGTTCGAATTCCTGCTCGATGTCGTTTACGAAGTCGTGAAGATCGGGGACGACGTCCCAATCGGAATTGAAGCCCCAGAAGAGCGCGCCGTCGTAACTCATCAGCGCGATCCCGAGCGCCTGGTTCTCGAACAGCGGCAC
The DNA here is from genome assembly GCA_030748735.1 of Myxococcota bacterium. Classification (GTDB taxonomy): domain Bacteria; phylum Myxococcota_A; class UBA9160; order UBA9160; family UBA4427; genus DUBZ01. Next base: position 39,888 of record JASMLK010000105.1, on the reverse strand, counting down.
CACGGGGTAGGTCGCGAGCATTCGCGCGCCACTGAGATAAACCGGGAACGGGGGGCCCGGTACGTTGGTCACCACGAGATTGAACGCCCGCTGGGTTGCGGCCATCCTGCTCATCGCCGAAAGCAGCGCGGGCACGGTCCAGTCGCTCACCTGTTCGAGCAGGTCGGTTCCTTCGGCTTCGCCCGAATGCTTGAGTTCTCTGGTTTCTTCGATGACGCGCTCGACGCGCTTGCGAGCGTCGGGCTCGCCCACGGGAAGCGGGGCGACCAGGAGCGACACGTGATTGCCGAGACGACCGCGCTCGCTCTCCTTGCGCGTGCTCACGGGCAGGAAGGCGCGAAAGTCGAGTTCGCGGGTTTCGATTTCGTGCCTTTCGAAGTAGCGGCGCACCGCACCGGCGACGCAGGCGAGCGCCACGTCGTTGATCGTGCCGCCCATGCGGGTGCGCACCTCGCGCACGATGTCGAGGTCGAAGCGCGTCCAGTCGAAACGGCGATGCGGCCCGATCGGCACGTTGAAGGGGGTTTCGGACCCGGAGGTGAACGACTTGCGCAGGGTGCGGAACAGGCCGGCTGCGAGGTGACTACCGTCGTCGATCGTGCTCTTCGGTCGTCGCAGGGCTTCGGTGAACTTCGATGCGAGCTTGCCCGGGATCGAAGCCCGCCGCTGCACTTCGTCGGTCAACAGACGAAGCGGAGTCGGAGCGGAGCGCGGCAGCCAGCGGTGGTCGTCGGGCAGGTGCCGTACGTCAGCGTCCTTGTCGAGGAACGCTGCGAGGATGTCGATGCCCGAGATCCCATCGATCAAGCAGTGATGGATCTTCGAGATGATCGCGACCTTTCCACCTTCGAGTCCTTCGACGAACCACATCTCCCACAACGGCTTTTTTTCGTCGAGTTTTTCCGACATGATGCGGCCGGCCAGACGCTTGAGTTGTCGTTCGTCGCCCGGTCGCGGCAGGGACGTCTGACGCACGTGGTAGAGGACGTTGAAGTGCTTGTCGTCGACCCATACGGGATGTTGCGTCACGGGTGTCCGGACGAGGGTCTGGCAAAGGCGCGGTATGCGGCGCATCGCGCTGTCGACCACGTTGAGGATCTGGTCGAAGTCGATGGTCCCGGTTTCGTCGACGAGCGGACCTGGATCGAGGATCCCGATCGAGCCGACGTGCATATGGACGGACGGCGATTCGAGATCGAGAAAGGTCGAATCGAGCGCAGTCAGTCGCTCATAACTTGCGTAGGCCATTGCATTTCCACCGTTGTGATTCGCGATGCGTGTCTCAACTCACAAGCTTAACCGAGGTCCTCACCTGCCTTGGAACCTGCGCAGGATTCGCCGGTCCCCGTGAGTCACATCGCCTCGGTTAAACCACCAAGATGAGTAACCGACCCGGGGAGCGTGTTATAGGATCCTGAGATGCCCAACGAACGAACGCTCTGGTCCAACCGACGAAACCCTGAATCGGACGAACTCGATGGTGTGCTCCACCCGTCGTTCGAGGGCGTCGCCCGCGTGTTGCGCGAGCAGGTCGAATCGACGCCCGGTGGCGCGGCCGTCTGTGTCTATCACCGTGGTCAGAAGGTGGTGGATATCTGGGGTGGCGTTCGCAACGCGCGACACGACCCCTGGGTCGAAGACACGATGTCGCCGAGCTTCTCCACCACCAAGGGCATCGCGTCGACGCTCATCCACATGATGGTCGACCGCGGCCTGCTCGACTACGACGATCGTGTGGCGGAACACTGGCCCGAGTTCGCGCGAGCCGGCAAGGGCGAGATCACGGTGCGTCAGGTGCTCGCTCACCAGTCGGGGCTATATCACATCCGCCAGATGATCGACCGCGCGGACCGCATGCTCGACTGGGAGTACATGATCCATGCGATCGAGGAGACCGAGCCGCTCCACGAGCCGGGGACCCGCACGGGTTACCACGGCCTGACCTACGGCTACCTCGTGGGAGAGATCCTGCAGCGCGTCACCGGAACGTCCTTTCCGGACCTCGTAAAGAAGGAACTCGCCGAGCCCCTCGAGCTCGACGGGCTCTACATCGGGGCGCCGACCGACGAACTCGACCGCGCTGCGGAGCTGATCTGGCCGCGCCGCAACATCGTGACGCCCGTGTTGCCGAGTGGCGTGGCACGGCGCGTCGTCTCGATGGCCTCGCCGGTATTCGGTGCGGCTGGACGCGCGCTGGGACTGCAGGTCGATCTCGACAGCATCCTCGATGCCCTGGCGCCGCGCGGGATCGGCCGCTTCGATTTCAGCGCAGACGAGACCCTCGAAGCTTCGATCCCCGCCGCGAACGGGCTGTTCACCGCGCGTGCATTGGCCAAGGTGTACGCAGCGCTCGCGGGTGGGGGTGCGATCGGCGACACGACCCTGATGTCGCCCCACACCCTGCGCCGCGCGACGCGTCGACAGAAGGGCGGCACCGAAGGGCTGGTCGTGATCCCGTTCGACATGCGTTGGCGTCTCGGTTGGCACGGCGTGTTCACGACCGTCGGCAGCCCGCGCCACGCGTACGGGCATTTCGGTTTCGGTGGCTCCGGTGCGTGGGCAGACCCGAGTCGCGACCTCGCTGTCGCGATGATCGTGAACTCGGGCATCGGCACACCTTTCGGTGACATCCGCATCGCGCGCATCAGTGCGGCGGCGCTTCGTGCCGCGGATGCGCGCAGCGGCGGGGCGAAGTCTCGGCGTCGTTCTCGCAAGCGCGCAACCGACGAAGCGGCCGCTTTCGCAGGCTGACCCGCGAAGCGAGGTCCGCGATTGCGCCGACCGGCAAGGGTCGCGATCAGGGCGCCCCTGCGTCGAACTCTTTCTGCAGGACTTCCTTCGCGCAGCCATAGCCCGGCAGGAAGGTGACACCGGGACCCGGGTGGCACGCCGCGCCGCAGAGGTACAAGCCGTCGATCGGGGTCGCGTGTGCCGACCCGTCGACGACGGCGCGAGCGGCGAGCATCTGATCCGGGTGGATCAACCCGTGCGTGAAGTCGCCACCCGTCGACCCGTGCATCGCGGAGAAGTGATCCGACGAGAACACGGCCTTTTCGACGATCCGTTTGCGGAAGTCGGGCATGTAGGACGTGATGCGGTCGATCACGCGCTCCGCCATCTGGTCGCGTAGCTTGCCGCGTTCTGAATCGGGCGCGTCGCAGGGGAAGAAGAACGCGTAGGCGCTGGCGATGTGCGTGTCGGGCGGCGCAAGGCTCGGGTCTTCGATGGTCGGGATCTGGAAGGCGACCGGGACGTGCTCGGGTAGTTCACCGCGATCGCAGGCTTCGTAGCTTTCCTGCATCTGTTCGGGGTTGGGAACCATCGCTCCGCCGAAGCGCGCGTGGATATCGCCATTGAGCCGCGCCCACTCTCCCCCGTATTCGGGAATGCCGTCGAGCTTGAACAGCAGGTGCATCCAGGCGCCTTTCTGTTCGATGTTGCGAATGTCTTCGAGGAAGGTTTCGTCGAGCGGGGTGTCAGAGAGCAGGCGCGTGAATGTCGCGGGCTTGTCGAGGTTCGAAAGCACGACGGGCGCGCGAAGCACCTCGCCGTTTCGCAGCGCGACGCCGGCGGCGCGACCGTCTTCGACGACGATCTGCTTCGCGACCTGCTTCAGTCGCACCTCACCGCCCTTGGCGGTGACCGACCGCTGGAGCGCTTCGGGTAGTGAACCCATCCCGCCCTTTACCCTCCGCATCAAGCCGCCGCTGCCATTGAGGGCGAGCGTATAGACGAGACAAAAGGCGGAGCCCGGCGAGTAGGGGCCCTTGTAGGTCGACTGGATGGCCGCGAACGACATGAGCGCCCGCAGGGTTTCGTGCTTTACCGGGTCGGGGAAGAAGCGATTGATCAGGTCCATCGCCGAGCCCTTGAAGACCAATTCGAGTTGCTCGCGCGCGGCCTCGTTCGGTGCGTCGGCGAGCAGTTCGTCCATCGAGCGTGGGAGCCGTCCTGCGGTGAAGCGATCCATCACCTCGGCGGGGTATTTGCAGAAGCGAATCAGCTTGATGAAGCCGAGCATCGTGCGCAGGCCGTGGTCGAAGAGCAGGTGCTTCAGCTGTCGCAACGGGTTGCTGTAGAAGAGCAGGGGCTTGGCGCCGGCGTTCGGCAGGTTGATCGCCATCACGGGCAGGTCGATGAACTCCGCACCGTTGCCCTCGAAGTCGAGGGCGTCGAGGACTTCCTGCGAGAGCGGGAACAAGACGCTCGCGCCGACTTCGTTGCGGCAGCCCTTCAAGATCTCCCGCGTCCCCGTCATGCCGCCCACGTAGCCGTTCTTTTCGAGCACGATGACACGCTTGCCGGCCCCGGCGAGAACCGCGGCGGCCGCGAGGCCGTTGTGGCCCGCGCCAACGATGATGACGTCGGCGTCGTGCGTCTCGGTTGCTTTCATGGGTCGAACTCCCCGGTCGTGCCTGGCTGCCGCCAGGCGAGCCCCTGGTCTCGAGTGCGAGCACCGTACCACATGGGTGTCGGGGGGCTGCTCGCACTCGCGTCGGCCCTGGTATCGTCCAGGCATGAGGCAGCCCCCCGTCGACTACATCGCGAGAACGCGCGAGCAGTACTCCGCGCTTGGTCACCCCGTGTACAAATGGGTGAAGAACGAAGACACTCCGCCCTTCGTGAAGCCGAAAGGGGAACCGTCGTCCTGGCGGGTCGGCCTAGTGGCGTCGGGCGGCATCTACGCAGTCGGGCAGCCGGCGTTTCACTTCAAGGACGACACCAGCTTTCGCGCGATCGCGAGCGACATCGATCGCGGCGACCTTCGCGTGACCCACTTCGCCTACGACCTCACCGATGCGCGCAACGACCCCAACGTCGTACTTCCCCTCGACCCCCTGCAGCGTCTGGCGGCGGCCGGTGGGATCGGCGAAGTGGGCCCCAGTGCGTACACCTTCATGGGCGGGATCTATTCGTCGCGCAAGGTCCGCGACCAGCTTGCCCCCGCGATCGCCGATCGTCTCGTTTCCGACGAAGTCGACGTTGCCCTCATGGTGCCCGTCTGACCCGTCTGCCATCAGTCCGTGGGACTGATCGCACGGGAGGTCGAGGGGCGCGGCATCGCCACGGTGTCTCTTTCGAGCGCGCTTTCGATTACGGCGAGCGTGAACCCGCCGCGCGGTGTCTATACCGACTATCCGCTCGGTCGAACCGCGGGCAAGCCGCACGACCCGGCGTCGCAGGACGCGATCGTGCGCGCGGCCATCGATGTGTTGGCGACCGCTTCGACCCCGGGCACGATCCGCGAACTCGACCTGCATTGGTCAGAGAACGACGCCTGGAAGGACGGCGTCATGCGTCCACAGGGCGGAGGCGAGAAAGCCGAAGACGACCGCGCCGAACGCACGGACGTGCCGCAGTACCAGTTCGACGCCGACCGCGAAGCCGTCGACCCCGCTTGTCCGACCTGCTTCGTGCCGTAGCGTTCAGCCGGGAACCCAGCTCAGTCCACGTCGAACAGCACCCCGGGATTCAGCGTCGCGCGCGGGTCGAGGCTCTGCTTGGCAGCCTTGAACGCCTGGGCGAACAGATCGGGACGCTGCTGGTCGTAGCCCGGCCGGTGCATACGGCCGACCGCGTGGTGGTGGGTCACCGTGCCGCCCGCTTCGACCACGGCTTCGGTCGCCGCCGCCTTGATCTCCTGCCACTGCTCCAGTTCGCCCCCGATCTTCCCCGGCCCCATCAAGGTGTAGTAGGGCGCGGGGCCGTCGGTGTAGACATGGGTGAAACGGCACGAGAGTGACCAGCCCGTGCCGAGCACGCGCTCGAGGGTACTGCCGACCTTCTCGCGCACGTGCCCATCGAATTCGGCAAAGCGATTCCAGGTGATCGCGGTTTCGAAGGTGTCGACGATCAAGCCGAGCCCGTTCGTGAGCCCCGCGTTCACGCCGATGAACGAATCGCGCCAGGCCCCCACCGCGCCTTCGCGTCCGGTCGCTTTGCCGCGACCGTCGTCGACCCGGATCTGGTCGTCTTCGATCACGCCCCCGGCTTCGCGGGCGAGGGCAACCGCGGCCTGGATGTTGGTGCCCTGCGGAATGTCGGCCGATTCGAAGCCCGCAATCAAGAGTGCCTGCTTCCCGTCGAGCCCCGCACTCTGTTTCGCTTCAGCGGGATCGAGCAGGCGGAGGTTCGAGGGCCAGAGCTTCGACTGCACGATCAGCCGAACGGCTTCGGCACCCGCCGCCCACGAAGGGAATACGATGCCCGCGGTCGCGCGATAGACGGGCCGCTTCTGCAAGCGCAGCCAACATTCGCTGATGATGCCCAGCGTCCCTTCCGAGCCGATCACCATGCGGTCGGGGCTCGGGCCCGCGCCACTGCCCGGCAGCCGGCGCGATTCCCACCAGCCGCTCGGCGTGATCATGCGCATGCTCTCGACCATGTCGTCGATGTGGGTCTGGTTCGTCGCGTAGTGCCCGCCGGCGCGGGTTGCGACCCAGCCGCCCACCGTCGACCAGGGAAAGCTCTGGGGAAAGTGCCGCAGGGTCAGGCCTTCGGGGCGCAGCACGTCTTCGAGGTCAGGCCCCAACATGCCCGCTCGAACGCGTGCCGCGCGCGAGGTGTGATCGATTTCGACGACGCCGCCGAGGTGGTCGAGGTCGATGGTGACCACGCTCTCGGCGTCCGGCGGACGAACGCCCCAGACCACGGACGTGCCGCCGCCATACGGCACGACCTTGTGACCGGCAGCGTCGGCCCAGGCGAGGGTGGCTTCGAGTTCGTCCTCGCTTCGCGGGTGCGCGACCGCGTCGGGCGGGTTGTCGAACTGCCCCCGCATCGCGGCGAGCAGTTCCATGAAGTGGCCGCCGTAGGTGTGGAGGAGCCGGTCCTCGCTGTCGGTCGACACCCAACCCGCGAGGTTCGAAGGCACTTCGAGGCGTGGTGACCGAATGGCGATGTCGGCGAGCTTCGGGATCGGCGGAGGCTCGACCGCCACACCGGTGCGCGCCGAAATCGCCTTGGCGACCCCCCGGCGCTGCTCTTCCGTTGGTTCGTCGGACTCGTAGCCCCAGGTCCAGAAGCTGCGTTTCTGTTCCCACTTCGCCATGTCGGTTTTCCTCCGCACCGAACACTAACGCGCCGAGCCGGGCCTTGTCGTTGTATGCTCCGGGCGAACAGCAGGGGGGGGGAGAGATGAGCGCTTTGAAAACGGTTCGCGAAGTCATGTCGAGCGATGTCACGACGCTCGACGTAAACGACAACCTCTCGATCGCGGACGACGTGATGAACCTCGGCAGGATTCGTCACATGCCCGTGCTCGACGAAGACGGTGGGCTCGCCGGCATCGTGAGCCAGCGCGACATCTATCGCGGCGCGCTGTCCCGACTTCTCGGCTACGGCGAGCGTGCCCAGAGCAAGCTGATCGCGACGCTTTCCGTGAAGGACGTCATGACGACGAATCCGCGCACCATGGGGCCCGACGCGCTGCTTTCGGACGCTGCACAGATGATCTACGAGAACAAACTCGGTTGTCTCGTCGTCGTAGAAGAAGGAAGAGTCGTCGGAATCTTGACCGAGAGCGACTTCGTTCACCTCGCGACGCCGAAGGGAACGTGAGACCTGGTTCGATCTTTCCCGAATAGGGAGTTGGGGGGGTAGGGTGCGTCAGATTCGACGGCATCAGCGCGGCCGGAGCGCATGGCTCGGGGTCGCGATTGCGTTCTTTTCATGGGGGGCCTCGGTGGCTCCCGCCCTGGCGGAGGTCGACCGGGCGGCCGCACTCCGCGACATGCGGGAGATTTTCGCGAGCATTCAGGTGCTGCTTCCGCTGACTGTCGATGACCAGGCGTTTCGAAGCGCCGAGGCGCATGATCGGATTCTCGCCGCGTTCGATCGCCTCGCGAAGCACTCCGTAAAGGCGGGGGATCACATCGCGGGCGATGATCGCAGGATCAACTATCTCGCTGGCGAACTTTCCAACGCCGCCCTCGAAGCGAAGGACCTCTTCGAAAACAGGGAATACCCCCACGCGCAGTTCCTGGTGCGACGCTTCACCGACTTCTGCATTGCCTGTCATACGCGCGTGCCGAGTCTGGCGGATTCGCCGCTGACGCAGGGGTTCGTGAGCGATCGCGCGATCGCGAAGCTCTCGCCCGTGCAGCGGGCGTCGATCCAGGTCGCGACGCGCAGGTTCGACGACGCGCTTGCGTCCTATGAAGCGATCTTTGCATCGGATACCCGGCCGGCCGAACTGCTCGAGCCGCTCACCGAGTACCTGCGGGTTGCGATTCGTGTGAAGTACGACCTCGATCGAGCGCGCGGGGAGTTGGAAAAGTTCTCGAGGCGCCCCGATCTGTGGTCGATCTTGAAGACCGATGTCGAAGACTGGCTGGCCGCGTTGGATCGTTTTTCGGAAAGTGCTCTGAGCCCGCCTTCGATCGAACGGGCGCGCAGGATGCTCGACGACGCGCACGCGAACCGCCGCTACCCTCTCGATTCGCGCGGAGGGCTGGTCCAGCGCGACCTCGCAGCTTCCGAACTGCATCGCTACCTGGACAAGCACTCGGGTGAGAGCGGGGCCGATGTCGCAGAGGTCTACTACCTGCTCGGCTTGATCGAGGGACGTTCGCCGTTCGGGCATCTCGTCTACGAGAGCGACTTCTACCTCGAATCCGCCATTCGCCTGTCGCCGCAGACGAGTATCGGTCGCAACGCGTTCGCGCTGCTCGAAGAGCGGGCGATCGTCGGCTGGACGGGGTCGGGTGGGACTCGAATGCCCCTCGAGGTTCGGCGCAAGCTCGACGCACTGCGGGCGCTCGTCGGGGCCCCGGCGCCGCCTACGAAGTCTCCGGCTCGCTAGCGCGCAGTTCTTCGCCACAGTCGAAGCAGAAGTTCGCCTCGCGGTGGTGCCCTTCGCACATGCAGGCGGGGCAGGTGCGCGTCGTGACGGGCCCGCGCGTCACGCTCGTCAACTCGGCCGTCACGATGCCCGTCGGGATCGCGATGATGCCGTAGCCCAGGATCATCAGGATCGAGCTGAGGATCTGCCCGGGTACGGTTTCGGGAGTGATGTCGCCGTAGCCCACTGTGGTGAGGGTTACGATCGCCCAGTACATCGCGCGCGGGATCGAATCGAAGCCATGCGCTGGCCCCTCGATCATGTACATCGCCGCGCCGATCACGACGACCAACGTCAGCACGGTGAACAGGAAGACGAAGATCTTGGGTCGCGAGTTTTTGATCGCCGAAACGAGCATCTGGCTTTCGGAGACATAGCGGCCGAGTTTGAGCACGCGAAACACGCGGAGCAGACGCAGGATACGGATCACCAGCAGGTGCTGCGTGCCGGGCAAGAACAGGCTCAAGTAGCTCGGCAGGATCGCGAGCAGGTCCACGAGCCCATAGAAGCTGAACACGTAGCCGAACGGGCTTCGCACGCTGAACAGCCGCAGCGCGAACTCGACCGTGAACAGACCGGTGAAGATCCACTCGGCCGCGGTGAGTTCGGCGCTGTACTCCTGCCGGATGCTCACGACGCTATCGAGGCAGACCGCGAGCACGCTCGCGACGATCGTCACCAACAGCGCGATGTCAAAAGCCTTCCCAAGCGGCGTGTCCGCTTCGAAGATGACCTCGTAGACCTTCTTCTGCAGTCGGCCTTCTCGCGCCTCGGGTGACATGGGCAACGTCATCGAACGAGACGTTAGTCCCTTATCGGCCGTAACTACCCCCGATGTGGTCGTAGGGATCTTCCATCGACTGCAGGGCGTCGTCGTAACGAATGCGGTCGATCAGGGTTTCGAGTTCTCCCGTTACCTTTTCGAAGAAATCGCGGGAGGAGATCACCCCGACCGGTTTCCCGTCATCGGTCACCGGCAGGTGCCGCACACCCTGCGCCTGTAGCACCGAAGCGCATTCGCGCACGGAGGCGCTGCGCCCGACCGACACCACGTCGAGCGTCGAGACTTCGCGCAGGGGCGCCTTGGCGGGGTCGAGCCCCTGGCTCACGACCTGCATCAGGAGGTCGCGTTCGGTGAAGATGCCGGCAAGTGCTTCGCCTTCGACGAGCAGGATTGCACCAACCCCCGCCTGACACATGCGCGCTACGGCGGTGTCGACGTTCTCGCTCGCGGGGACGCTCACGACCTGTTCTTGCATCAGCTTCTCGATGGTTGTCATTGCCCCTTTCCTTTTCTGCGTCTTGGTGCACCTCGAGGGATTGCAAGCCCGGTGCCCAATGGCGAGGCGGTCAGGCGATTCCCGCGAGCTCGGAGCACGAACGTTGGGGAGATGAGCCCCAGTGCGGTTAGACTTGCGCGGCAAGCTGGGCAGTTGCCGCACTGTCACCGCCGAGAGGGCCGAAGGCGGGGTACACCTCTTGCAGTTCGACCAGATGGGCAGGAACGCCCGAAACCGGAAACGAAAGGAACACGATGCCGCGAAGAGCACGGGTGTCCGAAATCATGACGCGTGAGGTCGTGACCGTGGACCCATCGACCCCGATGAGTGAGGTGCGAAGGATCCTCACCGACGAGGATTTCCATCACCTGCCCGTCGTGTCGGGAACGACGCCTTTTGGCATGGTCAGTTCCCACGACCTGCTTCGCCTCATGAAGAAGCAGGAGATCCTGTCCGGCGAAGACCGCGACGAGGCGATCGATCGCGCCACCACGCTCGAGCAGACGATGAAGACCGATCTCGTCACCATGCGTCACGACGACACCGTCGAACGCGCGATCGATCTATTGGCCGATGGCGAACGTCACTCGGTCCTGGTGGTCGATGCCGACGAAGCGCTGGTTGGCATCGTGACGAACATCGACGTCCTCGAATATCTGTTCGATTAGATCTGGCCGGACTTCAGACCGGACGATCCCCTTCGACGACGATCCGGAGCATTTCGCGGCGCTGCCCGGAATAGTCGTTGAGTGCGTAGTGCTGGGTCGAGCGGTTGTCCCAGAAGGCGATGGTGCCCGGTTCCCAGTGCAGACGGGTGACTTCCATGGTGTTCTCCGTGGTTGTGCGCGCAAGGGAAATGCTATCCGGCTGCGACCGCCTCGTCTTCTTCGCTGTCGGGCTCTTTGGCGCATTCCCGCAGTTCGCTGAGCGAATCCCGCAAGCCGTCGATCAGGTCCCAGACGTCGGGCATCAACTCACGACAGGCGATGATCCCGAAGTCGAGGTTTCCGTTGTAGCTCTGCACCGTGATGTTCAGCCCGACCCCATCGTTGATCGCCGAAACGGGGTAGTTGGCGGCGAGTCGAGCGCCGATGCCATAGATGGGGAACTGCGGACCGGGCACGTTCGAGATCACGACGTTGAAGGGGACGTTCATCCAGTCGTCGACGGCGGCACGCGCGATGACCCGCGCCGCTCGCGCGGCCACCGCGGGCGGCGCGAACTGCGCGAAGTCCTGGAGCAGGGTGGCGGGCAGGGCGTTGTGCTTTTCCTTGGCGGCCTTCATCGATTCGTGAATGCGGTGGAGGCGTTGGACCGGGTCTTCGACGTTGGTGTGAAGCGACGCGGTCATCGATGAAACCTGATTGCCGAAGGTTCCCTTCTGGTCCTCGGTACGAACCGACACCGGTACCATGGCAACCAGGGGGTCGGTCGGAAGCTCCTTGCGCTCGGCGAGGTAGCCTCGCAGCGCGCCGGCGCACAGGCCCATCACGACGTCGTTGACCGTCACGCCGAGCTTGCTCTTGACCTCCTTGACCTCGTCGAGGGGCAGCGAGCCATAGGCGAAGCGTCGGTGCGGTGTGATGCGTTCGTTGAACGACGTGCGCGGTGCTTTGGTTTCGGCTTCTTCGAGCATCGGCGCCGGGCGGCGCCCGACGAGCGAATCGAGCATGTCCGAACCGGGAAGCTCGAAACCCATGTTGTCGGCGAGTGCGGGGAGGTTGCGCGCGGCTTCTCGAGCCAGGCGAAACCCCTTGCGCGGTGTCGCCATCACGGCGCCGAGCCCCCGCGCCATCATCTCGATCTGCGTGGGCTGCGGTTCCGGGCGCCACGCGCGACGCGGGGCCTCCACTTTGCGCGGCTCCGGTGTGACGTCGAGCAGTGTCGCGAGAATCTCTGCACCCGACACGCCGTCGATCGCGCAGTGATGGATCTTCGTGAGCTGGGCCACGAAACCATTTTCGAGCCCTTCGATGAGATACAGCTCCCACAACGGGCGACTGCGATCGAGGGGGCGTGCCACGATGCGCGAAACCTGTTCGGCCAGTTGCCTGCGGTCACCCGGCGGAGGCAGCCCGATGTGCCGCACATGGAAGTCGAGGTCGAAGTCGGGGTCTTCGATCCAATAGGGGTGATCCAAACCGAATGGCACTTCGACCAATCGCCTGCGATAGGGCGGCAGCAGGTGGATGCGTTCCTCGATCAGGCGCCTGACCTCGTCGAAGCCGAACGGACGCGAGGCAGTCGACGGGTCGAAGATCGCGAGCCCCGAGATATGCCCGTACGTCGTCGGGGTCTCCATGTTGAGGAAGCTGGAATCGAGACCGGTCAGTTGCTTCATGTCGTTCCTTCGCGTGGTCGGCGAGGCTACCTCATCGCTGGGTCGGGTGGGCTGATCCGACGTCTACGATCGCGGGCTCGATGACTACACAAAGCGCTGTGTCTGTCCGCAAGAAGCTGCGTAGCGGGCATTTCTCCGGGTGACCACGAGATCTGGATCCGGTGTACGGTTCTCTGCGCAACCGTCGGGTGCGCGATCGGCAACCCGTGTTGCTCTTGCTCGAGGCCAGTGAATCACCATGGCGAACCGACGACCCACCCTCACGAAGCGCTTCGATCGAAGCGGTCCGCGCAATTGACCGCGGGCCGCATTTCAGGCCTCGACGGCGTTCGCGCCCTGGCGATCGCCCTGGTCTTCGCGGCTCACTCGATCGACCTGCCGAGTGGGTGGCTGGGTGTCCAGCTGTTCTTCGTGCTGTCGGGCTACCTGATTACGCCGATCCTGCTCGACATGCGTGAGGGCAACGGTGGCCGTTACTTCGTGTCGTTCTGGGGGCGGCGGGCGCTTCGCATCTTTCCCGCCTGCTACGTCTATCTGCTCGCGATGCTGCCCCTGTGTTTCGCCGCCATCGAATGGACTGGATGGCGCTTCGCAGCCCTGCAGCGATTCGAGGACCAGGTCCTCTATGCGGCGCTGTACGTCTACAACTTCTTCCATGCCTCGAGCGCATTCGAGGAGACGAGCTTCCTGACCCACTTCTGGTCGCTCGCGGTCGAAGAACAGGTCTATCTCACCTGGCCGGTGTTGATCGCCCTGGCGGGGAGAAGACGAATCGTTCCGGTGTTGATCGCGCTGGCTTGCGCCGGCCCGTTCTTTCGCGGGGCGACCTGGTTGGCGGGTTCGCACTTCGGTGTCGAGTGGCTCAACGCCGATCTTCCACTCGCGATCTACGTTCTTCCGTGGTCGCACCTCGATGCCTTCGCGATCGGCGGACTGGCCGCGCTGCTACCGGCCACGGCTTCGAGACGCATGGTGGCGACGGTGTGGGGCGTGATCGCGGTTGCGGGCTTCGCAAGTGAAGTCGCGGCGACGGGCGAAGTCGGCCCCATCGAGGCGCTCGGGTATGGCCTCGCGATGCCCCATGCCTACAAGTTCGTGTGGGGGTACTCGCTGTTGAACCTGGGCTTCGCGTTGATGATTCAGCAGGTCGAGCGGCGATCCTGGGGGCACGGCGTCTTCGAATTTCCGCCAGTCCGCTATCTGGGCCGGATCTCCTATGGCGTCTATATCTGGCACTTCCCCGTGATCTTCCTCGTCCAGGCCACGTTCATCGATCGAGGCTGGGAATCCGGGCCCCTGCCGCTCGTCCTGCTTTCGTTCGTCGCGACGGTTGCGATCGCGGGCGCCAGCTACAGATGGATCGAAACGCCCCTGCTGGCTCGCAAGGACACCTGGTTTCCACGAACCGGCTGAGCAGCGAGCGACTACTTTCCCTTGAAGACGGGGTCGCGCTTCTCGAGGAACGCCTTCGGCCCTTCGCGGGCGTCTTCCGAAGCCATCACCGCCATCCCGTGCTTCTGCTCGATCACGAAGGCTTCTTCTTCGGGCAGCGTTTCCGTTTCGCGCAGGGTGGCCACGATGGCCTTCACGGCGAGGGGGCCGTTGCTCGCGATGCGTGCGGCGACTTCCTTCGCTTTGGCGAGCGCCTGGCCGTCGGGGACGACGTGGTTGATCAGGCCGAGTTCGTAGGCGCGGCGGGCGGGGAGGTCTTCGCCGGCGATCAACATCTCGGCGGCCACCGCGTAGCCGATCTGTCGGCGCATGCGCACGGCGGAACCCGCCATCGGGAAGAGCCCGCGCTGCACTTCGGTGATACCGAACATGGCGCTTTCTCCGGCCACGCGAATGTCGGTGCCCTGGAGGATTTCCGTGCCGCCCGCGCGCGCGAAGCCCTCTGCGGCGAGAATCACGGGTTTGGTCGGGCGATAGGTCTTGAGCCACGCGCCGTAGATGATCGAGGGCTCGGACATCGCGCGTTCCATCCACTCGTTGTCGGCCTTGCCCGAAGTCATCTTGCCGATCTCCGAAAGGTCCATGCCCGCGCAGAAAGTGTTGCCGTTGCCGGTGAGGATGGCGACGCGCAGGGCGTCGTCCTCGTCGAGCAGGTTCCACGCGTCGTACAAGCGGCACATCACCTCGCAGTTGACGGCGTTGCGCTTTTCCGGGCGATTCAGGGTGACGGTGAGGATGTGTCCGTCCTTTTCGACGATGACGGCGGGGTCTGCCACGAGGTTCTCCTGTCGGTGATGCGACGTGTCTGGGAATGAAAGGGGAAGCGAACGAGAGCATGGCGTTCGGATCCGGGGCGTACTTGTAGACCATCTCGCGAGGGGCGTGCGACTCGCACTCGCGGCAATGCCGGTGTGAAGCGCTTCACATCCGCGTTACGCCGAAACCCATCTCAGTTCCTCCTCAGCCCGATTTCGCGGCGTCTTCCGAGGGTGCCGGCACCGCACTGCCCGCCAGTCGGTGTGCACCCGCTTTCCCTGTCAACTTCGCGACCTTCGAGGTCGAAGCCGACTTCGTAAGCGACACCGAGTTCGAAGGCGAGATCGAATTCACCTTCGCCCGCGTCCGCCACGTCGTGCCCCTGGCCGGCACCCTCGAAGACGAAGAGATCAACGCAACCTTCGCGGGGCGTACGCCGCAGGTCGGCAACCTCGTGATCGACTGGGACGGTGAGTTCTCGGCCGATCTCAATCGCTGAAATTTCACGCGCGCCACATGAGTGGGGTCGGAAAGTCCGACCCGCTGAGACCCCGGCCCGTCTCTCGACGCGGGTCGGGGTTTTTCGTTTGGTCGTGCGAACCCGAGCAGGATCGGTGGCAGCCGGGATCGCGAGAGGAGGGTCTCGAACCGCGCGAGGTTTCGGTGCGAACGGTCGCACGGGATTCGCGATCGAAGTTTCGGCGCTACAACCTCGGCCTCGACCGTTTACTGGTCCGCCGACGCGCGCCCTTCGTCGGCGGCGATTCGCGAAAGGAAGAACACGCCATGAAGACCCGAATCACTGAACTGCTGGGGATCGAACATCCCATCGTGCAAGGCGGCATGCACTTCGTCGGCCTGGCGGAACTGGCCGCGGCGGTTTCGAACGCGGGAGGCCTCGGCATCATCACCGGCCTCACCCAGGGCACGCCCGAAAAGCTCGAGGCCGAAATCGCGCGCTGTCGGGAAATGACCGACAAGCCCTTCGGCGTGAACATGACCTTCCTGCCGGCGTTGACGCCGCCCGACTATCCGGGCCTGTTCAAGGTGATCGTCGAAAGCGGTGTCGGTGTGGTCGAAACGGCGGGAAACAACCCGTCGGAGTGGTTGCCCATGTTGAAGGAGGCGGGCGTCAAGGTCGTGCACAAGTGCACGTCGGTCCGTCATGCGCTCAAGGCTCAGGCCATCGGTTGTGATGCCGTGTCGGTCGATGGGTTCGAGTGTGGCGGTCATCCCGGCGAAGACGACGTGCCGAACTTCATTCTGCTGCCTCGCGCCGCCGAAGAACTCGAAATCCCATTCATCTCTTCGGGCGGCATGGCGGACGGCCGCAGCCTCGTCGCGTCGCTCGCGATGGGTGCCGAAGGCATGAACATGGGCACGCGCTTCATCGCGACCCAGGAAGCACCCGTTCATCCGAACGTGAAGCAGGCGCTCGTCGAAGCGAGCGAACTCGACACGCGCCTCATCATGCGTGGCCTGCGCAACACCGAGCGCGTCCTCACCAACGAAGGGGTCGAGCGCTTGATCGCCAAGGAGCAGGAGCTCGGTGCCGACCTCAAGTTCGAGGACATCCTGCCTGAAGTCGCGGGGATCTATCCGCGCGTCATGAAGGAAGGCGATGTCGACGCCGGTGCCTGGTCGTGTGGCATGGTTGCGGGTCTGATCCACGACATCCCGACGGTGAAGGAGCTGGTCGATCGCATCATGAGCGAGGCGGACGCACTGATCCAGCAACGCCTCGCGGGAATGTCGGCGGCCTGATCGAGACCGCTTTCGCGCTCAATGGAGAGGCACAGATGAAGTCGAAGAAGACGTTCGTGGTCGTGACGGCCACCCTGGTGATGGCCGCCGCAGCAGTGGGCTGTTCGGGAATTCAGGACTCGCTGTTCGAGCGCGTCATTCGCGGCACGATGTCGGCGACGATGGCGCCCATCGACGGCATGCGTGTGGTGGTGTGTGGCAGCGCTTCACCGCTGGGCAACGACCCCGAACGCGCGCAGGCGTGCATCGCGGTGATCACCCCCGAACACTTCCTCTTGTTCGACGTGGGCGCGCGCTCGCCCCTGCGGATGGCGCAAGCCCGCATGCCGATGCAGCGTCTCACGGGCGTGTTCCTGACCCATTTCCATTCGGATCACATCTCCGGCCTGCCCGATGCGAACCTCGTGAGTTGGGTGCAGGGCCGCCGCGAGAGCTTGCGCGTGCATGGCCCGGAAGGCGTTGGCGAAGTCGTCGGTGGTTTCAACCGCGCGTACCAACTCGACCGCGGCTATCGGGTCGCCCACCACGGAGAGGACATGCTGCCCCCCGACGCGCACCCGATGACGGCTGTTGCGTTCGAGCCGGGAAAGGTGGTCTGGCAGGATGACCTGCTGACCGTCACGTCCTTTTCCGTGGAGCACCCACCGATCTCACCCGCCGTCGGCTATCGCGTCGACTACCGCGGTCGCTCGGTCGTGATCAGCGGCGATACCAACGCCAGCGAGAGTCTCTTCGAAGCGTCTCGCGGGGCAGACCTGCTCTTCCACGACGCGCTCTCCCGACACATGCTCGACAAGATGATCGAAGTCGCAACGGACGTCGGTGTCCCCGTCCTGCCACGCGTCATGACCGACGTGATCGACTATCACGCTGATTCGCTGACCCTGGAAGAAGGGGCCGCGAAGGCGGGGGTGAAGCAGCTAGCCCTCTACCATCTCGTTCCGGCACCGCCTGCTGGGATCGGTGAGCGGATCTTCCGTCGCGGTTTGTCGAGTGACACGATCCTGGTGCGCGATCTCCAGACCTTCGACCTGCCGCCGGATTCCGACGAGATCCACATCGAAACGCCGTAAGCAGCGTGACCAGACAGGTAGCCCGACGAGTCTGACCTGGTTTCACTCGAGGCTGTCGCGCAACCCCGAAGTGGCGTGCGGATTGCCCGCCATGTCGATCACGATCGCTTCGACCCGTCGCAGCGCTTCGATGAGTGGGAGGCCCCGCTCGGGGCCCATCACGCAGAGCGCGGTTGCCAGGGCATCGGCGAGTTCGGCGTGGGGGGCGATGACGGTTGCGCTCATCGCACCCTCGCTCGGGTAACCGGTGCGCGGGTCGAGAATGTGGTGGTAGCGGCGTCCTTCATGTTCGAAGAAGCGTTCGTAGTCGCCGGACGTGACCATCGCGGTATTCGACACGCGTAACACGGCGATCACGTGTTCCGGGTCGCGCGGATGCTTCACGGCGATCTCCCAGGGTGCGTCGCCGTTGCGGCCGAGGGCCTTGAGGTCGCCTCCCGCGTTGACGATCGCGTGCTCAATGCCGAGGTCGAGCAGCACCTGCATGGCGCGGTCGACCCCGTAACCCTTGGCGATGCCCCCGAGACCGACCCGCATCCCGCGCGGCAGTGCGACGGCATGCCGCTCCGGGTCGACCTCCAAACGACTCGAACCCACGAGGCGCAGTCCCGCCTCGATCTGCTTCCGATCGGGGATCCGCGGTGGCTTCGCCTTGAAGTCCCAGAGTCGTCCAACGCCGGCGTACGTGACATCGAACGCACCCTCGGTGATTCGCGAGACTTCGATCGCACGCGCCACGATGGCGGCGAGTTCTGCGGGAACGTCGAAGGGGCCTTGCCCGGCGGCGTCGTTCAGCCGGGTGAGCGGGGAAGGGCGCCAGTCGGTCATCATGTCTTCGACGCGCCGCAGTTCGCGATCGGCCGCGTCGACCGCCGCTTCGAGCCGTGCCCGGTCGCGACCCAGCACCTTGATCTGCAGATCGGTTCCCATGACGCCGACGTGACGTTCGACGCGAATCAGCTCCGCGTCGGGTGGGCGTTCCGCCAGGCCGACCTTCGCGATCAGCAGCGTAGACGCGAGCAGCGCGGCGAACGCGAGAGCACTTGCGCGGGCAGGGGTCACTGCGGTTGCGCGACCTGGCCTTCTGGCGTTGCGGGTGCAGCAGGCAAGAACGCGTCCCAGTCGTCGGGGAGTCGATAACCGCGATACAACACACGGGCCTCCGTGCCCAGCACCACGATGAGCGGCGTTCCGGTCACATCGAATCGCGTGGCGAGCGCAAGGTCGCGATCGCGGATCTGGGGTTGGAGATGCCCCCAGTCGTTCGCAGTCTCGCGGACGTCCTTATCGTCGACATCTTCGTCGGGGCCCGAGATCACACCGAAGAACGCGATGCGATCGCCATAGCGCTCGACCGCATGGGCGAGTTCCGGCGCCTCCTTCTTGCACGAAGGGCACCAGGTCTGCCAGAAGACGAACACGACGGGCCGGCCCGTGGCGAGCATGGCGTCAGCATCGTGGGCCTGCCCGTCCATGTCATGAAAGCGCAGGGTCGCAGGGTCGGAAGCGATGGCTCCCGTCGCGAGCGAAACGATGAGCAACGCACTCGCGCCAAGCGCGATTCGGTGCGTTGGCTTGTCGATCAATCCGGCCACAAGAGCCTCTTGAGTGGCCGGGCGTCGAAACTCGCTCGTGCGCCAGCACTCAACATCAGTTGGTCGAGTCCGTCTTCGCGGAACGTGTAGCCCGCGTCGAAGTTGAACTCGAGCGATGGCCAGGGCATCCACGAGATGCCACCGTGAATGCCGTGCGCATCGAACGCGGCGAGATCCGAGTCCTGGGTGCGCTTTGACTTGCTTGTGGTGAAGTGGTCGTCGTGGTCGTCGGCCGCGCTCTGGACGTAGTAGCGGTAGCCGAGGTGGCCACCCAATGAATCCAACGGCCAGTGCCGGACGACCGGTTCGAGCGTCAGGCTGCGAATTCCCCAGTCGTCTGCGTAGAGACGGCCGCCCCCTTCCAATGCCGTGTTGCGAAGCAGCGAATAGCGCGCGCGCCCGAAGACGCTGCCGCGGACGCGCGTGCCGGGAAGCTCTTCGGTGACCTCGGTTCCCCGCGCGCGGTTGTCGAGGTTGGGGTTCGGGGCGTCGGCCGGATCCTCGATCACCACCGCGTTGTAGGCGGTTTCGAGAAAGCCCGTCTGCACGCCGATCGTGGCGCCGGTTTCGGCGTGCGTTCGCTTGTCGATGATCTGATACCAGGAAACAGTCGCCGAATAGGAGCGACGATTGGCACTGCCGTCCTCTTCCCCGTTGAACTGGATCACGTCGACACTGTCGAAGTAGACGTTGGCCGAAACCTTCACGGTCGCGTTCTTTTCCGCGAGATCCTGCGCGAAATCGCCGCCGAAACCGATCGAGGTGTAGTCGTATTCGACACTTCCTCCGACGAAGCCGCCGACGCGGCGGTTCTCGCTGAGTTCGTATCGGGCGCCCAGGTCGAGGCCGATGTAGAAGTCGGAGCTGGCACCGGACTGCTCGGAAAAGTTGCTCAGCCGCTCGATCGAGGCACTCGTCACATCGTCGTACGAAAACTTGCTGTAGACGCCGAGGCGATCGGTGACGTTGTAGTCGACGATCACGACGGGCTCGATGACGGTCAGCGCTTCATCGAGGAAGGGGTTCCCGTCCCCCTTGTCGTCGTTGTCGTAGTAGCCGATGCGAAAGGACGCGCTGCCGGTTCCGGCTTCGCCACTCCCTGTGAAGGTCGCGGCGGCGACGTCGGGGGTCGCGTCATCGGCGGACGACGGCATGGCGTTGACACCGGCCAGCACGATGATCGACACAGCGACCGCGACGAGCGCTCTCGGTGTCAATAACACCCGCAGCCACCCCCAGCGCCGGTGCCGATGCCGCCCGCACTGCCTTCGCGCGAGTAGAACGTCTTCTGCACGAAGTGGGTCTGCGCCGGGTCGTCGTCGAATTTCATGGCCGGATCGTTCAGGCGTTGCTTCTGGTAGAACTCGACGTTCTTGCAGCCCGAAGTTCCGAGCAAGAAGAGCGCAGCCAGAACCAGTGCCATCCTCGAACTCCAATTCACCTGCGCTTCTCCCTCACGTGGCGCCCCGCCCAGTGTAGCGTGCCCCCACTGGCGAACGGCTAGAGGTCCGGCCGGGCCTCTAGCATTCAGGCGTTCGCGGTCGGACCCTCTCCCTGCGAGCGATCGACACCGCCGTGTCGCAGTGCGACCCACGCGAGCAACCCGATGAAGCTGACGGCCCCCACGACCACGACGAGGCCCGGTGCCGGCCCGGTCTGGGCGCGTTCGATGAATTCGCGCAGCGATCCGGCGGGCGTCGGATGGATCGAGAGCTTGAGGCTCCAGGCCAGGAGTTGGACGGCAAACAGGTAGAGGTAGATTCGGCGCAGCCTTCGCGCCGCAGCCTTCCGCAGGCGCATCACGGGGACGGTTCGCCCGAGGTGCGGAACCAGTTCGTCCGCGAGCTGGGTGTCGCCTTTCTGCTCGCCCGCCTCACCGGCGACCGCCGGCCGAATCAACCCGCGTTCGAGAATCAAAACCCGTTGTTGCCACAAGTGATAGAAAGTCAGCCGCCGCGCTTCGAGGAAGAGAAAGCTCGCAGTCAGGATCGCGGAAATGAAGACGACATAGTGCGGCGACGCCGGGTTGCTCATCGCGAACGAAACCATCGCTGCGGTCGCGCCAATGGCCCAATTGCTCGTGGCGTCCATCCGCGTACGCCAGATGTCCGCTCGCCCTGTCATGGCGCGGTAGTAGTGGGCGAGGATCATGGATCGATCGCGAGAGTCGACGGTCGTCACGCGTAGTTTCCCCTGGTCATGGTCGAGCGAGCGTAGGCTAACCGATTCGAGATGGGATCGGACGCGAATGGACTGACCGCTTGCGCCGAAAGCCGAACGCGCATGATCGGTATCTCGCGCTGAGATCCACTAGCCTCGGTCCTGCTTGGTTTTGAATCGGATCGAGGCGAATGACTGAACGTGTAGCCGGCCCCGGGCGCGTGGGCAGTGAAATCACCGAACCGTTGCCAGAGGGTCTGGTCGAAGGGCTGGAGATCGGCCGCGCCGATGGTGAGCCGCCGCCCGCGCATATCCAGACCCACATCTCGCATCTCTTCCTGACACGCGACCGCGTCTACAAGATTCGCAAGGCGGTGCACTTCCCGTTCCTCTCGTTTGCGACGCGCGCCGAGCGCAACCAGGACTGCCTCGACGAAGTGCGGCTCAATCGCCGACTCGCCGAGGACGTCTATCTCGGCGTGTCTCCGCTGCAACGTCGTGGCGACGACTGGGGCGTGGGAGAAGTGCGTGAAGACATCCCGCCGCAAGACGAGGGGCTCGAGCACTGCGTCGTGATGCGTCGCCTGCGCGATGACTGCGATGGGCAGAGTCTGCTCGAGCGTGGCGAACTCAGTCCGGCGCACATCGATGCAACAGCGGAGCGCGTTGCGGCTTTCCACGCAAGCCACGGTCTGGGGAGCCCCGCACCGTGGGACGCGGGCGAGTGGCGAAGCCGCATCGAAGCGCCGGTGCTGGAATCCTTGGACCTGATCGAAGAGCACGCGCCCGACGAGCCCACGGCCACACGGGCGCGGGCTCTGCGCGTTCGCTTCGACGAGGTCTTCGAGGCACGCGCCGGAGACATCGAGCAACGACGCCTCGAGGGTCGCGCCGTCGACGGCCACGGGGACCTCCAACTCGCCCACATCTGGTTCGATGGGGACGACACCACGCCTTCGATCATCGACTGCACCGAATTCAACGAAGACTTCCGCAAGATCGACACCGCGAGCGAGGTGGCCTTCACCGCGATGGACCTCACCTACCGCGGCGCCCCCGAACTCGCCGAGCGCTTCCTTGCTCGCTACGCCGAAGCGAGTGGCGACTTCGGTCTCTACACCCTGGTGGATCCCTACGCGGCCTATCGTTCCGCAGTTCGTGCCAAGGTGGCTTTGCTCGCGACGGTGGATGCCGAGATCACGCCCGACCAACGCGCGGCCGCCCAGGAGAGCGCGGAGCGGCATCTGGGTCTTGCCGAAGGTTTCTTGAAGCCACGCCCAGCGGGTTGGGTGGCGATCACGTGCGGCACCGTGGGCAGTGGGAAGAGCAGCGTCGCGCGCGAATTCGCGGCGGCCTGTGGTGGTGTGGTGATCAGCTCGGATCGAACGCGCAAGCAGCTTGCCGGTATGCGTCCCGACGATCACAGCGAAGCGGGCGGTCCTCCGAACCAGGGGCTCTACGCGACGGATCGCACAGCGGCCGTCTACGAAGCCCTGCTCGAAGGGGCCGCCAGCGTGTCCGAGGGCGGCCGGATTGCGGTCCTCGACGCGAGCTTCACCACAGCGTACCAGCGCGAAGCGGTCCGCGAGTGGGCGGCACGGAGCGGCGTCGAAGTCGTGTTGCTCGAAGTGCAGTGCGCGAAAGACGAAGCCCTCGCGCGACTCGCCGCTCGTGAAAGCTCGGGGACCGACGCGTCCGACGCCGGGCCCGAGTTCCTCGCCTACAGCCTCGAACACTTCGAGCCGCCGAGTGAGTGGCCGCGCGAGTCGAGGGTCGTCATCGCAACCGACGAGCCCGACTGGCGGGATGCTGCGTCCGATGCGGCACGTGCACGCGTGCAGGCCTGGCGGGACGGCACGGCAAACGATTGATTCCGCTCGGCGCGCTGCTCCGCTCAGTCCTGCTCGTTCGACATCGCGATGCCTCAGTCGATGCACGAACGCGCACATCCTGCGGCGAAACCATTTCGGACAAGAACTGACCTCGCGCCCGGTACATGCGATCATTTCATGACCCGAAACGTCGGGCCCAAACAGGAGGTCCCCTTGGCTCACCCCGCTGGACTCGACTTTCTCGTCGATCGAACCGACTGGAAGGAGCATCGCTTCGACGACACTGCGGTTCCCGAAATCACGGATGGCCAGGTGCTCTTTCGTGTGGATCGCTTTGCCTTCACGGCCAACAACATCAGCTACGCCGTTGCGGGCGACATGCTGCGCTATTGGGATTTCTTCCCGGCTCCCGAGGGTTGGGGACGACTGCCCGTGATGGGCTTCGCGGACGTCATCGAATCGAACCACGAGGGCGTCGCGGTTGGCACGCGCTGCTTCGGTTTCTATCCGATGTCGCGGTATCTCGTGATCGAACCTTCGAGTGCGAAAGCGACGGGCATCGTGGACGGCGTGGCCCATCGCGACGGCATTGCGCCCGTCTACAACACCTACAACCCGACCGAAGGTGACGGGCTCCATCACCCCGAGCACGAAGATGCGCTGATGCTGATGCGCGGACTCTTCATGACTTCGTTCCTGGCTGACGACTTCGTTGCCGATCGGGGCTTTGGCGAGCAGGCTGTCCTGATCTCGAGTGCGTCGAGCAAGACATCGATCGCCCTCGGGCACCTGGTTTCGACGGGCGGTCGGGCGCGCTCGGTCGGCCTCACCTCTGCACGCAACCTCGACTTCGTGCGCAAGCTCGGCTGCTACGACGAGGTCGTGACCTACGACGAGATCGCTTCTCTCGACGCCGCACGACCGACGGTCTACGTCGACATGGCGGGCAGCGGATCCGTGCGCCTCGCGGTCCACAGCCACTTCGGTAACCAGCTGAAGCACTCCTGCACGATCGGGGCGACGCATTGGGAAGATCGCGGCGGGGACGACGCCAACCTGCCGGGCCCGAAACCCGAATTCTTCTTCGCACCCGGGCAGATCCAGAAGCGAACGGCGGACTGGGGGCCGGCCGAAGTGCAGCGACGCCTCGCCGAAGCCTGGGAGGGCTTTCGAACCTTCAGCGAGAGCTGGCTAGAGGTGAAGCGCGGTTATGGGCGCGACGCCGTCGAGCAGGTCTACGAAGCAACGCTCGCCGGCCGGACCGAACCCCAGCACGGCCACGTGATCTCGCTGTGGGACGGGGAGTAGGGCCTCCCCGAAACCGTCCAGCGAGCCCCCCGCTCGGCTTCGAGACGCGAAAAGTCGA
Organism: Myxococcota bacterium; assembly: GCA_030748735.1. Classification (GTDB taxonomy): domain Bacteria; phylum Myxococcota_A; class UBA9160; order UBA9160; family UBA4427; genus DUBZ01. The sequence goes on along the minus strand of JASMLK010000105.1, from coordinate 15,427 downwards.
GGATGTCGTTGAGGATCTGCAGCAACGCTTCGCCCGACTCGTAGATGTGCTCGAAAAGGACCCAACCCGCACCGAGCCTGAGGGTCGGCAGGGCGAAGAATGCCGCTCGACTTCAGATCAGGCCGTCGTACGAGCCGCCGTCGAGCTGGAGCTTCTGCCCCGAGATGTAGCCGGCCTGCGCCATGTGTTCCTGGCGAGGCGTGTCGATTCGTTCGGGAAGCAGGTTGTTGAGCGTGACGTTGTGCTTGATGGCGTCCTTCGAGATGGCGCTTGCACAGCGCAGTGAGCCCTGTTCTCGCCGTCGTCGACAGGGCCATCGGGGCCATTGGCGTCTTTACCATGGCGCTCGTGATGTTGATGATGCGTCCGAAGCGTCTCTTCTTCATTCCGGACAGCAGGCCGCGGAGCATCCTGGCCGGAGCGAGCAGATTCGCTTCGAGTGCGGCGAGCCACTGTTCGTGGTCCCAGTCCTCGAAGCGGCCGGGTGGCGGACCGGCGTTGTTGTTGACGAGGATGTCTGCGTCGGGACACGACGCGACGAGCCGGTCGTCGAAATGTTTCGCAGCAACGGTCAGGCGGTCTGGGCCCACGTGGATCCGCTCACGCGAGGCGGCTGATCTGCAGCCGTGCCCGTTTGCCGGTTTTGCACCCCGAGTGCAATAATCGCCGTCCCAGCGAAAATCACTCGAGGACGACGGCATGAGCACGGAAAACGACCAGATGACCCCCGAGCAGCAGGAGGAGCGGTCGTTCGACCCGGATGCACTGCGGCAGAAGTATCGCGAAGAGCGCGATCGGCGTTTGCGGGAAGACGGCAACGAGCAGTACATCGAGGTCGAGGGACAGTTCGCACACTTCCTCGACGACCCCTATGCCGAACCGGGCTTCACCCGTGAGCCCCTCAACGACGAAGTCGAGGTGTTGGTCATCGGTGGTGGGTTCGGCGGTCTGCTCGCCGGCGCTCGCCTGCGACAACAAGGTGTCGAGGACATCCGGATCATCGATCCCGCCTCCGACTTCGGTGGGACCTGGTACTGGAACCGCTATCCCGGCATCGCTTGCGACATCGAGTCGTATACCTACCTCCCGTTGCTCGAAGAAGTCGGCTACGTCCCGAAAGAGAAGTACGCCTTCGGCAAGGAGATCCTCGACCACAGCCAGGCGATCGCCCGCAAGTTCGACCTCTATCGCGACGTCTGTTTCCAGACCCGCGTGACCGAACTTCGCTGGGACGCCGACGCCTCGCGTTGGATCGCAGAGACCAATCGCGGTGATCACATGAAGGCGCAGTATCTATGCCTCGCAACCGGCCCGCTCAATCGTCCCAAGTTGCCGGGGATCCTCGGGGTCGAGGAATTCGAGGGTCATTCCTTCCACGCGAGCCGCTGGGACTACGAGTACACCGGTGGCGATTCGGAAGGAGATCTCACGGGTCTTCAGGGCAAGCGCGTGGGCATCATCGGTACGGGCGCGACTGCGGTTCAGTGCGTACCCCACGCTGGCGAATGGGCAGAGCATCTCTACGTGTTCCAGCGCACGCCGTCTTCGGTGGATGTGAAGAACAACCCGAAGACCGATCCCGAATGGGAACAATCGCTGCAACCCGGCTGGCACCGCGAGCGCATGGACAACTTCAATGCGCTCGTGTCGGGTGTCCCGCAGGCCGAAGACCTCGTGAACGACGGCTGGACCGATCTGATCGGCAAGCTCCTGGTCGGTCTTGCCAAGGGCGATGGCACGGAAATGTCGCCCGAAGGAATCGCGCGCTCGGTCGAACTCGCGGACTTCGAGAAGATGGAAGAGATCCGCGCGCGGGTCGATTCGATCGTCGAAGATCCGGCCACCGCCGAGGCGCTCAAGCCCTACTACCGACAGTTCTGCAAGCGCCCGTGCTTCCACAACGAGTACCTCGAAACCTTCAATCGCCCGAACGTGACCCTCGTCGACACGAAGGGGAAGGGCGTCGAGCGGATCACGAAGAAGGGCGTCGTGGTCGATGGACGTGAGTACGAAATCGATTGCCTGATCTATGCGAGCGGTTTCGAAGTGGGTACCGATTACTCACGGCGCGCGGGCGTCGAGATCGTCGGGCGTGAAGGGCAGACCCTCACGGAGAAGTGGGCCGACGGCATTCGCACCCTGCACGGGATGCACGCAAACGGCTTTCCGAACTGCTTCATCATGTCGAACCCGCAGGCGGGCTTCACGGCCAGCTATCCCCACCTGCTCGACGAACAGGCGCAGCACATCGCGTACATCATTGCCCACAACCGTTCGCAAGACGTGGAAACCGTCGAAGCGAGTGTCGAGGGGGAAGACGCCTGGGTTGCGCAGTGCCTGGATCGTGCGCGCAACAACGGAGAGTTCTTCGAAAACTGCACGCCGGGCTACTACAACAACGAGGGCAAGACGTCCGAGCAGAGCGCCCAGAACGGCTTCTACGGCGGCGGGTCGCTCGAGTTCTTCAAGGTCCTCGAAGATTGGCGCGAGTCGGGGGATCTTTCGGGGCTCGAAACCCGCTGACGCATGGCGTCTTCGATGTCGACCGGAGTGCAGGGCGGGCGCGAGGGCCGCGTGGCGCCTGCACTCACAGAACCTCGAACGCATCTTCGCTGCCGAGATCGATCGTCTTGCCGCCGACACTCGACGCGAGGTGCTCGAAGCGCTCGGGAGCGCGACCTCGCCATCTTGTTGGGAGCACCTGCGAAGGGGGCGGGGGCTCTCGGTTGCACGCGCGAAAGCGGTGGGCCAGCTGTCGTTCGCGGCGACCCTGCGCGATAGGGGAAAGCTCCGCGAGTCGGAGCGGTTGGCGGCCGTGGGGACCCTCGCGGCAGGTATCGCCCACCAGGTCAACAACCCGGTTGGCGCGATCTCGCTTCCGGCTTTCCAGCCCGCTGGTGGAAGCAGTCGCCGACTAACGCGACCGCGGTGCTCGGCTCGCCTCGAGGTGCGCCCACGCTTCGGGGAGCAAGATGTCCCGGTTCGGCTCTCGCGGGGGCATGTTGAATTCGGGCGGTGGCGCCCAGCTCATGTCACGCATCACCTGCCCGATGTGCGTCATGTTGAGCATGTCGTGGCTGTAGCAGAAGAGCCCGTCGCCGGCGTAGTAGAGGATCGAGAGTCCGGCGACCATCCAGGGCTCACCGTCAGGCTTTTCGCCCATGATCTGATCCCATTGGCTGATCAGGCGATGACCGTCGACCATCGTCCAGTTTTCGGGTGTCGACCACCCGTGGCCGGTGAGGCCGGCCATCGACTTTTCGAAGAAGGCGCGGATGCCTTCCCGTCCCTCGATGCGGCCCCAGGCGGGGTCGATGTAGGCGGCGTCCTCGGTGAAGAAGTCGGCGAGTGACGACCAACGCTCGCGGCCCGCGTCGATCTCGTCCCGCATGGCGACGAATCGCTCGTAGGTCTCGAGTGCTTCGGTTTCGATGGGACTCGGCATCGGTGATGCTCCGGGTTCGGGTCGAAAGTGAACGGCCCGTTGGCGGATGTTCAGCCTTTCTTGAATCGCATGACCAGCGCTCCGCAGAATAGCGGCGTCATGAGTAGCCAGGGGATCTGCCCCTGCAGCGTGATCGTACGATCGTTGAACTCGAACAGCGTCGGGTTCAGCCAGGGGCCCGTCGGTGCGAGTGGGGCCCACGACAGTGGCTTCCCCTCCGCCAATTGGTCGTGATAGAGGAACATCTCCACCAGGATGTTCTGGCTGAGGAACCAGACGAGAAGCAACGCGAACGCTCCCCAATGCCAGCGCGCGAAGACCTTCGCGGGGTCCCCGATGCAGCGTCGAACGAACCAGAGCCCCACGAGACAGATCGAACCCGCGTCGGCGAGCGAGTTCAACGCCCAATTCAGATGCATGGGAATGGCGGCACTCAACACCGCGGCGCGTCGCGCGTCGACAGGGTCCCCTGCCACCCAGCCGTAGGTGAACCAAAGCTCCCAGCCCAGCGCGCACGCCAGGAACGAAGCGATGTAGACAGGCAGCACCCACTCGGGGATCTTCTTCTTTCGGTGCAACCAGGGGACCAGCACGAGGGGCACGAGTGAGCTGGTGTAGACGATCGTGATGACGCGAAGGTGTTCGAAGCTCAAGCAGTAGTCTCCACCGGCGTGGCATCAGCGCAGGCACGCCCGTCGACGAACGATACCCTACGCACCAACTGCGTCGATCTTCTCCGGATCGCGACCGAAGGGTTCTTCAACGGGCTAGACCAGGCAGGAAGGCAGACGTGAGTTGGAGAAATTGATGAACGCACCCCAGGTCCATTTCGAACTCGGCGCGCTCAAAGGCGAAGCCGATCCCTACGCGGTCTATGCGCGAGCACGTGAGGACGGCCCGGTGCAGCGGTCGGGCGATAGCTGGCTCGTATTCGGCCACGTCGAAGCGGCACAGCTGTTGCGCAGTTCCTCCACACGCACGGGCTTCATGGCGCAAGGCTTCCGAAGTCGTCTGCCGGAAGGCGCGGCCCGCGAGGAGATGTCGAACCGCATCAACTTCATCGATCCCCCGCGCCACACCCAGGTGCGCAAGCTGGTGGGGATGGCGTTCACGCCCCGGCGCACGCGACGGCTCGAGCCCTTCATCCGCGACGTCGCGCGCCAGCTCCTCGCACCACTCGCGGGTGATGAACCCGTCGACCTGATTCGCAGCTACGCCCACGAGGTTCCATCGCTCGTGATCTCGGAGTTGCTGGGTGTCCCCGTCGAGGATCGCGATCGACTGACCGCGCTCGCCGACCGCGTGTCGAAGCTGCTCGGGACAGGCAATACCGAGGCCGAACTCGCCGACGCGATCTCCGGCGCAGAGGTCATGCACGCGACCTTTCGCTCACTCATCGAGGATCGTCGAAACGAACCGCAAGACGACCTCTTGAGTGCACTGCTCGAAGCCGAAGAGGGCGACCAGCGCCTGACGGAAAGCGAGCTGCTTTCCCTCGCGGCGACCCTCTATTCAGCCGGGCATCGGACCACGCGTGATCTCTTCACCAACGGCTTGACCGCGCTGTTGAAGGAGCCCGAAATCATCGCGTCGCTGCAGGACGGTTCGCTCCCGACGGAAGCCGTGGTCGAAGAGTTCCTGCGCTTCGAAACGCCGACGCACATGGTGGCTCGCATACTCGAAGAGCCCCTCGAACTCGGCGGCTACGAGGTTCCCGCAGGCCGACCCATCGCGGTGATGTTGGCCGCGGCCAACCGGGACCCACGCGTGTATCCAGACGGCGATCGCTTCGACCCCTGGCGCTGGACGCGCACACCCGAACCCGCCGCGCCGCTCTCCTTTGCGCTCGGTGCTCACTTCTGTCTCGGTGCGAGCCTCGCCCGTCTCGAAGCGAGCACCATGCTGAAGGCGCTCCTCGACGAGTTCCCCGAAATCCGGCTGTCGGACGCGTCGCTGAAGTGGCACCACACCGGTGTCTTCCGCGGTGTCGACGAACTGCCGGTCGTGCTCGGCCCGCGAGCCGAGCCAAGAGATTCTGACGCCGGACTCCCATGAGACCGGCGTCGAACCTCGACCGAGCGGATCAATTCTGTGCTCGGTCCTGCCTGGGCTGCTGCACGGTGAGGATGCGCGTTGCAGGTTCGCTGTACATCGTTTCGTACTCGACGCCAGCGGGTTCCCACTGCCATTGCGCGGGAAGCGGTTTGGGCGCGTAACGATCCGTAGCGGATCGATCGGCGCTGCGTTCCATTGCAACGAATGCCGTCGCGAGTATTGCGGCCAACGTGATTGCGAGGATTGCGCCGGTCGCACCTTCCATGATCGCTGCTGCGCGACCACTTCGACTACGCCAACCCTTCCTCGTGCCCAGTGAATCTGCCGCAGTCGGGGTTGTTCCAGGTTCCAGTGAATACGAACTGTTGACCATGTTCAGACCCTCCTTGGGGTTCCGTCACATGGGTTATTGCTGCATGGATCGTGCCGACAACTCCGCATACACGGATACTGGGCAACTCGCTCGAGAATACGGGTTCACGTGTCGGCCAAGCAACAAATAGGGGCGTGGCGCCATACTGAGGCGCCTCGTTCTACTACCTGATTGCACAACTGAACGAGCGGTCCATTCGGGGCCGCGTGACGCGATGTGCCTCCGCGTGCTGCACCTGCCTCATGATGTGGCGGCCATGGAGGGTTCCGGAACGCCGCCGGAAGAGTCGGTACAGGGCCGTCAGCGGGGCGTTATAGAGCCGTCAGCCGGGCGCTATAGAGCCGTCAGCCGAAGGCGACCACGGATAGGTAGGGTAAATGATCCCCGTCCGCGTCCCGCACACACGCTGTGTCGAGAGCGATGTCCCCGGCCGGATCAGCCGCGCTTTGCCAGCTGCTCGATTGCGGGCATGAGGTCGAGCGCAGAAATCACGCCGCACACCCGACCTTCCTCGAGGACCCAGACCCGATGGATCTGGTTCTGGTGGAAGCAGCTCGCGATCTCTTCGAGCGGCGCGTCGGTCGCAACGCCGACCAGCGCCTTCGTCATGACTTCTCCAACCGTCTGCTGAGAGAGACGATCCTGGAAGTCATTCAGAGAAGCGGACGAATCCGGGGCGGAGAATTCGAGGAAATCCCGCAGGTAGTCGGGTGCCGAACGCGCCGTATCGCGTTCGTCGGCTTCGGCCTGCAGCAGGTCGCTCGTCGAGATCACGCCGACGAATTCGCCCGCGTCGTCGACGACGGGAGCGCCATGGATGTCCTCCTGCACGAACAATCGCAAGACGTTCAACAACGGTGTTTCTGGACTCACCGATATCACCGATTCGGTCATGAAGTCGCGTGCGGTCTGCATTTCTCTCTCCCCGTTGTTCGAACTCGGTCTGGTGGTGCCGCTCAACACATTCTTAGCGCAATCAGACGGAGGGCACCTCTCGAGAACGCGCTCGCCACGCGTTACGGATCACCCTCTCGACCCGGCGCTGGAAACCGTCGACCACCGTGTATGCGATCGGCACGATGAGCAGCGTCAACAGCGTCGACGCGCAGAGCCCGCCGATGCAGATCACGCCCATCGGGTTCCGCCATTCGGAACCGTCGCCCGCGCCATAGGCGAGGGGGAACATCCCGCAGATCGTGGAGACTGCGGTCATCAACACCGGCCGAAGGCGGGTGATGCCCGCTTCGACGACCGCGTCATGCAATTCGCGCCCGCGCGAGCGAAGTGTGTTGATGTAGTCGACGAGCAGGATGCCGTTCTTCATCACGATCCCCATCAGCATGAGGAACGCGATCTGGCCGAGGGTGTCGAGTTCGTGACCGAGCAGCGCGATCCCGGCGAAGGCACCGATGAACGAGAGCGGGGCCGAAAGCATGATGGTGAAGGGGTGGGCGAACGAGTTGAACTGCGCTGCCAGGATCATGTAGATCGCCACCAGGGCCAGCGCGAAGGCAAAGCCGATGGCTTCGAGCGATTCCCGCATGCGCTTCGGGGGCCCGGCCGGTTCGATTTCGACGGAGGCGTCGAGGCCGAGTTCGGACGCGAAGCGCATGACTTCATCGTCGGCTTCGCCCATGGACTTGCCGGCGAGGTTGCCCGTCAACATGATCGAGCGCGTCCGACCTTCTCGGTCGATCTGCACGGGGCCCGCACCGATGCGCGGTACCACGAGGTTGTGGAGGGGGACCAGGGCTCCGCTCGATGCGCGCACGCGCACCATCGAGAGTTTGTCGGGGTCGTCGCGGTACTCGGGCAGGAGCTGCACGCGCACGTCGTAGCGCTCGCCGCCTTCTTCGTAGCTGGCTGCCTTGTAGCCGGCGAACAGCGACGCGATCGTGCGTCCGATCTGCACGACGGGCACGCCGAGTTCGGCGGCCCGTTCGCGCATGATCTCGAGGGCGATTTCGGGTTTGCCGGTTTCGAACGAGAGGTGGAGATCCGCGTAGCCTCCCGCCGCTTTCATCCTTTCCTGCAGTGAGCGCCCGAAGTACTGCAGGCGGTCCGTGTCGGGACCGCGCAAGGAATACATGAGCTGGGCGCTGCGTCCGCCCACTTCGCCGAACGGGCCGATGTCTTCGACCGCGAATTCATCGATCGGATACGCGCCCGCTTCCATGCGCTCACGAAGCGCGGCCATGATCTGGTGTTGGGGGCGTTTGCGTTCGCTCTTGTGGGCGAGTTGCACGAACGCCACCACCTCGTTCACGCGCTGCTTTGCGCCCGAGCCGATCGTCGTGAAGACGCCTTCGACTTCGGGGATCTCGAGGATCTCCTGTTCGATCGCGGCGCTGACCAGTCGCGACTCCTGGACAGAGGATCCGAGGGGGAGCTTGAACCACACGTTGAACTCGCTGCGATCTTCCGAAATCAGGAACGACACCGGAATCGTCTGCGCAAGGAGGATCCCGCCGACGACAGCCGTGAGGGCGAGGCCGGCCACCGCCGCGCGATGTCGCAGCCCCCACAGCAGTGCCCGGCGATAGCGTGCTTCGAGCCCAACGTAGAGGCGTTCGAGGGCGCGGTACGACGCACCGGGCTTGTCGGCCGAGGGTCCGAAGAGCGAACTCAGCATCGGAACCAGCGTGAGGGCGACCAATGTCGAAAGAAACACCGCGCTCGACGCCACGATTCCGAATTCGCGGAAGAAGCGACCCACCACGCCGCTCATGAACGCGATCGGGACGAACACGGCGACGAGCGAGAGTGAGGTCGCGATCACGGCGAGCCCGACCTCGCCGACCGCGATCGAGGCGGCGCGCGCCGGGGGCTCGCCGGCTTCGATGTGGCGATAGGTGCTTTCGAGCACCACGATCGCGTCATCGATCAAGAGCCCGATCGATAGCGAGAGCGCCATCAACGTCATGGTGTTGATCGAGAAGCCGAAGTAGTAGAAGAAGGCGAAGCTTCCGATGATCGAGCACGGAATCGCGAGTGCCGTGATGACGGTCGAGGGCAGGCTGCGCAGGAAGAGGAAGACCACGACCGAGGCGAGGATGGCCCCGAAGAAGAGGGCGACCACGACATCGCGGATCGAACTGCGGATGAAGCGCGACTCGTCGAGTGCAACGAGCATCTCGTAGCCTTCGGGCAGGTTCGCTCGAACGCGATCGAGTTCGCTGCGCAGGGCGTCGACCACCGCGACCGTGTTCTCGCCCGATTGACGGCGCACCTGCAGCGACACGCCGCGGCGCCCGTTCAGCCGAGAGATGGTCCGCTCGTCCGCCATGCCGTCTTCGACGGTCGCGACGTCGAGCAGGTTGATCACGCGCCCGCCGCGTTCCGCGACGACGAGCGAGCCGAACTTCGCCGCGTCGGTGATCTTGCCTTCGGTGCGCAGCACCCATTCGCGGTGCTCGGTCTCGACGCGCCCACCCGGCAGTTCGACGTGTTCTCGCTCGAAGGCGGCCAGCACCTCGTCGATCGTGAGCCCATAGCCGCCGAGTCGCAGCGGGTCGATCCAGACGCGGATCTCGCGCTTGCGATCACCGACCAGCGCAACACTCCCCACACCGGGGATGCGTTCGAGGCGAGGCTTCACCCGCTTGTCCGCGAACTCGCTGAGTGTGCGAATCGAATCGGGGCCGGCGAGGATGACGGCGAGGATCGGTGCAGCGTCGGGGTCGAGGCGTTGGATCACGGGCGGTTCGACGTCGCGCGGTAGTTCGCCCCGCGCTGCCGAGACCGCGTCGCGCACCTCCTGTGCCTTCACGCGGATGTCGTAGTCGAGTCCGAACTCGACGTAGACCAGCGAAAGAGCGGTGCTCGACATGCTCCGCAGTGTTCGCACGCCCTCGATCGTATTGATCTCTTCTTCGAGCACGAGGGACACTTCGCGTTCGACGGTGCTCGGCGACGCCCCTTCGAGCACGGTGCTCACCACCACCATGGGGAACTCGACGCGGGGCCAGAGGTCGATGCCCAGACGCGAGATCGACACCAGGCCGAGCAAGACGATCGCGCCGATCAGCATCACTGCGAAGACCGGTCGCTTGATGGATAGGTCTGCGAGTTTCATGTTGCGTCTCGGGGCGTGTCCGCTTCGACGCGAACGCGCATTCCCGGCGCGAGTTCCTGTGCAGCCTTGCCGACGATCACCGGATCCCCGACTTCGAGACCCGCGAGGATCTCGGCGTCGTCGTCGGAGACGAGCCCCAGGGTGACCGGCATCGCTACCGCTTGCCCGTCGCGTACGACGAGGACGCGGGTTCGTGCGGCTTCCGAGCGAATCGCCTCACGCGGCACCAGCAAGACGCCTTCCTTGGGAGCCGGCTGGATTTCGACGCGCGCGAAGATGCCCGCGCGCAGGCGGTGATCTTCGTTCGGGATGCGCATGCGCACGCGATAGGTGCGGGTCGCGGGGTCGATCGTGTCGGCCACCGAGTCGACGACGGTTTCGATGGGGCTCGCCAGGCCTTCGACGTGAACGAGGGCGGGGTCGCTTTCGCGTACGATCGAAAGCTGGCGTTCGGCGACATCCGCGCGGGCTTCGAGCTGGGCTGTTTCCTTGATGGTCACGACGATCGTCTGCGGCTGGGCGAGGGCCGTGGTTCCTTCGTCGGCGAAGCGATCGGCGATCGACCCCGTGTAGGGCGCCACCACGAGGGTGCGCTTCAAGTCGAGGCGCGTCATCGCGAGGGCTTCCTGTGCTTGTCGCTCTCGCGCTCGCGCGATCTCCAACGCGGTCTTCGCGTGATCGAGTTCGCTCTGCGACCCGACGCCATCGCTGCGCAATGCAAGACGCCGATCGAGGTCGACCGATATCTGTTTGCGTTCAGAGCGCGCGAGGTCGAGCCCGGCTTCGGCGCGTCGCAGCGCCGCTTGATAGGGTTCGGGGTCGATCTGGAAGAGAGGCGCTCCCTTTTCGACGCGCTCGCCGCTGCGCACGAAGACTTCCTGGATGCGGCCGGGCACCTCGGCACCGATTCGGCTCGCGCGCCGCGCGACCAGGCTCGCCGGGGCGAACACCTGCTGGCCGATCGCCCCCTCGCGCACCGGTGTGACCATGACATCGATCACCGGTTCGAGGGCCTTCGCCCTGGTAGAAGGCGTTTCGGGCTGGTCTACGCGAGCGAGTCCGCAGCTCAGAACCCAGATTCCGAACGCCGCTATAGCGATTCGCCCCAGGGAACTCCCGATTCGGGACTTCCCACCCCAGCTGACTCCCATCCTCGTCACAGTGACCGCTCCTCGGCGCAGGTTCCTGTAGTGCGAATTCCGTGCCACGCGCTGGGTATCCAATCGTAGCGCCTGGTGGCTGCCGCTCGCGCATCGGGGAAGACGTCGGGACGGAATCTGGGCTGTGTGCTAATCGCCTTGGCTGCCTCGACAAGTGGCGTAGCCACCCACGGCGGGCGAAGCCGCCGAAGACGATTCCGACAACGGCCCCTATGAAAGCCACGACCCCCGACTGGCAGAGCGATCTCGAAGCCCACGCGAAGCAGGTCCATTCGCAGGGTGGGGAAGACGGGGTGCTGCTGCGCCTGTTCGACATCATCGGCGTGCGCCATCGAAGCTTCGTCGAGTTTGGCGCCTGGGACGGGGTGCATCTTTCGAACACGGCGAACCTCCGCCTCAACCATGGTTGGTCGGGCCTCCTGATGGAAGGCAGCGACCGAGCCGATGGCACGCTCGTTCGGCGCGAAGTCGTGACGGCCGAGAACGTCGAAGCCCTGTTCGACCAATACGGCGTGGCCGAGGACTTCGACCTGCTTTCGATCGACATCGACGGCAACGACTACTGGGTCTGGAAGGCGCTCGAGCGCTACCAGCCGCGCGTCGTGATCGGCGAGTACAACCCTTTCTTCCGACCCGAAACGGCGAAGACGATCGCCTACGACCCCGACCATGTCTGGGATCGCGATCGATACAACCGCTACCACGGTGCAAGCCTCGGTGCGTTCGAAAAGCTCGCCCAGGAAAAGGGCTACGTGCTGGTCTACACGGAGCCGTACTGCCCGAACGCGATCTTCGTGCGCGAAAGTGAGCTGCCCGCGGAAGTCGAGCTACCCGACGCCGAAACCTGGCGCCGCTGGCGATGGCCAGAAGAGGGCTACGTAGAGCCAGCCGCGCAACCGACGGGGCGCTGGGTCGAGGTCTGAAGCTGGCGGTCGTGCTACGGCAGGTAGGAGCAGCAGTAGTCGACCACGCTCGAGACCTTCACCTGAAAGCGCGCGTTGCCGGGCACTTCGAATGACTGCCCGCTGAATTCCAACGCTTCCAACCCGTGCTCCTTCTATATGTGCGTGTGTGGCCTGGCTGGCGATTCCTGGATCAACCCTGCGCTTCGTCGAGATATTGCAGGGAGTCGTAGATCAACTCGACGTTGGCTTCCTCGGGCGAGATTTCCTGGTACAGCGACTTGAACTCGAGATCGATCGGCAGCTCGGAGGTGAGGAAGGTCTTCGTGCCGTGTTCGACGTCTTCGAGTTCGGAGATCAGCACGAGGATCGGCGTCGTACGCGTGCGAATCAGGAAGAACTGTTCGGCACGGGTTCCCTGGGTGCGATAGCTCTCGCGCAGCTCGTCGCGTCGCTCGCGCAGTGAGGCGAGCCATTCGCGTAGACGCGGGACGTCGGCTTCGTCGACCCGCGCGATGGTGGTGTTGAGCATGGGGTGGGTCCTCTGTCGGAATCGCGAGTGCCGCGATTCGTGGGCGCGACACCGTACCAGACGACTCGCCTGCGGGTTCGGACCCGCACCCGGCGCCCGATGAATCGAGGCCCGGTTGTCTACTCTCTCCGCCCGAACGCGTCGATGGTCGGGGAGGGTCGCATGTCGAAATACACGCTCGGTTGCGGGGTCGTTGCTCTGGTGCTTGGCGCCGCTGTCGCGGGGTCGGGTTGCGCAAGCCCTGGTTCGCGCGGCCCGAACCTCGAAGAGGCCCCCGAACTCGAAGAGAACCCCGAGCCCGCCGACGAACTTTCGGCCGCGTTCGATGAACTCGTCGAAAGCCTGCGCGGCGTCGAGCGCGACATTCGCAAGATGCCCGCTTTCGGCGACGAAGCCGAGCGCGTGGGCGGCTACCGGCACGTCATGCGCTCGTTCGCCAAGGGGCTCGAAGCCGAAGTCCTCCAGGACGCCGACTATCCCTACTTCCGGATCCTCGACTGGTGGTTGCGCGAGGGCGGGGACAACCCCGACCAGCGCTACGCCTTCAGCCCGATTCGAGGCGGCGAGACGTATCGCGTGTGGGGCGAACTCGGTTCGGCGACCCGCGTCGAGTTCCAGATCTACGCGGGGCGTCCGTGGGACGGCACGGGGCATTCGGCGGGCTTTCTCGCCTTCGAAGAGCTTCGGCTCGAAGACGATGGTTCGTTCGAGGTCTGGGTCTCGGCCGAGTCGCGGGAGGGCAATTGGCTCGCGAATCCCGAAGCGGCCACGACGCTCTTCGTTCGACATATCTACGGCGACTGGACCGACGCGCGCACCGGGGACGTCCACATCGATCGCGTGGGCTTCGAGGGCAAGCGAAGGCCGCCGGAAACCGCGGACGAACTCGCGCGCCGAATGCGCGCGGCGAGCGTGATGTTCGCGACCACGTCGCGCACCTGGCCCACCTTCGTCTCGCGCCGCTACATCGGGGCGCGCCCGAAGAACAGCGTGTCTCCCCCCTACGACACCTACGCGCTCGGTGGCGCCAAGGGGCGCTGGATGAGTGGCGGTCACTTCGAACTCGAAGACGACCAGGCCCTGGTGATCCGCATGCCGCAAACGCAGGCGCCGTATCAGGCGATCCAGCTGGCCGACCTCTGGATGGCGTCGCTCGAGCACGGGAACCAGGTGTCCAGTCTCACGACGCAGCAGTCGGCGCTCGCGCCGGACGGTGCCTACTACTACGTGGTCAGCAACCGGGACCCCGGGCATCACAATTGGCTCGACGCCGGTGGGCTTCGCCGCGGCATCTTCATGCTTCGCTGGGACGGCGTTCAGGGAGCGATCGTGTCGGAGCAATACCCGTCAGCCGAACTCGTGCCGCTCTCGCAGCTCGAAGAACGGATCCCGGGCTTCACCCGGGTGAGCGAAGAGCAACGCGAGGCGACCCGTCGCGCTCGCCGCCACCACCTGCAGCTGCGATCCCACCGCTAACAGCCCGACCGGAAGGGCGCGGGCGATCACCCGCCCCGGATGAAGGCCGCCACGTCGCGGAAGACGTCCATCACGGTTTCGTTCTTGTAGTCCTTGAATTCGCCGGCATCCATGTAGACGCCATGCTCGCGGCAGACCTCGAGTTGGATGTGACGCTGCCTTTCGTCGTTGACCTGTTCCATGCGCTTGCCGCAGCGGGGGCAGTCGATGTCGCGGATCTTGTTGAAGGCTTCGCCGGTTTCCGGGTCGCCGTTGTCGATGAAGTCCGGCTCGTAAGCGTCCTTCAGCTTCTCGGCCTCGCCGTTGTCGAACCAGAAACCCTTGCAGGACGAACACTGGTCGAAGAGGACGAGTCCCTCGAGGGTGCGGAACTTCCTCTCATTCATTTCGGCGGCGCACTTGGGGCAGTCCATTCAATCCATCCTCGCGGTCGCGCCCGGCCCTGGGGCGGGGAACTCAGATCACGGCGTCCCCTTATGTTGGCGGACCGCGTCGAATTGAAAAGGGGCGATTTTCAGGGCTTGGGCTGCGAGGAGAGCATGATCCGTTCGTAGCTGGCCGGGAACAGCCGGCTCACCCAGTACGAGAGCTTGCCCACGCGCCCGATGAGGATCCTGCGTTGCCGTCGTTCGGCGGCGCGGTGGATCAGGGCCGCGATCTCGTCGGGCTCCATCGCCTGCCCGACCTCGCCGCGATCGGCCGGTGATGCGCCACCCGAGACGCCCAGCGCGTTGGCCCCGATCGATGTGCGAACGAAGCTCGGGCAGACCATCGTCACCGACACGCCCTGTCCGGCGACCTCGCTACGCAGGGTGTCGAAGAGCCCGTGGAGGGCGTGCTTGCTGGCCGCATAGCCCGTGCGGCGGGCGAGTGGGGCGAAGCCCGCAACGCTCGACATCACGACGATACGCCCCTGGCTGGCAAGGAGATGGGAAAGCGCGGCCTTCGTGCAGTAGAGGGCGCCGAAGAAGTTCACGTCCATCACGCGCCGAATCACGTCCGGGTCGGTTTCCGCGAAGGTGCCGACGTGGGTGATGCCGGCGTTGTTGATCAGCACGTCGATCTGCCCGAAGTGCTTGATCACCTGTTCGATCGCCTGCTCGCAGGCCGCCGCGCTCGTGATGTCACAACCGATGGGTAGCGGTGCGTGTGCCGTACCGAGGGTGTCGGCGTCGAGGGCTTCGACGCCCGCGAGGTCCCGGTCGAGCAGCGCGAGCCTGGCTCCGGCCTTCGCATAGTGCCGCGCGAGGGCCGCCCCGATCCCCGAGGCCGCCCCCGTGATCACGACGACCGGCTCACCCGCCTTCCCCCCGTCACTCGCCATTGTGCTGCCAATAGAAGTCGAAGACTTCCCGCGAGGTCTTCTGTGGCGTGTATCCGAAGTCGCTCTTCAGCGCGTCGTTCGACAG
>JASMLK010000104.1 GCA_030748735.1 Myxococcota bacterium | reverse complement strand
CATGCGGCCTCCTGTGTTCGCTGTCGACGGGGCGTACCCGCCGCGGTTCAGACGATTCGAAACGCCGCCAACGCTAGCCCGGATTTTTCATGAAGCCCTACTGCGAAGCCCGAAAGCACTGCCATTTCACGGGCTTCTCGCTACGGGCTTCATGAATAATCCGGGCTAGAGGTCCGGCCGGAAAGGCCCCCGTCGCACCGAGGGCGTGGCTGCGGCCTTCGTTCAAGGCGCGCGACCGAGGCGTAGCCGTAGCTACGGCGCTGGGAGCGCAACGCAGAACGAAGGCCGCAGACGCGACCGAATGCAGGGGGGCTTTCCGGCCGGGCCTCTAGCCACTCAGCCTTCCTTCTCAAAGCGAAGTTGCGACGCGTGCGCATGCGCGCGCGTGTGGCCCCGCGGTCGGGATTCGACTTGTTCCAGTTCGGGTCACAGAAGAAGCGGGGCGGCGCGCCGAGACGCATTGGTCTCTTCCTTGCGCACGACGGGTTCACCCTATGCCACGTCGTACGGGACGAAGCGCCCGAGACGCGACTCGATATCGTTCACAGCGTTTCAGGGCTGGCCAGGGACGAACGCGCAGCCGCACTCGCCGAGTACGTGGAACAGAAGGGCCTCGAATCAACCGCCTGTGTCGTGGTTCTACCCGGTGAGGATTACACCCTCCGACTACTCGATCGTCCCCCTGTCGGCGACGAAGAGGTTGCCGAATCGCTCCCCTGGCTCATCAAGGATGTCATCGACTTCGAACCCGCAGACGCTCGCATCGCACATGCTCCACTGCCCGAAGACACGAACCGCGGACGCGACACGCTGCTGATCCCGTCGCCGCACCGGGAGGGAGCTGGTAGCCTACGCGCCGATGTCGGAAGAAGATGCATCGATCACCATGTCCGAAGCGGTGACAGAGGGTGTGCGCGTGAACGTGCGGGCGCGTCATTCCGCCGAACACTCGTCACCCGAACAGAGCCATTGGTTCTTTCTCTACACGATCACCATCGCGAACGAATCCGACCAGAGCGTCACGTTGTTGAGTCGCAACTGGCTGATCCTGGACGGCACCGGGAAGTCCGAAGAGGTTCACGGACCGGGTGTCGTGGGCAAGCAGCCCGCCCTCCAGCCCGGTCAGGCCTTCGAATACACGTCGGGCTGCCCGCTCCCGACACCATTCGGGTCGATGAGTGGCACCTACGAGATGAGCCGCGAAGACGGAACCCACTTCGAAGCCGAAGTGCGTCTGTTCCAGCTCCGCCAGCCGACCGCGATCCACTAGTCGGGCCAACGCCGCGAATCGATGTGAAGACCGCGCGCGGGTTTGCCGCCGCGCACGTGCAAGTCTCGTGAATCGGGAGCTCGGCGCGCAAGATCTGTTGCGAGAACCTTCCATTCTCGCATGATCGTGCCGATACGAAGCCAGCGAACCGCGTGCACGGAGTTCCCTTGTCGACCGATCCGTCGAACGATCCGCCGAAAGACCCGAAACGAGACGACGAACCTCAACTTCGACTCGTTGCCGTCGAGCCTCGCCCGGAAGGCGAAGAGGCCAGCCCGTACGTGTCCGGTGGAGTCGACCGGCGGCGAAGCGAGGACCGGCGCCAGGCCCCAACACGCGGCTGGGACTCCCTATTGGGTTTCCATCGCCGCAAACGCGGTCGGCGCACCGGCGAGCGCGACAACATCTACGTCGACTCCTACTCGCGGCAAGACGTCGCGCTGACGCTCGGCGTCCTCGTTCTCAATATCCTCGACGCCTTCTTCACCCTGCGCTGGCTCGAAATGGGAGGTGGCGAAGGCAACCCCCTGATGGACATGCTCATCAAGTCGAGTGACATGCTCTTCTTGTTGCAGAAGTGCGTGGTCGTGGGCTTGTGGCTCGTCGTGCTGATCGTGCATAAGAACTTTCGCGTCGCGCGCATGGGGCTCTGGGGAGCGCTAGCGCTCTACCTCGGGATCCTCTTCTACCACTTCGCTCTGCAAGCGGGCGGCCCACCGCCGACGGTGCCGCCAATCGACTACGAAACGTTCCGGCGGTAGCACGCTACGGAGCCAGGCTACGCGGTCTTCGTTTCGTCGAGGATGCGCTCGAGATCGACCAGGTCGTCGATCTGGTAGTCGGGTGCTGCCCCTTCGTGGGCTTCGAGCCGGCTCTCGGGTTCACGCACGCGTCGCGTGATCCAGACGCTGCGAATGCCCAGGGCTGCGGCACCAGCGACGTCAGCGCCGAGCGAATTGCCTACGTGGAGCACTTCTTCCGGTGCGACGGCGAGTTCGTCGAGCACGGCTTCGAAGATCTCGGTCCGCGGCTTGCGAATGCCGACCTCTTCCGAAACCACGATGGCATCGAGATGCGCATGCAGGCCGTAGTCCTCGAGGATCGTCAGTGCGGTCACCGTGTGACTGAAGTTCGAACAAAGCCCGAGCTGCACACGGTTCGACAGTGATCCGAGAAGACCGAGATGGTGAAGCGGCATGGCGACCTGCTCGCGGAGCAGACCCATGTGAACGTGAGCCATGATGCCCGGGAGCTTCGCATCCGAAACACCGAGGCGGTCGCACAACTCGGCGAAGCGGGTGTCGCTAGAGAGTTCGATTCCCTCTTTGTAGTGGGACTTCTGGAATTCCCTGTCCACTTCGGCGAGGGTGCTCGCAAAGGAGTCGAAGTCGATGCCGCTGCGATGGGGCAACGCGGCATGTAGTGCGCGGGCCGATGCGGGAATCAAGTCGCCGCGGTACTCGATGTGCGGGAGCTTCTCGATGTAGAGATCGACGAGCGTATCGAACAGGTCGAACACGATCGCGCGAACCGGCGCATCACTGCGCGCCGCCCGCTCTTCGGCGTTCGCCTGGTTCGACGACTCGTCTTTCGATTCGCTCACTCGGTTGATCGACTCCGGGTTGGCTCTGCAGCGCATCGAACCGCAGGCGCTCCGATGGCATTTCTAGAACATCGGCCAGCACACCGCCGTGCATTCAGTCAAAAGTCTGCGCTTCTCCGCGAGCGGTGCAACCCAGCCACACGTGAAGCGGATGAGAACGCACTGGCGCACGTGCCCCGCGTCGTCCTCATGCGGGATCGCTGCGGCGAGCAGCACTTCCGGCTAGGTGGTCGAGTGCTTCCCGGGGCCGCCCGTGACCGCGGGCGTCGGCAACCGTCGGCGCGAAGCGCCGGTGATGTAGCGATCGAGCTCACTCAGCTGGTCCGATCGGTCGCCCGTGAATTCGATCCCCACTCCGGGGCGTGTGGCGGGCGAAACATCGACCCGTCCATTGCCGAGCCGCTTCCAGACCACGCGACCGAGGGTTTGGATGTTCGAGCCGTTCGGAATGTCGATTTCCACGAGCACACGTCGGCCGGGCTCGAGATCTTCGGGCGTCGCCACGAAGGCGCCGCCGCGCGAGATGTTGGCCGACACCTCGTCGGAGGTGAAGAAGTAGAGCTTGCCCGTCCGGTGATCCCGTTCGGGGTCGACCGTCGAAATGCGGATCGGCACGCGGACGTTCACGCGGCGATGCTCTTGCTTCTTTTGTTCGATTTCCGCGACGACCGCCTCTCTGACCTCGGGTGTCGACTCGCTCATGGGCTGCGCCCTCCGGCCCCCTGATTCGGCCACCCCAGCATGGGAGCTTTAGCCTCACGCAATCGGGCGTGAGTCAGACGCCGAAAGTGGGTAGCCTCCGCGTGGAAAGCCGGTCGATCCGGTTTCACCCCAATGCGAAAATCACACTGGTCTCAGATCGCGCATGAGAACGTGACGCAGTGCGGTGAGTCCCCCCGTTCGAAGCTCCACTGGCCGCGCCAGGGATGACCCCGTGACCCCATCCACCAAGCCTTCGCGCGCCGCCCACCAGGCACGGCTCGATTTCGACGCCGCCGCGCGTTCGGAGAACCACCTTTCGGGCGTCGTCGATCGCATCACCTTCCACAGCGAAGAGAACGGCTTCAGTGTGCTTCGGATCAAGGACCGAGACGGCCGCGCACTCGGCACCGTCGTGGGGCGCACCGCTGACGTTTCCGTCGGTGAGTGGATCGAAGCCGAGGGGCAGTATCGCGACGACCCGCGTCACGGCCGGCAGTTCGAAGCCAGCGAGATCCGTGTTTCGGCGCCGACGTCCCGTGAGGGCATCGAGCACTACCTGGCTTCGGGTGCTGTCCCCGGGATCGGCAAAGGGTTCGCCAAACGTCTCGTGGATCACTTCGGGGACACGGTCTTCGACGTGATCGAACACGAACCCGAACGGCTGCGCGAGATCCCGGGTGTGGGGAAGACGCGCAGTGAACGCATCTCTCGCGCCTTCGAGGAACAACGCGGTGCGCGTGAAATCATGCTCTTTCTGCACGCTCACGGCATCGGCCCCCAGCGTGCGATTCGCATCCAGAAGACGTACGGCGACGAAACCCTCGAGACCCTGCGACGCGACCCCTACCGCCTGATCCGAGACGTCCGCGGCATTGGCTTTGCGACCGCGGACGCCATGGCGCGCAGTTTCGGCTTCGAGCAGGAAGCCTCATCGCGCATTCGGGCCGGGATTCACGAAGTGCTTCGCAACGCCGTCACCCAGGGGCATTGCGGGCAGGACCGCGACGCCGTGGGGAGCGAAGCCGCACGTTTGCTCAGTGTATCCGCGAGCCCGGTGGCGGG
>JASMLK010000103.1 GCA_030748735.1 Myxococcota bacterium | reverse complement strand
GGGGTGAACCACGTCTGCGCGGCGGAACGCCGATTTCTCTTGCCAGAGCACGAATCTGCACCGTCTCGCTACGGATGTTCATGAATCATCCGGGCTAGCGTTGAATCGGAATGCGCTGCACGCGGTTGCTTCGCTTTGTGCGTGCGCGTGTAGTGTCGGCTGCCGCGCGGGGGGCCGTGCGCCCCGTGCTCTTGCTGGTGCGGGCCTTGGCGCGTGGGTTCTTCTTCTGCGGCGGACGCATGCCGAGTTCCCACAGGACCTCGCGCATGCCGATGAAGATGCGCAGCACCGCGCGCGCGTCGGGGTCCTCTTCGGACCTTGCTTCCCAGCGTTCGATTTCGCGATTCACGGCGCCGAGTACCGTGTTGATCGCGGCACTGCGAAACGAAGGCGCTTCTCCGGACAGTTGGCGTTCGAGCTGCTCGAGCAGGTTGGCGAGCTCGCCGAGGCTGCGATTCGTTTCGGCCGGTGAGCCGAGCACGCCGATACTGGCCGCGTCGAGCAGTGCGCGCACGCCCCCCACGCTTTCAGCCGCCGCGCGCTGCGCGTGATCGAGCGCACGCTCGAATGCCTCGCGCATCGACTCCTGGCTGCTGCGTCTTCTGGTGGAACGTCGAGCTCCTCGCTGCGGACTCATCTTGCAGGGCTCCGTTTGCGATCTCGGGGGCTGGGGTCAGGTCCTGAACGAAGTGAACGCCCTTCGTCAGGGACTGGCAAGCTTTTCCTCGCTGTGGGCGAGGGCGGCCGTGATCTGGTCGAGGGTATCGAGGTCGTGGACGTCGCGTCGCTGCTCTGGGACGCGGCGGAAGAAACAACGGTTGGTCTCGGCGTATCGGGTGAGGGGCTCGACGTTGCGCGTGTCCTGGTTCGCCACACACGCGAAATCGCGCACGGCGTCGATCACGGCGTCCGCTGCATTCGCATCGCCAAGGGCGTCCGCGAGTTGCCGGCGTTCTGCGCCCGGGATCTCGTCTCGCAGCAGCGCGTCCGCCGCGGGCTCCTCGCCCGGCCATTGGCGGATGCGATTGATCACGACGCCGCGCAGGCGGGCGCGCATGTCTTCGAGATGGTCGAGGAAGACCCCGGCGTTGCGCGTCGCTTCGCGCGACGGGCCGGCAACCAGCACGAATGCCGTCTGCGGCCCCAGCAGCGTGCTCTCGATGCGCGCCGCGCGGCTCTTGAACCCGTCCGAGAGATCGTCGATGGCGAGCAGGAACGACGAGAGGTCTTCCAGGAAGCCCACTCCGGTCACCCGCTCGAGGAGCTGCAATGCACCTTGCACGGGGCGCTGGAACATGCGGACGCTCCAGCGTCCGGCCGCCATCGCGGGATGGACGAGGAGCTTGACCAGGCGACTGTCCAGGAACTCGACCAGACGCCGAGGTGCGTCGAGAAACTCGAGAACGTGCTGCGCGGGTGGTGTGTCGACCACGACCAGATCGAAGTCCCCGCTCTCCGACATCTCGAGCACCTTCTCCATCGCCGCGTACTCGCCACTACCGGAAAGCGCACCCGACGCGTGCTGATAGATGGGGTTGTCGAGGATCTGCCGCTGGATGTCTTCGTTGGGTGAGAAGCGCTCGATCAAGCCGTCGAAGGTGCCCTTCGGGTCGAGCATCATCGCGTGCAGTTCGATGTCGCCGTGCGCTTCGAGGGCGTCGGCCGGCAGCCGGACGCGTTTGGGTTCGTTGCCCAGGGTCTCGATCCCGAGTGCGTCTGCGAGACGACGTGCCGGGTCGATCGTCAGCACGAGCGTGCGAAGGCCGCGACGCGCAGCGAGCATGCCGAACGCGGCCGATACGGTGGTCTTGCCGACGCCACCCGTCCCCACGCACACCACGATGCGGTGCGACCCCACGATCTCTTCGGGCGTCGGCTTCTCACTCACCGGCGTCTCTCCCGTTGGGCGTGGTGCCGAGGAGCTGGCGCCCGATTTCGAGCAAGGTGTCGGGGCCCTCGATGCCCTCGAGTCGGTCGCGCACTTCGAATAGCGGGAGCGACGTGCGGGTGGCGAGCTGCTCGACGTAGCGCGCGCCGAGTTCGAAGCGTTCGCGCCGCCAGGCGCAGCACTGCGCCATCACGTCGGGGGCGGGGAGCACATCGCATGCAGTCGCGTCCGCGTCGTCGCCCAGCTCTGCCAGGCGCGTTTCGAGTTGGCGCGCGTCGTTGGCGTCACCGTAGGGGGAGGGCGCGACGCGATTCATCACCGCGCGATCGATCGGAACCCCGACCTGCTCGCTGATGCGGTCGATCAATTCGACGGTTTCGTTGACGGGAAGTTCTTCGGCGAGGCTCACGGGGAGCAGGCGCGTGCGCCCCGGGTCGAGGATCAGGGCTTCGACGTTGCCGGCATTGCGGCGCAGCGGGCCACTGCGAATGGCGGACTGCACGACGCGCGGCACATCGAGGAAGGTGAGACCGTGCCCGCTTGCGGGCGCGTCGACGATGATGAGGTCGTACTCGGGGCGGCGCGCGTCTCGCTGCAGCGACTCCATGTAGTAGACCTTGCCGAGGGTGATGAGCTCTCTCCAACCCGGCGCGGCGGCGAGCAGCTGTTGGAACGCGGGCTGTCGCAGGCCGCGTTCGACCAGCGCCTGCATGCCGATCTGCAGACCGAGGTACTCGACGAGCGCGTCGAAGGGGCGGATGTGCAGCACCTCCAGCCCTGGCCGTAGTTCGCGCCCCTGGTAACCCACGGCGGGTGCCGTCGGGTCGATCAACTGGGGGCAGTGCTCGTCGTGCCCGGTTTCGGCCAGGGCGACGCGCTTGCCGGTTTCGGCGGCCGCGAGCGCGAGCGCGGTGGCGACGGTGGTCTTCCCGCACCCTCCCTTGCCGGTCACGATGATGAGGCGGCAGTCGATGAGCGACCGGAGCCGGGGAGCGGCTCCAGCGCCCATCTGAGGCGTGCCGTTGCCTGCCGGAGGGCTCGTTCGATCCGTCGACACGCCGGGTTCCCCCTACAGAAGCGCCGTCATCCGCGCTGCGGGACGCGGAAGGCGGGCGACGGGCGCCGAATCGGGTGCGGTCGTGCGGACGCCGATCTGGGGCCGTGGGGGCTGCGGGCGATTCTCAAGCAATGTGCGGGTCCGTCCGAAACAGCCTTGTGGAACAGCGGTTTCGCGTCGACGACGAGAGCCCTCAGCGGTTGCAAGCGGTTCGCTGAGAAACGAGTCGTCGGGGGAGGCGGGCGCGCAAACGAGCGTCCCGCCGAACGTTGCGGGCTGAAAATCGACGCTAGCACACAGCACGTGTCCAGAGACGCGGGAGAAGGCCTTGGTCGTTGAATGCCGAAAATGCGGAACGCGCTTCCAACTCGACGCCGCGCGGATTCCCGACAGCGGCATCCGCGTGCGCTGTTCGCGTTGCAAGCACGCGTTCTTCCTCCAGCATCCCGACCACAGTGACGCCGACGGTGTCACGGCGGCCGTCGAACAAGCGGTCCGAGGCGAGGCGCCTCCGCCCCCGGACGCAACGCAGGATCTGCTCGTTGCCGACCCGGGTGTTTCGGCGGATGCGCAGACGGTGGCTGCGACGCCGGACGACGACTTCATCGACGACGAGGAAGACGACTGGGAATTCAACGAAGATCTTCCGTCCTACGACGACGACGACGACGATGACGACGACGCAAGTGGCCTCGAAGCAGAAGTCGATCCGGTAGTCGAAGCCGAGCAAGCCGACCCCGAGGAGATGAGCGCGAACGACTTGATGTCGTCGAGCATCGCCCTCGAACCCGAATCGCCTTTCGACGCCGTCGGCCGCGAAGACGACGAAGCGTCGCTGCCACTTGCCGACGACGACGAGCCGATGCCCGAATCCGTCGAAGGCGTGCGCGAAGCGGCCTTCGGCAGCGTCGACGATTTTTCGAGCCTGGCCGAAGCCGAAGAAGTGACCGCGGCTCCAGAAGCGGTCCCACCGGTACACGACGACGGGTCGATCGAAGACCCCGAAAGCTGGGATTTCTTCGGCGACGCCGCGAAGCCGACCGATGCGTCATGCACACCGGAGGATCCCTTCGGCGCGGCCTTTGCCTCTGGTTCCGCGAACGCCAGCCGCTTCGAGGGCGTGGGGGAGACCCTGGACGATGCAGTTTCCTCGCAGGATTGGCCGAAGCTCGAAGAGAACGCCGCCATCGGGGCCGCCGGTCGCATCGTTTCGGCGCTCGGCTGGACGCTCGTCTCCGCCTTGATCGTACTCGGCGCCGCACTCGGGCTCCGGGACACCTTCGATCCCGGCGTGCGGGCCCCGGCGTACGTCGCGATCGGCGAAATGCGCGCGGCCAACGTGAAGGGGCAGTGGGTCGAAAGCTCGGCGATGGGTCGACTCTACGTGGTGAGTGGTGATCTGCTGAACCCGGGCACCCAGCCCGCGATCCCGGACCTCACGATCGAAGTCCGTCTCCTCGACGGCCATGCGGAACTCAGCGGCGGGCCGACCACGATCGCGGGCAGTGGGATCGACTTCGATCGCTTGCGCACGCTCGCGTCGGTGGAGCTTCCCGCACTTCGCGAGCAGGCCACGCAGGCACTGGCCTTCAGCGAGATTGCGGGCGGCGAATCCGTGCGCTTCGCCGCGATCTTCGAAGCCCTGCCCGACGAGGCCACGCACTTCCAACTGGAGGCGCGCGGTGTCGAGGGGCTCGCTCCGCCGACCCCCGTGCTGGAAGGGGACGACACTCCGGTGGCACGGGAAACGGTGCTGCAAGACGATTCAGCCGCACAGGCGGCCGACGTCGCCCAGGCCGGGGCGACGAGCGCCTCCGGCGGTTGAACCGCCACCCGCCTCAGGGCTTGGTTTCGCCCTCGTCGACGCGCTCTTTGTCGGGCGTCACGTCGATCTCTTCTTGAGACAGGCCGGACTTGAAGTTCTTGATGGCCTTGCCGATGCCCGACCCGATTTCGGGAAGTCGCTTCGCGCCGAACAGCACGATGACGATGGCGAGGATGATTCCGAGTTCGAGCGGCCCCAGGCCAAACATGGTGGTGTTTCCTCGCTGCAGTGGGCTTTCGGGAAGCCGGGAAGCGCCCCGTGAGAGACGGCGCAGGTTGCGCGGGCGCGGCGAGAATGTGCCCCCCGATCCGCGGGGGGTCAAGCGCGCGTTCTTACTGACCCGCTACTCAGGCGCTACTGAGCCCCCGCCGCGGCGGCGAGCTCTCGGTCGATGATCTCCTGAAACGCTTGCAGGGGCTGAGCGCCTCGCAACTCGATGCCGTTGATGAAGAAGGTCGGGGTCGCCGACGCGCCCAATTGCCTCGCAATGGCCATGTCGTTTTCCACCTGCGCCTGGGTGGCGGGGTCCTCGTAGCAACTGCGGAACGCTGCGCCGTCGAGCCCGAGTTCGTCCGCGTACTGCAGCAGCTGCGGCGGGGCGAGCGCTCTCTGGTTCGCGAAGAGGCGATCGTGGTAGTCCCAGAAGCGCGACTGCGCGCCGGCGCAGATCGCCGCGCGAGCGGCGGGCATGGCGTTGTCGTGGAAATCGAGGGGCAGGTGGCGATAGACGAAGCGCAACTGGCCCGGGTAGAGGGCGTCCACCTGTTTGAGGGTGGCTTCCGCCCGCCCACAGAACGCACATTCGTAGTCGCTGAATTCGACGATCGTGACCGGCGCGTCCGCCGGGCCGCGGCCCGCACCACCCGACGGCACCGTCTTGCGCACCACCGGCGGCGGGGGCGGCGCTTCCATCAAGACCTCGATCTCCGCGTGCTCGCGCAGGCGGTTTTTCACGCGGACGGCGCGGTCGCTCTCGAGGAATTCGCGGATGCGGGGGCGCAGGACTTCGAGCGATTGCGGTGGCTGGATGCGGTCGCGATTGCGGGCGTAGAACCCGTCGACCTCTTCGCCGGTCACCGGCCCGAGGATCGCGACTTCGCGTTCGAGGTAGTCGTCTTCGCTGAGGCCGGCCGCGTTGGCCGCCTTCGCGATGAGGGCGTCGTCGATCACGCCGTCCAGGCCGGCGCGGCGAATTTGATAGAGCTGCATGGGTTCTTCGGAGAGCCCGGCGAACCAATCATTCTTGATCCAGGCATCGACCTCGCCCTGGCGAACTTCGCGGCCGTCGATCGTCGCGACTACGGGGCCGGCGTCTTCGGCGTCGTCGCCCCCGCCGATCGATGCACAACCCGGGAGCAGGGCCCCCAGGACTGCGAACGCGGCCAGTGCGCGGCGACGCGCCATGCGACGCAAGGCGGTGCTTCGGTGGTTCGTCGTGTTCTTCATGTTCATCATGCTCGACATGGCGCGAGATCCTACAGGATGCCCGGTGTGGACGCCCCCGAAGCACGTGTCAACCTGTGTCGATGGATCATCGAGCGTTGATGGAACGCGCGGTCGCGTTGTCGTTCGAAGGCGTCCGCCGCAAGGCAGGCGGACCTTTCGGCGCGTTGATCGTGCGCGAGGGTGAGATCGTCGCCGAGGGGTGGAACTGTGTGACGTCCGTCGCAGACCCGACCGCGCACGCCGAGGTGGTTGCAATCCGGCGCGCCTGTGAAGCACTCGAAAGCCACGAGCTTTCGGGGTGCGTGCTGTACAGCTCGTGCGAACCGTGTCCCATGTGTCTGGCCGCGAGCTACTGGGCGCGCGTCGACCGCATCTACTTCGCCAACACGCGCGACGACGCCGCGCGCATCGGGTTCGACGATCGGTTCTTCTACGACGAACTCACACGGACGACGGATCAGCGTCAGTTGGCTTTGACCCATCTGCCCGTCGACGATTCGCTCGAACCCATGCGGGTATGGTTCGACGACGCGGAACGAACACCGTACTGAGTTGCTTGTGCGGGAATGCTTCGCTGCATGTGCGAGGCTTGTGTTGCACGCGTGCGATGCCGGTTTGCTTCGCAGGGGGTCGCGGGTTCAGCCGCGAACCTCAACCTGCGAACTACCGCGCCGATACGCGGAGGAGATCACCGAGTCGTGGATCCGGGCTGGAAGCCATTCCGGGGGGTGCCGATGATGAACAAGATCGTACGCGCTTCGCTGTTCATCGCGGCGGCTTACTGCATTGGCAGCTACGTCGTCGACCGCCCCGAAGAAGTCCGCCGCGACGCCGAGGCCCTGAAGGAAATCGCCTCCCGCCTGCCCGAGCCCGACGCTGTCGTCGCGAAGGCACGTGAGACCGGCGAGGTCGCCGACCAGGCCGTGAGTCATGCGAAGCAGCGCCTCGACGACGTCCGCGAAACCGTGTCGAGTCGGATCGAAGCGGGAGCGGATCGATTCGCAGGCAAGGATTGAGCGACACGGCGCACGAAATGCGCCACATGTGAAATCGGCACCGAAACGGGCTAAACGATGCGGTCGCCGCACGGGCAGTTCGCGCCCCGACATCCGCCGCGGCGAACGCGCGATGCGCCGGAGTCCACGCCATGAGCGGAAGCACCGCGAACCAGGCGAGTGATGTTCTCGAACGCCTGTTTCAGCTGATCGAACAGCGCAAGCAACTGCGCCCCGAAAAGAGCTACGTCACGAGTCTCTTCGACGGTGGTCACGAGGCGATCGCGGCGAAGGTTCGCGAAGAAGCGGCCGAGCTCGTCGAAGCTGCGCAGGGCGATGACCTCGCGCATACCACCCACGAAGCGGCCGACCTGTGGTTTCACACCTGTGTGCTGCTCGTCGAGGCGGGTGTTTCACTCGGTGACGTGTTGCAAGAACTCGAAGGGCGCTTCGGTGTTTCGGGGTTGGCCGAAAAGGCCGCGCGGACGCCGACGGGAGACGTGTGATGTTGGGCGGTGAGCGTCTGCGCATTGCAGTGCCTTCGAAGGGGCGCCTGCGCGACAACGCAATCGAGATCTTGAAGGGAGCGGGCCTGCGGTTTCGCCTCTCGGGCCGGCGGCTGTTTTCGGTGTGCAGCGACACGGACACCCGCATCATCTTTTCGAACGTGCAGGACATCCCGGTCCTGGTCGCGGAAGGCGTCGTCGATCTCGGGATCACGGGGAGTGATCAGGTCGCCGAAAAACGCGTGAGCGTTCGCGAACACCACAAGCTCGGCTTCGGGCGTTGTCGCGTCTCGATCGCGGCCCACAAGGACAGCGACATTCGCGAGCCGGCCGACCTGTCGGGCCGGGTGGTCGGGTCGAGCTTTGCGAACCTCGCGGCCGACTACTTCGAGCGCGAGCAGGTCGACGACGTCCACGTGATCGGGATCGAGGGTGCGGTCGAGGTGATGGTGTTGCTCGGCCTCGTCGACGCCATCGTCGAAATCGTCGAAACGGGAAACAGCCTGCTCGAAAACGACCTGGTGGAGCTGTGGACCGTGCGCACCGCAGAGGCGGTGTTGATCGGCAACGACCAGCCCCGCGACGCAGCCGAATGCGAACGCTTCTTGCGCCGGGTCGAAGGCGTGCTCGCGGCGCGCCGTTATTCCCTGCTCGAATACAACTGCCCGGCCGATCGCCTCGAACTCGCCACCGAGATCACCCCGGGCTTCAGCTCGCCGACCGTCACCCGACTGCTGGACGAAAAGTGGGTCGCCGTCCGGGTGCTGGTGGAGCGAGACGAGATACACGGCGTACTCGACCGACTCGAAGAGATCGGCTGCGTTGCGATCCTCGAATCCGACCTACGTCACACGCGCCTTTGAAGGGGGGACACCCTGACTTCGGATCCGCGAACGACAGCAGCACCACAGACAGAGCCACCACAGAGAGGCCCGCAGAGCGGGGCCCCGCTCACTGGGTTCACCAGCGGGGTCAGGCTCCCGTTCGAAGGGATGTCGATGCTCGCGCGCGAGCGAAGCCTCTGGGGGCTCGCCTCGGTGCCGGTCACGCTCTGCGCGATCGCGCTCGCCGTTGCGGGGAGCCTGCTCTACTTCAACTCGGACGCCGTGTTCGAACTCGTGACGGGCTGGTTGCCGCTCTTCGAAGTCGAGTCGTGGTACCAGTGGCTCTGGCTCGGCCCGGCGAAGGTCGTGGTCTGGCTTCTGGGTTGGTTGTTGTTCGCGGGAGCGTGGGCGGTCGCGTTGCTCGCGGCCGTGTTGCTCGCGAACCTGGCGTCGGCGCCTTTCCTCGATCTGTTGGCCCAGCGCGTCGAACGCATCGTCGCGGGGCAGGCCGCCGAAAGCGACGAAACGGGTTGGGCCGCGATCGTCGGCGAGGCGCGGCGCACGATGGCGAATGAGTTCCAGCGACTCGTCTTCTTCGTCGGGATTTCCGGGCTGATCTCGCTGGCCGGCGTGCTGATCCCGGGTGGCCAACTCGTCGCGCCCCCGGCGCTCATGGCCTTCACCGCGACCTTCCTGCCCCTCGACTACGCGGGGTACCACCTCGATCGCCGGCAGGTTTCGTTTCGCGTACGGCGAACGTGGCTCGGCGATCATCTGCCCGTAATGCTCGGCTTCGGTGGCGCCGCGATGGTGACGGCGCTCGTACCCGGGCTGAACCTGCTTCTGCTGCCGGTTCTGGTGACGGCGGGTACGCTGCTCGCGCTTCGGCTTCCCGTCGACTAGCGCTTCGCGAACGCTCTTGCGAATGCCGCGCAGACACCGCTATCGGGTTTGCCGGCGCTTTCGGTGACGATGCCCTTCGCGAGGCCGGCGATGTCCGTTTCGACGTCGAGGGATGGATCGACGGGCGCTGCGCGCTCGAAGAGTGCGACCGTGCAGACGGCGTCGGTCCCTGCAGCAGTGCGGGCTGCGAGGTTGGCCCCCACGCCGATCCCGAGCATGCCCATGCGTTGCGCGTCGATCGATTCGTGGCGCCCCAGCACGTCGAAGCAGCGCAACAGATCGCTCGTCGACTGGGCCGCGAACTCGCCGACGAGGGCGTGCCCGTTGTCGTCGAGCGCGGCGGCCCCGCCGAGTGCTGCGAACAAGCGCTCGCTGAATTTGGGGCTGGTTCGTTCACCATGGAGCGAGAGGTCGAGCGTGGCGACGGCGATCCCCTGCTCTGCGAACTCCGCAGCGAAATCGAAACACGCGTCGTCGCGCGCGGCCCCCGCATCGCCTACCAGCAGGACCACCGGCACCGACGCCGTGATGGAAGCCGGCAGCACGAGCCGACAGGGAACGCGGTCACCGCGGCTGCTGAATTCGAGCCGCTGGCTGGTTGCGTCCGCGAAAGCACCGGTGCTGTCCGCACGGGTCAGCAACAGGCCGTGGGGCTCGTGAAATCGCGTTGCGCCTGAACCTGCGGCGCCCGCCGTGTCTACCGTATCTGTCATCGGCGCGAACCCTAGCCCGTGCCTGAGAGCGACGCCGCCTGTCAGCGGGCCAGCAGGATCTTCCGCGCCCGGTAGAGATTCGACTTGACCGCGTTCTCGCTCTTGTTGAGCGTGGTTGCGATTTCCTGGATCGGCCGGTGTTCCAGGTGGTGGAGTTGGAAGAGTTGTTGCTGCTCCCGGGTCAGGCGGTGGTTGACCAGATGGTCGAGGCTCGCGACCCGCTGCTTGTATTCGAGGTTTTCGATCGCCGATGGGACCGGCGCCGAAGAACTGATGTCGCCGTTGGTCGCGTCGGTGTCTTCGTCCTCGAGGGACACCGTCGGGTGGCGCTTCTTCTTGAAGCGCGAAGCGATGGTCCGGCGGGTCACGCCGAAGATCCACGCTGCGAAAGGCGCCTCGCGTCGATATGAATCGACGGACGAGAAGACGTTGATAAAGACTTCCTGCACCGTCTCTTCGACGTCCGCGGCGTTGTTCAAGCGCTTGTCGACGAAGTGGAAGATCCGCTTGAAGTAGCGATCGTAGAGGACGGAGAACGCCGCGTGATCGCCTGCACTCACCAACTCGACGAGGTCTTCGTCGGTGAGGCTACCTACATCATCATTCATCTCAGGAGCAGCCACGTCTCCCCCTTCATCATCCCAGAGTCAGCACTTGCAGCCCACGACTCAGTCCCAGGTCGAGTCGTGAAGCAGGCGGGGAATTCCGGTGGAGAACGTCCCCATTTGGGGAGTGGCCGATTTCGTCGATAGGTGTCGAAATTTGTCAGTGGTGACGGAATTTGTTCGTCACGGCGCGGGCGCAATCGGAGGCCGCGCAGACGAAAGTGTTTGGTGCGCAGCGACTTCCGGCCACAAACGCACGTTCGCCCCGAGCCGGGGCCCCGCTTGCCGGGTGCGCAACACGAGCGCAGCGGAAGGGCGGGGGGAGGGAGCGGCCCTGGCGCTAGTGAAACGCCGTCTTGCGGGCGCGCTCGAAGACCAGCTTGGCGGCCTCGCGTAGCGAAACGTTGGCGGGCGAATCGGGGTGGGCCCGGCCGATCGCCTGCCCAGCGGCGAGTGAGCGGTAGATGTCGAGGTCTTCGAGCAGCAGGCCGTAGTTGGCGACCGATCTCCCGAGGTGTTGCTCGACGCTGCGGGCGAGCAGGCCGAAGGCGGCCTCGCCTTCGCGCCGGGCGGCAGCGCCGTGGACGGTGACGCCGATCTCGGCTTCCGGGTTCTCGCGCAGGACGCGCGCAGCGAGCGAATACGCGTCGACGAGGTTTCGCTCGTGGGTCGACGTGAAGAGCAGCAGCCAGTCGAAGAGCTCACCGGGGACCTCGTCACCCTCGAGCCACGCGGGTGGGACGCGCGCGATCACGACGCCGTCGATGGCTTCGTCTTCCTTGAGCGCGCTCGCGCGGTCGACGGCCGCGGCGGCCAGCTCGTGAATCGAATGGGCGTCGAGGACTTCGATGCGGGTCGTCTCGCTGTTTCCTCCGCCGCCAGCAAACATCGCGCGCGCGTTCGGCGTGTCGGGCGTGAGGATGATCGAGCGTCCCCCGAGACCGGTGACTTCGTCAGCAAGACTCGCGACCAGCCCCGCCCGAACCAGATCGCTGTCGGCGACGGGCACCGTCGCGAGCGGCAGCAGGTCGTCGGCCGGCGCTTCGGCCTTCGGTGGGTGGACGTTCGGCTCGGGCGGCGCGCTCGTCTCTTCATCGGGCCGGGCGAGTTCCGGCATGAAGTAGTGCAGGACGTCGGCAAGATCGCGCGGCAAGGCGGCTCCCGGTGATGTCGTCAGCGAACGACGAGCAGCGAGTTTTCCTGGCCCGCGGGCGTCGGGATCCACTCGTTGTTGTCGGGGTCGCGGAACCACTCGCCGTCGACGACGTAGCGGTACTGGTAGGTGCCCGGCTGCAGATAGAAGACCTTGGTCCAGATCCTCGTTTCGCCTTCGGATTCGATCATCGACCGCACACCCTTGTCGGGGATCCAGCCGTTGAAGTCGCCCGCGATCCTCACTTCGCCCGCCTGGGCGTCGCGGTAGCGGATGACCACTTCGCGCGTGGCGTCGCTGCTGGTGGCTTCCTTTTCCTCACGCGGGATATCGGTGCGCTCGACGGGAGGCGGGGTCGCCTCCACTTCGATCGCAAGCGCCGCGTAGTCGCGCGCACCATTGGCCGACGGTGCGTAGCGCGAGATCGGCTTCCCGGCGCGTGCGGCTTCGCGTAGCTTCACGTTCAGCCGGATCACGCTGTCGAAGCACAGGTCCTTGAACAACTCGCGCACGTCGCCGAGGGTCTGGCGCGCGTAGCGCGTGCGGCCGTCGTAGAGCGTGGGGAGGATGCGGACCGAGATGTCGTGTCCGATCCGATCGTTCAGCAGCGCGACGGTCTCGAGCAGCTTCTGCACGCCGTCGACGGCGAAGAAGCTCATCTCGAGGGGAATGATCACTTCGCGCGATGCACGAAGAGCATTGAAGGTGAGCAACCCGACGTTCGGCGGGCAGTCGATCAGCACGTAGTCGTAGTAGGGCGGCAGGTTTTCGAGCGCGATCGAAAGGCGTTCGGTGAGCGAGTCGTGTCGTTCGCCTGCCAGCTTCTGCTCGAGTGCCGAGAGCACGATGCTCGAGGGGGCGAGGTCGAGACCGTCCCCCGCGCCGACGATCACTTCTTCGAGGCTTCGCGTGCCGGCCGGCTCCGCGAGGATCTCGTACAGGTTCTCATCCTGCTCTTCGGGGTCCACCCCGAGTGCGAGCGTCGCATGGGCCTGTGGGTCGAGATCGACCACCAACACACGCGCCCCGTCGGCCGCGAGAGCCCCCGCGAGATTGACGGTCGTGGTTGTCTTTCCGCAACCACCCTTCTGGTTGACGATGGCAATGACCCGCATGGCGTTCCCCCTTCGGCCGCAACAGCGTGCGCGCCGAAACCCCTACGCCGAAGAGCAGTGCTCTTCGTTTCCACTCGATACTCGAATGCCTGCTCCCGATGAACCTTTTGCCGTTCTTTCTTGCTTGTTGCTTGTTCACTGGGGGCGGGGGGGGGAGTGGGTCAGGGTTGTCGTGGCTGGGGGTGTGTCGTGGTTCCGAGTCGTACGGCCGGAGACTAGGCGGTCTGGCTCCAGCTCTTCGCGCGTCGTGCCGTGCGTGCGCGTCGCGCCGGTTCGACGCGGGTATCGTTCTTCCACTGGTCGACTTCGCGCTTGAAGTCGGCCACCTCGAAGATCCATTCCTGTCCGGAGACGGCTTCGAAGGCGGTGTCTTCGAGAAAGACCAGCACGACTTCACCGGTGGCCACCAACACGAGCTCGGCCAGAGGGCGGTCGATGTTGGGAAGCACGTCGCGCAGGGATCGGATGCTGGACCGGATGCGCTGCACCGAGACACCGGCGTCGATCAAGCGCTTGGTGGCTTTGAGCGCGACGAGGTCCTGGAAGGTGTAGCGGTGGTGACCGCCGCGGGTCTTCACGGAAGGCACGACGAGATCGGTTTGCGCCCAGTACTGCAGTTGTCGGCGCGAGATCCCGAGGATCTGAACCACTTCCTTGGTTCGGTAGAGGTCGCTCGCTTCCGCCTTCGGTGCGGTGGCTTCGCGAACGGGATCGATGGAGTGGTTCGTCGTGGGGTTGTCCATCTCGTTTCCTTTGCCTTTTCCCGGTTCCCTTGCGGGTCGCTTCGGGCTGCTGTTCTGGCATCGATCGATTCAGCCGTTCGACTGGATCGCCTTGCTGCGATGCGACGTTGGTTTCCGTCGCCCTTACCCGATCACCCGATTCGAACCCCCACAAGACGGACATACCCAATGCGTTTCAACGAAACGCGCCTCGCCATTCGAATCGCTTGTTGCCGCTCCGTATCAACTTGCGTTTGAGAAGTGCTCCACCAGCTAAAACCGTGGAACCAGGGAAGTCAACCCATTTGTTCTGCGAAATGTAGCGGTTGAGGCAAACGAATCGAGTCGTTTCGAGCTTTTCCACCAGAAGTTGCGTATTCGATGGGCTCGTCTGCGGCCAACGCGACCCGAGCGTGTCCAGGTGTTCTCGAAAGGGGATCCGCTACCGAGGCTGCGGTAGGGTGCGGCCATGTCAGGCTCACAGGACAAGGAGACCCCGGGGGGAGGTCACGGCGACCGCACCCTGGTCGAGGACGCGTCGGGCCGGCGCCCCTTCATGCGGGGGATCATGGTCCACTCGCTGATGGCTCGAGGCGTCGGCTTCGACGAAGCGTTCCGCACAGCGAACCTGGTGCGCGACCGCACGCGCAACCGGGGGGTCGTGCCACGCGCGGAGCTCAGCAAGCTCATCAGCGAGTTGTTGTCCGAGGAGGTGCTGGGAGATCACCAACCGCCGATTCCTCTCCCGGGCGGCATCCAGGTCGGGGATCCCGAAGGCACGGTTCCGTTTTCGAAGGGCATCCTCGCGCAGTCGCTGCTCGCGGCATCGATCGATCCGAGTGACGCCCACGACGTGGCGCGCGAAATCGAGTTCGGACTGCTGCGTCAGGGTCGGCGCCACATCGCCTGCCAGGAACTCCGTCGTCTCGCCTACGAGACGATGCTGCGTCGCTTCGGTCCGCGTCCCGCCGCGCGCTACATGATCTGGCGCGAATTCCAGGAGCCCGAAAAGCCGGTCATCATCCTGCTCGGCGGAAGCAGCGGCGTGGGAAAGACGTCGCTTGCGCTCGAAGTCGCGCGGCGTCTCGGCATCAGTCGCGTGCTCTCGACCGATTCGATTCGCCAGGTCATGCGCCTGATGCTCTCGAAGGACCTGATGCCCCAGATTCACGCATCTTCGTTCGACGCGCACCGCGATCTTCCGGAGGCCGCGGACTCGATCGGTGAGCCGGAAGACCGCGTCGTTTCGGGCTTCATCTCCCAGGCCCAGGTGGTTTCGGTCGGGGTTCGCGGCACGATCGAACGCGCGATCGAAGAGAGCACGAGCCTGGTTCTGGATGGCGTGTCGCTCGTGCCGGGCATGATCGACCTCGACGCCTACAAAGCCCAGGCCCACATCATCTATCTCGTGGTCGCGCGCATGGACGAGGACAGCTTCCGCAGTCACTTCCGCGCGCGAGGCAAGCGTCAGCGCCATCGCAACGCCAGCCGCTACGTCGACAACCTCGAGGGCATCCTGAAGATCCAGGAGCACTTCCTCGAACTGGCCGACCGCTACGACATCCCGATCGTCGACAACGTCACGATCGACGGTTCGGTCATGCTCGTGATCCGCCACGTCGTGGAAACCCTTCGCAAGTCGGGTAACTTCGGCGATCTCGGCCTGCAGCAGTCGGAGTCGACGCCGCCGTCGTGAACCACGGGCGGCTTCGCGGTCGCCGCTCTGTCCCGGAGACCCCATGCCGAACAGTTCCCCCCCGGCTCTCGCCCGCCTCGGCGAGCTGCGTAGCCAGGGCTACGCCTACCGCAGTCTTCGCGACGAATTGCGAAGCAATCTCGAGCGCTGCATGCGCGAGGGAAAGCCCATCTTCGAAGGGATCATGGGTTACGAGGACACGGTGATCCCCGCCCTCGAAAACGCGCTGCTCTGCGGGCACGACGTGATCTTCCTCGGCGAACGCGGGCAGGCGAAGACGCGCATGATCCGCGGGATCGTGGGGTTGCTCGACGAATGGATTCCAGAAGTCGCGGGTAGCGAGATCCACGACGATCCGTTCAACCCGGTTTCGGCCTACGCACGAGAGAAGCTGGCGCGCGACGGTGACGACACCGAAATCGCCTGGCTTCATCGCGACGATCGCTACGGCGAAAAACTCGCGACCCCGGACACGTCGATCGCCGACCTGATCGGTGACGTCGATCCGATCAAGGTGGCGGAAGGGCATCACCTTTCCGACGAGTACACGCTGCACTTCGGTCTGCTGCCGCGCACCCATCGCGGGATCTTCTGCATCAACGAGCTGCCGGACCTGACGGAGAAGGTGCAGGTCGGCCTGTTCAACGTGATGGAAGAACGCGACGTCCAGGTGAAGGGCTATCGCGTGCGACTGCCGATCGACGTGCTCGTGGTGGCCAGCGCGAACCCCGAGGACTACACGAGCCGCGGTCGCATCATCACGCCGCTCAAGGACCGCTACGCGGCGCAGATTCGTACCCACTATCCGAAGCAGCGCAGCCTCGAAGTCGCGGTGGCCAACCAGGAAGCGAAGCTTCCCGAGGTGGGCGAAGCCAAGCTCTTCGTTCCCGACTTCATGCAGCACATCGTCGCCGAGCTGACCTTCCAGGCGCGCAGCAGTGCCGACATCAGCCAGGCGTCGGGCGTGAGCGTGCGCATGACGATCGCCAACTTCGAAACCCTGGTCGCCAACGCCCTGCGGCGGGCACTCGTGCTGGGCGAACCCGAGGCGGTGCCGCGCATTTCCGACCAGCCGGCGATGCTGGCTTCGAGTCGCGGCAAGATCGAACTCGAATACGCCGGTGTGGAGCGAACCGAAGACGAAGTGCTCGCCGAACTCATGCAGCGCGCGATTCGCGTGGTGTTCGAGGAGCGGGTGGAAGAAGCGCAGGTGAAGCCCGTGGTCGAGGCCTTCGATCAGGGCTGGCAGGTCGAGGTCTCGGCCGCCCAGGCGTCGGCCAGCGTGCTCGAGGGGCTCGACGAGATCACGGGGTTGCGCGAGGTCGCCGCTTCGCTCGCCGAAGGCGATAGCGACGCGCGCCTGGCCTCGGCGATCGAATTCGTGCTCGAAGGTCTCCACCTCGCCAACAAGCTCAACAAGGAGAGCGTCGAAGGCGCGACGCGCTTCGGACAACTTCGGACGTCCGCGTGATCACGCATCGCTACAGCCGCTGGGACGGCACCCAGCAGGAATTCACCCTCGATGCGAAGAGTGCGCTCGACGCCATGAGCGAACTCATGATGGAGGGGCTGAACGCTCGCGAGGCGCTCGAGTGGATGCAGCGCATGGGCTTCGAGCTGGCGGGCATGAACATGCGCGTCATGGGGCTCGACGAGATCCAGAACGAATTGCGCGATGCCCTGCGCGACATGTACGAGCAGTACGACATGACGGAGGCACTCCCCGAGATGCAGCAGCGTCTCGATGAGATCCTCGACCGCGAGCACGTTGCCCTGCAGCGAGAGCACGGCTTCGAATCCGCTGCCATGAACGACTTCCTCGATCGTCGGCACCGTGGTCGCGTACAGGTTTCACAACAGATCGAAGACTTCCGCGACCATCCGTTCCAGGACGAACAGGCGGCGCGCGACTTCGCCGAACTGCTGGAAGAACTCGAAGCCCTGCAACAGCTCGAAGAGTTCATGCAGGAACGCGGCGCGCGCTTTCGCGGCGACGAAGCGGCGGATTACGAGCAGGCGCAGGAAATCCGCCAACGCATCCAGGGGCTCGAGCAGCTGATGGAGCAGCTCGCGCCGGGGAACCTCGAAGGCCTGTCGCCCGAGGCGCTCAGCGAGCTGCTCGGTGACGAAGCGGCCGAATCCCTGATCCTGATCCAGGGCCTCGAAAACCAGATGCGGGACGAGGGGCTCTTGCGAGGGGAGGGCGACGACATCCAGCTCACCCCGCGCGCGATTCGGCAGATGGGCGCCTCTGCGCTCGCCGACGTCTACCGCATGTTGAAGCGTGACCGCGCCGGCGACCACGACACCGCCGACCGCGGGATCGCGATGCCTCGTCCCGATGAAACGCGGCCCTGGGAATACGGCGATTCCCTCGACCTCGACATCGTGAAGACAGTGCTCAACGGCGTGAAGCGGCGCGTGGCCGCCGGGCTTCCTGCGGCTGACGCGAACGTTTCACTCGACGTCGAAGACTTCGAGGTCCGCGAAACCGACTGCGCGACCCAGACCACGACCATCCTGTTGCTCGACCTTTCGTGGTCGATGTCGTGGGCGGGCCGCTTCCCCGCCGCCAAGCGCGTGGCGATGGCGCTCGACCACCTCGTTCGTACCCAGTACCCGCGCGATCACTTTGCCGTGGTCGGGTTTTCGACGCGCGCGAAAGAGATCCCGATCGGCGAGCTTCCCGAAGTCTGCTGGGACATGGGCGACCCCTTCACCAACCTGCAGGGCGGTTTGATGGTTGCGGAGGAGCTGATTCGCAAGAAGCCCTGCGCCTCACCGCAGATCCTCGTCATCACCGACGGCCAACCGACCGCCTATCTCGACGAAGGCGAGCTTCGCGTCGAATGGCCGAACGGTCTCGGCGGCGTTTCACCGCACGCGGTGGCTGCAACCCTGGCCACCGTGAGGCGCGTGACCCGGCAGGGCATCACGATCAACACCTTCATGCTCGACGACGCTCCCGAACTCGTGGGCTTCGTCGAGCGAATGACCCAGATCAACCACGGGCGGGCGTTCTACACCCACCCGAGTCAGATCGGTTCGTTCATGATGGTCGACTACGTACAGCAAAGGCGTCGTCGCCGGTAACCGTCATGTCCCGCACCCTCAAGTACGACATTCCCGGCACCGACTGGCGCCGCAGCATGGCCGACGCCTACGAGTTCGGTATGCACGCGTTGTTCGCCCCCGAACTCGAACCGCCGTTTCCGTTGTCGATCGAGATCGGTTTCGGCCGCGGTGAGTTCATGCTCGAACTTGCCGCGAAGCATCCCGAGATGAGGTTCGTGGCAGTCGAGGTTTCGTGGAAGCGTGTGCTCAAGATGGCGCGCAAGGTCGCGCGCAGCGAACTCGACAACGTGCGCCTGCTGGCGGGGAAGGGCGAAGCGGTCGTCGGAGATTGCGTTCCCGAAGGCAGCGTGCACGAGATCTGGGTGAACTTCTCGGACCCGTGGCCCAAGGCGGCGCATGCACACAGGCGTCTGTTTCAGCCCGCGTTCGTCGAGAGCGCCGCGATCGCGCTCGAACCAAGCGGCCTGCTTCGCGTCGCGACCGACGACCCCGTCTACGCAGAGCAGATCGACGAAGTGCTGAGCGGCGAGCCACGACTCGAGAACATCTACGCCCCCCACCCCTGGGTGGACGACGTGCCCGGACGCATCATGACCTCCTACGAACGCGATTGGCGCGCCGACGGGCGTGCGATCCACTTCTTCGACTACAGGCGGGTATCGTGATGAGTAGCAACTCGCCGAACCTCAAGGACTACAGCCTCGCTTCCCTGCGCGACCGCTTCAGCGAAGAGGGCATCCCCGCCTATCGCGCGAACCAGGTGATGGCGTGGCTCTACCAGCGCGATGTCGACGATCTCGACTTGATGACCGATCTCTCGGTCGAGCTTCGCGCCGCGCTCGCCGAGCGCTACGAGACGCGGGCCGTCGAGGTCGCTCAAGCCGATCAGTCGAGCGACGGGACGCGCAAACTCGCGCTCACGACCCACGAGGGGCACCGCATCGAGGCGGTGATCATTCCCGAAGCCCGCCGCAACACGCTCTGCATTTCGACCCAGGTGGGTTGTCCGCTCGCGTGCGACTTCTGTGCGACGGGCACGATGGGGCTGACGCGCAATCTCACGACCGCCGAGATCGTCGATCAGGTGTGCCGCGCCAAGGGTTGCCTCGACGAAGAAGACGGCGTGATCAGCAACGTCGTCTTCATGGGGATGGGCGAACCGCTACTCAACCTCGCTGCGGTCAAGGAAGCGATCGCGATCATGACCGACCCCCGCGGCATGGCGCTCGCACCGCGACGAATCACGGTGTCGACCGCCGGTGTCGTGCCGCGCATTCCGGAGCTCATCGAGATCGGTCCCATCAACCTGGCGGTGTCGCTTCACGCGACGACGAACGAGGTGCGCGATGTCCTCGTCCCCATCAATCGCAAGTTCCCGCTCGAAGTACTGCTCGAGACGTTGCGCAAGGACCCCAACGTCAACAAGAAACGCCCGGTCTTCTTCGAATACACCCTGCTCGAGGGCATGAACGACAGCCTCGAAGACGCCGACCGCCTGCCCGATCTCGTGCGCGGCATCCCCTGCAAGATCAACCTGATTCCCGCGAACCCCCACCCCGGAAGTCGCTACCGCGCGCCCGAGCAGGACGTGATGGACCGCTTCGCAGCCCGGGTGCACGAGCACGGCATGCGAGTCACGCTGCGGCGAAGCCGGGGGGCCGACATCGCGGCGGCTTGCGGTCAACTCGCCAATGCCTAGCTGTCGAGCGAAGCGAGAAAGCTCGCGATGGTTGCGTTCACCGGTTCGGCGTGCGTCATGTTTGGCGCGTGAGCGGCACCTTCGATCTCGATGAGACCTCGACAATCGGGCAGGGCGGCTTCCATCGCCCACGCCTTGTCGATCGAGATCGATTGGTCCTCGCTTCCGTGCACGATCAGGGCCGGGCAGGTGATTTCACCCATTCGCTTCGTGATGTCGTCGCGCGTGAACAAGGTGTTGGCTGCGTGCAGGATGTGTTCGCCGCGGCGCTCTTCCCACTTCGCGATCCACTCTGCGTTGAGGCTCGGCTCACCGAGGATCAGCCCCGCCACGCCTTCGCCCACCGCACCGAGGGGCTGGTCGCTCATCCAGTGGTCGATCATACCCTGGTAGCCCGCGATCACTTCCGGCGGATCGACGCCCGGCTCGGTGTCGATCAGGATCAGCGCGCGCACGCGATCGGGATGGGCGAGTGCTGCGCGCAAGGAAAGGAACCCGCCCTGGGACATCCCCGCGAACACCGCTCGGTCGATGCCGAGATGGTCGAGTAGCCCGACGCAATCGTCGGCCGAATCCCAGTAGCTGAACGGGGCGTCGGCGTCGGTTTCGCCAAAGCCACGTTCGTCCCATCGGATGCAGCGGTAGTCGTCACCGAGCCCTGCGACCTGGGCGTCGAACATGGTGTGATCCATCAGGAAGCCGTGGCTCCAGATCACGGCCGGGCCGTCGCTCCGATTGTCGGCGTAGTGGATCGTCTGGTCGTTCACCTTCGCTGTGGGCATGCGCGCTCCTCGAAGCCTGGGCGTGAGTCGAAGCTCGCTGGCGCGAACGGGTCCCGCTGCACGAGTCGCCCCACACGGTAGTGCATGGGCGGCGCGTCGAAGGCGGGATCGGGAGGCG
Organism: Myxococcota bacterium; assembly: GCA_030748735.1. GTDB lineage: Bacteria > Myxococcota_A > UBA9160 > UBA9160 > UBA4427 > DUBZ01. Next base: position 14,413 of record JASMLK010000103.1, on the reverse strand, counting down.
CGTTCGACGACCCACCTGCGGTGGACGGATCCGCGAAACCCAACCCGGCTCGTGGGACACTCAACAGGCGTTTCCGTCGTGAGATCGCGGGAAAGACCGAGCAGCACTCTCGGGGAAAGGCCCGTCGCCACAGTGGCCGGCAGCTCCGACCTCACGCGAGTGCGGCGCTCCTTCTGAACCCGTCCGTCTGGCTTCAAGTCCCCCATTCTGAGGGCCGATGAGCTGCTGGGGGAATGCACACCTCATGCTGTATGCCATCGGCGACATCCACGGCGAGTTGGACAAGCTCGAGGAACTCCTCGAGACGCTACCGCTGCGCGATGACGACCGTTTGATCTTTCTCGGTGACTACGTCGACCGTGGGCGCGATGCCTTCGGGGTCGTCGAGGCGCTGATCGAAGTCCAGAAGCAGTGGCCGTGCATCTTCTTGCTCGGCAACCACGAGTCGATGTTCCTCGACTTCCTCGGGTGGACCGACAAGGCCTACTTCGGTGGTGATGCGTTCTTGATGAACGGCGGCGACCGCACCCTCGAAAGCTACGGCTTTCTCACCGAGAGCGACCGGAAGAAGTACCGCCTGCCCAAGACCCACGAAGACTTCCTGCTCAGCCTGAAGCTCTACCACCGCGAGGGTGACTACCTCTTCGTTCACGCGGGCATCAATCGCAGTTTCTTGCGAGAACGCGACATCGGCTACGTGCTCCACAAGGCGAAGGTCGAAGACTTCCTGTGGAACCGCAGCACCTGCGACCTGCCGCACAACATGCCAGTCACGGTCATCTACGGTCACACGCCGGCCGAGGACTTCGAAGTGCGCTGGAACCTGCCGTTCAGCGTGGGGATCGACACCGGTGCGGTCTATGGTGGACCGCTCACGGCGTTGCGTCTGCCCGACGAGAGTGTGTTTCAGGTTTGAGCCGGCCTCGTCTGAGCAGCGCTCTCAGCTCGCGCGTTGATCCGCAACTTTGGTGGATGGCGTCCAGTTGTCGCGTTCCTGGAGGATCGGGACCTGGACCCGCATGCCCTTCTGGAGGGCGGCGAAGTTGATGTCGGGGTTGTACTGGCGAAGCAGCCAGAGGGGGACGCGGTACTTCTTTTCGGCCAGCGTCCATACCGAATCGCCCCGGCGTGTCACGTGGGTCCTGGTGCCTTCGATTTCGTAGCGCTCGAAGAAGGCTTCCTGCAGGTTGCGGTGGTATTCCTGGCGGCGCGCTTCGAAGACGGCGGCGTCGATGCGCGACAGGTCGAGCTTGATGCGCTGTCCGATCGCGATCGAGCGACCGTACGAAAGGCCGTTGACCCGGCGCAGCCGACTTGCGCGAATGTCGAGCCATTCGGCGAAGTGCCCGAGGGTTTCGGCGCCCTGGACCTCGATCGTCTTGTCCGACGCCACGCCGTAGTCACTCGGGTCGGCGAGCAGGCCGGGAAGGTCGCTGGGTGTGCCCTCTTCGGCGATCTGGTTTGCAGCAGCGGTCTCGATCAACGCGGCGCCCTGGACGGGCAGGAGCGATTCTGCCGGCCGGTCGGGCGGGTTCGAAAGGGTCGCCACCGCGTCCGGATGGTGCTTCTTCTCGACGATCGGCTTCGCGTCGTTTTCTGCGATCTCGGCGACGATGGGCTCGACGCCGCGCAGCACGAGCGACTGGCCCACATAGATGCGATTGCGATTGCGCAGTCGATTGGCGGAGAGAATCTCCGCTTCAGAAACGTTGAAGCGTTTCGCGATGCGCGAAATCGTGTCACCGCGCCTGACCGTGTAGCGACCCGAAGCGGGGATGTCCGCGGTGACGGCGGCTTGCTGCGAGCGCCGCGTGCGAACGACACCGCCGCGATCGGGGAGCTTGAGCTTCTGCCCGACGCGGATGCGGTGGCGGCTGCGCAAGCCGTTGATCGCGACCAGTTCGCTCACGCTCACCTTGAAGCGCCGCGCGATCGTCGAAAGGGCGTCACCGCGGCGCACGCGGTAGTCGAGGTCGCGGGTCTGTTCGGCGAAGCGCTTCGAGCGGGGAATCGCTTCGAGGCCCGCTTCGACGGGGCGCCCGAGCTGCGCCCTCGGGACGCGTAGACCGAAGCGCCGCGGGATGTACTTGGCCCCGCGCCAGACCGTCGGCCGCAGGGCCGGGTTCGCCGTTTCGAGGGTCGTCCGCTCCACACCCAACGCCTTCGCGAGCGCGCCAGGCGTCGTGTAGAAGGGCACCTCGAAGGTCTCGTAGTCGATCGGCGTGTCGAAGGTCAGCTTGCCGAAGTAGCGCTCGTGGTTGCGCGCGACCTCGGCTGCAGCGAGGAGTTCGTAGTAGAAGTTGCGCGAAGCGAAGCCGAAGGTGCGGCTCTTGTATTTGCGCGTGATCGTCACGATGTCGCGCGTACCGAGCTTGCGCGCGGCCCGGCGCATGCCCGCGGCGCCGTGGTTGTAGGCGGTGATCGCCAGCGGCCAGCTTCCGGTGACCTGTCGGTTCTGCTTCAACAAGCGCGCGGCGGCGATGGTTGCGCGAAACGGGTCGAGTCGTTCGTCGGCCACGTGGTCGACGCGTAGGAAACGTCGGCCGGTCGATCGGGTGAACTGCCACAGCCCCGCTGCACCGACGCGCGAATACGCCCACGGCGTGAACGAACTTTCGACATGGGGCAGCGACGTGAGTTCGGGCGGCAGATCGTGTTCTTCGAACACCCGCTCGATCATCTTCTTCCAACGACCCGAGCGGATCACGCCTGCACGGAATTTGTCCGACTGTCCGAGCTGGAAGCGCAGTCGGCTGCGCGCCTTGCGGAATTCGGCGTTGCTCGTGCCGGCTGGCCAGAGCCCGAGCACGCGCTTTTCTTCGCTCGAAAGTCCGCCGCGCTTGCCGCCCGCCAGGCTGTCGAGAATCTTGCGGTACTTCGACTTGGCCTTCTCGGTATGGCGCTCGCGAGCGCGCCTGGAAAGACCCTTGGGAACGGTGATCCGGTCGTAGACCACGCCAAGGTGACGAGAATCGTGGATCAGCCCACCGCTGGTCGGGACCTCGGAGTAGATCCGCACCCAGAAGTGGACGTCCTCGGCGGCCTCAGCGGGGTGGGGCAGCGTGACGTCACGCCCGGCCGTTGCGCTGGTCGCGGCCACGACCCAGCCCAGTACCAACAGCCCCAGGGCGCTTCGTAGAAGACACTTCATCGGTCCCTCATCAATCGGCAACTTCCGGTGGAAATTGAACAGGCAACAGCAGACTTGATCCCGGGGGGGGGGGGGAGGGGAAACGTGAGGGGGGATGAGGATGGAAAGTAGAGCCGTGGGGGCCGGGGAGATAGAAGGTCGGTAGACGGCGAGAGTTCCCTCTATTTCTTGCGCCCCCTACGGCGCGACTTCTTGGCTTGCTTCTGTTTCTTCTTTCGGTCGGCGCTCGAGGTGCGCTTCTTGGTGCGCCCGCCTCCACCACCGCTGCCGTCCAGGCCGCCGAGCATCGCCATGGGGTCCATGCCCGGCATCCCGGCTCCGCCCATGCCGCCCATGCCTGGCATGCCGCCCATTCCCGGCATGCCGCCTGCGAGCTTCCCCATGCCGGGGATCTTGCCCATCAGGCCGCTCTGCTGTCCGAGCATCGCCATCATGCCCTTCATCTGGTCGAAGCGGGCGATCAGGTCGGTCACTTCCTTGAGCTTGCGGCCGCTGCCCCTGGCGATGCGGGTGGCGCGGCTCTTGTCGATGACGTTGGGCGTGGTGCGCTCGGCCTTGGTCATCGAACTCACCATGGCCTTCACCTTGACGAGTTCGCCCTCGTCCACCTGGTCGGCGAGGCCGCCCATGCCCGGCATCTTGGCGAAGATCTCCTTGAGCGGGCCCATCTTCTGGATCGTCTGGAGCTGGGTGATGAGGTCGTCGAGGGTGAACTGGCCCTTGAGGATGCGTTCGGCGTCTTCTTCGGCCTGCTGTTCGTCGACGACTTCTTCGAAGTCTTTGACGAGGCCGACGATGTCCCCCATGCCGAGGATGCGGGACGCGAGGCCTTCGGGGCGGAATTCCTCGAGGCGATCGACGGTTTCCCCCATGCCGAGGAACTTGATCGGGACGCCGGTAATGGCCTTCACCGAAAGCGCCGCACCGCCGCGTGCGTCGCCGTCGAGCTTGGTCATGCAGATGCCGTCGAGGTCGAGCTTCTCGCTGAAGGCTTCGGCGTGGGAAACGGCGTCGCGGCCCATCAGCGAGTCGCAGACCAGCAGCTTGTTGGCGGGCTCGACGGCGACGTCGATTTCCTGCAGCTCGGTCATCAACTCTTCGTCGACGGCGAGGCGGCCGGCGGTGTCGTAGATGATGGCGTTGCACTTTTCGCGGCGCGCGCGATCTCGCGCGTCGCGGCAGATCTCGGGCGGGAGCTGGCCCTCGCTCCCGCTGTGGACCGGGACGTCGATCGCCCGGCCGAGCGTCTTCAGCTGATCGACCGCGGCGGGGCGGTAGATGTCCGCCGCCACGAGCAGCGGCCGCTTGCCCTGGTTCTGGAGGTAGCGGGCGAGCTTTGCGGCGATCGTCGTCTTCCCGACGCCCTGCAAGCCCACCAGCATGATCGAAACCGCGCCGTCCTTGCGGACGAGCTCGGTATCGACCGGTCCCATCAGGTTGGCGAGTTCCTGCTCGCAAATGCCGACAAAATGCTCGCCGGTGGAAACCTTGATCTTGCGGCCACCGCGCTCTCGCGCGTGGGTCTTCACCTTTTCGCCGAGCGCGCGCGCTTTGACGGTGTCCAGGAAGTCCTTGGCGATCCTGAAATCGACGTCCGCTTCGAGGAGCGATCGGCGCACGTCGGCGAGCGACTCGGCGATGTTCTCTTCGCTGAGTTCGCGAACGCCCTGCAGACGTTCGGTGGCAGACTTGAAGCCCTTGGTGACGGTTTCGAGCAAGAAAAGGATCCTCCGGGGCGGCTACTCTAGCAGGGTCCCAAGGGGCGGTTGCCCCCGCCCGGCGCGGCGTGCATGATTGCCCGGCTCGCCCGCGGGTTTCGGATCGCGCGGGCGGTCTTTCAAGTGATTCAGTCGAGTGGCCGGACGGCCAGGATGGGGGGGAGCAATGAGCGTTTTGGTCGAGGCGCAGGTGACGGGACGCGTGGTTCGCATCGAAGCCAAAGTCGGCGATGCGGTCGCGGTCGACGACGTGCTGCTCGTTCTCGAATCCATGAAGATGGAGATCCCCGTCGAGTCACCTTCGGCCGGTTCGCTGAGCGAGATCCGGGTCGCCGAGGGGGACAGCGTCGAAGAGGGCGATGTCCTCGCCGTGCTCGCCTAGTTTCCCTTGTTCGAGCGCCAGCCTCCCATCGCCGCGCGGCCTCGTGCGGCCTTTCTGACGGCCGACGTCCGCGATGTCGTGCTCGCGTACCTCCATCGGGACGCGCGGCTGAATCTGCAGCTATTGGACCTGCTCGACCCAAACGTCGAAAGTGGCGGTGTCGAGCCGGTGGTGCTCGTCGCCTGGGAGGGCAACGAGGTGGTGGGTGTCGCGGCGCTGCGTCCGAGCCTGCTCTTCGACGCGCAGCTTTCCACGCCGGCCCTCGAGGCCTTCCTTCCGTTTCTCGAATCGATCGACTCGGGGCTGCTCAAGAGCCTCGACCGGGTGGTGGACCGGCTCTGGGCCCTGCTCGAAGAGACCGGGCGGCGTTCGCTGATCGATCGCTTCGAGACCGCCTTCGCGATCGAGCCGGGGCAGCTCGCCCCGGCTTCCATGCCGGCCGGCGCCACGCTCAGGCACGCTGTCGAAAGCGACCTGCCCGAGTTGGTCTATGCCGCGCGCGCGAGTCTGCGCGAGGAGCATCGCCCCGACCCGGGTGAACGCGATCTGGTCGGCTTCGAACGCTGGGTGCGACGTCGCCTGGCCCGCGCGCGGGTGGTCGAGACCCGGGGCCGCCTCGCCTTCGTGGGCTATGCCGACGTACGGCACCATGACGGATGGTTGGTACAGGGCGTCTTTACCTGGCCCGAAATGCGCCGCCGCGGGTTCGCCGCGGCCGCCATGACGGGGTTGGTCGACGAAGCTTTCGCAACCGGCACCGATCACGTGCAACTGGCCGTGATCGAAGGCAATGCCCCCGGTCTGGGCCTGTATCGGCGGCTGGGTTTTCGCTCCTTTGCACGCCTGCGAACGGTACTCTTCGCCGGGCGCGCTTCGCGCCACCGCTGAGCGCCGGCGCGAGCGGCGCGTCGGTTGAACCTTCCGCGCCCTGGCCCCGTCCAACGACAATCATGGAAGAACACGAAACGACAGACGATCCGGTGACCAAGCCGGACGACGACGCGGTCGAACGATCGACGCGCCGCGATCCCGTGACCGCGATGGTCCCGGCCTTCAACGCCCTCGCGCGTTGGTTCGCGCGGCGTTACTTCGGGCACTTCGAACTCGAAGCGGAGACGGTGAAGAACCTGCGCGACATGGAAGAGCGCGGTTCGGTGGTCTACGTGATGCGGTATTCGAGTCGCCTCGACTACTTCCTGTTGAACACGTTGTTCGCGCGTGAAGGGCTGCGCCTTTCGGCGTTTGCCAACGGCATCCACTTTCACATCTTCGGCACCTTCTTGAATGCCCTGCGCACGACCTTCAAGCGAGCGCGCGGCGTGCCGCCCGAAGCGCAGCACGAGCACGACCGGCAGCATGCGCGCGCGCTGGCGCTCGGCGGGCAGTCGCAGTTCCTCTTCTTGCGCACCGAGCGGATCAAGCCCTTCTTGAAGTCGCGACGCAGCAAGCAGCGCAGTGACGAACTCGATCTCTTGAAGGAAGTCGTACAGGCGGTGTGGGATACGGACCGCCCGGTGTTCGTCGTGCCGGTCGCGCTGTTCTGGCGCAAGGGGCCGCGCACCGAGAGCCGCTTCCTCAACCTCAACTACGGTGCGTTGTTCCGGCCTTCGGATCTCGCCAAGGTGGGTTCCTTTCTCGCGACCTATCGCAGCCTCGCGGTCAAGGTCGGGCGGGCGGTCGACCTCCAGGGCTTTATCGACGGGCACCGCGAAGAAGGGCCCGCGCGTGTGGCGCGTAAGGTGCGGCGTTCCCTGCTCATCTATTTGTTCCGCGAAGAAAAGGTGGTCGAAGGGCCGATCCTGCGCGCGCGATTCCGAGTCCAGCGCGAAGTCCTCGCCGACGCGGGCGTTCAGAGCAAGATGGAGGAGGTGCGCAAGGAGCGCGGCTGGACGGGTGAACGCGTCCAGGGCGAAGCCCGAAAGATCTTCCTCGAAATCGCCGCTTCGATGAACAGCACCTTCCTCGCGGTGATGAACATTCTCGTCAGCGCGGTCTTCCGTCGGCTCTTTTCTTCGATCGAAATCTACGGGCTCGAGACGGTGGCCGAAAACGTCAAGCATCGGCCTGTGGTGTTGGTACCGAGCCACCGCTCCTACTTCGACTTCCTGATCCTGTCGGTGCTGCTCTACGGCAAGTTCATGATGCCGCCCCATATCGCCGCCCGCGAAAACATGGCGTTCGGTCCCTTCGGCGTGATCTTCCGCCGCTGTGGCGCGTTCTTCCTGCGCCGCTCGTTCGACGACCCGCTCTACAAGGAGATCTTCCGATCGTACGTGAGTTATCTCGTGCGCGAGGGCTTCACCCAGGAGTTCTTCATCGAGGGCGGTCGATCGCGCAGTGGCAAGACGATGGCGCCACGCCTCGGGATGCTCAGCTGGGACCTCGATGCCTTCATCGACAGCCACCAGCGCGATTTCGTGATCATCCCGGTTGCGATCACCTACGAACGCCTGGTCGAAGAGAGTTCGATGATCGAAGAGCTCTCGGGCGGCGAGAAGACCGAAGAGAGCATGGCCAACTTGATGCGCGCGCGGAAATACCTGCAGCGGCGCTTCGGCAGTGCACACGTCTGCTTCGGTGAACCGATCTCGCTGGCCGACGCGCTGGGTGAGAAGCGCGAAGTCTATCGCCGCGCCGAAGCCGAGGACCCGGTGATCGAGGCGGAAAAGCGCGAACTCGTTGGCGACCTCGGTTGGCGCATCGTCGAGGGGATCAACTGGTCCTTCGTCGCCAACGCCACTTCGGTGGCGGCTTCGGCCGTGCTGGGCGCGCCCCATCACGGGATTCGACGCAAGGACCTCGTGGCGCGCATGGGCGACGTCGTCGATCTGTTGACGCTCCAGAAGACGCGCATCACCCAGGCGCTGCTTTCCGATCAGGGTGATTTCGACGAGTCGATCAAGTTTCTCCTGCGCAACGACCTGTTGAAGGTGCGCGAAGATCTCGGCGGCGAGATCCTCTACTTCGAGGAATCGCGACGGCAGGCCCTCGACCTCTACCGCAATTCGATCGCCCACTTTCTCGCCGGGCCGAGCTTCCTCGCGCGACGCATCCTCGCAGGCGCGCGCGGCGAAGACCTCGCGCGCGATCTCGACGTCTGGCATTCGCTCTTCTACCAGGAGTTCTATGTGCCGAAGAGCGGCGTGTCGCCCCAGACCTGCGAGCGTTTGCTCGGTTGGTTCGCGGAGAAGGGCTACATGGTCCAGCGCGATGGCCTGTGGGTGCCGACGAAGACCGGTCGACCGGTCTTCGAGAACCTCGCGGAACAGACGCGCGGTGTCGTCGACGTCTTCTCGGTGGCGTGTGCCGTGGCCGCGGACATGTCCGAAGAGATGACGCGCAAGGACTTCATCAAGCGCATGGGCACCGCGTACGAATCCGCCAGCATGCTCGGCGAAGCGCGACGCGTCGAAGCGGCCAACGACACCACGTTCTCGAACGCTGCGGACCTGCTGATCTCACGCGGTGTCCTGGTCGAACGCTCGCGCGACGTCCTCGACAAGAAGGGCAAGCCCAAGGGGCAGGAACGCGTGTTGGTCCCCGCCGAAGACCCGGCACCGCTCGCGAAGCTCCGCGAAGACCTCGAAGTCTCGGGGCCGTTACGCGGGGCGTTCGCGGGCTAGGGGCAGGCCATTCGCACGGGCCGTCAGCGATCGAGATGCTGGATGATCAGTGTCGGTACGCCGACCGGTGACCCCTTGATGGTGAACACGCGCGTGCCGGGCTTGTTGCCGTCGCGGAAGTCGCTGATCTCGAGCCCGGCATCGGCTATGCGAACGGCTGCGGCGTCGATGTCCTCGACCTCGTAGGCCAGGCCGAAGAATCGATCGTTCGCCGGCGCGTCATCGTCTTGCTCGCGCAGCGAGGTGCCCACTTCGATCGTGAAGCCGCCGAGGCGAAAGAAGAGCAGGCGTGTCTGACGCGCTTCGAACGTGCGGTCGAGGGCGAGGCGAATGTCGAGCTTGTCGCGGAAGAGATCGATCGCGCGCTCGGGTGCGGCGGTGAAGATCACCACGTGGTCGCCGTCGCATACCGCGGCGGCTTCGTTCCCGATCGGAAGGGAAGGGGGATCCTCGCCCGACTCGTCGAGGGTCTGGTTGAGTTCGATGCGGATGCCCGCGGTTTCGCTCGCGGGAAGTCCACTGCGCAACATCCGCCGGTATGCGCCGGAAGGCTCGTCGCGGGCAATCACTTCGACGGGATCGTGTGGCGACAGCCCGCGCTCACGCAGGATCTTGATGGCAGCCGGGAGGTCGTCGCTCTCGAGCACGATGGCGTGAAGACCAGCGCCGTGTTCGTCGAGCCGCGCCCGCAGCGCGGCGTTGGCTTCCGTTTCTTCGCGCGGGCTCACGAGTTCGATGTGCATGTTTTCGAGGCGGAACGAAACGCAGCCGATGCCAACGGCGTGGTACTCGCCGATCCAGGCGGGGCTTCGACCGAGTACGCCAATCATTTCGCGTCGTGCGCGTTCGAGGTTGGGTACGGCGATCACGATCCGGTCGGTGCGATGGAACATCGGCCTTCCTTTCCTTCGTTCGCTCTTGCGGTGTGAGGCGACTCGCGCGTTGTTCTCAGAGGTCGATCGCCGCTTCGACGAGTTCGGCGGCGCTGGTTTCGCCATTCTCGATGGCTCGTGCCTGTGCGGTGGCGTCCTGCAAGAGGATGTCTTCACTCATGCGGCGCACGATAGCAGCGCCCGGGAGGCTGAATTCGAGCCGCTCCCCGTCCTAGCGGCTCGACCGGCGAGCAGGTAGCCTCGGCGCGCCATGGCCCTCCTCGAACAAGTCGATTTCGCGAAAAGCGGCGGTCTCGTGACCGCGATCGCCCAGGACCACTCCACGGGCGAGATCCTGATGGTCGCGTACATGAACGAAGAAGCCTTCGAGCTGACCGTCGAAACGCGCACCGCCGTCTACTACAGCCGTTCGCGCAAGAAGCTTTGGCACAAGGGCGAAGAGAGCGGGAACGTGCAGAAGGTGAAGTCGCTCTACATCGACTGCGACGGCGACGCCGTGCTCATGCAGGTCGAACAGATCGGCGGCGCCGCGTGTCACACCGGTCGACGCAATTGCTTCTTCCGCAAGGTCGATGGCGACGAGTACATCGATGTCGGGGTCAAGATCTTCGACCCCGACGAGGTCTACAAGAGATGAGCGACAAGTCCTTCGCCGATCGTTCGACGAAGAAGCTCCGCCTCGGTCTGCCGAAGGGGAGCTTGCAGGAAACGACCGTCAAGCTGTTTGCCCAGGCGGGTTATTCGGTCCGCATCCAGAGCCGGAACTATTACCCCGACATCGACGACGCCGAGATCGAGTGCATCCTGATCCGCCCGCAGGAAATGGCGCGCTATGTCGAGCAGGGGGTGATGGACGTCGCGATCACCGGCCGCGACTGGGTGATCGAGTCGGGCGCCGATGTCGTCGAAGTCGCGAACCTTCAGGCGCCGTGGCCCAACTACGTGCCGGTGCGCTGGATCCTCGCGGTGAAGGAAACCTCGCCGTTCGAGAAGCCCGAAGATCTGCGTGGCAAGCGCATCGCGGCTGAAGTCGTGGGGATGACGGACAAGTACCTCGCGGCGAAGAACATCGACGCGAGCGTCGAGTTCAGTTGGGGCGCGACCGAAGTGAAGCCCCCGATCCTGGCCGACGCGATCGTCGACGTGACCGAAACAGGCTCGAGCCTGCGCGCCAACAACCTGCGCGTGATCGACACCATCGCGGAAAGCACACCGCGGCTCATCGCGAACAAGGCGTCCCTCGAAGACCCGTGGGTCGTCGACAAGATCGAGCGCATGAAGATGTTGCTGCTCGGGGCCATCGCCGCGGCATCGCGTGTGTGCCTGGCGATGAACGTGCCGCGTACCCAGCTCGACGACGTGCTCGCGCTACTCCCCGCGCTCAACACCCCGACCATCTCGACCCTGGCCGACGAGGGCTGGGTCGACGTCTCGACCGTGATCGAAGAACACCTCGTTCGCGAACTCCTCCCCCGCCTCGTCGCCGCCGGCGCACGGGGCATCATCGAGTCCCCCCTCAACAAGATCGTCGGATAGGGCCGTGCTGAAGGTCGGGTGGAGCCTGCTGGGCGCCCTGTTCATCTACGCGAAGATCGCGTGGTGGGGGCTCGTCATGCCGCGCGTGCGCAACCACCTCGTCGTCGCCCAGGCGATCGTCTGCGGCGAAGACGGCATCCTGCTCGCGGTGCGCAGCGACTTGCGCGGTTGGGAATTGTCGGGCGGTGAAGTCGAAGAGGGCGAGACCGCCGACGCAGCGGTGTGTCGCGAAGTGTGGGAAGAGACCGGCCTCGAAGTCGAAGTCGACCGACACGTCGGCGACTACGAACGCGAGGGCTTCCGTCCCCACACGGCCAGGGTCTTCCTGTGCCACCCGGTCGGCGGCCAGTTGAAGCGCAATTGGGAAACCCTCGACCTTCGCTGGTTCCCCCGCGACGCGCTGCCCGAAACCCTCTTCCCGTGGTTTCGCGAACCGCTGCGCGATGCCTTCGACGAAAACATTGGCGAGCCCGTCTCGAGGCACGAGGTCCAGGGCGTGGATGCGGTCCTCGAAGCCATCCGCATCGACCTACGCATGCGAGTGAGCCAGAACCGGGCGGCGTGATCCCCCGTCTTCCGACCGTAGGTTGCTGCGGCTCGGGCAACGACACCGGGCAGGACAACGCAGAAGACGCCTGCGAGGAATCGCTGGTCGCCTTCGCGGGTTGCATCGCCGATCTGCGCTGCCGGACGCTTGGCGCTGTCGCGGGCAAACTCGTCGGCGACGACGGCGGGCGCATTCGAGATGGGGCTACTCGAGATCGAAGGTTCGCGAGAACCAACGCCGCAGTTCTCGACCTTCCGGTGTCTTGCGGAACCGCGGCTTCAACAGCGTCGCGAGTTCCTGCGCGCGAGCCCGGTCTCCCGACATGCACACCGCATACAGATGCAGGAACGCCAGGCGATCGACTTTCGGGCGCTGCTCGCGTGCACGCCTGAAGTGACGCGCCGCGGTCTCGTAGTCGTGGTCGACGAGGGCGTCGATCGCGAGCGCCGTGCGGTAGCGGTCTTCGCTCTCACCCGATTCCAGCAAGCGATCGACTGCGCGCAACCGGTCGCCGTGGAAGCCGAGCAGCCTCACCGCCAGGAATCGGTACGAGGAAGTCGAGAGCACCGGGTGTAGATCGCTGATCGAGTGCTCCGCGTGTGGCGTGTCGAAGGTCTCGTTCAACAAGCGCTGGTATTCGAACGCCTCGAGCGCCTGCTCTCTCGTGCGTTCGGGCCAGGTGCGGGCGATGTAGGGGCTCGCACGAAAGCGCTCGCGTGTGCGCTCGGTGTTCTGCCAGGGTCTGTAGACGATGTCTGCGGCGAAACCCACTTCTTCGTTGCTGATGCGTTTGGGAAAGTCGTCGACGAGGGGTTCGGTTTCGGCCGTGATGGCGCGAAGATCATCGGGGCCCGCCAGGAAGGTCGCTCCCATGAGGGCCGGCGTGTCGATCCCGAGTTCGCGCAAGTCCGCGCCGACGACCGGGTCCCTCCATTGACGCGCAAAAGTGGCTTCATCGGGCTCGTACCGTGCGTCGTTCGAGCCGGTGAGGATCCAATCGAGTTTGTTTCCCGACCACAGGGCGCAGTCTTCGAAGACGTCGCAATACGCGCGAATGATCGCCTTCGAATCGGATTCGAGCAGGTTGTGAACGGGAAGCCAGTAGGTGCTGAACCCGCCCGGGTTGAGGCGGTCGCGAATCAACTGGAAGTATTCCCGGGTATAGAGGCTGACCACGCCTGCCATCTTCGGTGGTGGCGGTTCTCCCGTGATGAGGTCGTAGGTTTCGTGCGTCGATTTGAGGTAATAGCGACCATCTTCGACGTGAACGGCCACTCGCGAATCGCCCAGCGGATCTTCGGAAGGGTCGGGATACAGGATCTTGCTCGACTCGACGATTTCGGGGGAGATGTCGACGATGTCGATGCGCTCGAGTGACCGCGTATCAGTCAGTGCCTTGGCGGTAGACCCGACGCCGTAGCTGATCAGCAGCGCCCGCTTCGGATCGGGATGGAACGCGAACGGCCAGTAGACGAAGAACTTCATGTAGCGTCGGCCCCCTTCGCGGGTGCCCGACATCGTGTAGCCATCGGTGATGAGCCGCATGTACATCGGCTCCCCGTGGATCGATTGGCTCACGTAGATGTTCGTCTGCAATACGCCTTCGCGCAGGGCCACGACGTCGCTCGCTTCGGCGTCGTAGCGTTTGATCGGGCGGTCGAGGTACTCACGCACCATCAGGTCCCAGGGAAACAGCGCGACGGCCGCGAAGAAGCCGATCGCAGCGACGACCGCGGAGATGCGAACACCGCGGCTTTGCTTCTTCGCGCTCGCGGGGGGGCGCTCTGCGAACACGAGAAGCGCACCCACGACGCCGTAGGCGATCGAGAGCAGCCAGAAGGATCGCTCCATTCCCAACGAAGGAAGCAGTACGAAGCCCCCCGCAAGGGAACCGAGCCCGGCGCCGATGGTGTTCGACATCGTGAGCAGGCCCGTGGCCCGCGAGTCGGGTGAAACGTTGCGCTCGAGCGAAGCGCCCATCAGGGTGAACAAGACGCCGGAAAGCAGCGAAGGTGCGAAGGTGAGACAGAAGGTCAGCCACAGAATGTCCCGAGGATCGTGCACGTACCGACTGCCGTAGGTATCGATGGCGACTTCGAAGCCGAGATAGACCGCGATGCAGGCGGCGCCCGAAACGAAGGCGACACTGGCCGCATGCCTGAACCCTTCGGGACGATGGCGAAGCCAGATGCCGCCGATTGCGCCACCAAGCCCGATCCCCATGAGCACTGTCGAGAGCATCAGCGCGAAACCGAGCCCACCGCCATGCGCAAATAGATGAAGGAAGCGAAACCAGACCACCTCGAAGGCGAGCAGGATCCCCCCGGACAAGAAAGCCGCGGCAAGCGTGAGGTGCGATCGAAACGGGATGGCTGTGGAACGAGCCCCGGCTTCGGTATCGCGGGCTTCGGGTGAGACCGCTGGCATGAACCGCGCGAGCCCGAGTGCGAAGACCCCTGCGAGAACGCCGAGTCCTGCGACCAATATCCCCGAACCGCGAATGCCCAACCACTCGATCAGGAAGGCTTCGCCGATCACTGCGCCCACCATCGCGCCCAGGGTG
>JASMLK010000102.1 GCA_030748735.1 Myxococcota bacterium | reverse complement strand
ACGAAAGAGGACGAAAGACCCGCACGCGATCGAGCCTCATCGGATGATCCTTGAGGCTCCCGCAGAGCACATAGACTTCGTGCCCCATGCGAGTCAACACTTCGACCCACTTCTCCGTCTCGAGTGCGACCCCGTCGACGTCCCCGATCCTGCCAATGATGATCCCGATGTTCATGCTCGCCATGTCTATGCGTTCAGAGAGCCTTGGCCTGGGGTGACGGGAGGCGCACGTTAGCGAACATCGTCATGACCGCATGCGGGCTGTAGACGGAGAGAATGGGCGTCGTCGAGAACGGGAAAAGTCGGGGCTAGAGGTCCGGCCGGGTCAGGCTCCTAGGTCGAAATGACCGCCGAAACTCCGGGGAGCGCCTTGCGCATCGGCTCTTCGAGGCCCACGCGCAGGGTCGCGCTTTGGGCGGGGCAGTTCGAGCAGGCCCCCTGCATGGCGACGCGGACTGTCCCGTCGATGTCCACGTCCACGAGTTCGACGTTGCCGCCGTCGGCGATCAGCGCGGGGCGCAGCAGGTCGAGCACGGCCTCGACGTCCTCGCGCGCAATGGTCCGTCCCTGGATTTCCATGCCTGTTGATTCGGCGCCGGTCCGGCCTTCGTTGAGCCGAATCGGGCGCGGGGGTAGGGTATGCGCCATGTCGAAATCGACGAAACCCATCGCCGTGGCGGTAAAGCTCTTTGGATCCCTGCGCGAAGAAGCCGGAAGTGCGCAGCTCGACTTCGAACTCGAACCGGGGACGAAGATCTCACAGCTGCGCGCAACGCTTGCGCAGAAGTACCCCAGCTTCGAAAAGCTCGGCGATCGACTCGCCGTTTCACTCAACCTCGAAATTTGCGAAGCAGACGCCGAGCTCAGCGACGGCGATGAAGTCGCCTTCCTTCCGCCGGTTTCGGGCGGGATGGGCGACCGCGAAGCGGGCAAGCGCTGCACGATTTCCGACCAGCCCCTCGACGAGGCCGAGGTGGTGGCCCGGGTGGATGGTCCCGACGCCGGCGGCATCGTGAGCTTCGTGGGCAACGTTCGCGATCACGCGCGCGGACAATCGATCCACCATCTCGAGTACGAGGCCTATCCCGAAATGGCCGAACGCGAGATGGACAAGATCGTGGTCCAGGCCCAGGAAAAGTGGCCCGGCACCCGGGTGGCCATTGCGCATCGCGTAGGCCATCTCGACATCGGCGAAGCCGCCGTCGTCGTCGTCGCCGCAGCGCCCCACCGCGCAGAGGCTTTCGAAGCCTGCCGCTTCGCGATCGACACGTTGAAGATCACCGTGCCGATCTGGAAGAAGGAAGTCGCCACCGACGGCGCCTACTGGGTCGACGATCACGCATGAGCGATCACGGACATCATCGTCACGGAAAGAGCAAAGCAGGCGACGACGTCGCTCCGTCCTCCCACGCGCACCATCACCGCAAAGCGGCCACGACGACCGTGTCGGTTGCGATCGTCACGGTGAGCGACACGCGCACCCTCGAAACCGATACCGGGGGGGCGTTGGTCGCCGAACTGCTCGAAGCGGCCGGTCACGAGGTGCACGATCGGCGCATCGTTGCAGACGAACCGGCGACCATCGAAGCCGCCGCGCGCAGCGGGCTCGAAACGCAGGGGGTGGGTGCCGTGATCCTGACCGGCGGCACGGGCGTGGCGCCGCGCGACGTCACCCCGGAAAGCGTCGAGCCCCTGCTCGAGCGCACGGTCCCCGGCTTCGGCGAACTCTTCCGCATGCTCTCCTACGAGGACATCGGCTCGGCCGCGCTGCTTTCCCGGGCGCTTGCCGGCTTGGCGCGCGGGCGTGTGGTGTTCGTCATCCCGGGCTCGCGTGGCGCCGTTCGCCTGGCGATGGAAAAGCTCATCCTGCCGGAACTCGGCCATCTCACCGCCGAGGCCGTCAAGACTCGCTAGAGAGGCGCCGAAACACTGGCTGTGATTCGTCGCTCCCTCTCCCAGAGCCCCGGCTCGAGTTCCTGGGCCCGGTCGCTCTCACTTGCACTCGGGTTGCTTGTGGTCGCGAACGTTTCCGCCTCGGCGGAAACCTACATCTGGGTCGACGACCAGGGCGTTACCCACGTCACCGACGATCTCGACGCCGTGCCGCCTGCCCATCGCGACACGCGGGCGGGGGAAGTCGATGTGCTTCGCGGTCTGTGGAAGGACGAGATCCTCGGCGATGCGATCACCACGCCGCCCGGTGTGTCCGGGGGCGAAGGTGATCGCTACCTGAGGCTCCTGCGCGGCGCCGTCGACGACCTGCGGCGCGGCGAAACGGCGCGCGCGTCTGCAACGCTTCGCAGCGTGCAACGCATGTGGCCCGCACGCGCCGAAGCCTACTGGTACCTCGCGCTGCTCGATCGCCGCCGCGGTCGTTACGAGAGCGCGTCCGGGCACCTCGCGAAGTTCCAGGAACGCGCCCGCGCGGGGCTCGAGAGCTGGCGCGAGAAGGCGAACCGCCTCGAAAAGGAACTCCGCGACGAACGACGCCTGATCGACACCGGGGTCGACCGCCCGCCGCTTCAGTTCACGCGCGTGAAGACCCGCAACTTCCGGCTCGATCTCGACAGCGAGCTCGGGCAGGCCGATCCCGCCTACGCCGACACGGTGCTGCGCTTCCTCGAAGAAGCCCGGAGCGATGTTTCGGAACAGGTCGGCATCGAGCCCCTCGAACCGCTCGGGGTCGTTCTGTACGGCAAAGCGGCTTATCTCGAAGCCCATCGGCATCGCTTTTCGTTCCAGACGGTGGGTTTCTTCGATGGACGCATTCACGTGACGTCGCCCGCGCATCCCTCGGAAGCGATGCGTTCACTGCTCTATCACGAATACACCCACGCGGTCTTTCGCGAGCAGACCGGAGGCGATCGCCCGTACTGGCTGAACGAGGGATTGGCCGAGCGGATGGAGCGCCGCTCGCGAAAACTCGAAGCGTCTACGCGCAGCGAACGCATTTCGCTGCGCACGCGCATCGAAGCGGGGCATTGGATTCCCCTGCGTGAGATCGCGCCGAGTTTCTCGGGGCTGTCCGACGAAGACGCGCGAGCGGCCTATCTGCAGAGTGTCGTTGCAACCGCGTTCATCGAAGAACACACGACGAACGAACAGCGCGCGCGCATGCTCTCACGCATCGGCGAGGGCTATTCCATTGACCAGGCGCTGCACGAGGCCATGGGGATGGACACCGACGATCTCGACGCGGCGCTGCAACAAGCGATCCTCGCAGAATTCCCGGCGATCGGTTCCTGACTGACCCATGCGTCAGGCGTTGCTTTCGTCCAGCTGACGGAAGCCTTCGAGGAAGCCCACCTCCACGGGTTGCAGTGGAGGTGGAAAAAGCATGACGCGGGATTCGGGTGCCATGCCAACTGGGTCGGCCGTCGGGGGGTCGGCTTGACCAGCGGATGCGAGTCTCTCCCCAGGAACCGTGGCACATGTTCTCAGGAGCGTGGTTTCGCCTTCTCGCCGTCGTCAGGGGTGCCACGGTCGAGTGTCGCCCGGTCGCCGATGCGCCAGCCGTGGGCCTGGGCGTAGCCGGCGGGTACCTCGAGGACGGTGTCGGTGAGCTCTCGCGGGCGGATCGTGGGCCCGGGGCCGTCGTCGAAGTGGGGGACCCGGTGCGAGATGTCGACGATGCGGCCTTCGCGGATCCACACGATGTCGATGTCGAAGCGCATGTCCTTCATCCAGAAGCCCGGGAAACGCGGGCTCGGGTATTCGAACAACATGCCGTGGTGCCAGGGGAGTTCGTCGCGGCCGCCGAGGCCGCGCGACTGCTCGGCACGGGTGCTCGTGATTTCGAGCGCGACGACCTGGTCGCGGATCTTGATGGTGGGGCCCGCGGGCGGCTCGGGCTCCGCTTCGCAGGCAGTCGCCCACAGCGCCAGCAGCAGGCTGGCGGCCAGCGCATGGCGGGAGCGCGCGTTGATCATGCGTCCGGGTCTTCGGCGTAGAGCTCGAAGTCGACGAGCTCTTCCTTCATGTATTCGCGCAACTTCTTGATGATGCGCGCTTCGAGTTGCCGCACCCGCTCGCGAGACACGCCGAACTCTTCGCCCATCTCGGCCAGCGTGCGCGGTTCGTCGGCGAGGACGCGTTCGTTCAGGATCTGCAGGTCGCGTTCGCCCAGCGTTTCGCTGAAGACATCGATGGCCCGACGGAAGACCTCGCGCATTTCGCCACGCCCGACCGTCTCTTCCGCATCGCCGAGCCCGCCCGACAGCGAATCGCCCCAGGTCTCGCGGCCGTCGTCGTCGAAGCGCGGCGCGTCGAGGGAAAGGTCCGGGCGCGCGAGCTGGGCCTGCATGGCAACGACGTCGTCTTCACCGACATCGAGCCTTTCGGCGAGGAGCTTCGGGGTGACTTCGAAGCCTTCGAGCTCGAGGGCGCGCCGCTCCTTGTTCAAACGGAAGAAGAGCTTGCGACCCGCGCGGGTCGTGCCGAGCCGCACGCTGCGAAGGTTGTCGAGGATGTACTTCAGGATGTACGCGCGAATCCAGTACACCGCGTAGGACGACAGCTTGACCCCCTGATAGGGGTCGTAGCGCTGCACGGCCTCCATCAAGCCGACGTTGCCTTCCTGGATCAGGTCGAGGGTGTTGGTCCAGGCGCGGCGGTATTCCATCGCGATCTTGACCACCAGCCGCAGGTTCGAGAGCACCATCTGGCGTGCCGCGTCGACGTCGCCTTCTTCGACCCAGCGCACCGCGAGTTCGTGCTCTTCTTCGCGGGTGATCGGTGCGTGGTTGGCGAGCTGCGCCATGTAGGCGCTGAGCGCGCTGGCGGGTTCGAGCGAGCTGCTGGTCGACTTCTTGGCCGGCTTGACGCCGCTGGGCGGCGGGGTGACGAGGACTTCGGGGACGGCCGTGCCGTCGGCGTCAGTGCTCGCAGCGTCCGCGTCGGCGCCCACATCAGCGCCTGCGGCATCGTCTTCGTCGATTGCGACGTCGATGATGTCGACGTCTTTGGCATCGCCGATGTCCTGGTCCTGAATGTCGTCGCTTTCGACATCGGGTGCATCGACGATCTCGACGTCGCTCGAGGTGGGTTTGCCGCTCACTTTTTCAGCATAGCGCACGGCGGCTTCGTGCTTGGGGCGAGATCGGCCGTCCGGGCAGGTGAAACAACGCGCTGCTCCCCCGAATGAAGAACGGCGGGATCGGTCGTGAGACCGATCCCGCCGCGTCGTATCTTGCGACAGAGACTGTCGCGCTACTACTTGAGCGTGCGGATGTACGCGATCAGGTTCGCGACGTCGGCGTCGCCGAGTGCCGGCCACGGAGCCATCAGCGCCGAGCCACCGAACGCCATCGCGCCCTGGGTGATCACAGCCTTGAGGTCCGCGTCGCTGCCGGGCGTGCCGTCACCGTCGGTGTCGAACTTGAACGAGCCCGTCGAAAGATCGCGCGGCTTCGGATCGAGGGCGGCCGAAAGCGGACCGTCGCCCTTGCCCGTCATGCCGTGGCAGGTCATGCAGTTGGTGTCGAAGACGACCTTGCCCGCGGCAGCGTCGCCAGCGGTGGCGATCGCGGGCAGGGTCAGCGCGGCGATCGCAGTCAAGACGATGATGCGGATGGACTTCGTATTCCTGTTGCTCATTTTGAATGGGCTCCTTGGTTTCGTACTGCGGTTCGTTCGCGGTTTGCTTCGACGACTGAGACGAGACCACGGTGGCCTGTATTCAATCGCGCAGTTCACGCTGCTTGTGGCAGGTCGTGGTTGGCAGGTCGAGGTGCTCTTCCTGACCGGGCGGGTCCTTGGATCTGGGACCGCGGTCGTTTGGAGGAGGGCCGAAGGCTCGGCTGGCGGGGTGATTTCATCTCCAACGGGGCGGGCGCGCGGAGGTTAGGCGTGGCCCCAGGCAGCGTCAAACGATCCGGGTTGCAACAAATTGTTGACACGGAAGCCGGGCGACAGAGCGCCTCGAACTACTTCTTCCGCGCGGTCTTACTCGCCTTTTTCACACGCGGTTTCCAGTGTTCGAGGAAATCAACCAGCATTCGCACGCCGACGCCAGTGGCTCCGGAGCCGAGATACGAAGTGCTTCTCGAAGTCCAGCCGGTTCCCGCGATGTCGAGATGCACCCACGGCGTGTCTCCGACGAATGCGGCGAGAAACCCGGCCGCGGTCGACATGCCCGCCGACCGTCCCGCCCCCGCGTTCTTGAGGTCGGACACGGAGCCCTTCATGAGCTTCTTGTGATCGTCGAACAGCGGCAGCGGCCAGGCGATTTCGTTGACGCGTTCGCCGGCTTCCTTGACGCCCTCGATCAACTCGTCGTTGGTTCCCATCAGCCCCGTGGCCCAGTCGCCCAGCGCCACCATGCACGCACCAGTCAAGGTGGCCAGGTCGATCATGGCGGTCGGCTCGTAGGTCTGGTTCGCGTAGGCGAGGGCGTCCGCGAGAACCAACCGGCCTTCGGCATCGGTGTTGAGAATTTCGACGGTATGGCCGGAGTACATGGTGAGGATGTCACCGGGGCGGTACGCGGTGTCCGACGGCAGGTTTTCGGCGGCCGCGATCAAACCGACGACGCGCACCGGAACCTTCAACATGCCGATCGCCCGCATGGCACCCACCACCGCCGCGGCCCCACTCATGTCGTGCTTCATCTCGTGCATGCTTGCGCCGGGTTTGAGCGAGATGCCGCCGGAGTCGAAGGTGATGCCCTTACCCACGAGACACAGCGTCGGCCCGTTTGCCGCGGTGCCGCGCGGTTTGTGATCGAGGATGATGAGACGCGGCGGGTTCGTGCTGCCCTGACCCACGCCGATGATGCCGCCCATCTTGCGCTTCTTGAGTTCGTTGGCATCCATGACACGCGTTCGCAGCCCCGTCGCGCGGCCCATCTTCACGGCTTCGCGGGCCAGGGCGACCGGCGTCATGGCGTTGCCCGGGGCGTTGGAAAGGTCGCGGGCGAGGTTCTGCGATTCGGCGAGAATGGTGCCGCGCCTTGCGCCGGCCCGCGCTGCGGCGGGCTTCGCGAGTCGCGAATAGACGAGTGATAGGGACGCCTTGGGGCGGGCCGGCTTCTTCTTGCCGTTGTCGGTGAGAAAACGGTCGTATTTGTAGTCGGCGAGGATCGCACCTTCGGCCAGCGCCTGGCATGTGGCGTCGTTTGCGATGCCCTTCGTGGTGGGCACGACGAGGGCGATCTTCGTGGCCTTCTTGGCGCGTGCGGCCCTCGTGACACGGCCTCCGAGGCCTCGCAGGTCGTCGATCTCGAGCGCTGCGTCGCCGATCCCCACGAGCAGCAGTCTGCCCGCTTTGAGGCCCGCGCCGTTGGGATAGACCACGAGGCTCTGTCCCTTCTTCCCCGCGAAGTCACCGTTCTTCACGACTTGTGAAACCGCACCACCGGCTGCGGTGTCGAGACTCGCCAGCGCAGGGGGAAGCTTCTTGCGTTTGCCGGACAGCGCCGTGACTGCGACCGCGAGAACGTCGACCTTGATGTCGCGCGGGGATCCCACCGTAACCTTGATCTGCATGGTTTTTCCTCGAAGTGATTGGCGCTGATTGGATGAATCGGGGAGTCGGATGCGCGAGGTGGCAAGCGGCCTTCTTGATGGGGCGCGAGCGCTCCTCTAGAATCGGCGCATTCCCCCCGTAGATGAGTATTTCATGGGGGTTCGCGTGAGCTTCGACGTCTTCGGCCTGATTCTGCAGGCCGGCCTCATAGTGAAGCTCGTACTCCTCGTCCTGTTCGCCTTCTCGTTGATTTCGTGGGCGATCATTCTTTCCAAATGGAAGGAACTACGGGGGGCGAGTGAAGATAGCGAGGCCTTCCTCGAGATCTATCACGACCGTCCTTTCGACGAGGCCTACGACGCGGCCCGCGACCTGGGGCGAAGTCCCGCCGCCGCGGTGTTCGTGTCGATCTGCGATGACCTCGGACGCATGGCGCGAGAGAGCGGGCGTCAGTCCGTGCACGGGATCGATGCCGAACAAACCCGGGCCGTCCACAAGCGCTTGAGCTGGCTGGCCACCCGCGAAGCCCAGCGCCTCGAGCGCGGGCTTTCGTTCCTGGCCACCACGGGCAGTTCGGCGGTCTACATCGGCTTGTTCGGGACGGTGATCGGCATCATCCAGGCGTTCCAGGGCATCGCGCAGAGCGGCAACGCGAGCCTCGCGGTCGTGGCGCCCGGCATCGCCGAGGCGTTGATCGCGACTGCGATCGGTTTGTTCGCCGCGATCCCGGCGACGATCTTCTACAACCACTTTTCGGCGGGCATCGACAAGCTGGTCGATGCCATGGAGTACTTCGCGGGCGAGTTCGAAACCGACGTTCAGGGGTTGTCGACTGAAGCGAGTGCCGTGACCGGGGCACCGCTGTAGTGGCTTTCGTCGTGGGATCGCGCGGGCGTGGGCGACGCGCCAATGCCGAGATCAACATCACGCCCTTCGTCGACGTGATGTTGGTCCTGCTCATCATCTTCATGGTGGCGGCGCCGCTGATGCAGCAGGGGATCGACGTCGACCTGCCCGAGACCACGACCCAGGCGCTGCGCGTGCAGGACAACCCGTTGATCCTCTCGGTCAAGCAGGACGGCAAGTACTTCCTCGGTCGCAGCGAAGTCCCCCTCGACAACCTGACGCCGAAACTCAGCGCGTTGTTCGAAGCGCGTGCGTCCAAGGAGATCTATCTGCGGGCGGATCGCTCGGCACCGTATGGCACCGTGGTGAAGGCCATGGCGGCCGCGCGCGAAGCGGGGTCGGATCAATTGGGCATCGTGACCGAACCCGAAACCTGATCGCGGTTTCTTTCGAAGCCGGCGCTTCGTCGACGCGCTTCGCAATCCATTACGACCTGGCGCGTCTCTTGGGAAAAGGAAGGCAGCGTTGTCGAGTTCGACACAAGCCAGCTGGCTCGACGAACAAGAAGCCCTGCAGCGCCGGAACTGGCGGCGCGGGGTTCTGCTTTCGGTCGTGCTCCACGGTTGTGTGGCGGCTGGGCTCCTCTATGCGCCGGAGCCCGAGCCGATGCGTCTGCCCGAAGTGATCTCGGTCAAGATGGTGTCGCTTCCGGGTGCGCCACCCGCTCCGCCGAAAGCGGCGCCGCGCAAGGCGGTCCCGAAACCCACGCCTGCCCCGGCACCGACTCCGGCGCGGACCCCCGCACCGGCGCCCAAGAAGGTGCTCCTGCCGAAGCGACCACAAAAGGTTTCGAAGAAGCGCAAACCAAAGCCGAAGCCGCTCGAATACGACGACGCGCTGGCAGCACTGCGCGACGAACTCGGCGAGCCCGACCCACCCGTTGCGAGCGAGGAGGAGGTGTCGGACGCCGATCTGCTGGCTACGGCCGAACCCGCGGTGAGCCCGGGCGCTGGTGTCGAAGTCGACCCTGCCCTGGCGAAGTGGCTCCTCGATACGCGCCGTCACCTGCGTCAGGTCTGGGTCGTGCCGCCCGACTTTCTCGAACAGGGGTTGGTGACCGGGTTGATCGTGACACTGAGCGCGAGTGGCGATGTCCTCGGGCAGCCAGAAATCACCCGAACTTCGGGCAATCCGTATTTCGACGAGAACACAGTGCGCGCGCTCGTGCGTGCGAGTCCTCTCCCGCCACCGCCCGAATCGGGCGACTGGCCATTCCAATTCTCTGCCGACGAAGGTCCCTGAACGTGAAGCTGCGAAGACATCCGTGGGTGCAGGCAATCGCGCTCGTCTTGCTCTGTACCGCGAGCGCGCCGGGCATTGCATTGGCGCAAAGTGAGAAGCCGGTCGTCGAAATCTCGCCCGGCCGCGCCAAGGCGTTTCGCGTCGCGGTGCAGCGCTTTCGCGATCGTGCTCAACCGTTGCGTCCTTCGCGCGCCGACGATCTGCGTGCGGTGATCGGTGACGCGCTCGACTTCACGGGCATTCTGCTGCCGCTCGACCCGGCCGCGTATCTGGGTCCCGACGATTCGGCACCGCTTTCGAATCGCGGTCGCAGCGACTGCCCCGACTGGTCGCAGAGTGGCGCCGATGCGCTCGTCGAAGGCGAGATCCGCTCGGGCACGGGCACCCTCGAAATCGAATTTGCGGTCTGGGACACGGCGCGTTGCGTTCGACTCGCGCGTAAGACGATCACGTGGGATGCGTCCGAAGCGATTCGTCTCGGGCGCACCGTGGCGGATGAAATCGTCGCGGCCTTCACCGGCACGCCGGGTTGCGCCGCCACCGAGATCGCCTTCGTTTCGAATCGCACGGGACATCGCGAGATCTACGTGATGGATGTGGACGGTCGATACACCCGCACCGCCACGCGCAGCGATGCGGTCAAGTCGTTCCCGGCCTGGCTGCCGGACGCGGTGGGTATTCTTTATACTTCCTATACGCGCAGCGGCCTCACCAACCTCTATGTCACCTCGCGCAGCCAGGTGCGTGCGGGGCGGCTCTTTCCGAGCCTGCTGCCCGGCTATGCGAAGTTCCGCGGCGTATTCGCGCCGGATGGGGAAGCGGTCGCCATCGTGGCGAGTACGCATGGCCGTTCGGACATCTTCACCGTGCATCGCAACACCGGGAAGGTGCGACAGCTCACCGACACACCCGCCATCGAGGTCGGCCCGAGCTGGTCCCCCGACGGCAAGCGCCTGGCCTTCGTTTCCGACCGGGCGGGTTCGCCGCAGATCTACACGATGAACCGCGATGGCAGCGACGTGAAGCGAATCACCTTCAACGGGCACTACAACACGAGCCCGGCGTGGTCGCCGAAGGGCGACTGGATCGCCTACGAGACTCGCGTGGAGGGGCAATTCGACATCTGGCTCGTCGATCCCACCGGCACGACGGCGCTGCCGCTCGTGACCAATCGCCGCAGTGACGAAGCGCCGAGCTGGTCGCCCGATGGTCGCAAGATCGCCTTCAGCTCGACGCGGCGCGGGACCGCGGACATCTATTTGATCGATCGCAACGGCGAAAACCTGCAGCGTCTGACGCGAAACCAGGGTGACAACCTGGCCCCGGCGTGGGGTCCGTTTCCGCGTTAGCTACTCTGCCGAGCCAAGGGGGCGGACGGCGACGCCGGGGGACAACGGCCCGCGAATCCGAGGAGGGGGGCAAGATGGAGTTTGGACTCCGAACAGACATGTGGACGCGGGGCAGGGCCCTGCGTCTGGGCGGCGTGTTCGCCCTGGCCATCTTCGCGACGACGGGCTGCGCCACCGTGGCCGAGCTGCGGAAGGTCGAAGCGCGTGTGATCGACATGGAGCGCGGTCGCACACCTGGCGGCGGCGCCCTGCGCGAACAGGTCGCCGACTACGTGGCCGACATCGACGCGCTGCGCGAAGAAATGCGCACTCTCGAAGGTCGCCTCGAGGTCACCGAGAAGGCCGCGGCCGACGCCCTCGAAGACGCCCGCCGGGCACGCCTCGACCTCGCGCAGATGAAGGCCCAGCTTCAGCGCGGCGAGACGCCCACCGGCGACACCAGCGATGCCGGCGGGACCCCCACGGCCGCCACCGCGGCGGCCAGCGTCAACGTCCTTCCGGGTGACGGCGAAGACGAAGAAGACCTCTCCGCCGAAATCCAGGCCTACCGCGCCGCGCACGCCGCCTGGCAGAAGGGGGACACCGGAACCTGCGTGGAGCGCTTCCGCGACTTCCTCCAGACCTATCCCGCGTCGCCCTACGCCGACGACGCCGCCTTCTGGATGGCCGACTGCCACTACAAGCAGGCCGAATACAAGAAGGCCGTGCTGCGCTTCGACGAAGTCGTGCGGAACTACCCTGCGGGAAACAAGGCGTCCGACGCCCTCTACCGCCAGGGCGAAAGCCTGCTGAAGCTCGGGCCGGGCTTTCGGGAGGCCGCCAAGCGGGCCTTCGAGCGGGTCATCAAGGAGTACCCGGATTCCGAACGGGCGAACGAGGCCCGGCGGCAACTCGACCTGTACTCGACTGGCTAGTGCGGGTTTTCGCGCTCGCCCCATGCGGGTGAGGAAGATGGCCTCGCGGGTGGAAGAGCGGCAAGAAAGCCTTTCCTCCCGGGTGCATCTACCGATATAGTGCCCGGCCCCCGGAAACTCCCGGTGAGGGTCGGTGATTGGTCCTGGTGATGGAAAGGCGGTGATCCATTGAAGAAGCGTGACTTGCAGAAGTTTCGAAAGGCTTTGGAAGAACAGCGCGACGAAATCATGGGCAATGCCCGCAAGACACTCTCGGGCGAGATCCATCTCGACCCCGACGACTTCCCGGACGAAATCGACACCGCCTCTTCCGAGATGAACCTCGCCTTCCAGGGACGCCTGCGTGAACGCGAGCGCGGCCTGCTTTCGAAGATCAACGCCGCCATCCAGCGCATCGAAGACGGCGAGTTCGGCGAGTGCGTGAACTGCGGTGAAGACATCAGCCTGAAGCGCATCGAAG
The DNA here is from genome assembly GCA_030748735.1 of Myxococcota bacterium. Classification (GTDB taxonomy): domain Bacteria; phylum Myxococcota_A; class UBA9160; order UBA9160; family UBA4427; genus DUBZ01. The sequence continues at coordinate 21,264 of JASMLK010000102.1, read as the reverse complement.
CGCGGCCGATGGCCCAGCTCTGCATCGACTGCAAGGCCGAGCAGGAACAGCAGGAACGCCGCAACGCCTAGTACGCCAGGCGCGGCACTTCGGCGCGAGGGAACAGGCTAAGCTCGGCGCGGTTTTCCCCATGCCCGATTCACAATCCATCGTTCTCGGTATCGAGAGTTCCTGTGACGAAATGGCCGCGTCCGTCGTGCGCGACGGGTGCGAGATCGTTTCGTCGGTGATCCACGGGCAGGAAGAAGTGCATCGCCCCTACGGCGGGGTCGTGCCCGAACTGGCTTCGCGTGACCACGTGCGGGCGATTTCTCGGGTCGTCGAACTCGCCCTCGAACGGGCCGAAGTCGCGCAAGGGGATCTGACCGGGATCGCCGTCACGGCGGGCCCCGGGCTCGTGGGGTCACTGCTCGTCGGGCTCTCGTTCGGCAAGGCGATGGCGTACCGGCTCGGTATTCCGGTGGTCGGTGTTCATCATCTGCAAGGGCACTTGATCGCGGCGGAGCTCAGCGACCGCGATCTCACGCGGCCCTACGTTGGCCTCGTCGTGAGCGGCGGACACACCGCGCTCTATCGCGTGCACGAAGAAGGCGAACCTGGCTTGCTCGGCGAAACGCGCGACGATGCGGCGGGCGAGGCATTCGACAAAGTGGCCAAGCTGCTTGGTCTGGGTTTTCCGGGCGGACCGGCTGTTTCGAAGGCGGCGTTGGAAGGCGATCCCAGAGCGGTCGATTTTCCGCGTCCGATGGCGAAACGACCGGGGCTCGGCTTTTCGTACAGCGGCTTGAAGACGGCCGTGGCGGTGGAAGTCGAGCAGCGCGGCGGACTCGACGCCTTGTCGGCGCAGGAAGTCGCCGACCTCGCGGCTTCCTTCGAAGCGGCGGCGACGGACATCCTGGTGTTGAAAGCGCGTCGCGCCTTGCGCGATGAAGGGCTCGCGGGCCTCGCGGTCGTCGGCGGTGTCGCGGCCAATCGCCGCCTGCGCACCGAAATGGAGCGCGCAGGCAAGAAGCACGACTTCGATGTCGTCTTTCCTCCGATTTCCCTGTGCACCGACAACGCCGCGATGATCGCCGCGGCCGGTGCGCGCCTGCTCGCCGAAGGTCACGCCGACGCCCTCGACTTGAACGCCTTCTCGCGTGTGCCCGTGGGCGAAGCGCCGTGGCGCGCGAACGAAGCGCCGCGGCGGGTGGGTGAAACGCCGCCCGCAAGCACTTCCTCGTGAGTGACGTACCGCCGCTTCGCGAGCTCCTCGACCGACACAGCCTTCGTCTGCGACGCGAACTCGGCCAGAACTTTCTCGTGGACCCGCGCGAAGCAGATCGTCTGGTCGATGCCGCGGGCGTGCAGGAGGGGGAGGGCGTCGTCGAAGTCGGGACCGGCCTCGGTCAACTGACCCGTGCGCTCGCATCACGTGCGTCGCGCGTCTCGAGTTTCGAGATCGACTCCGGGCTCGTGCGCACCAACCGCGAAGAGGGCCTGCTTCCCGACAACGTCGAACTCGTGCACGCCGACGCCTTGAAGGTCGATCTCGAGACCCACATCGAGGCCTTGCGCGAAGCGTGCGGGGCGCCCGTGCGCTTCGTCGCGAACCTTCCCTATGCATCGGCGACCCCGATGCTTCGCCGTCTGCTGGACCTTCGCGGCAAGCTCGCCGGCTACGCCGTGATGCTGCAACTCGAAGTCGCCGACCGTCTCTTCGCCGAGGTCGGAACCAGGGACTACGGCTCGTTCGCCGTGCTTCATCATCTCTGCGTCGAAGCCGTGGGCCGCCGTCGCCTGCCCGCCGCTGCATTCTTTCCCGTGCCGAAGATCGACTCGGCGTTCGTCACGATGCGAAGCCGCGCAGGTTCATGGCCCGACCGCAAGGAACTGCGCGCGATCGAACGCGTTGCCCGCGCGGCTTTCGGTAAGCGAAGGAAGACGCTTTCCAATGCACTCAAGGGCGGTGGCTTCGGGCTGGCTCCCGAGGAAGTCACGCGCGTCATCGAAGGCTGTGATATCGACCCGCGTGTGCGCGCGGAAACGCTCGAGCCCGCGGTGTTCGCGACCCTCGCGAACGGCTTCGCGCACGCCCTCGCACGCGTCACGGAAGGCTCCGACAATGGACCCGACTAGCGTCCTCGAAGCCCTGTTCGAACTCGCCGACGAGGTCGGCCTCGAAGTCCGCGCCCTGCGCGGGGGACAGGCCCCAGACACGGACTTCGCCTCCACCAGTGCCTGCGTGCGCGTGAAGGGAAAAACCTGGGTCGTGCTTTCTCCCAATGATCCCTTGGACTTGCACATCGAGATCCTGGCCGGCGCGCTGAAAAGCGAAGCCGGTTCGGCCCTCGAAGGCCGCTACCTGCCGCCGGCAATTCGCCAACTACTGGAACCTGGAGAGGTTTTCGAGTGCGAAGAAAGTGACTCCGATTCGAAACATTCTTGACCCGTGTTCGCGCGTTCTCTTATGCTTTTCGTCGCCGAGGGGAAACGTCCCGACGGCCGGTCTACCGGCCCACCCGGGCGAGCTTCATCGGCACCCAGGCAAGACAGAGTTCCAGCGCTACTGCAACCAACCGAGCCGGTCTTCGCACGCGGCTCACCGAGAGAAACTCGAGAGGTCCACAAAACCGGAACCGGGCAACTCAGCACCCGGATCTCGAAGACGACGACGCCTCGACATCGCCCACTCACCGAACATCGAACCCGCGGGTTCGCCGATCGGGAAGAGTTGCTTGGATCCGCGAGGACCAAGACGGGGGTGAAGAAGAGGAGGGATCGAAACTCGGCCCCCCTTTATCTACGCCTCCGGACTGACACCCGTCAGTCACCGGCAGGCGTTTTTTGTTTTTGGAGATGCTTCACAGCCCGCAAGGGTCGTGACTGTGAAGTGGGTGCACGAGGCGTCCGTTGAAAACGGAGGCAACAATCGTGTCCACCGTCACCGCGTCATCGAGGAAGGAACATCGGATCACTGCGAAATCGCTGGCTGCGCGCAAGCGCCGAGGCGAGCCGATCACGATGCTCACCGCATACGACTTCACCTTCGCCCGCATCTTCGACACGGCAGAGATCGAACTGCTGCTGGTCGGCGATTCGCTGGGCAACGTCGTCCAGGGAGCCGACACCACGCTCCCGGTGACGATGGACGAAGTCATCTACCACACCCGCATGGTCGCCCGGGGCACAGAACGCGCCCTCGTCATCGGCGACATGCCCTTCGGTAGCTATCAGATCTCCGAGGAGGACGCGGTTCGCAACGCGATCCGCCTCGTGAAGGAAGGCGGCGCCGCGGCGGTGAAGCTCGAAGGGGGGACCAAGATGGCCTCCACGATCGAGCGGATCGTCTGCGCCGAGATTCCCGTGATGGGCCACGTCGGCCTCACCCCGCAAGCCGTGCACCGCATGGGCGGCTTCCGCGTCCAGGGGCGCGGCGAAGCCGGTCGCATCCAGGTGCTCGACGACGCGCTGGCTGTGCAGGAAGCGGGCGCGTTTGCCGTCGTGCTCGAAGGCATCCCGGCCGACCTCGCCAAGGAAGTGACGGCCGAGCTCGCGATCCCCACGATCGGGATCGGTGCCGGCGTGCACTGCGATGGCCAGGTGCTCGTGATGCACGACCTGCTCGGCCTGAACGACTGGGCGCCTTCCTTCGTCAAGCAGTACGCCAACATCGGGGCCGAGGTCTCGAAGGCGGCACGTGCCTACGCCGACGAAGTGAAGCACCGCAAGTTCCCCGACGACCAGCACTCGTACAAATAAGCCCGAGCGCAGTCGTGATGGAAATCATTCGCAAGACAGCTCTGCTGCAGGCACGCGCCGATTCGGTGCGGGCCGAAGGTCGTAGGATCGCGTTGGTCCCCACCATGGGGGCCCTGCATCCCGGTCACCTCTCGCTCATAGCCGAAGGGCTTGCGCGCGCGGACGAGGTCTGGGTGTCGATCTTCGTGAATCCGACCCAGTTCAACGACCCCGAGGACTTCGAAGGTTATCCGCGAACCTTCGAATCGGACGTCGAGAAGGTTCGAGCGGCTGGAGCGACGGTCGTCTTCGCTCCGACCCCCGACCAGCTCTATCCCGAGGGCGCGGAAACCTGGGTGGAAGTGGGCAGCCTGTCGGAGCCGCTCTGCGGTGCCAGCCGGCCGGGCCACTTTCGCGGGGTCACGACCGTGGTCTCGAAACTCTTCCTCGCCGCCAAGCCGCACGTCGCGGTCTTTGGCGAGAAGGACTTCCAGCAGCTTGCGGTGATTCGCCGCATGGCCCGCGATCTCGGTTTCGACATCGAGATCGTGGGTGGGGCCACGCTGCGAGAGGACGACGGTGTTGCGATGAGCAGTCGCAACCTGCGCCTCGGCCCAGCCGCCCGCAGCCAGGCGACCGTGCTCATCCGCGCCATTCACGGTGCAGAGCGTGCGGTTGCCGCGGGTGAACGCAGCGCGCAGGCGCTGCTCGAAGACGTTCGCAAGACGATCGAGGAAGCCCCCCAGGCCAGCCTCGATTACGCCGAGTTGCGCGACCCCGACAGTCTCGCCGAGGCACCCCCACAACTCGACGGGCCCACGCTATTGGCCCTCGCCGTGCACTTCAGCCCCGACCCGGATGGTCAGGGCGCGGATGTGCGGTTGATCGACAATCGCGTGTTGCTTCCACAAGCGTCGCCACGCACTTCTACGGAGTAAAGACCCATGGTTCGCCGAATGCTCAAGAGCAAGATTCACCGCGCCACGGTTACCGAAGCCAACATCGAGTACGAAGGATCGTGCACCATCGACCCCGATCTGCTCGACGCCGCAGACATCCTCCCCTACGAGCAGGTGGATCTCTGGGATTGCACCAACGGCAATCGCCTGACCACCTACGCGATCGAGGGCGAACGCGGCACGCGCGAAATCTGCGTGAACGGCGCCGCCGCCCACCTCATCAAGCCGATGGACATCGTCATCATCGCGAGCTGGGTCGACGTACCGGAAGCCGACGTGCCCACCTTCGAGGCGAAGCGCGTCTTCGTCGACGAGGTGAATCGCATCCGCGAGTAGGGCGGCTATCGCCACTTCGCGGGAGTGTCTGAGAGCGGATCGCCCGGTCGGCAAGCACCGATCCGTTCCGCCTGCTCGCCATAGCCTCCGACGTGATCAGCACGCAGGGTGTCGATCGTGATGAGGATCATGCCGCGGGCCTTCTTCGCGGTCTCTTCCGCGGCACTGCCCGCGATCGGGGCCGCGATGGCAACACAGAACACGATGGCGAACCACGCGGAGCGAAGCATTCGTCTGAGATTCGCGCGTGCGAGAAGCGGCAAACGATTCAACGCGCCAGCTACCACGTTTCGATCGAAGTCCGTACGTCCACCTCGAACGACCAGGCGTTGCGTGGCTGGTGGTAGAGGTACGCGAAGGCGTCGACGATGCCCTCGATGTTGACCATGCCGTCTTCGCCGAGCTTCTCCGCGTACTCGGGAAAGCGGTTCATCACCTTTTCGCCGCGGATCGCCCCGTCGACGACCACGTGGCCGACATGGATACCGTCGGGGCCGTACTCCTTGGCCATCGCCATGGCGAGCATGCGCAGCGCGGCCTTCGAGGAGTTGAAGGCGCCGAAGCCCGCGCGCCCACGCATCGAGGCACTCGCCCCCGTGTAGAGGATCGTGCCCCCGCCGCGTTCCTTCATGTTGTGGAGCGCTTCGCGGCCGAACAGGAAGCCACCGAAGCAACACACGCGCCACGACTGCTCGAAGTAGCTGGCTTCCATGTCGTCGATGCGGCCGGGGGTGTTGTTGCCGACGTTGTAGATGGCGAGGTCGAGTTCGTCGCCCGCGCGGTCGAAGAGCGAGCGGACCGCGGGTTCCTCGGTGGCGTCGCACACGACCGCTTCGGCGCTCCCCCCGGCTGCTTCGATATTCGACACCACGGTGTCGAGGGATTCCTGGGTGCGACCGGCGACGAGCACGTGCAGGCCTTCGCCGGCAAATCGGTGGCAGAGTTGTGCGCCGAGTCCGCGGTCGGGACCGACGCCCGCGACGATGGCCTTGGGCATGGTGAACCGTCTCCTGCGAGAGGTGAATAGACGAGTGCAACTTCGAGCAATCAGGTGTGGGGCGCGCCTCGCTCAGCATACCGCGACGGACGTTCGTCTGTTCGACCGCGCGCGTTCGGATCGACGGGCTACCCTGCCGCGCCATGTCCGCCAGGAAGAAGAAAACGGAGAAGAAAGCCGCCGCGAGCGACGGCCGGCGGACCATCGCGACCAACCGTCGCGCGCGTTTCGAGTATGAGATTCTCGATCACGTCGAAACCGGGATCGTGCTCTTCGGCCCGGAAGTGAAGTCCCTGCGCGAAGGGCGCGCGAACCTCGGCGATGCCTACGCCACGGTCAAGCGCGGTGAACTGTTTCTCGAAAAGCTCCACATCAGCCCCTACGAACCCGCCACGCGCGCCAACACGGACCCCATGCGGGAACGCAAGTTGTTGGCCCATCGCCGCGAAATCCAGCGGCTTCACGACCGTGTGCGAGAAAAGGGCTTCACCCTGGTTCCGCTCAGCCTGTATTTCGACGAGAACGGAAGGGTGAAGGTCGACCTCGCCGTGGTGCGCGGCAAGCACCTCTACGACAAGCGCGAAACCATCAAGCGGCGCGAAGCGGACCGGGACGCGAAGCGCTCGATGCGCCGCGGGGGGCGAGGCTAGCGCCGCTTCGAGGCCGTCGGGAAACCCGTGTCGTCGGCGAGGGGCTTTCGCGCCGGCCGGGGGCTGCCGATAGGCCCCCCATGCCGTCCCAGGATCTCCTTTGCTGCAACAGCCGCATCGCCGCGTCGCTCCTCGATGCGCTCGCGGCCGTGGGCGACGTCGCGGGGCACCAGCGCGCGCGAAGGGTCTTCGACGATGCGCGGGTCAACCCGCGTGCCGAAGGGAAGTGGCTTTCGGTCGAAGTCCTCGACCAGGCATTTCGTTCTCTGGGGCGAGATCGCGACTTCGCCCGACGCGTCGGGGCCGGACTCGTTTCGAATCAGCGGATCGGCTTCGTGTTGTTCACCGAGGGCGTGGCGACGATCGAAAAATCTCTGCGGCGCTGCGATTCACTCTTTGCCCGCGAAGCACCGAGGGGCGTATTCGAAGCCGCCGAGGTGGGGGAAGGGCGGGCGCGCATCGTCTATCGCCACGCTGGTCGAACACGCGACGATGGTGCAGGCGACGGGCCCGGGGGTTGGAACGAGAGCTTCTGCGGTGTGCGAGAGGGCATGCTCGAAGCACTGCCGATGGGGTTCGGGCTGCTACCCGCGCGGGTTCGCGAAACCGAATGCGTGGGGAACGGCGCCGACCATTGCTGTTACGAGGTCGAGTTCGGCGTGCGGACGTTCAAGGGCCTGGTCACCGGGGCGCTGCTCGGAACGTTGCTCGCTTCCGCCGCAGTGGCGGCCTTCGCGGTCGAACTGATCGCCTTGCCGGTCGCGTTGATCGGTGCGGCTCTTCTGGTCTTCGCGGGTGGAGCCCTCGGCCACAATGTTGACCTGGCGCGTCAACTCGAGGTCGTCGCAGGCGCGCGCCGTGGGCATCTCGCATTGCTCGAGCAGGCCGACCGCGCCCTGGCCGAAAAGATGGACGAGCTCGCCAGGCTGAACGCCCACGAAGACGCGGGAGCATCGGCAAACGCCGACCGCCTGCGCGCGATACTCACCGAGCGTGAAGCTTCACGCGGCACCGACGAAGCACCGGGTGCGACCGCTGCGCAGGACACGTCCCCGAACGATGTCGACCGCGATGAGATCGAGCGCGCCAGCGAGCAGCTCTACGACGCCCTCGGCCCGATGCAGCGAAGTCTCGAACGCGTCCATCGTCTGCTGCGCGAAAACCGCGACGCTTTCGACGACGGCGGCGACGCCGTGTTCGATGCCCTGCGCGGTGTCGCGGAAGAATCGCGCCGAATCGCTGCAACGGGTGCCAGCCTGGCGGGAGCCGTGCGCCCCGACGGCAAGGCGCACGAGCCGGTCGACTTCGTCGCGGTCGTGTCGCGTGCCGTCGATTCCGTTCGGCCTCTGCTCACGAGCGAGCAGCAGATTCGAGTCGACATCGCAGACGCGGTGCCCAGGGTGCGCTGCGAACCCTTCCTGATGGAGCAGGTCGCGTACCACCTGCTGCGTAACGCCGCACAGGCGAGTGATCGCGACGGAGAGGTCGAGCTTCGTCTCGCGGTCGTGCCCGGTGGTGTCGAGCTATGCGTCGAGGATCACGGCATCGGGATTCCGGAAGAGATCCTCGACCAGGTCTTCGATCCGTTCGCGCTCGAAGGCAAGCCGGCCGGTGAGCACGGGCTCGGCCTTGCGATCTGCTACCGCATCGTGACCGAGCACGGCGGTGAGTTGCGTGTTTCGACCGACGCGGGCGAGGGCACGCGGATGACCGTTGCGCTCCGTTGCGACGATCGATCCCCGGAAGAACCGGCTTAGGCCCGCCGTGTGAAGGACGAGCTGTCCTCGCTGCGTACCCCGCTCGGCCGAACCTTCGAGGATCACGCCGCAGTGTCGTGTCGCCGCGAAACGAAGCACGGCGTCTGCGCGCCACGGCGTTCTCGACCGTTGCTCGGGGTGCCAGAGCCAGGCTCCTTGCCCGACCAGATGAAGCTGCGGATGGAGAGCCGCGCGGAAGCCCCCGCCGGCCCGAACCCTGCGCGAATCGCTTCACCCTCGATGCCGTCGAGTTCGTGTCCCGCTTCGACGCGCGCGTCCGCGATAGCGAACAGCGCAAAGCGTTCGTCCCAGAACGCGCGTGCGATTCCGGCACCGAAGCGGATGGTCGCGACTTCGCAGGCATTGCAGGCCTTGTCGGTCACGGTTCGCGCCCCGAGGTGGAAGCGCCAGGATGTCCGCCCGGCGAGCCAGCAGCGCGCGCTTGGTCCGCCCGCGCGGCGACTCGGGGTCCTCGATCAGTTCGCGTGCATGGCGCATGTCGAAGAGGTCGGCCGCGGTGTCGAGCACTTCGACCGTTCGCGTTTCGTCCCAGGTCGGGGGCAGGGGGGGCATGCGGGTCGTCCACCAACACCGCAATGACTTCCTGTGCTTCGGCATCGAGGGAGGCCGCACGCGAAAAGAAGGTCGAGCGAAGGCTCGGGTGGAAGGCGATGTCTTCGACCAGGCCGGGCGTTTCGGCGAGGGTCTTGACCGTGTCCGCAGGGATCACGGGCATGCGCACACGATCGAGCAGGCCGGCTTCGGGTACCGCCGCCGCGATCGCGCCGAGAATGTGATACGAGCAGTTTTCGGTGAAGTCGTCGTCGTCGAAGTACGACGGGCCGAGTTCCCAGAGGTGGCCAACCAGCATCTCGAGTTGCCGTGGCGAAAGGGCCAGCCGGTATTCCCACAAGTCGCGCGATTCGTAGTCGGCGTACTGCCGGACCTTGTACGCGTAGGCGAGCTTGCGGAAGCGCGCGGGATCCGAGCCCACGATTCCCTTGAACGCATAGATGAGCGCGTTGTCGTCGTCGACGTCTGCCCCGAACTCGCGGGCCATCGAGTCTCGCCCATTCCTTCGTGAGGGAATTCAGTTCGTTCTCGCCAAGCATACGAAACTCGCCTTTGCGCACACCAGGCCGACGTCGGGAGAAGCCACGACACTCGCGAGGCCAAACGCCCGAGCACCGATTCCTTGCTGCTCCCGATGTCGCGACGCGCCCGGACCCCCTACGTTGTTGCTCGTCCCTCCCCGCAGCTCCAAGCATCTCGAGGAGAGGGCGATGGCGTTTTTCCCATGGCGAATCGCATGGGTGTGTATGATCGCTGTGAGTTCGATGACGGCGGCCTGTGCGAACCCGCCGCGCTGGCTGGGCGGCGAAGAGGAAGAGCCCGCGGTCATTGCGCCCGGCGAACCGGAGTTCGACCCGCAGATGGTCGATCGGCTGATCCCGGGGCTTACGCCAATGGATCAGGTCCGCGGCTGGTTCGGTGAACCGGACGTGCGTAACCACCGGCGCGATGGCACGTCGGAATGGGTCTACAACAAGGCACGCCTACGCGAAGAAGACCCCGCCCGCGAGGCGATGAGGCGTAGGGCCCGCGAACGCGTGCGCGCGCGGGAGGCCAGAGAGCTGAAGGAGGAGACAGCCGATCTCTTCGAGTTGGGTCGCCGTTCGCTGCATCGCATGGGCGACTGGTTCGATCGCACGTTCTTCTACCCGCCGAGCCCCATGCGTCGGCGCGACATGCAGAGACGCGAAAACGCCTGGGCCGCGGCGGACCAGAGGCGCGAAAGCGAGCGCCCGGAACTGACCGACCAGGACCACGCCGACATCGCACTGCTCGCCGACGACTCGAAGCCGGTCAGCCACTACGACCTGGCGATCGACTTCAGCCGGGACGGTGTGGTCGACACCTTCCGCTATCAGCGAAACGCGGGGCGCGATTACCTGCCGTGATGCAGCCGGGCGCTAACCGCCCTGTTGCAGACCGATCGACGCTTCGAACTCTCGCGCTTCGCCGTTGCGATCGCGGCGCGAGGGCGAGATTTCGGCACCGAAGCCCCTGCGGTACAGGGTGCGGCGATTGATACCGAGAATCTTGGCGGCGCGGGCCTTATTGCCGCCCGTGTGCTCGAGCACCTTCATCGTGTAGAGGTCGGCCAGTGCGTTGAGGCTCATCTTCTGGTCGACCGCGTGGTCGAGGAAGGACGACCGCGCCTCGCTCGCGCCGGCACCCTTTTCCGTGTCGACCTGCAGCTGGTCCGTCAGGGCCACGACCTTGTCGATCGCGTTTACGAGGACCGGCGTGGTTTCTTCGCGCTGCAGCTCGCGCAGCACGCGCTTGGTCAGCCACCTGGTGAGATCGACGTTGCGCTGGTTGCGTTCGATGGCGTCGACTTCGTCGCGTCGCTCGAAGGCGCGCCCCAGCGTCGAGAGCAGAACCTCCCGCTTGAAGGGCTTGGTCACGAAGTCGAATGCCCCTGCACGCATCGCGTCCACGGCCGATTGGATCGAGCCGAATGCCGTCATCAGGATGACCGGTGTGCTGGGGTGCTTGGCACGGATTTCCTCGAGGAGTTCGACCCCCGAACCGCCGGGCATCTTGACGTCGGTAATGACCGCGTCGTATGGCCGGCTCGCCAGGCAGTCGAGCGCCTGACTCTTGTTCGAAGCTTCATTGGCTTTGTGACCGACGTCGTCGAGAAGCGACATCACCATCTCGCGCATCGCGACGTCGTCGTCGACGACGAGTACGTTCCGGGCTGTAGTTTCCATGGGCGTTATTCAGAGCAGATCGCGTGCCAACGTGTCGCGCCCCTGCGTCGTATTTCGCAGTTCCCGGCGTGGAATCCCGCCCCAACGTCTGTTTCAGACTGGGTCAGACTGCACGGAGCGGAAGCGGATGCGCAGGAGAAGGCCCCGAGTTCCGCTGCGAAATCGCGAAGGTAGAGGTCCGGCCGGGCCTCTAGGCCGTCACCGCCATGGGGAGCCGCACGCTGAACGTCGTGCCCTTTCCGGGCGTCGACGTCACGTCGATCCGGCCGGAGTGCTCACCCACGATGCCCTCCACGACGACGAGGCCCAGGCCATTGCCTCGTCCGGCGGGTTTGGTGGTGTAGAAGGGGTCGAAGATGTGTCCGATCTGCTCCGGCGTCATGCCTGCGCCCGTATCTGACACACGCAGTACTGCTTCGTCACCGTCCTTGATGAGCCTGACCGTGAGCTTGCCGCCTTCCGGCATGGCGTCGATCCCGTTGATCATCAGGTTCAAGAGCACTTGCTGCATCTTTTCGGGATCGGCGACGACCGAGGGCAGGTCGGCGAGCTGGCGTTCGACTTCGACCCCGCGGCGGCGGAGTTTTTCGGTGAGGAAGGAGAGCGTCGTATCGATGGCGTGATGGAGGTCGACCGCCGTGCGCATCGAATCCTGGGGGCGCGCCATGTTGAGCAACGCCTGGATGATGCCGGTGATGCGGTCGATCTGTTCGAGAATCATGTTGAGGCGCCAGGTGGCGCGCTCGCCTTCGACGGCGCTTTCGAGCGCTTCGGCGTGGCCGCGGATGACGCTCATCGGGGTCCCGACTTCGTGGGCCAGGCCGCTGATCAACGTGGCGACGGAAGCCAAGCGCTCGGCCTGTCGTGCCCGCGCTTGAGAGAGCCGCAGGTCCTTGTAGGTCGCTTTGACCTCTTCGCTGAGCGAGCCGGCTTCGGCGCGCAGCTTCTCGTTCAGTTCGACGAGCTCGGATTCGCGCCGTTCGATGTACTGACGAATGGCGATCTCGGCGTCGAAGAGCAGCCTCTTCTGCAGCGCGCTCACGGTTCGGTTGAGTACCTGGAGATCGTCGCCCACGGCTTCGTACACCACCGGCAAGATGAGGGTCAGGTACAGGGCGTACGCGCCCAGGTACCAACGCGTGTCGAGGCCCACCCGTTCGTGGGCCTGGCCGATGCGCGAGCGCTGTTCGACGTAGTCGTCGTCGATCACAGGGCTCGCGAGACTCATCAGGTACTGCCGCTGGCTCTCGGCCAGGCGCATGCGTACAGCGTCGTCTTCGAGCAGCCTCCGGGTTTCCGGATAGCGCCCCAGGTGCTGATAGAACGCCTCGACGAGTTCGTCCGCGTGACGCTCGAGGGGAATGTGAAGACGCGACAGCGCCTCTAGATCCTCGGGCTCGATCCCGAAGTACCCCAGCAGATTCTTCAACTCGACAGCGACCGGAACCGGCGACAAGTTTCGTTCTCCATTCGAACGGCTGCCAGCCGCCAGCTCCTGCGTGGGGTGTCGGGTGTCGGCCTCGGTGGGCGGGCTACTTCACCGTCAGCACAGGGCACCTGGCGCCCTGCACCACACGCTCCGCAACACTCCCGAGCAGAACGTGCTTGAGACCCGTGAGGCCGCGGGTTCCGATCACGATCAAGTCGGCACCGATTTCGTTGGCGGTGTCGACGATCGCCAGACTCGGGGGTTCTTCCGTTAGATGTTCTTCGACCTCGAGCCCGGCATCGCAGTGCTCGGTACGCCAGGCGTGCAGCTGCTTGCGGGCGGCCGCGTCGAGGTCGTCGAAGTGATAGACGGGCAGTACCGGCGCGTAGGGTGAACTCGAAAGGAACTGGATCGGGTGGCTGTGCACCAGATGGAGACGCGCCTTGCAGCGCCGCGCGAGGTCTTCAGCGGCCTCGAGGGCGCGCTTCGACGTTTCGGAAAAATCGATCGCCACAAGGATGTTTTCGAAGTTCACGCTGTCCTCCGCGGTTGTGCGTTGCTCACTGGTCGCCCTCTAGAGTAGGGACTTGATGCGCTCGTATCCGCCCCGGAGCTGATCGGCGAGAACATGCAGGGTTTCGCGTACTTCGTGCGCGACATCATCGGAAACGTCTCCGATCTGCTTGGCGCGGCTCTCGACGTGGTGCCAGCCGCGTTCGAGGCGATCCCACTGATCGCGTAGATCCTGACCGGCGAGATGGAGTTGCACGTGAAGCTCGTCACGCAATGCACGCAGCTGATCGACTTCGTTTCGCAGATCGTCTCGTTCATCGCTCATGCTGTGACTCCTTCCTCATGGTTGGGGGACACCAGTTGAGCTGAGCACGACCGGCGAGAGCGCAACCCCGCCGCGGGAGGAAAGGTAATTCAGCCGCGCGGTTTTGCAGCCGCTGGCGGGTCGCCTGGAACCCCGGCAGGCTTTTGTGCGTGGACGATCCGGGCACGCTCGTCCATCCTTGCCGGCGATGGAAATCGACTTCCACGCACCGATCGGTCTCGCGCTCGGCAGCGGCGCCGCGCGCGGGTGGTCGCATATCGGGGTGATCCGTGCGCTGAAAGAGGCGCGCATCGAACCCGAAATCGTCTGCGGCGCATCGGCGGGAGCGGTCGTTGGCGCCTTCTATGCGGCCGACGAGCTCGATGCGTTCGAGGGCTTCGTGCGCGGTCTCGATCGACGCCAACTCATGGCCTACCTCGACCCGACGCTGCGCGGCGGGCTGCTCAAAGCACGCAAGATCTTCGACGCGCTGGCCGCCCACTTGCCGGACCGCGCGATCGAATCCCTCCCCAAGCCGTTTGCCGCGGTGACCACGGACCTCACCACCGGTCACGAAATCTGGCTTCGCGAGGGTTCGCTGCTGACGGCATTGCGCGCATCGATTGCAATGCCGGGTCTCGTGATTCCAGAGGCGATCGACGGTCGTTGGATGCTCGACGGCGGCTTGGTGAACCCGGTACCGGTTTCGCTGTGTCGCGCGCTCGGTGCCGGCAGCGTGATCGCAGTGGATCTCAACACGACCCTGCTCGTGAAACCCCGGCTGCCAGTGACCGAGGAGAAGCCGGCTCCCGATCCCGTCGCCGAGATCGAGGAGAGCATGGTGTCCGAAGCGCTGCTCGAAGAGCAGAGCGCGTCGGAGGAAGCCGGCGAAGCAGAGGGGGGGCTCCTCTCCTCGCAGACGGCTGCCCGACTTCTCACGAGCTTTCAAATCGCGGCCGCCGATCTGCTCGACCAATTCGGGTTCGACGAAACCGCGGAGCCGAGCGGTCCCCCTTTGCCGAGCATCTACGAGGTCATCAGCACCAGCATCAACATCATGCAGACCCGAATCGGCCGAAGCCGCATGGCGGGGGATCCCCCCGAACTGCTCATCACGCCGCGACTCGAAGACTTCGCATTGCTCGACTTCGATCGCGCGGACCAAGCGATCGCGGTCGGGCGCCGCGCCGTGGCCCACGCCCTGGCTGCCCGCTGAACCCTTGAACCGAAGGTCGTGCGGGGGTGTCTGCTGGAACCGGTTGCACGCGAATTGTACACGGGCACGACAACAGCCACGGACTGGCTTGACATGAGGGGATGCGCCCCGAGACATCGACCCATGCGCCGGCGGAATTCCGGGCACGTGGGCTTCGTGGGCTTCGATTTCGTCCCGTAGCCAGGCACGCGCCTTGCTGTACTGTCTGGCAGCCTTGCCCCACATAACGGGCCCACGGAGGTGAAGACCATGAAGTTCGAAAAGATCCTCGTTCCGGTCGATTTTTCGCAGCATTCCGAGAAGGCGTTCCAGCTGGCGGTCGATCTCGTCAAGTCGTTCGGCGGCGAGATCACGCTGCTCCACGTTTTTCCGGAATCGATGGCCCTCGTGCCGCCCTACGGTCCGGCGCTTCCCGCCGACTTCGGGATGCAGATCGAACGGTCCGCGACCGAGCACTTCGAGAAGTGGCGCGAAGAGCACTGCCCGGCCGAGGTCGAAGTGAAGAGCTTCGTCCGCCGCGGCGACCCCTCGCGCAGCATCTGTGAACTCGCCGAGGAAACCGGCAGCGACCTCATCGTGATGGGGACCAAGGGCACCACCGGCCTGGCCCACGTGCTGATGGGAAGTGTCGCGGAGCGCACTGTTCGCACCGCACCGTGCCCGGTGCTCACGACCAAGGCGGATGAATGAACGTGATTCGTTCGAGGGGGGCGAAAACGGTTGTCGAAGAAATCTCTGGGTAGGACGATTCGAGGGACAGGGGCGTTGGCGCTTGCCTTGTCCATGCTGCTGTCGCTCGCATCGCCGGCGTGGGGCGAAGAGCTTCCGCGTGCGAAGTGGTCTCCGGTCATGCAGGAGATCTTCAGCACCATGGCGTACCTGCTGCCGCGCAGTCTCGACGAGGAACGCTTCTCGAACGAGTCCGAGCGAGCGGAGATCGCCAAGCAGATCACCGCACTCGCCAACGCCGTGGCGCAGTTGGAGCAAAGTGGTCACGAGGGGCGCGATCGCGGGTCGAGTCTCGTCTATCTGAGCCAGTCCCTCGGACGCGACGTCGAACAAGCGCGCATGCGCTTCGACGCGGGCTTGTACGAAGAGGCTCGCTACTTCGTCGTGGGTTCGCTCCACAATTGCTTCGCTTGCCACGCGAGGCGGCCGAGTCAGAACCGCTTCCCCCTCGCCGAGCAACTGACCGACGAGGTCGGGCTCGACGAGCTCGATCCCCAGGAAACGGCGGTGCTCTACGTCGTGACGCGCCGCTTCCGCGAAGCGATCGATACCTGGCAGGCCATGTTGCGCGACCCGAAGATCGAACCGCGCGAAGTCGACGAAGCCGGCGTGCTCACCGACTACCTCGCGGTGGCGGTGCGCGGCCTCCAGGAAATCGCTCCGACCCGCAAGGCCCTCGAAGGCTTTGCCAGGCGAGAAGGCGTGTCGCCGTATCTGCGCAGCCATCTCGACGCCTGGGTCGGCGCCCTGGCCGACATCGAAAAGCACCCGAAGCTACTCGAGGTGAAACTCGAGCAGGTGCGCGCGTTGATCGAGCGCGCGGACAAGGCGAGTGATGCACCGCGAGACCGCCACGGACTCGTATACGACCTGGCGGCTTCGAGTTCGCTGCATCAACTGATCGACCGCGGCGCGGGCACGCAGGAGGCGCTTTCGCCGCGTGACCAGTCGGAGGCCTACTTCCTGCTGGGACGCATCGAAGCGCGCAGCATGACCCAGTTCTGGATCGACGAATCGGCTCACCATCTCGAAGCGTCGGTGCGTGCGATGCCCAAGGGGGCGCACGCGGCGCGCGCGCTCGCGATGTTCGAGGAGAACATGATCTCGGACTACGGCGCGCGTGAGGTGGGCGATCTGCCGACCGACGTGTGGGTACGCATCCAGACCCTGCGCGAACTCGTTCATGGCCAGCCCGCTGCGACGAACTGAGTTCCCTGCTAGGCGTCCTTCGGTAGCGCGAGGTTCGCCAGAGCCATCAGTTCTTCGCGCTCGCCGATCACCACGAGATGATCGCCCGGGCAGACTTCGCGCGAGGCTCCGGGCACGAGTTCGATCAACTGCTGGCCGCGTTTGAGCGCGATCACGCGAAGCTGCACGTAGCGAGCTTCGACTTGCGCGACCGTGGAACCGCCGAGTTCGCTCTGCGGGTCGACGTGAATCTCCTCGAGATCGATCTCTGTCTGACTGTGGGGCGTCGAAAGATCGAGGAAGTCGACGACGCTGGGGCGCAGGATCGACGTGGCCGTGCGCACGCCACCGGTCTGGTAGGGCGAATTCACGTAGTCGGCGCCGGCGCGCTTCAGACGGCGGATGGCCTGGTCCGTTTCGCCGCGCGCGTGGATTCGCAACTTCGGGTTGAGTTCGCGGGCCGAAAGTGTGATGAACACGCTGGTGGCGTCGTTCGATGTGCCAATGACGATCGCTTCGGCGCGTTCGATCCCGGCGGCGCATAGGGCGTCGTCGTCGGCTGCGGATGCAATGATGTAGTCGGCGCCACAGGCCACGAGCTCCGATTCGCGGTCGGCGTCTTCTTCGATCACGACGACCGGCTGCCCGGCTTCCCTCAGTTCGTTCGCAACCACGCGACCGAATCTGCCGTAGCCACAGACGATCACGTGGCCCGAGTGCTTCTGGATCTCGCGCATCATGGAACTCCTCTGGAAGAAGGCCTGCAGGCGGCCTTCCAGCACTTCCTGGGCGATTACCGTGACGAGGTAGAGGGCAGCCCCCACCCCGAGTGAGATCAGTGCCATCGCAAACAGACGCCCCGACAGCGTGACGGGGACGACGTCGCCGTAGCCGACGGTCGAAATCGTGACGATCGAGAGGTAGAGCGCCTCCCAGGCCGACAGCCCTTCGAGGGCCACGAACCCCATCGCTCCAGATAGGGTGAGCGCGAAGAGCGTGGCGATCGCGACGGCCATTCGCGGGGGCAGGTTCAAGCACCACCTCGCAGTCGACGGAGTGCACCTGACCGCCCCCCTGGTGGGGCGAAATTCCGGAGAATGGGGCACAATAGTCCTTTTTGTAGGGGCGGCTGGGGCGGACTCACACGAAGCGCGGCCCACTGTTTGGAAGCTGCGCATGCTGAGACTCCGCTCACGTTCGCGAGAAGGGCAAGGCCCCCTGCACGCCGGTGAGCGTTGTACAACCCGCGCCGCTGGCACAGCGCTTGCCACGGTTCGGGAGGCGATCGATTCGAATGACCCGGCAATGGAGACCAGTATGAGCGAGCCCTCGACCCTGCTCGTCGTCGATGACGACCTCGCGATGCGCGAAATGCTCGCAGCGCTCTTCG
This sequence comes from Myxococcota bacterium, assembly GCA_030748735.1. Taxonomy (GTDB): domain Bacteria; phylum Myxococcota_A; class UBA9160; order UBA9160; family UBA4427; genus DUBZ01. Next base: position 3,296 of record JASMLK010000102.1, on the reverse strand, counting down.
AGGACAACGGCTACGAGGTGGTGGGGGCAGATTCGGCGGAAGCCGCGCTCGAACTGGCCAGCTCCCGCGAATTCGACGTCGTGCTTTCCGACATCCGCATGCCGGGGCGCAGCGGGATCGAGTTGGTGAGCAAATTCCATGCGATCCGACCCGAAACGCCCGTCGTGCTGATGACGGCTTTCGGCACCATGGAGTCGGCGATCGAAGCCATGCGGGTCGGCGCCACGGACTACATCACGAAGCCCTTCGAAAGCGAAGCCGTCCTGCTGACCCTGCGCCGCGTCCTCGAAACCCGCGCCCTCGTTCAGGAAAACCGCCGGCTACGCCGTGCGGTCGATAAGACGCGCAAGCTGGGCGACCTGATCGGGGTGAGCCCCTCGATGCAGGAGATCTTTGCGGGCATCCGCCGCCTGGCCCACAACCGCAGCAACGTGCTGATCACCGGCGAGAGCGGCACCGGCAAGGAACTGGTCGCGCGAGCCCTTCACTACCACGGCGCCACGCCCGACCGCCCGTTCGTGCCGATCAACTGCACCGCCTTGCCGGAGGGGCTACTCGAAAGCGAACTCTTCGGTCATGTACGCGGGGCGTTCACGGGCGCGGTTTCGTCGAAGACGGGCCTCTTCGAGGAGGCCGACGGCGGCACGATCTTTCTCGACGAGATCGGCGACATGAGCCTCGGCCTGCAGGCGAAGCTGCTGCGCGTGATCCAGGATCGCGAGATTCGGCCGGTGGGGAGCAACCAGAGCCGCGCAGTCGACGTCCGTATCATCGCAGCGACCAACCAGGACCTGCTCGAAGCGGCGCGCAACCGGGTCTTCCGCGAAGATCTGTACTATCGCTTGAACGTCATTCCGATCCACATCCCGCCGCTGCGCGAACGGCGCGAGGACATTCCCGAATTGACCCAGTCGTTCCTGGTGAAGCACGGCGCGGGCGAACACCGCCGACTGAGCGAGAGCGCCATGCGCGCTGCCTGTGCGCACGATTGGAAGGGCAACGCGCGCGAGCTCGAAAACGTGATCGAGCGCGCCCTGGCGTTCACGGACGCAAGTGAGATCGGGATCGGAGACCTGGGCTTCAGCGCCGACGCCGGTCCCCTCGACCCGGGCTCGGAAGCGGTGCTCGCGCAGGCGGCGCGTCAGCACATGAGCCTGCACGAACTCGAAGATCGCTACATTGACCAGGTGCTCGAGTTCACGGGCGGCAACAAGGTGCAGGCGGCGAAGATCCTGAAGATCGATCGCAAGACCCTGTACCGACGACAGCAGCGAAACCTGGAACGGGAATAAGCGACCACAATGAAGCTGCAGCCTGGCCTGCTTTCGAAGCACATCGCAGTCTGGCTTGTCGCGCTGTCGGCACTCGTCGCGTTCGTGGGTTGCACCGAGATGATGGGCACGATGCGCCGTGCCACCTATCCGCCCTCGTTTCGCTACATCAGCAATGCCGAACTCGAGAGCGTGATGTGGCGGCTTGCGGGGCGCGTCCACGAACTCGAGCGACTGACGACCGGTGGCGCTGCGGGCGAAGAGGGCGCCGCCCCCAACGTCCCCGCGATCGCTCGTGTGCTGGAGCGCATCGAGCACGAAGCACGAGCTCTCGAATCCGAAGGCGGCGGGTCGACCCATCCCTACTTTTCCGAGCAGCTCCACACGTTCCTGGGCCACGTGCAGCACGCCCGTGCGTCCTTGCGGCACGATCCGCCTGTGATCACGTCGGCCGACGAGGTGTGGCGCGCCTGCGCGGGCTGCCACAATCGAGACTAGGAACTTCTAGATCGCCGCAGGGCTTCGTTACGCGAGCGAGGATGCGATGTCGGATGCCTGGGCGCCTTTCCTCGAGTCCGACGCTTCGGGCATGGTCGATGCCGCGCTGATCCTGGTGAGCGTGCTGACGGCCGGGCACGTCCTGCTCAACAAGCGAAGCGCTCGCCCCGCGGCGATGTGGGTCGCGATCTGCTTGCTCGTGCCCGGCGCCGGGGCGCTGCTCTATTGGATGTTCGGTTACAACCGCATCTCGACCCGAGCCGACGCGCTTCGTGCGGCGTGGCCCTCGCTACGCGAAGCCGCTGGGGCATGGGCGGCACGGGGTGGGGAGGGTGCTGCCGACGGGGTCCCCGAGCAACTGCGCGATCAAGCCGAAGTCGGCGCTCGCATCACCGGGCGGGCCATGCTCCCCGGACACAGTCTGCACCTGCTGCAGAACGCCGCCGAAGCCTACCCGCCGATGCTCGAGGCGATTCGCAGCGCGCGGGCGCGCGTCTACCTCAGCACCTACATCTTCGACCGCGACGCCGACGGCCTCGCCTTCGTCGAGGCGCTGGGCGAAGCGGTCGAGCGCGGTGTCGACGTGAAGGTGCTCGTCGATGGGCTCGGCGAATGGTATTCGCCGAGGCGGGTCGGCAGCGCACTCGAGGCCGCCGGGGTGTCGGTGCAGAGGTTTCTGCCCGCTTCGATCTTCCCGCCCAGCCTGTACGTCAATCTCCGCTACCACCGAAAGCTCCTGGTGGTCGATGGCGAGAGGGCCTTCACCGGTGGCATGAACATCGGCAGCCGTCATCGCGTAGAAGCGGGGCGCGGCGTGCGCGATCTCCAATTCGAGGTGAGAGGGCCGGTCGTCGCGGAAATCGAAATGCAGTTCCTCGAAGACTGGTGCTTCACCACCGGCGAACCGCCCGAAGGCCTGCTTCCGCCAGGACCCTCGGAAATTGCCAGCGAAGGCAACGCCTGGGTGCGCACGGTGAGTTCTGGGCCCAACGAAGACCTCGAAACCGTTCGCTGGATTCTCCTGGGTGCGATTTCGCACGCGCGTCATTCGGTGCGGATCATGACGCCGTACTTCATCGCCGAGGCGGGCCTCGTCGCTGCACTCAACGCCGCAGCGCTACGCGGCGTCGAAGTCGAAATCGTGCTGCCCGAGCACAACAATCTCTTCTACATGAACTGGGCGGCCAACGCCCAGCTTTGGCAGATCCTCGCCTTCGGTGTGCGCGTCTATCGACAGCGCGGGCCCTTCAACCACACCAAGCTCGTGTTGATCGACGATGCCTATGCGCTGGTCGGTTCTTCGAATCTCGACCCCCGCAGCTTGCGGCTCAACTTCGAGTTCAACCTCGAGGTCTGCGGCGGCGACTTCATCGACGAAGCCAGTGAGCACTATGCTGAAGCGCGCGCGCAAGCACGCGAGATCACCCTCTACGAACTGAGGGTGCGGCCACTCTGGGTGCGGCTGCGAGACGCCACCGCTTCCCTGTTCTCGCCGTATCTCTAGCCCGCATTATTCATGAACATCCT
>JASMLK010000101.1 GCA_030748735.1 Myxococcota bacterium | reverse complement strand
ATTCATGAACATCCGTAGCGAGACGGTGCAGATTCGTGCTCTGGCAAGAGAAATCGGCGTTCCGCCGCGGAGACGTGGTTCACCCCACGCCGAGTAGCTTGCGTTTGCCGAGGGCTTGCAGGTTCGTTGCCCCGAGCGTCGCACTCCCGACGAACACGAGCGCAACACCCGCGATGCACAACGTGGTGATCGCGTCGCCGCGCCCGAGCGCGATCGATCCCACCACCACGAAGGCCGGGCCAAGTGATCGCACCAGCGGATAGACGACCGAAAGATCTTCGACCCGGTAGGCCCGTGCGAGCGCGAGTCCACAGGACGTGGAGCACGACCGAGGCGACGATCAAGAGCCCGGCGGTTGCGCTCATCTCGCTGTGGGGCTCGAGCGCAGAGCGCGCACGCTACAACCAGTCGGGCGTGGGGAGGCCCTTTTCCTTCAGGAAGACGGGGTTGAACATCTTGCTCTGGTAGCGCGTGCCGCTGTCGCAGAGCATGGTGACGATGGTCTTGCCCGGCCCGAGTTCCTTGGCGAGCCGCAGGGCGCCGGCGACGTTGATGCCCGAAGAACCGCCGAGGCAGAAGCCGTCGAGCTTCAAGAGGTCGAAGCAGATCGGCAGCCATTCCTCGTCGCTGATCTGGAACATCTCGTCCAGCGGCATGCCGTCGATGTTGGCCGTGATGCGACCCTGGCCGATGCCCTCGGTGATCGACGATCCGTTCGACTTGAGTTCACCGTGCTTGAAGTAGTGGTAGATCGCGGCGCCCATCGGGTCGGCGAGCCCGATCTTGATGTCGGGGTTGCGTTCCTTGAGCGCGATCCCGACACCCGAAAGGGTGCCCCCGGTACCGACGGAGCAGATGAAGCCATCGATCTCGCCGTCCGTCTGGGTCCAGATCTCGGGGCCGGTCGTTTCCTGGTGTCCCTTGCGGTTGGCGAGGTTGTCGAACTGGTTCGCCCAGATCGCCCCGTGTCCTTCCGTTTTGGCGAGGTCTTCCGCGAGTCGGCGCGAGATGTGGACGTAGTTGTCGGGGTTCTTGTACGGCACGGCGGGCACTTCGCGAAGGTCGGCGCCACACAGGCGCAGCATGTCCTTCTTTTCCTGGCTCTGCGTGTCGGGGATGACGATGACCGTCTTGTACCCCTTGGCGTTGCCCACCAGCGCGAGCCCGATGCCGGTGTTGCCCGCAGTGCCTTCCACGATCGTGCCGCCGGGTTCGAGTTGGCCCTTGGCTTCGGCGTCTTCGACGATGGCGAGTGCCGCGCGGTCCTTTACCGAGCCGCCGGGGTTCATGAACTCGGCCTTGCCGAGAATCTCGCAACCCGTCAGTTCAGACAGGCGGTCGAGTCGAATCAACGGGGTGTTGCCAACGCTTCCGACGAAGCCATTGCGTACGTCCATGGGGGGCTCCTGAATCCGGCTCGTGTCTAAGCGCGCTGGCTGCTGACCGCGACGGTTTCACCCGTCATGTACGAAGAGTAGTCACTCGCGAGGAAGACCATCACGTTGGCGACTTCGAACGGCTGCGCGCCGCGACCGAAGGCTTCCTGCGCCTCGAGGGCGTCGAGGGTTTCCTTCGGTGTCGTCTTCACGAGGAAGGGATGGGTAGCGAAGCTCGGAGAAACGCAGTTGATCCGCACACCGTGCTCGGCGGCTTCGAGGGCGGAACAACGGGTGAGCGCCATCACGCCCGCCTTTGCGGCGGCGTAGTGGGCCTGGCCCACCTGCGCGCGCCAGCCGAGGACCGAAGCGTTGTTGACGATGACGCCGCTGCCCCGTTCGGTCATGTGGGGAAGCATGGCCCGCGTCATGCGGAACGTCCCGGTGAGCGTGATGTCGAGCACCATGTTCCACTGTTCGTCCGTCATATCGACGACGTTCGCGGTACCGCCGAGGCCTGCGTTGTTGATCAGCACGTCGACATGGCCGAGGTTGCTGATCGCGCCCTGGACGAGCGCCTGCACTTCTTCTTCCTTCGACACGTTGCAGAGCTGGCTCGCAACGCTCTGGCCGCATTCCTTTTCGAGCGCTTCGACGGCTTCGGCGAGGCGTCGCTCGTGGATGTCGCTGATCATCACCCGCGCGCCTTCTTCGACGCACTTCTTCGCGGCCGCAAAGCCGATGCCTTTGCCCGCAGCGGCGGTGACGAGCACGGTCTTGCCTTCGAGCAGGCCGTGGCCGGGGACGTAGGGCGGGGGAGAAAGACTCATGGTGGGGGTTTCCTGTCGAGGTTCGCGCGAGGCGCGGTGATGGTGCGATGCAGTGCGTCGATGCGGGGGTGGTCGCGCGCGGCTAGCGCGGTTCGCGAGGCATCCCGAGCGCGCGTTCGCTGATGATGTTGCGCTGAATCTGGTTCGACCCGGCGTAGATCGTGTCCGAACGCGTGAAGAGATACATGCGCTGCAGCAGGTTCAGGTCGTAAGGGTCGCCTTCGGTGAGTTCGCTGTCGGGGCCCATTACGTCCATCGCGAGCTTGCCGAGGTCGCGGTGCCAGGTGGCCCAGAAGAGTTTCGTGATCATCGACTCGCGACCGGGGTCGGCGCCTTCGGCACCGCTCAACATGCGCAGCGCGTTGTAGCGCTGGAGCCGCAAGCCGATCCACGCGTCCGCGATGCGCTGGCGGATCACCGGGTCCTTCGCCTTGCCGTTCTTCCTGGCGATCTCGATCACGCTTTCGAGTTCGTTGTTGAAGTTCATCTGCTGGCCGAGTGTCGATGCGCCGCGCTCGAAGGCGAGCGTGCCCATCGAAACCTTCCAGCCGCCGTTCTCGCCGCCCACGATGTTGTCCGCGGCCGTGCGCGCGTCGTTGAAGAAGACTTCCGAAAACTCGGAATCGCCCGTCATCTGCATGATGGGCCGGATCTCGACGCCTTCCTGGTCCATCGGGACGAGCAGGTACGAGATGCCGCGATGCTTCGGTTGCGCGTCGGGGTCGGTGCGGCAGACGACGAAGCACCACTGCGACCACGCGGCGCCCGAAGTCCAGACCTTCTGTCCGTTGAGCACCCATTCGTCGCCGTCGCGTTCGGCGCGCGTCTGCACGTTGGCGAGGTCGGAACCGGCGTTGGGTTCGCTGTAGCCCTGGCACCAGACGTCTTCGCCCGAAAGGATGCCGGGCAGGAAGCGCTTCTTCTGTTCGTCGCTACCGAAGTGGATGAGCGTCGGGCCGAGCAGCCCTTCTCCGATGTGCCCCACGCGTCCGGGGCCCTTGGCGCGCGCGTATTCTTCGTAGAAGATCACCTGCTGGTTGAGCGACAGGTCGCGCCCGCCCACTTCGGCGGGCCAACCCACACCGATCCAACCGTCGGCGCCCATCTTCTTTTCCCAGGCGTGGCGCTCTTCGAACAGCGCGTGTTCGTCGCCCGGGCCGCCGCGGCCCTTCACGGCTGCGAACTCACCATTGAGGTGCTCTTCGAGCCAGCCGGCGATCTGGCGTCGGAAGGCTTCGTCTTCGTCGCTGAAGTGGGTGTTCATCTTGTGCTCTCGTTCTTGGAGGAGATGGTTCGAGGGGTTGTCTGTGCTCAGGCGTCGCCGAGCGTGGCGATCACGTTTTCGCTGAATTCGCCGAGCGCGCGCTTCGCGCTTTCGAGGTCGGGTTCGACCGAAGCGATCAACATGCGCTGGGCGCCGGCTTGCTCCACCTGCAAGGCGAAGTCGTGGGTCGCCATGCCGGAGTAGGTGAGTTCGATCTCGCTGGGGTCGCGGCCGTGTTCCTTCGCCGTGGCCTCGACGACTTTCCACAAGCCATCGAGTTCCTCGATGCTGCCACCGAGCGGAAGGAAGCCATCGCCGAGGCGCCCCGCGCGTCGCGCGGCGGCTTGCGAATGACCACCGATATGGATCGGCACGCCACCTTCCTGAACGGGCCGCGGGTTGCACTTCACCTTGTCGAACGAAACGTGCTTGCCCGAGTAACTCGCGATGGGTTCGCGCCAAACCGTCTTCATCGCTTCGATGTACTCGTCGGTCCGCTTGCCGCGATTGCGGAAGTCCGTACCGAGCGCTTCGGCTTCTTCTTTCAACCAGCCGATCCCCGCGCCGAGGATCACGCGCCCACCCGAAAGCTGGTCGAGGCTCGCAAGGGCCTTCGCGTAGACGAGCGGGTTGTGCTGGGGAAGGATCGCCATCGCGGTGCCGACGATGAGCTTCTTCGTATTGGCGGCCGCCCAGGTGTTCCAGATGATCGGGTCGGGGACGTCGGCGTCGGGGATCGGCATGCGTCCGTCGGGCGAATAGGGATAGACCGACGTGTATTCCTCGGGCATCACCACGTGTTCGACGGGCCAGATCGATTCGAAACCCAATTCTTCGGCAGCGCTTGCAAGGCCCGCTGCGTAGTCCGCCGTTGCAACGGGTGCGGCGTAGTAGCCGGGGATGACTCCGAACTTCATGGTTGGGGCTCCTGTTCTCGAGGTCTGCTGGCCGGCCACCGCGCGGTCGGGTCGGGCGAACCGAACGCCACGTGGGGCGGGTGCGTGGGAGCGCGATGGGGCGGGGCGGAACAGCGTGGGAGCGGCAGAGGAAAGGGCGCGGAATCGACGGCCAACGCGAGCGCCACAGCGTCGCTTTCGACGACGGCTTCACTGAAGAAAGCCTTACATTACGATACGATACGGCCCGCCTGCAATACGGCGGCGTGCACCGTTCGGTCCGTTGATCACCCGCGACCGCCCCGCCAATCGCACCCTCAACGAGGACCCCCTGACCATGCCCGACGCCCCTGCCGAGACGATCGAACTCACGATTCCGCGCCTGGTTTTCGGTGCCGCCGAACGCTTTGGTGACGCCACGGCGATCGAGGACGAGGGGCACCGCCTGTCCTTCAACGAGCTCGCCGAGGCGGGGCTCGACGCCGCAAGTGCGTTTCACGCCGCGGGTCTTCGCAGCGGTGACCGCGTAGGCGTCTGGGCGCCGAACATCTGGGAATGGATCGTCGCCGCGATCGGTGTCCAGATGGCGGGCGGTGTGCTGGTGACGATGAACACGCGGCTCAAAGGCTCCGAGGCGGCGTACATCCTGAACAAGAGTGGCGCCCGCATGCTCTGCACGATGGGCGAGTTCCTCGACACCAACTATGTCGCCATGCTCGACGGGCAGGAACTGCCCACGGTCGAACGCATCGTGACCCTGCGCGGTGACGCGAAGGACTGCGTGGGCTTCGGCGCCTTCGTCGAAGAGGGGAAGGGCGAGTCGCGTGTCGAAGCACGCGAGCGTGCCCTCGCGGTCGACCCCGAAGATCTCTGCGACTTCCTCTTTACTTCGGGTACGACGGGAAGCCCCAAGGGCGTGATGACCGCACACGGGCAGACGATCCGTTCCTTCATGGCGTGGAGCGAAGTGGTCGGCCTGCGCGAAGGTGAGCGTTACCTGATCGTGATGCCCTTCTTCCATTCGTTCGGCTACAAGGCGGGTTGGCTCGCTTGCTTGATGCGCGGTGCCACCGTGCTGCCGCATCAGGTCTTCGACGTGCCCATGATTCTCGAGCGTATTGCGAACGAAAAGATCAACGTGCTGCCCGGTGCGCCGACCATCTACCAGAGCATGCTCACCCACCCCGATTTCGCGAACTACGACACGTCGAGCTTGCGACTCGCGGTGACGGGTGCAGCGCCCACGCCGATCGAACTCATCCATCGCATGAAGGACGAACTCGGGTTCGAAACGGTGATCACCGGTTATGGACTCACGGAGTCGTGTGGCATCGCGACGATGTGTCGCTTCGACGACGACCCGGAGACCATCGCGACGACTTCGGGACGAGCGATCCCGGACGTCGAAGTGGTGTGCGTCGATCCGCAGGGCAACGAAGTGCCGCGCGGCGAACCGGGTGAAGTCTGGGTGCGCGGTTACAACGTGATGCGCGGCTACTTCGAAGACCCCGACGAAACCGCCAAGGCGATCGACGGCGACGGCTGGCTCCATACCGGCGACATCGCGGTGATGGACGAGCGCGGCTACGTGAAGATCACCGACCGCATCAAGGACATGTACATCTCGGGTGGCTTCAACGTCTATCCAGCCGAGATCGAAAGTGCGCTCTTCGGTAGCGGCCAGTTCGAGCAGGTGGCCGTGATCGGTGTGCCGGACGAACGCATGGGCGAAGTCGGCATGGCATTCGTGGTGCCCGCCCCCGGGCAGGAAGCCAGCCAGGAAAGCGTGATCGCCTGGTGCCGCGACAACATGGCGAACTACAAGGTGCCGCGGCGCGTGGAAGTCATGCAGGAACTCCCCACCAACGCGTCGGGGAAGGTCACGAAGTTCGTGCTCCGTGAGCATGCGGCGAAGAGCGAGTCGTAGCCGCGCTCGCTACTCGGGCATGCACGACTGATACGGGCCCGATTCGAGCAGGCATTGGATCTGCGGGTGTCCGTTCAGGTAATCGAACGTGTCGGAATCGATGCCCGACCCATCCCCGTCAGGCCCGGGCCAGCTCCCGCCGGGTTGTCCTCCACTCCATCCTCCAGCCCATAGGGGCACCTGCGGATGGGCATGGAAGAATGCGGACACGTAGCTCATCGCGTTTTCGCTGACGTCCGGCACGTGCCCGCCTTCCTCGACCGTCCACAAGGTCACGGAACCATGCGGCCAGCAGCCATCGGCGTAGCGGCGAGTGAGGGTCTCGCTGCCCGGCACGGCCGCGTCGAAGTCGAGTGCGGGAAAGTCGTCGTCGTAGACGAGGGAGCAGCCGGAGTTCACGGCCGACTGCTCCGCGGTATCGATCGCCCCGGGATAGGGAGAGCCAACGAACAGGCCGCCTTCGTACAAGATCAACGGGTCGGCGGTGGCTCGAATTTCGAGAACGTGGACGGGACGCGAAGGCTGGCACAGAGAGGGGTCGAAGTACGTCGATCCCGAGATGTTCGCGATTCCGGCAATCAAGTCCGCGTGATCGCAAGCCATGCGGTGAGCCATGAAGCCACCGTTCGAAAGACCGGCGACGTGAATCCGCGCAGGGTTGATGTTGAGGTTCGTCTGCATGCCTTCGATCAACGAACGCAGGTACTGCGAGTCGTCGATGCCCGTGTTCCAGAAGTCGCAGCACGCCACGGTGGCATTCCAGAACGGGTTGTCGAAGCCGTCGCGCGAACCTTCCGGGAGCAACAAGATCGCGCCGTACTCTTCCGCATGCGTTTCGAGTTGGAAGTAGGCCTTCGTTTCTTCGACGGTCCAACCGTACGCGTGCAGGAACACCCCGAGTGGTGCCGGAGAAAACGGCGAGTAGTTCGAGGGGATGTAGACGTGCACCGGGCCGCGTCCGCCATCGATGACGAACCACTGCTGCGCGTTGGCGGGCTGCGCCGAAAACAACAGCGCCATGGCCGCGAAGACCGCGGCAATCGAGCGGGTGCCTGGTCTGCTTCTGGGTTTCACAGCTGCTGGGAGCGCTACGTGTGATGTTTGCATGCTGTTGCTTCCTTCCCGTTCCCCTCCAGGTTTTCCTATGCGCGTAGTCCTCGCAGTGCGAGGTCGACCATGGGGCCGACCATTTCGGGCTTGAGGCGTCCGCCCTTGAAGAAGAGGGCGACCGCGATCGGACCCACGACGAGGTCGGCCGCGAGTTCGAGGTCGATCTCCCTGGAGAGCTCGCCGCGCTCTTGCGCGCGTTCGAGGGCGTCGATCAATGGCCGACGTCGAGACATCGAAACCGGCTCGAACAAGGTCGACAGTTCGTCGTTGTGGAAGCGCTCACCGGCAAGGCTCGGGAGCACGGCCGAAAGTGCTGTCGTGTTGAAGACCTCGAGGTAGCGGCCGAGCATCCGCTTCAGATCGTCGGAGAGGTTGCCCGTGTCGCAGTCTTCGAAGCCGGGCAGTCCGCCGAACGCTTCGACGATCAGCGGGAGCTTCGACGCCCAGCGGCGATAGATCGTCGCCTTGCCCACACCCGCGCGCGACGCGACACCTTCGACCGTGAGCGCCGAGTAGCCGCCTTCGACCAACAACTCGAGGGTGGCGTCGAGGATGGCCTGGTGCGCCTGCTCGCTGCGGGGCCGTCCGGCGCTCGATCCGGAGTTGTTGGGCGACGTTCCTGACACGTGCGACTCGCTTCGCTGGCGACCGGCCAACCGATGGGCCGACTCGGGGAAAGAGGCGTTACGATACTACACGTCTCGTATGGGTTCCGGCCCCGTCCATTGGTCCATGCGCACCGGAACGGTCATGAAATCAGCAATTCGACGGGATCACCCACCGGCTGAATGCAGGGTGGTGCCCGAGCGCGGGAGGCCGAGGATGAAGAGCGGGCGTTCGAGGGTCTGCTCTGCCACCTCGGCGTGGCTGTTGCGGTAGGCGGTCAGCTTCAGTCGGTGGACGAGGACATCGTCGTCATCGTTTCGTGCGGCAGCTTACGACCGGTGTAGGCGTTCTTCCACCGCGATCCGCTTCTACTTCGTAGTCTTCGGGAACCCGGGTCTGCCACCGAGTGGCTGAGCGCCGATGTCGCCGATGCGCTTGCCGCGCATGCGGGTACGCGTCGCCTGGTAGTCGGTCTCGCCTTCGTCGGCGCGGCTTTCGATCTCGACCTCGAAGGTGCCGTCCGCTTGATACTCGGCGGTCGAATTCGAAACGATGCGTGCGGAAACGCGTCGCGGGGCGAACGCGAAGCCGGTGTCGACACCAGGCACAGAGGAAACGACGATCTGGGTCTTCGCCGTACCGATGAGCTTGCGACCCTGGATGTCGCCGTCGCCGACGCCGATGACGTCGGCATCGACGGGCTGCCCTTCACCCGGGAAGCTCGTCTTGAACTCATAGCTTGCGGTGTACTTGTCACCCTTCTGCTCGAGGATGATCGTGCCGCGGATCTTGCGCTTCTGGTCACTCCCCGGCGTGGTCGTCACACCCGACATCTTGTATCGCCCGGTGATCTCCACTGGGAGGGCGGCCTCGTCGGACGCCTCTTTCGGCGCGTCGTCTCCCGAACAGGAAACCACGAAGCCGCAGCAGAGCAGGGTGATGGCCGACCATCTGCCCACCTGGCCAGGCGAAGCGAAGAGGAAAGGCGCGCGCTGCGCCACGGGACGACGAGCCATGGGGAGGACCTCCCTTCACGCAAAAGGCTAGGTCGCGGTCTCGAGGCGATCAAGCGCCGCCTCGTGTCGGGCAAGCGACTTCGCGGGCTCGCGTCTCACCTCTGAATTGGTCCGGTGATTCGCGATGCTCGTCCACTCCGAGGCAACCAACCCCACACCAGCGTCCCGCGTCCTCGCGGCGGGGGTAGGAAGGCGAGCATGAGCGAATCCGAGAACCGCGTACTGAATGGCCAGACCTGGGACGAGTTCTGCGACGCCTTGAAGGAGGCGGGCCAGATCGTGCAGAGCAAGGCGGCCCCAGACAATGCTTTCGACAAGGCCGAGGGCTACCGCTACCTGACCCGCCTGCTGCGCGCGGGGCTCGAGAGCTTCCTCGAACACGGAGACCCCGATTTCCCGCAGCTGCGTTGCCCGGTTCACACCACGATCAAGATCGGGGCCGACAACCCGGACAACTACTACCAGACCTGTTCCATCAACCCGGGCAACGACTACCTCATCAAGGGAACGCGCGGCACGGTGGACTACCTGGGGCTATGCATAGAGATCGGCCCGGGGAACCGGGACTTTGGTACCGATGTCACACAGGCTGCAGGTCACGTACAGCGGCGCGCAGAAGTGATGTAGCCTGCGCGCGTCCGGCGTTGAATCGGGACGTTGGCGCGGGCGGGCAGGACGAGCAGGAACAGAAGAGCACGATCAATGGAGCGAGACGACGTGGGCACATATCGAAGAATCGGAAGAACCTCGAACGCGACGGCCAGGCGAACTGCCTGGGTGTCTATTCTGGGTGGCCTCGCGATGACCGCCGCGATCGCTGCGAACGCACAGGTCCCCATGCCACCGAACCATCCGCCCATCGACCAGACGCCGGCGGGTGCCGTGCATCCGGGGCAAGCGTCCGCGAACGAGCTGGTGGGCACCGTGACCGAAACGGTGGACGCCTCGTCGTACACCTATGTAAAGGTCGACGCAGGCACACGGTCGGCCTGGGCGGCGGCACCACGTTTTCCCGTGCAGGTGGGTGACCGTGTTTCGATCCCGACCCACAGCCCCATGCAGAACTACCGCAGCGACTCGCTCGGGCGAACCTTTCCGTTGGTCTACTTCGCGGAGAGGATCCGCGTGGCTTCGAAGCAGAAGCCCCGTGCAATGGCGAACCTGCGCAGCACGTCGGGCGACCGAACCACACCCCATCCCAGTCCGAGTCGCGCCGCCGCCGCACCCGCCACCACTTTCGAGGGCATCAGTCCACCCGAAGGTGGGGTTGCGGTTGCCGAAGTCTTCGAGCGGGCGAGCGCGCTGGACGGCCAGACGATCGCCATCCGCGGGCGTGTGATGAAGTACTCACCGCGCATCATGGGAACGAACTGGCTGCACCTGCAAGACGGAACGAGCAGTGCGGACGGTCGCAACGACCTGGTCGTGACGACCGACGACCCCGCGACCGAGGGTGACGTCGTCCTCGTGCGCGGCACCCTTACGACCAACCGCGACTTCGGGCACGGCTACGTGTACGACGTGATCGTCGAAGGTGCGCGGGTCGACGTGGAATGACGCTCGAGCGCTAGCGACCGCCAACGTCGCGCGCGGTGAGGAAGATCGCGGCCAGCAAGACGAGCGCTCCCACTGGCACGAGCAAGATGCCGATTTCCGGGTCGCCACCGTGAATCACGAGCTCGCCCGTGAAGAACCCGAGCGGCAGCAGGACGAGGGCGAGCGTGTGGAGGCGCGAGGCGAGTTGCTGCCGGTCGTCGGCCCAGCCGAAATGCCAGGTCACGATCGCGCGCTGGGCGGCGCCGCCCTTCGTTGCGAGGAGAATCGACGACGCGATCGTCTGGTCGTCGCGTCCAAGCTTTGCGCGTGGTTGTCCGTACCACCGGTGCCAGTACCTTCTTCGTCCCTTTCGCATGGGCCGCCGACGCCCCGAAGGCCGCGTCGCCCGCCCTGACTGGAGATTCCATGACGCCCCTGCGACAACTCCGCACGCCCGTCTTCGCCCTTCTCGCTCTCGTGGCCACTGTGACACTCGGTTGTGACGACCTGCAGAAGAGCGCGGAGTTGAAGAGCGCCGAAATGATCGGCGACATCGCGACCGAACGGCTCGCGAGCCTCGGCGAAACCGAGCGCGCGGCCAACGACCTCATCAACGTTCCGATCGAAGTCCGCCAGCTCGACGACGTCGTGTGGCAGGTGCGCGGCGTCGCGAACACGCACCTCATCAAGACCAGCGAAGGCAACGTCATCTTCGACACCGGCCTCGCCACCCAGGCGGCCAAGCAGCGGCGGCTACTCGGCGAAGCCGTACCGGGAAAGATCACGCACGTGATCTTGAGCCACTCCCATCAAGACCACGCGGGAGGCACACAGTTCTGGGTCGAAGAAGGGACGGACATCGTCGCGCACCAGGAGTACCCGGAAGAGCAGCGCTACTTGAAGGCCCTCGAACCGTATCTCTGGCATCGCAACCGAACGCTCTTCCCCTTCATGCCCGAAGAGCCGCCGAACATCGGCTTTCTCGAATACGGCAACGTCGTGCCGAACGTGCTCGTCGACGACGGCGACGTGCTCCGCTTCGAGCAGGGCGGTGTGCGTTTCGAAGTGATCCCGACACCGGGCGCCGAAGGCGTAGACAACCTGAGCCTCTGGCTCCCGGACCAGAAGATCTTCTTCAGCGGTGACTTCTTCGGCCCGCTCTTTCCGCAGTTTCCGAACGTCTTCACGATGCGGGGCGAGAAGATCCGCAAGCCGATCGAGTACACCCGCTCCCTCGACACGGTGATCGCGCTCGAACCCGAGATGATCGTCCCCAGCCACAACGATCCGATCGAAGGCAAGGAAGGCATCAAGGCGTCGCTGATCAAGATGCGCGACGCGGTGCAGCACGTGCACGACGCCGTGATTGCGGGCATGAACGCGGGCAAGACCGTGCACGAGCTGATGGCCGAGATTTCGCTTCCGCCCGAACTCGAACTCTCCCAGGTGCACGGCCGCGTGTCCTGGGCGGTGAAGAGCATCTGGGAGTACTACGCGACCTGGTTCCACTTCGACACGACGACGGAGCTCTATTCCGTACCCGCTTCGGCGGTGTGGAGTGAGGTGGCGAAACTCGCCGGTGTGGAGAACCTGGTGGCGCACGCCAACGCGCACATCGAAGCGGGGCGACTCATCGAAGGGCTCCACCTGCTCGAGTTCGTTCTCGCCGACGGCAACAACCATCTCGCCGGTCTCGAAGCCCGCAAGCAAGTCCTCGAAGACCTGCTCGAGCAGTCGCGGGAAGACCTCGACAACAGCTACGAAAACGATTGGCTGCGCTATCGGCTTCGCGATACCGATGCGCGGATCGCCGCCGCCGAGGGTGAAGCGGCGGGTTAGAGGGTCGAAGCCTTCACCACCCGGCACTCCGGCTTCGGGTGGTGGTCCGCTCGGATCCAGCGCAGGCACATCGTTCCGCGAAGATGCCCCGCGGTGTCGATCCAGTTGCCGCGCCCCGGGTCGTCCGGCGCCACCACGATGACCACGCGTCCGTCATCCTCACGGCGCGCACCGTGATGATTGACGTCGATCGCGTGGTAGCGGTAGTCGAGCGACTCCATCCAGTAGTTGTTGAGCTGGAAGTTCCAGTAATCGCATTCGGGCGGGGTGGTTTCGATGACGAGGGCTTCGCCTTCGTCGAGTTCCCAATAGCCGTGGTAGTAACAGATGTTGGGATCACCGTGGGCCGCACTCGCGATGTTCGGGTCGAGCAGGCGGAGTTCGTTCGGGTGTTTGGCGAAGCTCTCCGTCCAGTCGGTGAAGAGGTTCGCGGTACCGCGCACGTAGGCGGCGGCCGCCGCGAGACCTTCGTCGACATGTGCAGCCGTGATCGGGAGCGCGCCTTCTCCCCCCACCCGTTCGACCGTGAGATCGGCGATCTTCTCGGTCGCGCGATCTTGAAAAGTTTGTCGCACGATCAGTGAAGAGGTGTCGGGTTCCATCGGGAGCCAGTTACCCGATGCAGGTTCATTGCAGCTCAGCAGGATTTCGAAGCGTCCGTTCTCGTCGTACGCGAGATCGACACCCTCGACGTAGCCGCTCTGTCCCATGCGACCGCCGGAGCCGTAGTTGCCCACGTAGGTCCCCATGCCGAGATAGTGGACCGTGTTGCGCGTGCCGCGGATCACATACTCATGGGCGCCCGAGATCGCAGCGCTCTGGTAGTAGTTGTCCGGGTTGTCGGCGCCGATCTTCACGGTTTCGTGAGCGGGTCGGCGCAACACCGGAAACTCCGGGTCGGCGAACTCGATGTAGGACTCGAGGGCGACGCGCGTCAGGCGTGACAGATAACGGAAGCCCTCGGCACGTTCGAAGGCGTCCATGGGTGAAGTGTCTCGCAAGACGACTTCACCGGCTCTCTTGAGCGTGTCGCAGAACTCGGCCCAGCTCGTTCCATCGAGGATGCGTGCTTCAGAGTCCTTCGACATCGACACGCCTCCTCACACGCCCCTGCAGGGCTAGAGTTCGGCTGCGCGGTCGAGTACCCAGCCGACCATGACGTTGTACATGCCTTCGACGGTCGTCTTTGCGGTTTCGTCGTCGACGCCCCTGGCGTCGAAGCGCCCGGTCCATTCGAGCTGACAGCCGTTGCCCAACTCGGTGACCGTACAGTCGGCCGCGTAGTTTTCGACCGGCAGCGGGTTCCCCTCGGTGATCTCGTAGCTGACCTTGCGCGCGAGATCGTCGCGGGCGGTCAGCTTCTCGTGCACCGGCGGGCCGTCCGTGCTCGCGAAGACGAGTCGCACCATGCCGACGCCTTCACCTTCGATT
This sequence comes from Myxococcota bacterium, assembly GCA_030748735.1. Classification (GTDB taxonomy): domain Bacteria; phylum Myxococcota_A; class UBA9160; order UBA9160; family UBA4427; genus DUBZ01. The sequence goes on along the minus strand of JASMLK010000101.1, from coordinate 33,295 downwards.
TCGACCTTGGCGACGCCGTTCATCCAGCTCGTGTCGCCGAAGTCGGCGAGCAGTTCGTAGACGGTTTCGGCGGAAAGGTCCGAGTCGCGGGTAACGCTTACTTCGAGCATGAAATCCTCCTTGCGCTGGGTTGCCTTGGGATTGATTCGCGGTGGTGCGGGTGCGCCAGTCGATCAATCGTCGAGAACTGCAGCCGCCACCTTCTCTTCGAGGTACGCGGTGTCCCACCAGGTGATCTGCAGCTGCTTGGCGCGGCGGAAGTAGAGCTGGATGTCGTATTCGACCGTGAACCCGACACCGCCCCACACCTGCTCGCCCATCGCGGTGAGATCGCGGTAGGTCTGGCAAGCGAAGAGCTTGGACATGGGTGCCAGGCGATCGATCGGGCGCCCCGTCGCGCTCGCCCAGGCGGCTTCGTACATCAGGGTGCGCGAACCGGCGACGAGCGTCGAAGCGTCGGCGAGATAGTGGGAAATGGCCTGGAAGGCGGCGAGGGGCTTGTCGAACTGCTCGCGCTCCTTGGCGAACTCGCAGGTGATGTCGAGCGCCTGCTGTCCACCGCCCACGGCGATCGCCGCGAGCAGGATGACGCCGTCCATCATGGTGGCTTCCCAGTTGGCCCAGTCGCCGACCTTGTCGGCAGCCGATACCTGGACACCGTCGAAGTCGACGCGGTACTGGGTGTCGGATGCGAGGCTCATGAGCTGGGTGAGCTTCACGCCGTCCTGGTTCGGATCGACGAGGAAGACGGACACCGCGTCGTCGGCGTCGCCCGTGCGGGCGAGCACGAGCAGGCGGTCGGCCGAACTCGCGTAGTGGACGTGCATCTTGGTGCCGTTCAACGCAAAGCCGTCGCCCGAAGCCTCGGCGCGCATCTGCACGCCCTTGGGGCCGAAGCCGTTGTTCAGTTCGAGCCAGGCGGGGGTCAGGATGGATTCACCGCTTGCGATCTTGCCGAGCCACTCTTCCTTCTGCGCGTCGCTGCCGCTCGCGAGCAGGAGCTTGGCCGAGAGGAAGGCGCTGTGGAAGTGCGGCGTCGGCGCGAGTGCGCGGCCGAGTTCTTCGTAGGTGATCGCGGCTTCGATCATGCCCATGTCGGAACCACCGTATTCTTCGGGGATGATGATGCCCGTGAGGCCGAGCTCTGCGAACTGCTTCCACAGGTCGTCGGGATAGCCCTTCGGGTCGTCTTCCATCGCGCGCACGACTTCGGGGGTGGAGAGTTCGCTCAAGACACCGCGCACGGTGTCGCGCAGCATGTTCTGTTCTTCGGTGAAATCGAGATTCATGTCGGGTTCCTCGTTTACCTATACGACTGGATGTCGTTGTGAATGTCGTTTGCGTGAGGTGGTCGCGAGATCAGGCTGCCACTCTCGTGGCTGCTGCCGCTAGGGCTTCCACTGATCTCCCTTGCGGGTCCACGGGTTGTCGTTGTCGTCTTTCGGGAGCGCGATGCGCACCGTGCAGTCGGTGACGGTCTTGTCTTCGACCGAGAGGTTGATCTCGAGCGTCGCCCACGTGCAGCCGGTGTCGTCGGTGTCGACTTCGGTCACGTTTCCGCGGAAGAGCATGTGGTCGTTCGGGTAGACCGAATCCTTCATGCGGAACTTCATCTTGCCGAGCCGCCCCTTCGGCCCCGACCAGTCCGTCACATAGCGCTCGAACCAGGTCGATTGGTTGGGCGTGTTGAGGAAGATGTCCCTGGTGCCGTTGCGATGGATCGCAAAATCGCGGTCGTGGTGCATCGGGCGGCAGTCGCGGGTCGCGAGCGCACCGAGGATCACGGTTGTGGCCGTGACGTCGTAGCCGAAGTCGGGAAGCGCATCGCCGGCTTTCACCTGCGCGGCCGTGAGAGACGTCGTGTCGAGGTTTGCTGCAGCGCTCATTTCGCGTGCCTCCGGTAGCCGAAGCCCGTGTAGGATTCGGTGCCAACGTATTCGCCCTTCTGGTTGGTGTAGACGACGTCGATCAACCAGAAGCGCCCGGTGCCGAGCTTGGTCGTCTTGGGGTCGGATAGCGAGCGCAAGACCTGTGCGGTGCGCAGGCGATCGCCGGGGCGCACGGGTTCGCCAAAGGTCACCGTGTAGTCGCTCATGATCGCTTCCGGCAGGTCGAGCTCTTCTTTGAGATCGAAGTGGATTTGAAGCGGCAGTGCCTGCTTGGTGCGGCCCGGTGCCCAGTGGTGGGGGCGGAACCAGGTCGAGATCATGGTGGGCGGAGCGATGACGCCGTCGGTGATTTCTTCGGCGGCCTTGTCGTCCCAGTAGAGCGGGTTGCCCATTTCGACCGATGAACATGCGGTCCAGATGTAGCCGCGTTCGACGGGAAACTCGCCTTCTTCCTGGTAGCGCTCCTTGCCGATCCAATCCTGGACCTCGGCGGGCACTTCCTTGATCGTGTCGCTCATGATGGGTGGCTCCTGTTGTTGCTGTATCTGCTGCTCTTTGGCCAGGCGCGTCGCGCGAGCCCCGCCCCGCTAGGCGATCGCGCCCTGTTCGTTGAGCTCTTCGATCTCTTCCGCGCTGTAGCCCGCAGTGGCGAGGAGTTCGGCTGCATCGCTATGCCCGAACGGGGTGACTTCGTGAAGCGGTTGTTCGCGGTCGCCGCCGGCCAGGATGTGGGAAACCTGCTTGAAGTCACCGTGCTCGGCGTGGTGCGCCTGCATGAAGATCTTGCGCGCTTCGAAGTGCGGTTGTTCGACGACTTCGGGGATCGTGAGCACGGGGGCCACGCAGGTGTCGGCGGCTGCGAGTTCGTCCGTCCACTCGTCGCGGGTCTTCGTGAGGAACGCCTTGCGGAAGGCTTCGCGGATCTCGTCCTGCTTGGCGTCGTCCATCTGCGACTTCGCGTATTCGCCGAGTCCGAGCAGGTTGCAGAGGTTGGCGAAGAACTTGGGTTCGATGGCGCCGACCGAAACCCACTTGTCGTCCTTGGTCGGATAGACGTCGTAGAACGCGTAGCGACCGGTGAGCAGCACCTGCCTCGGTCCCGCGACTTCGCCGGTTGCGAGGTATTGGTCGACTGCGAGCGCCATCAGTGAGAGCACACCTTCGGTGGCGGAGACGTCGAGGTAGCTCCCCTTGCCTGTCGCGCCGCGGCGAATCAAGGCCGCCATGATGGACATTGCGGCGTGCATACCGCCGCCCGCGCTGTCGGCCACCGTGGCACCCGGGATCGGGGGGCCGCCGTCGCCGCGCGGTTCGGTGCAGGCGAGGAAGCCCGACATGGCGAGATAGTTGATGTCGTGTCCCGCCCAGGTCGACGCCGGTCCGTCCTGCCCGTAGCCAGTGGTCGAGCAGTAGACGATGCCGCGGTTGCGTTCGAAGACGGTGTCGTAACCGATGCCAAGGCGGTCGACGACGCCCGGGCGGAAACTCTCGATGATGACGTCGGCGTTGTCCGCCAGACGCAGGAAGCCTTCGCGGCCTTCGTCCGACTTCATGTTGATCGAAACATGCTTGAGCCCGCGCCCCGCACCATAGGTGTGGAAGGGCGGCTGGATCTGCACGCTGCCCTTGGGTGCGAGGGGCCCGACCTGGATCACCGTGGCGCCGTAGTCGGCCAGCGTGCGCGCCGCGCGCGCCGCGGGCCCGACACTGGCGAGGTTCAACACGGTGATGTCGTCGAGCATGGGGGGGCTTTCCATGGGGCTCTCGCGTCGGTTGGGTTGGGGTCGAAGCGGGGGAGATGGGCGGGGCTGAGGACCGGATCGAAAGGCAGGATGAACCGCAGTTCGGTGTTCAGAAGCGGGAGGCAGGGCTACGACCGCCGGGGGGGCGGACGAAGCGGCTGCATCCGGATCCTCAGCCGCTCCCGAAGGGCTGGAAACATATACGATACGGCGCGTATCGCAAATCGAATTTCGGCGGGCTGGGCAGGTGCCCCTCGGGGCCAGTCGGCTCCGGTCAGAAATCCTTGGGCAGCCGTAAGTTCCTGCGAGCAATGATGTTGTTCTGGATCTCGGAGACACCGCCCCGGTCGTGTCGACCACCGTGTAGCGGTACGAGCACCCGACAGCTCGTGACCGCCGTATTCCTTCGGCCACGAGATCCCGAGCCAGCCACGCTCGGAGGGTTTCTTCATGAAGGCCCGCTTGGCGGGGGTATCGACGGTCTGTGAGAGCTGTTCCGGGTTTTCGTCCATCACGTCGGGCGAAGCATTCGCGGCCAGGAAGGCTTCGACTTCGCGCCGGAACGCAAGCTCTTCTTCACTGAGTTCGTAGTCGGGAGAAGCCGTCACGGTGGAGTCTTTTGCGCCTACACGCGGAGTGCGTCGGCGGTGCGCGCGAGTTCGTCGGGGTCGCTCGTCGTGGGCACGAGGCTCACTTCTTCGGCGCCCGTGTCTTCGATGCGCCGGATCATGTCCTTCAGCTTCTGCGCCGAATCGCAGGTCACGTTCTTCGCGAGCGCCTTCGCGGCGTCTGCGCCGAAGAAGTTCAAGTAGCGGTGCAGGTAGCTGTCGAGTTGTTCGCGGGCGTCGTTGCCGAGTGCGTACCAGAAGCTCGTGAGCAGTCGCGGTTCGGAGCGTCCTGCCTGCTTCCACGCGTCGCGCGCGAACGCGAAGGTGTTTTCGATCTCTTCGATGCTCGGGCCGAAGCTGAAGCCCGCGAGCCCGTCGGCCCAGCGCGAAACGTGCTTGATCGCGGCTTCGGAAAGCGACGCGACGAGTATGGGCGGGCCGCCTTCCTGGAAGGGCGCCGGTTCGACAGGGCGTAGCGGTCCGTCGACGACGATCTCACCGGCCCACACGCGCTTCATCGTGGCGACCTGGCTTTCGAGTTGGCTGAGGCGCTTCTTGCCGAAGGCGGCCCCCACCGCCTGGTAGTCCTCCTCACGCGCGCCCGCGCCGACCCCCAGCGTGAGTCGTCCCTGTGAGATGACGTCGATCGTCGCGAGTTCTTTCGCTCGATTCACTTCGCTGTGCATTGGCATGATGAGGACGTACGACATGATGCGAACGCGCTCGGTCAGTGCCGCCGCCATGGCGAGGGTGGGTATGGCGGCGTGATTCGGGAAGTTGATGCGTTCGCCCACAGCGAGGCTCGACCATGGGCCTTCGTCGATGCCGCGACACCAGGCGAGCATCTTTTCGCGATCGATCCCGGGAACCATGATGGGGATGTTCATGCCGATCTTCACGAGGCGTTCTCCTGTTTCGGGTCGGGTGTGTCACGCGACAACATGCGAGATCGCCGGTGGCGTCGAATCCCCGCAGCTTCATTCGGTTACATCAATTCGCAGACCGATTCACCTCGCGTGTTCTCGCGAGGCTCTCGCGGCTTCAGGCCTTCGTCTCGAAAATCTCCGTACCCATTGGTGCGTGGCGGGGACTTCGTGGCAAGCGATGACCGAATCGAAATCGATGGTTCCGGAAGGGGTGTTCCCAGCGCCTCGGCCGGGGGGGCGGTCCAAAGCGGGTCGCCCCTTTGCGCGTGCGCGTGGCTCAGTTTCATCGCCAGCTAGACTTGTCGCGCCATGGACGCGAACAACTCGACCACGAGACCCGCCGAGCAAGCGATGAAGATCGGCGTCACGATCCACGCCACCGACAAGGCCATGCCGGTCGTCGACGTCGCGCGCGAAGCCGAAGCCCGGGGCTACCACTCGCTCTACATCCCCGAGCACACCCACATCCCGACGAGTCGTCGCACGCCGCCGCCAACGGGCAGCGACGAACTCGCGGAAGAGTATCTGCGAAGCCCGGACCCCTACATCTCACTCGCGGCGGCGGCGAGTGTGACGGAGCGCATCCTGCTCGGAACCGGGATCGGGTTGCCCGCGCAACACGATCCGATCACCTTCGCGAAAGAACTCGCGACCCTCGACCGCGTGACGGCGGGCCGCTTCGTGTTCGGCATCGGCTATGGCTGGAACATCGAAGAGATGGAAAACCACGGCATCGACACCCGGCGCCGTCGCGCGCGCGTGCGCGAACACATGCTCGCCATGCAGGCGCTCTGGTCGAACGAAGTGGCGGAATTCCACGGCGAGTTCGTCGACTTCGAAGCGAGCTGGCAATGGCCGAAGCCACAGCAACGACCTCGGCCTCGCGTGCTGATCGGCGGGGCAGCTGGCCCCAAGCTGTTTGACCACATCGCCGAATACGCCGATGGCTGGATGCCGATCGGCGGGGCGGGGCTGCGCGAAGACCTCCCGAAGCTGCGGAGTGTCTTCGAAGCGCAGTCGCGCGATCCCGATTCGATCCACCTGGTCCCAATGGGCGTGATGCCCGACGACGCCAAGCTCGACTACTACGAAGAACTCGGCGTGACCGAATGCGTGTTGCGCCTTCCCTCGGCAACTCGTGACGAAGTGATGCCCGTACTCGACGCGTTCACTCGCTATCTTTCGCGCTGACTCCGTACTCTGATCGGACTCTTGCGAAGGAACTGACCATGAAGCGTGAGATCGCGCATTCGATCATTCGCCGACTCGTCGACCACGTCGTGGCCGACACGACTGATCTTGCGAGCGAGCCGTACGTCGTCGCCGCCGAGCACTTCATCGACCCCGCGCGACACGCCCAGGAACGAGAGCAGTTCTTCCTCGACACGCCACAGGCCGTCGGCTTCGTGGGACAGGTCGCCGAGCCGGGGTCGTACTTCGCGACCGAGGTGGTCGACGTGCCCATCGTCGTGCTGCGCGACCGCGACGGTGTGTTGCGTGCGTTTCTCAACGTCTGCACCCATCGCGGTGCGCGCGTTGCCACGGGCTGCGGCAAGGCGCGGCGCCTGGTCTGCGGATTTCACGGCTGGAGTTTCGGCCTCGACGGCAAGCTCGCCGGTCGCGGACGCAGCGATGACTTCGAACCCGACGCGATCAATACCGCCCTGCAACCCCTTCCGGTTGCCGACTGCGGCGGCATCGTGATGGTGGGGCTTCGGCCCGAGATGGGGCCCCTGCGCGTCGAGCACGCCCTCGACGACATCGCGCCGCACCTCGAAAACATGGGCCTCGAAGCCATGCAGCACACGGGCAGTGATCGCTTCGAGGTGGCGGCCAATTGGAAGCTCGTCGTGAACCTGAGCCACGAGGGTTATCACTTCGCAGCGCTCCACGGAGAAAGCCTCGGGCCCATGATGACGGGCCACGGTGTCGCGGATCAATTCGGCCTGCATACCCGCTGGGCGTTTCCTTTGCGTGGCATCGAGGCCCTTGCAGAGAAAGACGAAGCCGATTGGCCCGACTTTCCCCCGGCGGCGATGAATCACACCCTCTTTCCCGGGACGGTCATCGTCGCCAACGCGGGGGGTGCGCAGATGATCCGCGTCGAGCCGGGAAGCCGGCCCGATACGTCGGTCGTCTACTTCTCGGCCGTGGCCCCGGTCGACGCGTCCGCCAGCGACGAGGCCAAAGAAGCGGCCCGAGCCACCTACGAATTCGGGAAGAACATTTTCGTAGGTGAAGACCTCCCCGCCGCGGTGGAATGTCAGCGCGGGATCGAGAGCCGCGGCCAGCCGATCGTGATCGGTCGCAACGAACTGGTCGTGCAGTGGTGGCACGAGCGATGGCTTGCGGAGCTCGACGATGTCGGCGACGCGACACCGTCCTGACACCGCAGCGAGTCGATCGCTCTGTGCCCTCGTTGGTTCGACGCTGGGTCGCCCAACGGATAAGCTTCTCCGCGGTCGTTGCCGATACGCTCCGACGATGAGGTAGCCGCACCACCCAACCGAGCCCCCCTCGGAGTTCCACCGTGATCACGCGTCGAAGACTCCTGCGCAACACCGCGCGTGCCATGAGCGCCGCCGGCATTGCTTCTGCGGCCAACTGGCTTTCTCCGTCGTTCGCCCATGCGGTGATGGGGGGAGCCGATCAGTTCGGCCCGCTCGGCCCACCGGACGCGAACGGCTTGATGCTGCCCGCCGGTTTCACGTCGCGCGTGGTCGCGACGTCGGGTTCGCTGGTTGCGGGCACGCAGTACACCTGGCATGCGGCGCCGGACGGGGGCGCGACCTTCGAGGCGCCGGACGGAGGTTGGGTCTACGTATCCAATAGCGAGGTGAACGCGACCGGGGGTGTCGGTGCGATTCGCTTCGCGTCGGACGGCACGATCACCAACGCGTATTCGATCCTCACGGGCACCAACCGCAACTGCGCGGGTGGCCCGACGCCGTGGGGCACCTGGCTTTCGTGCGAAGAGGTGCCCCATGGTCGCGTCTATGAATGCGATCCCATGACGCCCGGTTCGCTGGGCGGCCTGGTCCCCGGTCTGGGCACGTTCAACCACGAAGCCGTGGCGATCGACGCGGTGGGTCAGCGCGCCTATCTCACCGAGGACATGGGCGACAGTCGCCTCTACCGCATGACCCCCTACGCGTATCCGAGCTTCTCCCTGGGAACCATGGAAGCAGCCGAGATCCTCGATCCCCAGGGCCTCGGCCCGATCCAGGTCGGGCAGGTTCGTCCGCTGGCCTGGCACAACATTCCCCAACCGAACCCACCGAGCGGTGGCGTGCAGAACCCGACCGCACAGCCGGTCGCAGCTCGTGCCACGCGATACCAGGCCCCCAACAGCACCGCGTTCAACGGCGGCGAAGGTTGTTGGATTCGTGATCGCGACATCTACTTCACCACCAAGGGCGACCACCGCGTCTGGCACATCGACGCAGCGAACGACACGATCGAGATCGTCTATGAGTTGGCGTCGTCGTCGATGCCCGAACTGCAAGACCCCGACAACATCTTCGCCGGACCGAATGGCGATGTCTATGTCGCGGAAGACGCCGGTGATCTTCAGATCGTGGCCCTCACACCGAGCGGCAACGTCGTGCCCGTCATGCAGCTCACCGGCGTGACGGGTACCGAAATCACGGGTCCTGCACTCGACCCATCGGGCACGCGGCTCTACTTCAGTTCGCAGCGAAACCCGGGACAGACGTTCGAGATCACGGGTCCGTTCCTCGGCGCCCCGGCGCTTCCGGCGATGGATGCCACGGGGCGAAGCGCTCTGATTGGCGCGCTCACCTGGCTTTCGGCGCGGCGACTTCGCGGCGAAGCCGGCCGCAATACGTAGTGCGCAGGGAGGCGAGGTGATTCGGGGAGCGTGTCTCTGCGGTGGGGTGCGATACGAAGCGCGCGGTGTGGCCTTCATGAGCATCTGCCACTGCTCGATGTGTCGAAAATCGACGGGCGCTTCGTTCAGTGTCTTCGCCAACGTGAAACCCGAAAACTTCGAGTACGTGGCGGGTCGCAGTCTGGTCGAACGCTACGAGTCTTCGCCCGGCAACTTCCGCGGCTTCTGTCGCGAGTGCGGGTCTTCGGTGCCGGTCGTCGTCGAGGGAAGGCCCGGTGTCATGATCCCCGCCGGCACGATCGAAGGGGATCCGCGCGTACGCCCGGCCTTCCACATCATGGTCGGTTCGAAGGCGTCGTGGGTCGAGATCGGTGATGCACTTCCGCAGTTCGACGCCTTCGTGCCCGGCTTCGAAACCGCACACCTCGACGGCCAGGGCGACGCGGACTGATCTCTTCGGCCAGGTCTATTCCGCGTATCCGAGCGCTCCGCGGGTTTTCTCGTCCAGAGGCGCGGCTTCACCGCGGTGTGGTTCCCAGCCGCCGGACCGCTAGAAGGAGAACTGCTGGCCGACGATCTGCTCGCTCAGCGTCCACAAGCCTTCGGCGTCGGAGGGGTCGACGGCGTGCGGGACATAGCCGTCGTGACTGAGCGGGGTCGAGGCAAGCTCCGCGATTCTGCAGTCTTCGAGGTAGATGCCGCCCTTGCCCTCGAGGCTTGGCGAAGTCGCCGCCCACACCGACGTCGCGGCGCCCTGGGGAATGGTCTTGAACGTCATCGGCCCCGAATCGCGCGGGCCGTCCTCGCGAATCGCCTTCACGTCGTCGGGGGTGAGGTGCCGCGACAGCTCGGTCATGATCGCGCCGGGGTGCACGGCGAAGGCGCGAATGCCCTTGCCCGCAAGACGCTTGTCGAGGGCGACCGAGAAGAGAGCGTTCGCAGTCTTCGAGCGTCCATAAGCCTGCCACTTGTCGTACTCGCCGCTTTCGTAGTTCCAGTCGTCGAGGTTCACCGCCGAGAACTTGTGCCCACCACTGCTGAGGTTCACGATGCGTGCGTCGCCCGAGGCTTCGAGGGCGGGCTCGAGCAGGCCGGTCAGCAGGAAGTGACCGAGATGATTGGTGCCGAACTGCATCTCGTGGCCTTCGGAGGTTCGCATCAGCGGGCACGCCATCACGCCCGCGTTGTTGATCAGGACGTCGATCCTGGGTGCCATCTCGAGGGCCTCGGCAGCGGCTTTGCGGATCGAAGCAAAGTTGCCCAGATCCAATTGCAGCACCTGGATCTGCTTGTTCCCGGTGGATTCACTCACGCGCGCCGCAGCGGCCTCGAGTTTTTCGACGTCGCGCGAAGCCATGATGACGCGCGCGTCCTTGCTCGCGAGTGCGCGGCTGGTCTCTTCTCCGAGCCCCGTCGAAGCGCCGGTGACGAGGATCGTCTTGCCGGTGAGGTCGATGCCTTCGAGGACTTCGTCGGTGGTCGTTTCGAAGCCAAAAGCAATGGCGGCCATGGGGACTCCTGAGATGGGGTTGAGGGTCGCTGGTCCGGGTCGTGGTGTGACCCCGCGGCGAGCGCACGGCATGCGAACGGCGGCCGCGGGCGAACACAAGGCGAGCATGATAGTGCGCCGCCCCCCGACGCAAGTCGCGTTCTCGCGCAGAGGCGTCACGAGCCGTTAGGCTCCCCGCGATGGAAGGCTTCGTCTCGGTTCTGCTCGCGATCCTCGCCAGTGCTCTGGTGTTCGGCGCCGTGATCGCGCTGGCGTGGCGGTATGCGAACCACCGCATAGAAGCTGCCGCGCGGGGGCACTGCTTCGAAGACGCGAGTGCCGTGCCGTCCCGCGCGACGGGCCTCGTGCTCGGCTGCACCCGTCTGCTGCGCAGCGGCCGGCCCAATCGCTACTTCGCGTATCGCATCGACGCCGCAGCTTCGCTCTTCCACTCGGGCCGGGTGGAGCGCTTGCTCGTGAGTGGCGCGAGCCATCGCGGAGAAGTCGACGAAGCCTTCAGCATGAAGGAAGCACTGATCGAACAGGACGTGCCGGAAGAACGCATCGTCTGCGATCACCACGGCTACCGCACGATCGACAGCGTGCTGCGCGCACCGCTGGTCTTCGACTGCGACCAGCTGATCGTCGTGTCACAGCGCTTCCATGTCGAACGCGCACTCTACGTGGCAAAGCATCGCGGGATCGACGCGATCGGTTTCGCGGCCCGCGATGTGTCGCGCCCGGGTGGACGACTCGTGCGCTTGCGCGAGATCTTCGCCCGGATTCGCGCGCTGGTGGACGTCCACCTGACGCGCACCGGGCCGCGTACCCTCGAGCGCACCCCGCGCGATGGCTAGCGGTCTAGCGGTAGAGAAACGCGTCCGGTGTTTCCTTCGGCTTGCGCCAGCGCGGAAAAGCCGCGATGCCCGCTCCCGTGAGATCACCGCGCACGACCAGGTCGAAGGGCAGGATCGATTCACGACCGCGCACCATGCCGAACTGTTCGCGGGCACTCTTGAAGACGTAGTTCGAATGCGCGGTCGCGCGCGTGTCGGGTTCTTCGTTGAGCCCGAGTCGTGCGCGTTCGATGAATAGATCGCGTCGCGGGTCGGCCCCGACCTCGACGTCGGGATCGACCCGGTAGTTGCGGCGCGCGGTGTCGTCGAGGATCGCGATCACCCGGGTGAAACGTTCTCGAGAGACCTTCTGGCGCACCTTTTCGGGTGGATCGTCCTCGTCCCCGGTCTCGTTCATGAATTCGAATTCGATGTATCGGCCGCCGATGAACGTCACGCCGCGCGGGTGGAGCTCGCCGTTTGGGTTCTGGCCGTCGATCAGTGCTCGGCGAATACCGAGCGCGCGGGGCCCGGCGATCTGCGGGTTTTCGATGAGGAAGCCACGCGTCATGCGAATGCTCTGCGCGGTTGCCTCTTCGCGATGTTCGCGCTCGCGCACACCCGCGAGTTTGCCGGCATCCGAATCGGGAAACTCACGCGCCGTTGCGCGCAGGGTCGAACTCTTGCGGTCGCGTCGGCTGCTCTCGTTGGCGAATTCGATGCGCTGTTCCGCGGCCTTCTCGACCAGTTCGGCGCGCTCCACTTTGTCGAAGTACGGCACGTGGTCCGCCATGCGCAGGGCGCCGTTCCAGTTTTCGCGGTCCTCTTCGTATTCGAAGAGCCAGCGCGCGAGCTCGTCCTTGTGTTCGCCGTCGGGTTCGCGGTCGAGGTAGCGGTAGCTCGCCGCCGCGACGGGTCGGTCGAAGTCGGGCCTTTCGCTGAGGGGTGAGAAGATGAAGCGAATCGGCGTGAAGATGAAGGTGTTCACCAGCAGCGGGAGGTCGACGAGCCAGGCGATCGGCTGGGGCAGCCGCTTGTAGCGCGGCCCCTGAAAGAAGCCGCCGAAGAAGTGCCAGCGGATTTCGCGACTGCGCTGCGTCGCGCGCACCCGTTCGAAACTCCCGTAGGGGTTCTGCATGGGGTCGCGTACGAGGGCGCGCGCGTGGCGTGCCATCGGGTTCGTTCGCGGGTCTTCGCCCGCGAGATCGCGGTAGCGCGACCATGCGGCATCTTCATCGCCGCGTTCGGCCAGCGCGGTGGCGACGACGTAGCTGCCGACATCTTCGTAGGCTTCGTTTCGCAGCAGGGCCAGGCCGTGGGCCGAGAGGTCGCGCCGCGCGAGCAAGAGCCCCGTCGAACGCGTCGCGTCTTCGGCCGAGAGACTTTCGAAGTCGGCGCCTTCGCTGCGGGCCCGGTCCTTCCATTGCTCTGCGATCGCTTCGCGCATGCGCGCTTCGAGCTTCTTCGCTTTGCGGTTTTCGGGATCGTTCTCGAGCGCCCGCAGCGACAGGCTGTGGGCGACGCGCAGGTTGTTGTTCTTGCGGGCGACGTTGGCGTGGAAGAGCAGCTTTCGGGCTTCTTCTTTGTGGAGCTTTCGTCGCGCGCGATCGACGCGCTTTTGGATTTCCGGCGTTTCTTCGCTGTTTGGAAAATGAGCCAGATAGCGCTCGCGATGCACCAGGGCCTGGCGCAGCGGTACGGGAAAGGCTTCGCGTTCGTTCATGCGCGCGAGATAGGACGCGACGCTGTTCGAGATGTAGTACGGCGTGAGGATGCCGCCGGAGATCAGCGAACGACTCAAGGGGTCGGCAACGGCGTTGTAGGTCTCTGCCCAGATGGTTTCGCGGCTGTCTTGAACCCGGCGCTGGGCGAGCAGCAACGGATCGTCGGCAATGCACTCTTCGAGCCGGCTTTCGAGGCGTGGGTCGTTGTGGCGGCGGCCTTTGAGCGATTCGCAGGCTTCGCGATAGGCGACCGGGTCGTCGAGGGTTGCGTTGCGCAGGTCGAGGCTCAACGGAATGCGCCGGTCGACGCGGCGGTCGGGTTCGCCACCACTTTCCGCGATCTCTTCGAGGGTTTCGATCGCGCGGTCCATGGCGGCACGGTCGTTTACGAGTGCGGCGCGGGCGAGGTCGCGGGTGGCGAGGTCGCCGTCGGTCGGCTGCAGGGCAGCGCGCGGAAGCAAAGGAACGAGGATGTCGTCCTTTACGAGTGGTGCGGGGGTCGAACAGCCAAAGGCCCATGCAAGAGCGACTGCGCACAGAACCCCGCGCCCACCGCGCCGCAGGCGGGGGCTCGCGACCAGGCCGTGTACATCAGGGCTGCGCAAAACGATCTCGATCGACGCGCAGGGTAAACGCGAGAAAGGCCTCGAGACGGCGCGCGGCTTCGAGCTTTTCGGGCGTGCCGTCTTGCGCCGCGACCGAGCGGTAGAGTTCCGCGGCCGCATCGACGAGTTCCTGAAACTTCGGTGGGTCGAAGTGCAGACCTTCCGGCGGAACCGCGGCCACGTACTCGCGTGAGATCGCAGCGTAGAGGTCGGCGAGTTCGAGCATGTGGCGTCGTCGGTTTTGGCTCGCGCCGTGGCGCGAAAGCAGGCGCTGCATCTCCGCCACCGCGCGGATCGAACCGTCATCGATCACCGGGCGAAGCGCCAGGAAGTAGCGGGCGCGCGTGGTGTCGGCGCGTTCGATTTCCTGTCGCACGACCGCGGCGTAGTGGGAGTCTTCGCGGTGCGAGGTGTCGAGAGAGGACAGGATGGCGACGAGTTCGGCGACACGGGTGTCGAGTTCACCAGTGACGCGATCGACATCCATCGGCAGCGGTTCGACGCTCGGCATCGTGGGGTCGGGGAGTTCCAACCCGATGCCCGCCGCTTCATGGATCGCCTCACAGATCGCCGCACTCGTAAGCGCTTCTTCGCGCAGCTCCTTGTCCTTGCGCGCTGCTTCGCGATACAGGCGCGCCGCCAGGTCGTAGCCGCGCAGCCGTTCCAGGCTGCGCGCCTTCGAAAAGTCGATCACCGCGTCCATGTAGCCGCTGCGCAGCTCGTCGGCGTGGATGCGCTCGATGTTCTCGAGGCGAAGCAGGGTGGCGCGGTAGACGTTGCGTCCCGTGAAGTCGCGGCCCGGCGCAAAGCGATACGTGTCGTCGGGAATGTGGCGCCGCAACACCGCGACCACCTCGGTGAGGCTCTCGGCCGGGTCGTAGACCGCCTCTGCGCGCCGCTTCGTATACGGCGCGCAGGCCGAGAGGGCCAGACCGAGAAGCAGCAGCGCCGTCGTGGTGCGAAGCATTCGCGCTAGCCGCGCTTCGCGCGCGCCTTCTTCCGGGCCTTGCTCCCGGAACCCTTCTTGCGCTTTCGGGTCGCCGCCTTGCTCTTACCCGCACGCACGGCGTTCGGCTGGACGAGCATGTTGAGCATTTTCTCCGTCGCGAGAATGGCCGCGTTGAGCTGGTCCGTGTGCACACCCGTGGTGGTGAAGACGCCTTCGTGGGCGCGGCCGGCGGGTTGGTTCCAGGTGATGATGGTTTCGACGATCGCGCTCGTGCGCCCGCCCGGCGGGATGCGCACGCGGAAGTCCTCGAGCACGGGGACGTCGAATTCGAAGGACTTCACTGCCTTCTTGATGGCGCGCATGAAGGCGTCGTAACCCCCGTCACCCGTTGCACTCGCCTTTTCGATGCGGCCCATGTAGCTGACCGCGACGTCGGCGGTGGGCGTGTCCTGGTCGTCCACGACGACGTGGAACTTCTCGACGCGCACGAACTGCTCGGCCGCTGTCTCGAGGACGTCGTTGATGATGTAGGGAAGGTCGGTGCTCGAAACCGTGTGCTTGAGATCGCCGAGTTCGATGATGCGCGCGAGCACGAGATCCCGATGCTCCGACGAGAGCTGCACGCCAAGGGCTTCGAGGTTGTGGTCGAGAGACGCCTTGCCCGAGAGCTTGCCGAGCGCGTATTCACGCGCGCGCCCGAAGCGGCGCGGTGCGAGCCGGCTGCCGTAGAGATCGGCCTTCGCGTCACCGTCGGCGTGGATCCCCGCGGTCTGCGTGAAGACGTCGCGCCCCACGATCGGTGCGTTCGCGGCGATGTCCTTGCCCGTGTACGTCGCGACGAGCTGCGAAACACCGGTGAGCTTCTGTTCGATGACGCCCGTGCGCATGTCGGAATGATCGTGAATCGCCGCGACGACCTGCGCGAGGCTCGTGTTGCCCGCGCGTTCCCCCATGCTGTTTACGCTCGTGTGTACGCCGCGCGCACCGGCGTCGATGGCCGCGAGGCAGTTCGCGACCGCGAGGCCATAGTCGTTGTGGCCATGGAATTCGAAGTCGACTTCGGGCCAGGTCGAGGTCATGAGGTCCACGTATCGCGTGACGTCCGCCGGAGCGAGAATGCCCAGGGTGTCCGCGAGATAGACCCTTTCGACGCGCAGTTCGCGACAAAGGTTCACCAGGGCGAACACATAGTCGAACGAATCGCGCACCCCGCGCGACCAGTCTTCGAGGTAGACGTTCACCGCGAGCCGCTTGCGCCGCGCGTAGCGGACCGTCTTCTCGATCGCGGCGCGGTGCTCCTCGGGTTCCATCCGCAGCTGCATGCGGCAGTGGTGTTCGCTCCCCTTGGTGAGGAGGTTCATCACCTTGCCGCCCGCGCTCGTGATCCAGTCGACCGAAGCCGTACCGTCGCAGTAGCCGAGCATTTCGACGCGGCGAAGCACGCGGTTCTTGCGCGCCCACTTCGTGATCAGCGAAGCGCTTTCGTGCTCGCCCTCGGACACGCGGGTCGACGCGACTTCGATGCGGTCGACTTCGGCTTCGCCGAGCAACCGCCGCGCGATCAGCAGCTTTTCTTCCGGGGTATAGGAGACGTTGGGCGTCTGCTCCCCGTCGCGCAGGGTGGTGTCCATCACCGCGACCGTGCGCGGTTCGAGGCTCTCACTCGCTTTCGTGGTACTCATGACGCGTTCCCGAGGCGGCCGCGGCCGCTGTTCCGGCCCGCCCGCCCCTCCCGGCTTCAGACTGAGCCGGGTGTGGGATGGAGGCCTGATGGCTGTCGCCAGATGATCGACAGGGGCTGTCGCCCGATAATCTCGATAATCGAAATGGGCGCGATCGAACCCGCCGCGATCAGGGTCGCGGGGCTCGCAATCGGCGCGAGGGCGATGGAGTTGACCAGAGGCATGGCGCGCGAGCTTAACCAGCGGCGCTGGGGCTGTCGACTTGGGCGGCTTTTCGGCAGCCTCGGGGTGCCATGACCCGAGAAACCGACCCGCCCGCGCCCGATGCGGACGGCCCGCCAGAGCGTTTCGACGTGCCCGCCGAAAGCGCGGGGATGCGCCTCGACCTGTTTCTCGCAGGTGTACTCGAGACCTCACGCGCCCAGGCGCGCCGGCTCCTCGAAGCATCGCGGGTGCGCGTCGACGGCCGCGCGGCTTCCGCGCGCGACAAGGGGCGGGCGCTGGTGGCGGGTGCGTATGTCGAGGTCACGGGGTTTCGCGCGGCCGAGGATCAGCGGATCGTCCCCGAGCCATCGGATCCGAAGGCCGGCCCCATCGTCGGTGTACTGGCGCGCGGAGCCGGCTGGCTCGCGGTCGACAAGCGGGCGGGCGCTCCCGTGCATCCGCTGGTCGAAGACGAAACCGGCACCGTCTTGAACGCCGTCGTGTCACTTCACCCCGAAGTACAGGGGGTCGGTGAGCGCGGGCTGCGAAGCGGTGTCGTGCATCGCCTGGACGTCGACACGTCGGGCGTGCTGTTGGTGGCGACCGAACAGCCGAGTTGGGATCGCCTGCGCGACGCGTTCCGCAGCCATCGGGTCGAAAAGGTGTACCGCGCGATCGTGGCGGGCACGCTTGCCGAAGCCCTCGAGCAGGAGGTCGGCCTCGTCGTGGCCCAGCACAAGCCGGCCCGGGTGAAGGTCGTCCCTGCTCCGCCGCGCGATGGGTCGGTACCGGCACGTGGGGTGCGGCTTGCCGTACAGCGTATCCGCCCCCTCGAGGCGCTCGCGGGGGCGACGCTCGTCGAGATCCAGCCCCGCACGGGCTTCCTTCACCAGATCCGCGCGACCCTCGCCGAGCTCGGTCATCCGGTGCTCGGCGACGCGGTCTATGGCGACGTCGCGGGCGCGGCGCCGCGACACATGCTGCATGCCGCCCAGGTCCGCTTCGACGAGATCGATGCATCGAGCCCCGACCCCGACGATTTTTCCCGCGTACTTTCGGGTCTTCGTATCACCCACCATTGAGGCGCCTGCGTCTATACTGCCGCCACGATGGAGATCCGGACCCTGGCCAACACCGAGCGCGGAACGCTGCTCGACCTACTCGATGGTTTCGATCTCCCCGATGGTTGGCGCGGTCGCAACTACTTCCGCCGCTACATGGACTACGACCCGAGCTACGCCGACGAGAACGTCTGGGTCGCGGTCGATGGCGGAGTGCTACTCGGCGGCGTGCAGATCTTTCCGCGCCGCATTCGCGTGTTGGGGCACGCGATCCCGACCGGCGGCCTCGGCGCGCTCTTTACCCTGCCCGAACATCGCGGCCGACGTATCGCCAGGCTGCTCGTCGAAGCGGCTGTAGACGCCATGGTGGAGCGCGGCATGGAAATATCGCTGCTGCACGCGCAACGGCAGGATTTCTTTGCCGCGCGCGGTTGGCAGGGTTGGACGAGCGAACGCAGTCTCTTGCGCCGCGTCGACCCCAACGCCCTGAAGCCGAAGGGCGACCTGCCGACGAGCCACGAGATCGAATTCGCGGTCTTCGACCGCGAGCGCGATCTCGCGGCCGTCAAGGCGATTCATTCCGCCTACTCGGCTTCGCGCAGTGGCACGGTGGTGCGCGACGACGATGCCTGGGAGGGGAGTCTCTGCCTTTCGGGCAACCCGATCGAAGAGTTCGTGGTGGCGCGGCAGGGTGGCGTCACGGTGGCGTACGCGCGCTGCACGTTGCTCGGTGGCGTGTTGGCGATTACCGAACTGGGCCGGGTCGAAGAGGGGGCTTCGGCGCTCGCGTCACTCGTCGCCGACGTGCTGGCCGAACGCGACAACGACGACCTGGCGCCGCGAGGCGTTTCGTCCCGCGAACTGCGTAGCGCCGTCATGCTGCCAGCCTTCGACGACCTGCAGCTCACCGTGGCCCTCGAGCACCGCGGCTTGACCTCGCACCCGATCGCCGATCCGACCGCCATGCTGCGCTGCTTGAACCTCGAATCGCTCGCCGATCGCCTCGACATCGCGCTGTTTCCCGACGAAGGGCCCGCCCGGTTTCTCGAGCGGATCCTGCCGCGCGACGCATTGGTGTTCTGGCCCGCGGATCGCTTCTGAGGCCCGGCGGTCGGTGGGCCTCTCGTTTCGACCGACCGGCTCGCATATCCAATACACTCGCTGCCGGAGGGGAGTCGTTCGTGGGAAAGAAGAAAGCAAAGAAGGAAAAGAAGAAGTATGGGCTGGGAAGGCCCGGTGCAGCCGAGCGCGTCGAAGTAGGCGTGAGCCCCATCCACGGCAAGGGGTTGTACGCGCGCAAGCGCATCCGCCCCGGGGCATACGTGGCGACCTTCGAAGGCGAGCCGACCAGGAAGGACGGCATGCACGTGCTCTGGTCCCTCGACGACGAAGACAACCCGATTGGCGTCGAGGGCAAGAACGCGCTCCGCTTCTTGAACCACGCGAGCAACCCCAACGCCGAGTTCATCGGCCTGGACCTCCACGCACTGCGCAACATCGAAGCCGGAACCGAACTCACCATTCACTACGGCGACGATTGGGAGCACATCGATTGAGCAGCACCGCGACTGCGCATCACCTCCACGCGGCCGCGCGGCATGAAAGAACGAAGAACGAGGAAACACGAAATGGAACTCAAACGAGAAGAAGACATGACCCCCGACGAACGCGCACAAGAGAATCTCGACCGGCATCTCGGCCGCAACCCGTACCCGGGCCGTGGCCTGGTGGTGGGACGATCGAGTGACGACGATGCGTGGCTCGTCGTCTACTTCATCATGGGCCGCAGTCCGAACAGCCGTAACCGACGCTTCGTCCAGGAAGGCACGACGCTGCGCACCGAACCGGTCGACGTCGAAAAGGTCGAAGATCCGAGTCTCATCATCTACGAAGCCATGCTCGAAGTGGAGGGTGCGTACCTGGTTTCCAATGGGGACCAGACCCGCACGATCGCCGACAGCGTGGTGGCCGGCGGGAGCTTCGACGGAGCACTGGCGACCCGTCAGCGCGAACCCGACGCGCCGAACTACACGCCCCGCATCAGTGCGATGGTGGACTTCGGCGGTTTGGAAGGGCAGGGGCGAGAGGCGCGGTTCGCCCTGAGCATCCTCAAGGCCAACGTCCTCGATCCGGAGGAAACCGACCGCACGACCTATCGCCCGGCTCGCCCGGCCCCCGGTCGCGGCTGGCTCCTCACGACCTACCAGGGAGACGGGACGCCGCTACCGACCTTCGAAGGGGATCCCCTTGCAGTGCCCTGCGTGGGAACCCCGCTCGAGGTGCTCGAGACCTACTGGAAGGCACTCGACGGCGACAACCGCATCTCGCTTGCGGTCAAGCGCATCCCCGACGACGGTTCTGCGACGAGCCTCGAGATCAAGAACCTCTACCCCGGACTGTGCTCACAGTGATACTGAGCATGTGCTCCGGGACTGAAAATGGTTTCCCCATTTCTTGGGCCGCACAATCATGTGACATCCATACCGCACAAGTGGCGGAAATCCGGGGTGTTGTCATCGATTCGGCGGGGGAGGTTGTTCATGAACCGGGCCGGTTTGACGATCTGAAAAGCGGATGGCGGATCGAGAGCATATGCAGACCACTGGCGAGCGAAGCGAGCGGTACTTCAGTGCGTCGCCGACGCTGAGAGACGCCCCGGAACGGGTCGGGAGCTCGACCCACTACCGCTGGCTCGCGGGCATCGTGCGCACGGTGATCGTGCTCAACCTGTGTGACGCGGTGCTGACGCTGTGGTGGGTGCAGGCTGGTTTCGCGACCGAGGCCAATCCGTTCATTGGCTCGCTGGTCGAAGCACACCCGCTGCTCTTCGTGACCGCCAAGCTCGCGCTCGTGGCGCTTTCGACGGGGCTCTTGTGGCGCCATCGCGAACGCCCGCTCGCCGTGGTGGGGATTTTCGCGGCGTTCCTCGTCTACTACGGGATCCTGCTCTACCACCTGAGTTTCGCGAGCTTCCTGGCGGGGCAGTTCGTCGAGACCTGGATCGAGCCCTGATGCGGTTTCGGGAACGCGGCGCGAATGCGCCCGCGCGCGGCGGTGATTTGGCGCGCCACTCGCTTGCACCGATACTCCTGCGATGCGACTGCGCGTAGACATCGAGCGCCCGGCACCGCGCAAGGTCGAACCCGCGGCTGCGGCGGTGCGCAAGGGCGGGGTGATCATCTACCCCACCGACACCGGCTACGCGTTCGGGTGCGCGCTATCGAGCGTGAAGGGGATCGCGACCCTACGTCGCCTCAAGGGTGTCGAAAGCGGTTCGCGCAAACACCTCGCCATGATGGTGAACGAGATCGCCGACTTCGGGAAGTACGGGATCATGGACAACCGCGTGTTCAGGATGGCGCGGCGTATCCTGCCGGGGCCCTACACGATCATCCTCAAGGCTTCGCAGGGTGTACCCCGCCCGATGAAGAACCGAGACCACGAGATCGGTCTGCGCATGCCCGACAACGCGGTGTGTCGCATGCTGGTCGACCTGGTGGGTGAACCGCTGCTCGTTGGCTCCGTGATGTCTGCCGACGACGAGCCAGAGCTCGAGGACCCCGAACTCTACGAAGCCCGCTACCGCGGCGATGCCGAGTGCTTGATTGATGGTGGGCCACTATGGCCTTCGCCGTCGACGGTGCTTCGCGCCGGGCACGAAGACATCGAAGTGCTGCGCGAAGGCCAGGGGCCGATCCCCGACTGAGCGCACCGGCCCGCAGCCCCCGCACCTCGGATTTCGGTCGACTGCGAGAAGGGATTGCCCGGGGTGACGCCCGGTCCATTTTCCGTTCGACTTGGGGTTATGCCCAGGGTGGGCCTTGATTTCGACTGGCAGCGAGAATATGTGCGGATGCCCTCGACACAGTCGAGGGCGTGGACGAATTGCCGAGCAACGGCGCACGTTTGCACGGTCGGTTTCGAGGAGGAACCGGAGCGACGTCACGAACCGGGCTTGCTGGCCCGCGCCGACGTGTTCGTACAGCGCTGTTCCGTTCGAGTGTCGTGAAGTTGACGGTCGAACCGCACGCCGCGGGATCCGAGGGCGGTTTGTTTCGCAAAGTCGGGTGGTTAGCCACTGCTCCGCTCGAGGCCGCGCGGGCATTCCCCGGTCTCGCCCGGTGCTGCGACACCGAGAAGTGAAGCCAGAAGTTGCCGACCCGGGGTTCGGCGTTATTCCTCCTCAATTCGGGCGAATCCCCCATTCCCGGAAAAAAGCGCCGGTTTAAGTTCTCTCCGGATTGAGTCACAACCTACGGTGGACCGGGGGGAAACATCATGACCACGATCGTTGTTGCTGACGACCACAAGATCGTCAGAGAGGGATTGGTAAAGCTGTTGGAAGGG
This sequence comes from Myxococcota bacterium, assembly GCA_030748735.1. Lineage (GTDB taxonomy): Bacteria > Myxococcota_A > UBA9160 > UBA9160 > UBA4427 > DUBZ01. The sequence goes on along the minus strand of JASMLK010000101.1, from coordinate 11,383 downwards.
CGTCCTGATTTCACCGTAATCGGTGAGGCATCCGATGGTGAAGAAGCCGTGCAGATGGTGTTGGACAAGCAGCCCGACGTCGTCATCATGGACATCTGGATGCCGCGGCTGTCGGGAATCGACGCGACACGCCGGATTGGCAAGCGGGGCAGCCAGGCCAAGATCCTGGTGCTCTCCATGCACGAAAGTCGAACCTATGTCGAAGAAGTGCTACGCGCGGGCGCGTCGGGTTACATCGTGAAGAATTCGGCCTCGACCGACCTTTTGCAGGCGATCGACGCAGTGCGTGGGGGGGCTTCGTACCTTTCGCCCGCGATCACCCAGCAGGTGGTCGACGCGATCGCACGGCCGGGCGACTCGTCGCCTTCGGGCGTGGCGATGCTGACCGACCGCGAGCGCGAAGTGTTGCAGCTCATTGCCGAAGGCCTTTCGAGCAAGGAGATCGCGAACATGCTCGGCGTGTCGCTCAAGACCGTCGACTCCCATCGCTCGAACCTGATGGAGAAGCTCGACATCCACAAGGTGTCGGGGCTGGTTCGCTTTGCGATTCGTGCGGGTCTCGTCGAACCGTAGACCGCACGCAATCGAGCAGAACACGAACGGCCGTCACGCAGAGCGCGTGGCGGCCGTTTCTTTTTGTGCCCGGTGCTGCCGGTCTCCTGCATGTCTTTGCGCGATCGGTGTATCGGACATGAGAAGCCCGACTGCGAGAAGGTCCGAGATAGGTGAGACAAAAGCCGTAAGCGGGCGAAGAAAGATCCACGAGCCTGGAATCGCTGTGAGAAGGTTGCGCATCGTGGCTTTCACCCAGTAGTTGCCCGTCAGTTGCCGTTTCAGCCATACGCAAGTTTTCCAGTTTCATTAAAGCACCATCGCGTGTTTGACGAAGTGAGTAGTGGTCCTCGCGCTAGCTCCTTCGCCTTACTCGCTGATTCGGGCGAGGTCCCCAGCCAGGCGGTGCATTTCTCATGATGTGCCGCGCGGGAGCCCGGCCACGTCGTTCCCCAGTGACCACGCCAATCGCACGCCAGAACGTCACCGACGCCGCAATGCACTGCAGCGCGCTGCGGCGCGTGGGCATGCTGGGGCGCGTCCCCTGCACGAGGTGGTGGCTCAGCTCTCAGCGCGTGTCGTGGATACACCCGGCGAGCTTCTCGGGGAAGCGATCGACGCGACACTCAGAACCCTCGCCACCGCACTGCCGGCAGACCGCGTGACCCTGCACCTGCGCTCGGCCGACGCGTCGGCGTGGGTCGAAGTGGCGACGGCTTCGACGGTACGCGGTGCGGACCGACTCGCGGGTGACTTCGAGAAACGCTGCGCCGCACCGCGAGACGAAGCTCTCGAAGGCTTCGCACTTCCAGACTTCCCCGTTCTCGCGATGCAGCTCGCCAAGGGCGAATGCGTCTGCTGGCGCAGCACGGAAGCACTGCCCATCGAGGCCGACGCCGAGCGAAGTCTGTTTCGGGGCGACACGGCGGCGCTGCTCTTCGTGCCGATGATCAGCCACGGCGCGCTCACGGGCTTTCTCGAAGTTTCCGCTCTCGGTGTGCCGCGGCATTGGGGCGCCGAGGTCCCCTCGCTTGCGCGTGTGGTCGTCGATCTCCTGGGCAGCGCGCTCGTTCGCAAGCAGAGCGACGAGCGTGCAGCGAGGACGGAAGCGAGGCTGCAGAAGACGCAGCGCCTCGAGATCGTGGGGCGTCTCGCGAGCGGCATCGCGCACGACTTCAACAACTACCTGACCGCGATCCTCGGTTACGGCGAATTGCTGGCGGACGACCTTCCAGAGGGTGAGGCGGGCGCCGAAGAATTGGATGAGATTCGCAATGCGGCCGAGCGCGCATCGACGCTCGTCGAACAGATACTCGGCTTTCATCGAGAAAAGGGCATCGCGCCCCGGGCGTTCGAACTCGGCAGCATCGTGGCTCCGCTGGCGAAGATCATCAACCGCGTGGCGGGTGACGAGACCGATGTCGTCTACCAGCTCGCGGAAGGCCTCGACCCCGTGGTGGTCGACCCCTCGCGTTTCGATCAGGTGATCTTGAACCTGGTCGCGAACGCACGCGATGCGATGGCGGACGACGGCGGCGCACTCACGGTGGCGACACGTGCGGCGCGACTCGACGAAAGCGGCGCCTGCGGTCTCGACGTCGAAGCACCGGCCGGCCTGCCTTCGGGTGCGTACGTGGTGCTGACGATCAGCGACACCGGTTGCGGCATGAGCGAGGCGACGGCGGCCAGGCTCTTCGATCCGTTCTTCACCACCAAACGCGCCGGGCGCGGGACGGGTATCGGTCTTTCGACCGTGGCCAACATCGTCGAAGCCTGCGGCGGCGCAGTCCGGGTGGAGAGCGAACTCGGGCAGGGGTCGAGTTTCCACATCTTCCTGCCCGTCGCGGCAGAAGAATCGACCGACGACGCGGCCGACGCGGTACCGCGCGCGATCGCGCAGGGCGACGGACAGACGATCCTGCTCGTCGAACCGGAAACCGTCGTGCGCGGGCTCCTCGAACGTTTGTTCAAGGGTTTCGGCTATCGCGTGCTCGCGATGGATGACGCTCGCAGCGCACTCGAGGCGAGTGCAGCGCACAACGGGCCGATTCATCTGCTGGTCACCGACCTGGGCATGCCGCGCGGCTTCGGCCGAGAGCTGGTCGAACAGGTTTCGCGCATCCGGCCCGGCATACGTGTGTTGTTCACGTCGAGCCACCGCGAGCAGGTCCTCGTGGACGAGGGAGTGTGGGATCGTTCGGCGCCGCTCGTCGAAAAACCCTTCGCTCGCCACGAGCTCGCGGCCCGGGTTCGCGACGCGCTGGACGCCCCCGCCGCTTCGAACTGACGTTCGTCGGCTCGCGCCCGTCTCTGCGTAGGGCTGCCCGCCCGTTGGCCTTCCTGTAGTGTCTCGCAGTCATCCGAACGCGAGGTATGCATGCGCGACTGGCTGAGAGATCTGTTCCGCGACCGTCCGGTGTGGATCAACGCACTCATGATCTTCAGCAGTTACATGGCATTCATCTACATGCCGTGGGACATCTTCTGGAAGCCCGTGGCCGAAGACCAGGAAGTCTGGTTCGGCGTCATGTTCACGGGTTGGTGGGCGAAGCTGATGGCGCTTCCCCATTGGTTCATCTACGCGGCCGCCACACACGGTATCCGCCGCCGGCGACCGTGGGTGTGTACCTGGGGCGCCTTCTACACGGCACAGATCTCGATCGGGATGCTGGTGTGGAACATCAGCACGTTCGGGTTTTCGCTCCTGGGGGTCTTCCTCGGCTTGATCAGCGCCGCACCCTTCGCGCTGCTCACGCTGGCGCTCGCCGACGCGCGCGAGCACTTCAGCGAAATACGCAAGCCCATGCGCGCGCGCTACGGCGAATGGGCGCTGGTGACCGGCGCCTCGGCGGGGCTCGGTGTCGAATTCGCTCGTGCACTCGCACGCGAGGGGGTTTCGTGTGTGTTGGCCGCGCGTCGCGAAGACCGTCTGCGTGAAGTGGCCGACGAACTCGAGCAACGCCATCGCGTGGAAACGCGCGTGGTGCCGGTGGATCTTTCGAAGCCCGAAGGCGCAGAAGAACTCGCCCGGGCCTGCGCGGACCTCGAGATCGGCGTGCTGGTCAACAACGCCGGGCTCGGTTACGCGGGCCGTTTCGAAAAGCTCGAAACCGAGCGCCTGACCGACCTCATCACGGTGAACTGCACCTCGCCCGTCATCCTGACGAGCCGGCTGGTGGGTGGGATGATCGAGCGCGGTCGCGGCGCAGTGATCTTCAGCGGTTCGATCGCGGGGCGGCAGCCGCTCCCGCTGCACGGCGTCTACAGCGCGAGCAAAGCCTTCGACCGACTCTTTGCCGAATCGCTCTACGTCGAACTGCGCGAGCAGGGCATCGACGTACTCGTCCTCGAACCGGGTACCACCGAAACCGAATTCCAGGAAGTCGCCGGAGAGATCCCGCACAGCGGCGACACCGCCGAAACGGTCGTGGCGCTGGCGATGACGACGCTCGGTGAACAGCCCGCGGTCGTTTCGGGTTGGTGGAACTGGATCCGCGCGATCGTTCCGGCGCGCGTCTTCCCGCGCTCACTCATCGCCTACGTGGCGCGCGACGTCATCAAGGAACGCATCCCGATCGAAATGCGCTGAAGCCGGGCGCGGCTGCGCGTCGCGGTCTGGCTTCGCTACCCGCGTTGGTAGGTCGATGCGAGCGCGTCGACGTATTCGTTCCAGCGCGACCCATCGTGCGCCTTGATCCATTCGAGCTTGCAGCCCGGGTGGGCGTTGGCGAGGGCGTAGAGTTCCTGCACGAGTTCGAGGTTCTTGATCGGCCCGCTCTTGCGCTTCCAGCCGCGCTTTTCCCAGCCCGCGGCCCACTGGTTGATGGTGTCCACGCAGAGCTTGCTGTCGGAATAGAGGGAGCACTGCGCGTCTTCGGGCAGCACCTTGTAGGCCTCGATCAGCGCCTGGAGTTCCATGCGGTTGTTCGTGGTCTTCGGGTCGAAGCCGTGGTCTTCGCGCACGATCTCGTTGTTCTTCACCCAGACGAACCCCCAGCCCCCCGGACCGGGGTTCGGGTCACAGGAGCCGTCGGTGAAGACGCCGTCCTGCGGGCCGTCGTGATAGCGGGCGAGTACTTCGTCGGGTGTCAGCATGTCGCGATAGCCAGCCATGAACTTGTGCTCGGAGTCCTTGTCGGGAGGGGTAGGGTGTAAAGGAAGGAGGCGCGGCGGTTAGACACCGACGCGGAAGTGAACGACGTCACCGTCCTGCATGACGTAGTCCTTGCCTTCGACGCGCATCACGCCCTGCGCCTTGGCGGCGGTTTCGCCGCCGACTTCGACGTAGGCGTCGTAGGGGATGATCTCGGCGCGGATGAAGTTGCTCTCGAAGTCGGTGTGGATTTCGCCGGCGGCCTGTGGGGCGAGGTCGCCGCGATGGATCGTCCAGGCCTTCACTTCGATTTCGCCTGCGGTGAAGAACGTTTGCAGGTCGAGCAGGCTGTAGGCCGTGCGGCTCAGACGGTCGAGGCCCGGCTCGTCGACCCCCATGTCTTCGAGGAAGGCGGCCTTCTCTTCGTCTTCGAGCTCGGAGAGTTCGGCTTCGACCTGGCCGCAGATGCGCAGGCAGCCCGCGCCGGTTTCGTTCGCGTGGGCTTCGAGCTTCGCGCTGTAGTCGTTGCCAGAAGCGAGCGATGCGTCGTCGACGTTGGCGACGTAGAGAATGGGCTTGATGGTCAGCAGGTGGCATTCCTGCACGGCGGCTCGTATGACGTCGGGCACTTCGAAGGTGCGCGCAGGCTTGCCGTCGGAAAGATGGCCGAGCAGTTCGGTGAAGAAGGCCTTTTCGGCGGTGGCCGTCTTGTCGCCGCTCTTCGACTGGCGGGTCGCGCGGTCGAGGCGCTTTTCGACGGTCTCGATGTCGGCGAGGCCGAGTTCGACTTCGATGGTGTCGACGTCGCGCAGCGGGTCGGGGCTGCCGTCTACGTGAACGACGTTGTCGTCTTCGAAGCAGCGCACCACGTGGACGATCGCGTCGGTTTCGCGAATGTGAGCGAGGAACTTGTTGCCCAGCCCTTCACCCTGCGAAGCGCCCTTGACGATGCCAGCGATGTCGACGAACTCGACCGTCGCGGGGACCACCTTGCCCGAATGCACGATGTCTTCGAGGGCCTGCAGGCGCGCGTCGGGTACGACCACGATCCCCGTGTTGGGTTCGATGGTGCAAAAGGGGTAGTTCTCCGCCGCGATCCCAGCCGCGGTGAGCGCGTTGAAGATGGTGCTCTTGCCGACGTTCGGCAGACCGACGATTCCACATTGGAGACCCATGGCGCGGGTAGCTTCCCCGATTTTCGGGCCCGCGCCATGGGGGCGCGGCAGTTTGTTGCGCCCGCTCGCCGCGCTGACGGCTTCGAGAACGAACGCTCAGCCTTCGCGCTCGTTCGCGCCTTCCCCGCCGCCCCCCGCAGCGCCGTACTGCGCGAGAAAGGCCTCGCAGAAGGCGTCGTAGCGGTCTTCGAGGATCGCGCTTCGCGCCTGCCGCATGAGGCTCTGGTAGAAGTGCACGTTGTGGATCGAGCAGAGGATCGCCGAGAGGATCTCGTTCGCGGCAAAGAGATGATGAAGGTACGCCCGGCTCATCCCGCTCGCGCACGCATAGCAATCGCACGAAGCGTCGATGGGATACGCGTCCCGGCGATAGCGCCGGTTGGTGAGGCGAATGCGACCGCGCGACGTGAAGGCGGTGGCCGAGCGCGCGTACCGCGTCGGAATGACGCAGTCGAACATGTCGATGCCGTGCCCCACGCAGGCCAGCAGGTCTTCGGGCAAGCCGACACCCATGAGGTAACGCGGCTTGTCTTCGGGGAGCAGCGGCGCGGTGAAGGAACTCACTTCGCACAAGAGTTCGTGTCCTTCGCCGACGCTCACACCACCGATCGCGTAACCGGGGAGATCCATCGCGACCAGGGCTTCGGCACACGAAGCCCGCAGATGCTGAAAGGTGCTGCCCTGCACGATGGCGAAGAGCGCCTGGTCGTCGGCGCGCTCGTGTGCGCGCATGCAGCGCTCCATCCACGAAAGCGTTCGCCGCACGCCTTGCGACGCCTGCTTTTCGCTGGCCGGGAAGGGCGTGCATTCGTCGAAGGCCATGATGATGTCGGCACCGAGGCGGTTCTGTATTTCGATCGACCGCTCGGGGGTGATCTCCATGCCTTCGCCGCTGAATTCATTCTTGAAGCGCGCACCGCGATCGGTGATCTCGACCTTGGGCAGCGAAAAGACCTGGAAGCCACCGCTGTCGGTCAGCAGCGTGCCGTCCCACGCCATGAAGGCGTGAAGACCGCCGAGCTTTTCCACCAACGCTTCGCCCGGACGCAGGGTGAGGTGGTACGTGTTGCCGAGCAGGATCTGGCTGCCGGTCGCGCGGGCCTGTTCGGTCGTCATGGCCTTCAGAGCACCGTGGGTGCCGACGGGCATGAAGGTCGGGGTCGTGACCTCGCCGTGGGGCGTCTTCATGCGCGCCGCGCGGGCGCGACCGGAAGTCGCTTCGAGTTGGAACTGCAGGGGGCCAGACGTCATGGCGGCGAGGATAACCGCTCGGCGCCAGGCACGAGCCGCGAAGTGAGCGTGGAAGAACGAAGGGCGATAGACTCGCCGCCGACCAAGCCCATGACGCGACGCAAGCCCCGCCACTTCGCTGACGACCTGATCTCGCGCATGCGCGAGCTGGGACATCCCCTTTGCATCGGGCTCGATCCCCATCTGGGGAAGATTCCGCCGGTCTTCGCGCGGGGCGACATGGCGCCGGCCTCGGAAGAAACGGCAAAGGCGGTCGAAGACTTCTTGTTGGCAGTGCTCGATCGCGCTGCGGGCAAGGTCGCCGTGGTGAAGCCGCAGATCGCCTTCTTCGAGCAGCTCGGCCACCGCGGCATCGAAACCCTCACCCGCGTGGTCGACCGCGCGCGCTCACTCGATCTGCTGGTCTTGCTCGATGCGAAGCGCGGTGACATTGGCTCGACGGCCGACGGCTATGCGCGCGCGTATCTCGAGCCCGGTTCACCGATCGAGGTCGACGCGATCACGCTCAACCCCTACCTCGGCCTCGACAGCCTGGAACCCTTCGCGGCGCGCGCCGAAGCGCACGCGCGCGGGTTGTTCGTCCTGGTGAAGACCAGCAACCCGGGCTCGGGCGACCTGCAGAACCTCGAACTCGCAGACGCCCCCGTCTACGGCGCGGTCGCGGCCGCGCTACAGCCGATGGCGCAGCGACTCGAAGGCAAGGAGACGGGGTGGTCGTCGCTCGGCGTCGTGGTCGGTGCGACCTATCCCGGCGAAGCGCAGACCGTACGCGAGCGTCTCCCCAACGCGGTCTTCCTCGTGCCCGGCTACGGAGCACAAGGGGGAAGTGCCGCAGACGCGGTCAAGGGCTTCAAGCCCGGGCCGGGCGGGCTCGAGGGCGGGGTGGTGAACTCGTCGCGCGGGATCCTGTTCCCCGAAGCGGGCGACACCGCGCAGGCGCCGGCCTGGGAACAGGCGATCGACGCAGCACTCGACCAGGCGATCGACGAACTCGGCGAGGCGGTTTCGAAGGGACGCGCCTAGGGGCGGCGGGGCAGGCTCGCGGCTAGCGGTGGTACTTGCGGCCGTCCGGCGAAACGCGCTTGCGGGCGCGGCGGTTCTTCTGCTTGAGCTTCGCGCGGTAGCGGGAGGACTTGTTGCGGTTGCGGTTGTTCGTGCCCTTCTTCATGCCTGGTCCTGCCTTCGCGGTGTCGATCCGGGTTTCGTCAGTGGGGGTCGTCGATTCGGCGCGCGAGCTTAGCCCACCCGGCCGAGCTGACCAGTCGCCGAACGGGGCTTGGAGCCGCGAAGTCCGTCGGAAAACAAAGAGAATTCAGGCTAGCCTGCTGCCCGCCCCACGGTCCCGACTTCGGCCGACCCCCGAGATGGAGCCGAACCCTCGTCTGGGTATAGATAGAAGGAAGAACCATGAGTGCAGCGCTCGAGCGCATGGCGGATTTCGATCTCACCGAAGATCAGCGCCAGGTCCGCCAGTTCGTGAAGGAATTTGCCGAGAACGAGATCCTTCCCCACGTCGAAGAATACGAGCGCGAAGCCAAGTACCCCCTCGACCTGATCGCGAAGCTCGGCCCGCTCGGCTTGATGGGACCGATGATTCCCGAGCAGTACGGCGGCTCGTTCAGCGACGTCATGAGCTACGGCGTCATCTGCGAAGAGCTCGCGCGCATCGACTGGGTGGTGGCGAGTGCCGTTTCGGTCGCGAACTCGCTGGCCGCGAGTTCGATCATCAACTTCGGCAGCGAAGAACAGAAGCAGCGCTGGCTGCCCGGGATCGCTTCGGGGGAAACCCTCTGTTCCGCCCTGCTCACCGAACCCGGCGGAGGCACCGACCTCGGCAACCTCAAGGCCACCGCCAAAAAGGTGGACGGCGGCTACGAGCTGACGGGTACCAAGGTGTTCATTTCGCACGCCGCCTATGCGGGCTTGTTCTTCTGCGTGGCGAGCGTAGACGTTTCGAAGAAGCACAAGGGCGTGACCGCGTTCTTGATCGACCCGAAGGAAACCAAGGGCATCACCCTTTCGGACTTCCCCATGCGGACCCTCAAGCGCGACAACCTCGCCGAAGTCCACATGGAAAACGCCTTCGTGCCCGACGAGGCGCTGCTTGGGAAGGAAGGCGGTGGCTTTCCGATCCTCGGCGCCGCGCTCGACACCGGACGCTTTTCGGTCGCGGCGCGCTGCGTCGGGCAAGCGCAGCGCTGCATCGACCTCGCGGCCCCGTACGCGATGGAGCGCACGGCCTTCGGTCAGAAGATCGGCGAGTTCCAGATGATCCAGCAAAAGGTCGCCGACATGGTGAGCCGCACCGAAGCCGCGCGGCTGCTCGTGTACCGCCTCGGTCGCATGAAGGACGCAGGGGTGGGGCGCTGTTCACTCGAAAGCTCACTCGCCAAGCTCAACGCCAGCCAGGCCGCCGTGGCCAACGCGCTCGACGGCATGCAGATCTTTGGCGGCTATAGCTGCACCGAGGAATACGAGATCGGACGCCTGCTCATGGAGGCCAAGAGCCTCGAGTTCGGCGAGGGGACGAGCGAACTCCATAACCGCCTGATCGCCGAATTTGCATTGGGTATTCGCAAGCAATAGGAGGGCAGAAGACGATGGACACGCAAGCAGCGCTCGACGGGCTGACGCTGGAAGAAGCACGCGCACAGCTACTCGAGCTGATCATCGACGTTTCTTTCGAACGCAAGGAAGTCACGCTCGCCAGCGGACGCAAGAGCAACTTCTACCTCGACCTTCGCCAGACCCTGATGCGCCCGCGAGGTGTTGCGCTGGGGGGCCGACTCGTGCTCGACCTGCTTTCGCGCGGCACTCCCGTGCAAGCGGTCGGAGGCATGGCGGTCGGTGCCGTGCCGCTGGTGAGTGCAGTGCTCGGTGCGGCGGCACGCACACCCGGCCACGAAGACATGCTCGGCTTCTTCGTGCGCAAAGAAGCCAAGAAGCACGGCATGGGGAAGCAGGTCGAAGGTGGCTTCGCGGAAGGGCAGGTGGTGGCGCTCGTCGAAGACACGACGACGACTGGCGGTTCGACCCTCGACGCTGTCGAAATCGTCGAGGCTGCGGGTGGCAAGGTCGCGCGCGTGATCTGCCTGGTGGACCGCGGCGAAGGTGCCGCCGAAGCATTCGCGGAACGCGGCCTCGCTCTCGAGCCCGTGTTCGGCCGCGCCGACCTTCCCATCGAAGGCTGAACGTCACTACAGCCTGCGCACAGAAAAGACGTACATCGGCTGGATGATTCACGAGACCGCCATCCAACGCGCCGTCCGCAAGGCCGCAACCGAAGCCGGCCTTACCAAGCGGATCACGCCCCACACCTTCCGCCATTCCTTCGCCACCACCTCCTCGAATCAGGCACCGACATCCGAACCGTCCAGGAACTCCTCGGCCACCGCGACCTCAAGACCACGATGATCTACACCCACGTCTCCCACACCGGCCCATTCGGAGTAAAGAGCCCCGCCGACAACCTTTAGCCCAGCAAAGAACTGTTATACGGCAACTCTTTCGCATGTATAACAAGAGCCTCTCACCCCGCTGCGCTGAGAATTCCGCGGAGTCACGACACCTTACGGAACAACCGCTGGCCGCATTCGTCCGTGAATGCGGCAGCCCGATTGCGGGATCCGATCCCGAATACTGTAGGATTTCAGCTGGTTAATAATGAGTTAGGCAGCTTGGTACGAGCAGGCGCAGACTTGACAGCTCGAATCGTTTCGTTCGAATCCAGCCATTTCGCCGAGTGCGAACGTATCTTGGCCGCGCTCCCCGATTGGTTCGGAATCCCCGAGTCCAACGAAGACTACTTACGAAACCTCACGGCTCTGCCGAGCTGGGTCGCGTTGCGAAACGAATCCGTGGTCGGTGCGATCACCCTCGAGACGCACTCGCCGCGCTCCCATGAAGTGTATTTCATGGCCGTAGCTCCAAGCGATCATCGGCAGGGGGTTGGCAGTGCACTCCTCGGCCATCTTGAGTCTGAGGCGCGTTCCCAGGGTGGAGGGTGGCTTCACGTAAAGACCCTCGGCCCGTCCAACCCAGACCCGTACTACGCTCGAACCCGGGCGTTCTATCTGGCGCAGGGTTTCGAGCCGCTCTTCGAAAGCCCCTCGATCTGGGGCCCTGAGAACCCAACGCTTGTTCTTCTTAAACGGGTCTAGGCGCGCAAGCAGCCTAACAAGCAACCGTGATTCGGATCGTTCTTATGCGACGTTTTCCTGCCACGTGGTTTCGTCTCGAACCATTGCGTTGAGGATGGTGAGGAGTTTCCTCGCGATCGCGACGAAGGCGACCTTGGGCGGTTTCCCTGCGT
>JASMLK010000100.1 GCA_030748735.1 Myxococcota bacterium | reverse complement strand
TCATCGCCGGCGGCAAGGGCAAGGCGAGCGACAAGATCAAGGCACTGGAGCGGGCCAAGGTCGCGGTCGCCGATTCGCCCGCAACGATCGGCCAGGCGCTGGCGGATCGCGCGCCGGAGCTCAAGGGGTAGAGACGAGACTGTGCGGCGGGTCCATGTCGATCAAGCCCACCGTATGATCAGTGCATTCGAAAGAGCGGGCGAGACAGTAGAAGCCCACCTGTACGAGGGCGAAGTCCACGGCCTGCGACGACGAGGACGAGAAAGTGCTCCATCGTCACTGTCATTACGGGGCGGCTCGGGTGAGGCTCGGCCATTGCAGCCTCATTGCCCTCCTTCTCCTCTCCCCGCGTCCCATCGTCTCACGCGATGTCCGTCCTCAACGTCCAGCTGTCCTCGGCGTCGTGATGCGCGTACGAGAGTCCGATCTGATCGTCCTCCACCCCGGGAGAGAGGATCTCGATGTCGACCCGCTGGGCATCCGCGAGAACGCCGAGCGCCGGGGATGACCTACTCGGCCCCGGGCCCCCAACTCTTCAGCGTTCGCAGTATGAACGTACCTCGGTAGATCGCGGACGTGCCGGCGGTCTCGAGGTGCGTGCCCCAGTCGGGTGAGCTGCTGGCGGTCTCGAGCGCGGCTTCCGCCTGGGCCTCGCTTTCGTACCCGACCGAAATCAGGTGCGTCACATCCGTGATTCCGGCTGCCACCACACCCGACAGGTGCATACGCCCCGGAAAGCTCTCGAGGGCTTCATTCGTCATGAAGATGTCGAGCGCAGTGGTGAAAGCGACCGGATTCGTGACGGTGAAGGCGTAGATATGCCACACGACGTTGGCGCCGCTCTGCTTGCCCCAGCTTCTGAGGACCACCTGGCGCGAGGTACTGCCCGGCTGCGTCAGGTCGCTGTAGCGAGCGCGAAACTTCCGCCAGGCGGAATCCGCGAACAGCTTCTGCGTGTACTCCTCGCGCTGGGCAACGGAATCCCAGAATGCGATGATGCGGTGGGTTGCAGGATCAGATCCGTCGACCACCGAAGCCATCAGCGCAATCGTACCCGGGCGTTGCTCCCCCACTTCGGAGCGGTTGAGCTTGTCGAGGGCGTCCAGGACCTTGTCGATGTTCTTGGCCGAGGTGGCAAAGCCAGTCGATGTCCAGGTGGGTATTGCGAGGGCTGGTGTCGTGACGAGCAAGCTTCCCAGCACGAAGATGGCCAACCGATTCATGGTTAGTTCCTCCAGCAAAGTCGGCGTGTACCGGCCATTCCCGAGCCATCCATCAGGCTCCGAGTCATCCCATGTGCCAAGCGCAATAGGCACAACGGTACCGTCGCTCCGCAGATCCCACTACACCGCAATTCGCCGGCCGGACCTCTAGACCGTCCAGGTGTCCCCAGAATGCAGCAACGCGTGCAGGTCGCCTGCACCTTGCGCCGAAGTTGCATCCTCGATCTGCTGCTCGAGCATCTGCTCGTAGGTCGCCTTTCTCTGCTCGCGGAACACGCCCACCGGTAGCGGGCATTCCGGCCGCGTGAGCGTCGCCAACGCGAATGCATACGCCGTCGATTCGAGGTGCTCGTCGTGCACCACGACTCCCTTCGAGACCGGATCGTCCTCATCGTCGAGGTCGATCACCTTGGGGTCGCCGCCTTCCATGACGATGCCCCGGAGGTTGCCCGGGGTACCGAAGACCAGCGGTTCACCCTGCACGAGCGAGATCGAATTTTCGACTCGCTGCTTGCGGTCCTGCACGTCTTCCCAGACGCCGTCGTTGAAGACGGGGCAGTTCTGCAGGATCTCGACGAACGCAGTGCCCTTGTGGGCGTGTGCGCGGCGCAGGGTCTGCTGCATGTGCGTCGCGTCGACGTCGATCGTGCGCGCAACGAACGTGGCGCCTGCACCGAGGGCGAAGCTGATCGGGTCGAGGGGATAGTCGATCGAACCCTGGGGCGATGACTTCGAACGCGTGCCGGGGTTCGAGGTGGGCGAGTACTGGCCCTTCGTGAGTCCGTAGATCTTGTTGTTGAACAGCAGGATCTGCATATCCATGTTGCGCCGGATCGAATGCAGCAGGTGGTTGCCGCCGATCGAAAGGCCATCGCCATCACCGGTGACGACCCAGACCGAAAGGTCGGGGTTGCTCGCCTTGATGCCCGTCGCGAACGAGGGGGCGCGGCCGTGGATCGTGTGGAAGCCGTACGTGTTCATGTAGTACGGGAAGCGGCTGCTGCAGCCGATGCCCGAGATGAAGACGACGTCTTCCTTCTTGTCCACGAATTCGGGCATCACGCGCTGCACGTTGGCGAGGATCGAATAGTCCCCGCAGCCGGGGCACCAACGCACGTCCTGTGAAGAAACGAAATCCTTGCGGGTCAGTTCGCTCGCGGGGGCGGCCATGCCTACTTGTCCTCGTTTGGGCTGTTCTTCATGAGTTGTTCAGGATCGAGTCGATCGCGTCGCGAATCTCGCTCACCAGGAACGGTTGGCCCGCCAGCTTCGTGAGCGATTGGATGTCGATCAGGAAGCGCGAGCGCAAGATCATCGAGAGCTGACCCGTGTTGAGTTCGGGCAGCAGCACGTGCTTGAAGCGACCGAGGATTTCATCCAGGTTGCTCGGCAGCGGGTTCATGTGACGGATGTGTGCGCGCGACACCATCTGTCCCGCCTTGCGAGCCTCGTCGACGGCCGCCGTGATCGCGCCCAGGGTGCTCCCCCAGCCGAGGACCAGCAGGTCGCCGGAATCGGCACCGTCGACTTCGACGGGCGGCACGTCCGCGGACACGCGATCGACCTTCTCGCCGCGCAGGCGCATCATTTCGGCGTGGCTCACCGGGTCGTAGACCACGTTGCCCGTCACCGGCTCCTTGGTGAGGCCGCCGATGCGATGTTCGAGCTCGGCCTCTCCGGGGATCGCCCACGGTCGCGCGAGGGTTTCGGGGTCTCGCTCGTAGGGCTGGAAGCCTTCGTTGCCGGAGTCGTCTGCCGTGGCGAATTGGATCGGCGCGCGGGGCAGGGTGTCGACGTCTGGGATCTTCCAGGGCTCCGAGCTGTTCGCCAGGTAGCTGTCGGACAGCACCATCACGGGCGTCATGTACTTGACCGCGATGCGGAAGGCCTCGAGCACGGTGGTGAAGCAGTCCCCGGCACTCGACGGGGCGAGCACCGGCATCGGACTTTCGGAATGGCGGCCGTACAGCGCGAGAAACAGATCGCCCTGTTCGGTCTTGGTCGGCGAGCCCGTCGACGGCCCCGAGCGCTGCACGTTGATGACGACCAGCGGCAGCTCGACCATGACGGCGAGCCCCAGCGCTTCCTGCTTCAGGACGATGCCGGGACCACTGCTGACCGTGACCGCGAGATTGCCCGCGAACGAAGCGCCGATCGACGAACTCACCGCGGCGATCTCGTCTTCGGCCTGGAAGGTCTTCACGCCGAAGTTGCGATGGCGCGACACTTCGTGCAGCACCTCACTGGCCGGGGTGATGGGATAGGCGCCGAAGAAGATCTGGCGGTCCATCAATTGGCCGGCCGCCACGATGCCCCAGGCCAGCGCCTGGTTGCCCGTGATGTTGCGGTAGGTGCCGCTTTCGATCTTGGCTGCCGGGACCTGGAAGGAAACGGGGAAGAGTTCCGTCGTTTCGCCGAAGGCCCAACCGGCGCGCAACGTGCGCAGATTCGCTTCGAGTACGTCGCCCTTGAACTTGCTCTCGAGCCAGCGTTCCGTGCTCTTCATCGGGCGTCCGTAGAGCCACGAAAGCAGACCGAGGGCGAAGAAGTTCTTGCAGCGATCGATCGCGCGCTGGTTCAGGTCGAGCCCCGAAAGGGCTTCGCGGTTCAACGTGGTGAGCGGGATCTCGACCAGGTGGAAACGCTCGCGCAGATCGGGCAGCGGGTCTTCGGTGTAGCCCGCGCGCTGGTACGCCTTCTTGTTGAATGCGTCGACGTTGATGATCAGCGTCGCGCCGGGACGCAGGTCGCCGATGTTCGCTCGCGCAGCTGCCGGATTGAAAGCCACCAGGACATCGGGTGAATCCGAAGGCGTGTAGACCTGCTCCGACGCAAAGTGGATCTGGTAACCCGACACGCCGGCCATCGTGCCGGCGGGGGCGCGGATCTCGGCGGGGAAGTCGGGGAAGGTCGACAGATCGTTGCCCGCGAGTGCGGTTTCGTCTGTGAACTTCGTCCCGGTAAGCTGCATGCCGTCACCGGAATCACCGCAAAAGCGGATCGAAACCTCACGGCGTTTCTCGACCTTCTTGCTCGTCATGGCGTGGCGTCTTCTCGTACTCGGTTGGGTTGAGTAAAGGGCGCGGAACTCCAATCCGTCGCGGCCTGAATCCTGGATTCGTGGACCCTCTGCCTGTCGGACATCGAGGCGCCGGGCATCAGGACGGGATCGGTCACGCGGACGGAAAACTCGATCTGGTGGAGTGGGGCGAGGGTGACTCGGGGGCTCGGAGGGCTCCCGGAAAGTCAGAAAAATTCCGCGCCATTGTATCCCTCTCTTGCGTGGGCGAAAGCCCCGATTGGACTCGCGGGGCGCCTCACTCGAACGTCGAAAGGGCCTTTGCGTTCGTGGGCTTCGGTCGCTGCCTGCGCCCTCAGGATGCTCAAGCGGGCCGGGTCCGGAGCCGATGGATGCAGCATGTTCATGCCCACGTCGGAAGAGGCACGAGTGGCCGAATCGGCCATGCTGGCGTTCTGCACGACGCTCAACACGCCCGTGGTCAACGTAGAGGCCCTCCCGGTGGGTCCCGCGCGGGCAGGCATTCTCGTTTCCGCGAGCGAATACGGCGTCCTCGACCTGTGGGTCCGCGTACGGCTGATTTCGAGCGACGAGGGCCTCACCTTCAAGTTCCAGGGCGATCCCACGGAGCTTGGGGACCACCGTGCGGCGCTGGCCGCGGCGCTCAGTTTCTCGGAAGGAATGGGGTTCCTGTTCGAGGACGACATGATCGACGGCGGCGGGGTCGAGAGCGACAAGGCGCGCGCCCATCGCGTCTGGGTGTCGCTCTTCGAATCCGAAGACGCGGCAGAGAGCGTGCCCGCGTTCGACCCGGAACCCGGGTTCGTCAGCGATGACGACCCGCACGATGCAGTGGCGATGGACGACGCGCCCGCGACCGGTGCAGCGGTGATGACCAAGTTTCGCAAGGCAGAACCCGCGGCCGACGCCCCCCCCGTCGAACGCAAGCCCGGCGCCGAAGAGGTCGCGCGTATCGAACTCGCGAGCGAAGAACTCGGCGGCGAATACGTCGACCACGCGGGCTTCTTGTCCCGGGTACTCGGCGGTTTTTGAGGCGCAGTGCGCACCCGCACAGCGCCGGGGGGGAACACATGGTGAAGACAACGACGGCAGGGCGCGCTCGCTTGCACAGTATCTCGGCGCGAGGTTGCCTCGCGTGGATCGTCGCAGCAGTGGTGATCGCGCTGGCCGGTCCGCTCGGCTGCATGACACCGGTTCCCAAAGCCGAGGACCGGTCGGAAAGCGAACAGCAGATCGACCAGGCGCGCGCGCGTCGCGATCTGGGGATCGACTATCTCGCCAAGGGACAGAATGCGATCGCCTTGCGTGAGCTGACCTTTTCGATCGACCAGAACCCGAAAGATCCCGTGACGCTCCTGTGGTTGGGAGAGGGCTATCGCCGGCAGGGACACGACGACAAGGCCCTCGACGCGATGAAGCGGGCGGTCGAACTGCGCCCCTCCTACCGCGAAGCCCACAACAACCTCGCGGCGTTCTATCTGCAACTCGAACGTTGGGAAGAGGCGATTCATCACGCGCAGGTGCTGATCGATGACCCGCTCTACTCGCGCCCCTGGATGGCGTTCTCGAACCGGGGCTGGGCGGAGTTCAACCTCAGGCGTGTGGACGAAGCGCGCAAGAGCCTCGAAACCGCGCTCGAGTTCCGCGTGGACTTCTGGCCGGCGTCGCTGAACCTCGGTCTGCTCGAACGCAAGGCGGGCAATACGCTCAAGGCGGTGAAGCACTTCCAGCGTGTGATCGCCCATCCGATCGGTCAGGGGCCGCGCGCCCAGGCGAGCTTCAACGTCGCACAGATCCTGGTGTCGATGGGCCATCGCGAGAAGGCGATCCAGTACTTCACGGCGTCGGTGAAGAACGACCCCGACGGCCGCTGGGCAGAAGAATCTCGCGACTACTTGAAGATCCTTCGCTGAGGTCGCGGAGTTCACAGCCGAAGCGGGCTAGCGTCTGCAAGCCCCTCCCGCGATGAACCTCGGCGGTGAACGACGCTTGGCCAACGACTCACACGACACAGGCGCTGATCCGGACGCCAAGAGCGTCGATCAGGACGAGGCGGCCACTCCCGAAGTGGACCGCGAGGTCGATCCGTTTCCCGCAGACCCCTGGGAACTCGAACCCGGTTCGGTCAGCAGCATCGGCGACTACCTGAAGAAACAGCGCCAGTTGCGAGGCATTTCGCAAGAAGAGCTTTGCAAGTTGACCCGGATTCCCTCGCGCTCGCTCGAGCGACTCGAGGCGGGCGCCTTCGACACCCTCGACGACGGCTTCGTGCGCGGCTTCGTCCGCACGGTGGCCGACGCACTCGGCCTCGATCCCGACGACACCCTGGCGCGCATGTCCGCGGAGCCCGAACCCGAGGCGGCCCGTTCGCTGCACGCCCCGAGCCCGGGGCTGCTGCGCGTGGGCATCCTGGTGGCGGCGGTGGCGCTCGTGCTGGTGAGTGTCGGACTCGTGCGCACGGCGCTCGATGCGCTGCCCGGCGGACAGCAGGCTTCGCCGCTCATCGTTCGCACCGACCCCGTGCGGGCATTGGCCGAGGCGTCGGGCGCGTCGGTGATCGACACCACCGAAGTCCTGGTCCCGATCCCGCCGAGACAGGATGTCCAACCCGAAGCGCCCGCCGATCCGTCCGCGCCCGTGATGCGCGCCGACGCCCCAACCGAAGCCGAAGCGGCGGACGAAGTCACCGCGCCATGACCGCGCACGCGACGAGCGCCATCGTCCTGCGGACGGTGGATGTCGGCGAAACCGACTGCATCGTGCATCTGCTCACCCCCGATCTCGGGCGCGTGGCCGCCATGGCGAAGAGCGCGCGCAAGAGTCGCAAGCGCTTTCCGGGCACCCTCGATCTGCTCAATCGGCTCGATGTCGAACTCGCCGTGCGGCCCCGCCGCATGACCCACATCGGGCGCGCGAAGCTGGTGACCGCGCATCTTGGGATTCGCAGTGACCCGACCCGCTTCGCCGTGGCGTGTCGTCTCGCGGAGCTGCTCGGCCGGATGGCGCCCGAGGGCGGGGCAGGGGGAGACGCCGCCCGGCTCCATGCATTTGCCTGCCACGCATTCGATCGCATCGAAACGCTCACGCCGGACGCCAAGCTGCGGCTCTTCCTGCAGCTCGAAAGCCTCTGCGCACTGGGGCTGCGCCCCGAACTGAGCGCCTGCGTGCGATGCGGAAAGGCCCTCGCAGGTGGCGCCGCCTTCCCGTTCCACCTGGGTGACGGTGGCGTGCACTGCGGCGATTGTCGCGCGGCGGCCGCCCACGAAGGCGGCACGAGCGCAGTCGAAGGTGCGACGGTTCCCGTGCACCTCGGCACCCTGCGCGCCCTCGATCACGGCCTGCGGCTGGGGTTCGAACAGCTTCATCGCCTCTCGATGGGCGCCCGCGAGATGCGAGAAGCCGAGCAACTCGTGGGCCGCTTCCAGCGCTTCCACGTCGGCCTCGAGCTGCGCAGCGAGATGTTCCTGAACGAGACCTTCGCGAGCGCCCTGCGCCCGTAGCGCAGGCAGGGCGGGGGTGGCGGAGGCCGCGGCTTGCGGGAATACTCGCCCGCCCCGGGTCCCCCCGACCGCACCCCATCGATCAACACCGCGCGCTTGTTCGACGCGAACCGCGCCTGGTACCAGTTAGGACGACTCTCCATGGCGGCCGGATCCGATTCCTCGACCCCCGAAACCTCGGGAGGGAGCCGTGCGCCCGTCGCGATGGAAAAGCTCGTGTCGCTGTGCGCGGCTCGTGGCTTCATCTTCGCTTCGAGCGAAATCTATGGCGGCATCAACGGCTTCTGGGACTACGGCCCGCTCGGGGTCGAGCTCAAGAACAACCTGAAGGCCCTGTGGTGGCAGCGGATGGTGCGCGAGCGCAGCGACGTCGTGGGCGTCGACGCCTCGATCGTCGCTCACCCGCGCACGTGGGAAGCTTCGGGTCACGTCGACAACTTCAGCGACCCGATGGTCGACTGCCGCGCCTGCAAGAAGCGCTTCCGCGCCGACCAGCTCGATGGCATCGAGGCGTGTCCCTCGCGCGAAGGCACGAGCGAGCACGACTTCACCGAGGCGCGCAACTTCAACCTGATGTTGCAGACCCAGATCGGCGCTTCGGCCGACGCGTCGCAGGCGGCCTATCTACGCCCCGAAACCTGCCAGTCGCTCTTCACCGACTTCAAGCGGGTCCGTGAATCGGCCCGGCAGAAGATCCCGTTCGGCATCGCGCAGATCGGCAAGGCGTTCCGCAACGAGATCACACCGCGCAACTTCACCTTCCGCTCGCGCGAATTCGAACAGGCGGAGATGGAATTCTTCTGCCATCCGAGTGAGCGCGAAAAGTGGTTCGAGTACTGGCGTGCGGAGCGGCTGCAGTTCCATCTCGATATCGGGCTCTCACCCGATCGCGTCCAGAACCGCCCCCACGACGACGACGAACTCGCCCACTACGCGAAGGCCGCCGTCGACGTCGACTTCCACTTCCCCTTCGACTGGCAAGAGATCGAAGGCGTGCACGACCGCGGTGACTGGGACCTGTCGCGCC
This sequence comes from Myxococcota bacterium, assembly GCA_030748735.1. Classification (GTDB taxonomy): domain Bacteria; phylum Myxococcota_A; class UBA9160; order UBA9160; family UBA4427; genus DUBZ01. The sequence continues at coordinate 7,495 of JASMLK010000100.1, read as the reverse complement.
ACACCGAATACTCGGGCAAGGATCTTTCGATCACCGACGAGGCCACCAAAGAGAAGTACACCCCGATGGTGATCGAGACCTCGATGGGTGTGGATCGCACCTGCCTCGCGCTGCTCTGCGACGCGTTGGACGAAGAAACCCTCGAAGGCGGCGAATCGCGAACCGTGATGCGCTTCGACCCGAAGATCGCTCCGGTGAAGGTTGCCGTGCTCCCGCTCTCGAAGAAACTCGCGGAGCCCGCCCACGAAATCGACGCCGCGCTCCGCAAGCGCTGGAACGTCTTCTACGACGCAACGGGCAACATCGGCCGGCGCTACCGCCGCCAGGACGAAATCGGCACGCCTTTCTGCGTGACCTACGACTTCGAGTCGGAAGACGACCGCAAGGTCACCGTGCGCGAGCGCGACACCATGAGCCAGGACCGGGTGCCGATCGAGGGTGTCGTCGACTACCTGCGCGAGCGACTGGAAGGCGATTCGTGAGCGCGCGCAAGAAGGCGACGGCGAAGAAGGCGGGCAGGAAGGCCGCGAAGAAATCAGCCAAGAAATCAGGGAAGAAGGCCGCAAAGAAGAACACTCGCAAAGCGGCGAAGAAGGCGGCCAGGAAGTCCGCGAAGAAGGCCTCGGCAAAGAAGCCCGCGGCAAAGAAGTCGAATCCGAGAGCATCTGCCGCCGCCAGAAAACCCGCGTCGCGAAAGGCGCAGAGCGTCTTTTCCTTCGGTGATGGTCGCGCCGATGGCCGCGCCGACATGAAGGAGGTCCTCGGCGGCAAGGGTGCAAACCTCGCCGAGATGAACCTCCTGGGCATTCCCGTCCCGCCCGGCTTCACGATTTCGACCGAAGTCTGCGCCGACTTCAACAAGGCGGGGGGGGCCCTGCCGCGCGCCGTGAAGGCCGAAATCGCGACCGCGATTGCCGAAGTCGAGAGCATCATGGGCGGTCGCTTCGGCGACCCCGACAACCCGCTGCTCTTTTCCGTTCGCTCCGGTGCCCGCGCTTCGATGCCCGGCATGATGGACACGGTGCTGAACCTCGGTCTCAACGCCGAAACCGTGCTCGGCCTCGCGGCCCGTGCCGGTGAGCGTTTCGCCTACGACAGCTATCGACGCTTCATCCAGATGTACGGCGACGTCGTGTTGAACGTCCCGCGCGATCGCTTCGAGATGCGCATCGACGACACCAAGCACGCCAAGGGCATCGACCTCGACACCGACCTCGACATCGAAGACCTGAAGCGTCTGGTGCGCGACTTCCTCGAGATCGCCGAAGAACAGACCGGCCGCCCGTTCCCGAGCGATCCGATGGAACAGCTCTGGGGCGCGATTGGCGCGGTGTTCAGTTCGTGGCAGAACCAGCGCGCACAGATCTACCGGCGCCTGCACAACATCCCCGAAGAATGGGGCACCGCGGTGAACGTCCAGGCCATGGTCTTCGGAAACATGGGGGACGACTGCGCGACGGGCGTGGCCTTCACCCGCGACCCGTCGACGGGCGAGCGCGACTTCTACGGCGAGTACCTCACCAACGCCCAGGGCGAGGACGTGGTGGCCGGGGTTCGCACCCCGCAGCCCATCAACGACGCCAGTCGCACGACGGACACCCAGGACCTCCCGACCCTCGAAGCCGAAATGCCCAAGGCGTATCGGGAACTGGTGCGCATCTACAAGCGTCTGGAAAAGCACTACCGCGACATGCAGGACATCGAATTCACGATCCAGCAGGGCAAGCTCTGGATGCTGCAGACGCGCGCGGGCAAGCGCACCAGCACGGCGGCGGTGAAGATCGCCGTCGACATGGCGAAGGAACGCCTGATTTCACGCGAAGAGGCGCTGATACGCGTCGACGCGGCGAGCCTCGACAAACTATTGCATCCCACCCTCGACCCGGAAGCGCCGCGCAACGTGATCGCGCGCGGGCTGCCGGCGTCGCCCGGTGCGGCGGTCGGTGTCGCGATCTTCGACAGCGAGCGCGCCGACCTGCGAACGAAGGCGGGTGAAAAGGTCGTGCTGGTTCGCATCGAAACCTCGGCGGAAGACATTGGCGGCATGTTCGCGAGTGAGGGCATCTTGACCGCGCGCGGCGGCATGACGTCCCACGCGGCCGTCGTGGCCCGCGGCATGGGGAAGTGCTGCGTCACCGGTTGTGGAGCCCTCGACATCAACTACGAAGCGCGATCGATGCGCGTCGGCGGGGTCGAGATCAACGAGGGCGACTTGATCAGCATCGACGGCGGAACCGGCGATGTGATGCTCGGGTCGGTGCCGACGGTGACGCCCGAGCTCGGTGGCGCCTTCGACGACCTCATGCACTGGGCGGACAAGAGCCGCAAGATCCGCGTGCGCACCAACGCCGATACACCCGAAGACGCGCGCATTGCCCGCGACTTCGGTGCCGAGGGCATCGGACTCTGCCGCACCGAGCACATGTTCTTCGAACCCGACCGCATCCTGCGGGTGCGCGAGATGATCCTGGCCAAGAACGTCGAAGAGCGCGCGAAGCCGCTGGGGCGGCTGTTGCAGATGCAGCGCCAGGACTTCGTCGAGATCTTCCGCGCGATGGACGCGCTGCCCGTCACCGTGCGCCTGCTCGACCCGCCGCTGCACGAATTCCTGCCGCAGACCGAGGCGGCGATCAAAGAACTCGCCGAAGACCTCGGCACGCAGGTCGCCAAGGTGCGCGCGAGCCTCGCGTCGTTGCACGAGTTCAATCCCATGCTCGGCCATCGCGGTTGTCGGTTGGGGGTGACCTTCCCCGACATCTATCGCATGCAGGTGCGCGCGATCGCCGAAGCCGCCTGCATCGTCGACCTCGAAGGGGTCGCGGTGACCCCCGAGATCATGATTCCCCTGGTGAGCCACGAAGACGAATTGAAGCGTCTGCGCGCCGAAACCGAGGCGGTGATCGACGAAGTGCGCAGCCAGTATCCCGGCTCGAAGGTGAAGCCCGCGATCGGCACCATGATCGAGGTGCCCCGCGCGTGCATCGTTGCGGACGTGATCGCCGAACACGCCGACTTCTTCTCGTTCGGGACCAACGACCTCACGCAGATGGGCTATGCGCTTTCGCGCGATGACTCGGGGAAGTTCCTGCCCGAATACGTCGACGCCGGCATCCTGGAAGACGATCCCTTCGTGTCGATCGACGAAGAGGGTATTGGTGCGCTCGTGCAGATGGGTGCAGCCAAGGGAAGATCGACACGCCCGCGACTCAAGCTCGGCATCTGCGGCGAACACGGCGGCGATCCCAAGAGCGTCAAGTTCTTCGCGCGCGTGGGACTCGACTACGTTTCGTGCTCGCCGTTCCGGGTGCCCGCGGCACGGCTCGCCGCTGCGCAGGCGGCGATCGAGGAAGCCGGGGCGTGAGCGGGCCGCGACGACGCGACGGCCGGGTCGTCTTTCTGTGTCTTCTGTGGCTCAGCCTGTTTCCCGGCTGCCTGACGGACGACATCGCCGAAGCGTGGGACCGTTACCAGAACCCGCCGCCCGCGCCGATCCCGCTGCCCGACATCGGAGTCCGCATCGACAGCCTCGAAGAGGACCTCGCGCGCACCGCCTTCGATCCCCACGAGCAGCGTTCCCTCGCGCGGCTGTCGCAACTCGCGGACATCTTCTACCAGCGGCTCGCCCACCGTCGCGTGAACAGCATCGCGACCTTCCACGACCCGGCACTGCGAGAGTTCTTCCAGAGCGAAGAAGCCTTCGCGGACTACTACGCCGACCTGGTGCAGAAACTCGACTACGAACACTTCGAAGCCAACCGCCCGAGCGAGATCACTCTGATCTCACTCCACGTCGAGGAGTCCGGCGACCAGGCGGTTACCGTGGTGGAGTTCCGCGGCAACAACTCACTGCCCCTGCGCTTCTGGTCCGTCGACTACGCGCGGCGTGACATGTGGCGGCTCGCCGACGGCCGCTGGTGGATCATCCCCGGCAAGCTTTGAGAGAAACGCCGCGACGCCTCCGATATCGACCTGCTCGCGCCTGCGGAACTCCTGATGGCTGAACGGCCGGGTCTTTCGCAGGATCAGGTCGACCTTCCACCCGGAATCCGTGATCACGACGTCGAATCGACCAGCCCGATTCCAGGCTTCGGCGACTGCTCCCTCACTGATGGAGTCGCGCTCGGCGTCGAGCTGGGCGATCAGGCGATCGAGCGCGTTTCGATCCGGGTCGATCACGATGTCGATGTCGTGTGTCGTACGCGGGTCGCCGTGATAGGTGCTCGCGAAGGACCCGGCCAACATGTGCGGGATTCCGGCTCGGTCGAGTTCAGCGACGCCGGGTAATGGGGAGAACATTTGTTCCATCGATGCAGAGAAAACTATTCCGCTCGAGAGGAAAATATTTACTCTTTTGGCTCGTTCTCGGAAAAGCGAGGCAGGATGACTCAGGATCGAGAAAAGTCTTTGCTTTCAAGGTGTTGTGGTTCTATCTGGCAGATCCGTGAAGGCCGGCACGGCGCTTGCAATCCACAGAGGCCGGGGCAAATGCCCTGACTTTTGAAGAGTTCATAGGATCAGAGGATACGACAAGGAGAGAGTTGAGTTCGCCTGGCTCCGTGCTGCGGGCGATCCCGAGATGGCGTCGGTTCCCCAACCGATTTGCATCGCGGGTTGTCGGCAGACCGATCGGGTTTGAGACCCCGAACGGTTACAGGGAAAGGAAGCCAGGGCGCGATTCGAGATTGGGTGATCGACCAGGGCCGCAAGGCAAGGTAGAAGGCCGAAAGTCGATACAGGGAACACCCGGCAGGTTCTTCGAATCAAGCCAATGTGGGTTGCGAACTTCGCGAACGGATGACGCCTGCGACCGACAAGCGAGGCCTCGAGGCCTCGCGTCGTCGATCCACCGAATTGCGGTCCGCCGTCGCGAAGATCGAGAGCGCACAAGCCGCGAGCGACGCTCACAGAGGTAACCGCCGGGTTATCACGCCGCACGGTGTTGCGACATGGGTTCGAGGCCACGAGGCCCGACCAAACGAAACGTCGAAACCAACACCCGTAGCAGCGCGATTGCCCGCATCGGCCCTCGCCAGCACTCCAGGTCTTTCCTCGTTGTCGCGACGAAGCGGGAGCAAGCCACGTGTCGAGCGCTGAACGAAAAACCACCGATTCCACCCCCCTGCTGCACGGGAGCGAAAAGCCCTTGCAGTCGGTGCAAGCACCGCAGGCGAAAGCCGCGCAGATCGAAATCAGTCCCGAACGCAAGAAGAGCTGGGAATCCGACCGCGAACTCGTGGACGAGATCCTCGGCGGCAATCGCGAGCAGTTCGACCTGCTCTACGAAGCGTACTTTCCGCGGGTCTATCGCTTCGCGCTGAAGCGCCTCGGCGATCCGGGCGAAGCCGAGGACGTCGCCCAGGAAGTCTTCATCATCCTGTTGAAGGCGCTGCCTTCGTATCAGGCCCAGTCTTCACTGCTGGTGTGGATCTTCGGCATCACGCGAAACACGGTGAATCGCCGCTTCCGCAAGGCGCGCCCCGTGCTCCAGCCGCTCGAAAGCGGCAGCGCCCTCGACATCCCGGGAACGGACGCACCGGCCGACGAGCGCACCGACGCGCGCCGCATGCTGAACCGCTGCGACGACATCATCGAAAACGACCTCACGCCTCTACAGCGACGGATCTTCCACCTGAAGCACCTGCGCCGACTGTCGATCAAGGCCATCGCTGCCGCGCTCGACAAGTCGGAGGACGCCATCAAGGCGAACCTCTATCGCATGCGACGGGTGCTCTCCGACGGGACCCCCGGTCTCGATCCGCTGATTCGCGGCTGATCGACGAGCATTTCGCTCCGGCCCGGGAAGAAACGCCGGGGAGAAGCGCCCGTCAGGCGCGGGGAAAGCCGCCCAGATCGACGCGCAGGATCGCCCCGCACCTGGTGGAATCCCCAGCGGTTTCCGGGGCTGCGCGTGCGATGTCGCCGCTGCACGCGCGTTGCCGATTCTTGGGCACGGTCGGGCAGAGGGGCCGAAAACCTCACTTTTTTCGCCACGTAGCGAACAAAATCGCCACTTACTGTTCGACGGCTCGATTGCACCGTCACCCTGGGAAGGGACAACGCGAGGTACGAAGCGTTGCCCCACAATGCAGCCGTTCGTTCCACGTCCGTCACGAGTCGGGACAAGACCCGTGCGCCCGCTGGAACAAAGCAGAAACAGAAACAGAAGAAGCAAGAAGAACGCCCCCCGACGAGTGAGCGTGAGGCCGCAGCGACGGCCGACGCGACGGAGCCGCTTTCCGATCTCGAGCTGATCGAAGGCATCCGGCGCGAGAGCGAGGGGCACTTCAATGAGTTGTACAACCGCTACTTCCAGCGGATCTACAACTTCGTCTATGGGCGCATCCGCAGTCATGCGGATACCGAGGAGATCGTCCAGGAGACGTTCACCGTGGTCTTCTCGTCGATCGAGAAGTACAGCGGTCGGTCGTCCCTGCTCTCGTGGATCTACGGAATCGCGAAGAACACGACGAACAACAACTTGCGCCAGGCGAAGAACACCGCGCAGCGGATGCAGGAGATCGGCCACGATCCTTTCCGGCCGACGAAGAGCTTTTCGAGTTGCACGCCCGAAGAGCAGCTTTCGATCCAGCACTACCTCCGCGATGTCGTCGACCAGCTCGACGACTTCGGAGACTGGCAGGTCGAGATCTTCGAGATGCGTCATCTCCAGAACCTCTCGATCCGCGAGATCTCGAAGCGCACTCAGCGCTCGAGTGATTCTGTGCGATCGAGCTTGTATCGCGTAAAGCGCGTACTGATGGAAACGGCCGCTCACGACAGCCCCGCGACCCCCTAGTTTCGTATGGGATCGCTGTCAGAAACGGACGGAATTGGCAGAAACCAGCAGCGTAGGCGCGAGACGGAAGGGTCTTCGCGTCGGACGCAGAGCAAGAAGTAACAGCAACGAAACGAATCGAAACGAAGCTTCGTTGCAGGGGTTGTCGGGCGTGAAATCGGAAGTGATCGATCAGGGCGCACTCAGGGCTGTGTTGAAGAGTGCTGTCGGTAGCGATGTCCATGTGACTCGCGTAGCAGAGGACGAAATGGTGTCGAAAGAGCCGGAAAGCCGTGGGGGGCGGGCGCCTCGCGCGCGAGAGGTTGCTGGAGCGGACACACCGGAAGGTGTCATGGATGCCGTGGATGTCATGGAAGAGGCACTCGACACCGATTTCAGCGAGGCTGAGCTGCGTGACTTCCTCGCCGCGGACTGTCTCGAAACGCGGGCCGACCCCGCGTTCAAGGAAACGCTTCGCAAGAAGTTGTGGACTCTCGTAGGCAATCGTTACGGCCGCGGCCCGTCTTCTGCGGAATAGTCTACGAGTCACGGCGCACGCAGCCGCTCGTGCGTTGCTCACCGATCGCCCCGCGCGTACTCTCGGGCGGTGCGCAATCCGATCCGTCTCAAGAACCTGAATCCGCGCTTCGCGCCGTTCTTCGCGCTCGGAATCCTCGCGCTCGTCTTCCTGCAGCCGCATCCTGCGAGTCTTGCGAGCGG
>JASMLK010000099.1 GCA_030748735.1 Myxococcota bacterium | reverse complement strand
CACGAAGTTCCAGGACGCGCCATGCCACAACCCCCCGAGCAGCATGGTGACTGCGAGGTTCAGATGGGTCCGTCTGCTCCCGCGCCGATTCCCGCCGAGCGAGATGTAGAGGTAGTCGCGCAGCCAGGACGAAAGAGAAATGTGCCAGCGCCGCCAGAAGTCGGAAAAACCCACTGCGGCGTATGGGCAGCGAAAGTTCTCGGGGAGGATGAAGCCCAGGCAGAGCGCCGCGCCGATCGCGCACGATGAATAGCCACCGAAGTCGAACAAGATCTGCCCGGCGAAGGCCAGCGTACCGACCCACGCATCCACCGCGCCCGCGCGACCCGCGGCCCCGAACACGATGTCGGAAACCGGCGCGAGCAGGGTGTCCGACAACACCACCTTCTGGAACAGGCCAAAGTTCAGCAGCGCGAGCCCCCAGCCGAACTGGCGGGCGTTCGCGCGAACGGGTTCAACCAACTGCTTCAGGAAGTCGGTCGAACGCACGATCGGCCCGGCCACCAACTGCGGAAAGAAGGTGACGAAGAGCGCGAAGTCCAGGAGACGGGGCGCCGGTTTCGCCTCGCGCCGGTAGATCGAGAACGTGTACGAGAGCGTCTGGAACGTGTAGAAGGAGATGCCGAGGGGCAGCACGATGTCGGGCGGGGCCGGTGCGTAGTCGATCCCGATCGAAGCAAGCAGCGCAACGAAGTTTTCGAGGACGAACCCCGCGTACTTGAAGTAGCCGAGCAGGCCGAGGTTCACCGCGAGGCTGACGCGCAACCACCACTTTCGTTGATGCGGGATGTGGCTGACGTACAGGCGCTTGCCCACGTGCCAGTCCACCAGCGTCGAAATCCACAACAGGACGACGAACGGCGGGTTCCACGCCATGTAGAAGAGGTAGCTCGCAACGAGGAGCTGCCCTTTCTTGAACGTCCACGGAACCGGAAGCCGGTGCAACACCAGAATGGTCGCGAAGAACACGGCAAAGCTGAACGAGTTGAAGAGCATGGCTCCACGCGACGGGGTTATGGGGTGGTGAGCGTAACGCACGGCAGCCCCACTTCGACTACGCTGCAGTACACCATGACGAAGCCCGACAAGCCGATCCGTGTCCACCTCGTCGCCGGAGGTTTTCCGCGTGGTTCCCACGCCGGCCACGACATCGACCATGCACGCCTGCAGCTGCTCTCCATACTCGAGGACGTTGCTCCGACCATGACGAGCGTGAGCGGGGACTACAACGATCTCGGCGACTGGCTGCCTCGTTCCGACTTGCTCGTGACCTACGTCGCGGGGCCCTTTCCGGACGAGGCGCAGTGCGATCGTCTACGAGAATGGATCGAAGCGGGCGGGCGATGGGTCGCACTTCACGGCACCAGTGGCGGCAAGACCGTCCCGCTGCCGGACGACCGACCCGGGCGCATGATGCAACGCGCGGCTCATCACGAACTGCTGGGGTGCTTCTTCCTGAATCACCCGCCGATCCGGCGCTTCAGCGTCGATGTCTGCGACGCGGATTCACCGCTCACAGCAAACTTGCCTTCGCGCTTCGAGGTCGAGGACGAGCTTTATCTGATCGAACTGTGTGCCCCCGACGAGAGTCGCGTCCTGCTGACGACGAGTGATCTCGCGGCGGACGACGAAGCACCGCGGAAGTTCGGATTCACGTACGACGAAGACACGTCGGTGGGACCCGACGGTTCGACACGTCCTCTCGCCTACGTGCGGACCATGGGTGCGGGCGCGATCACGTACATCGCACTGGGCCATTGCCACACACCCTCCACCAACATCCAGCCGTGGGTCGACGAGTCGGTCGCAGCCGACGGCACGACCCCCCTCGAGTTTCGCGGGCCCTGGGAAACGAAGCCCTTCATGACACTGCTCGAGAATGCGATCCACTGGGGAATCGAGGGTTAGCCCGGTCTTGCAGCGGGCTGCTCCCAACCTTCGCTACCGCCGCTTCGCACCACGGTCATTGCGACGATCGCCGCAACAATGCTCGCGACCGCGCCGAACCACACGGACGACGTCAGGAGGAGGACCCCACCCAACAGAACGACCGCGAGCGTGTGCAGGTATTGCGGCTCGGACAGGAGAAGCCAGATACACCGCGTCGTTCGCCAGAATGGTGAACGCAACACCCGCTACGCACGCGTCGTGCCATCCGCTCAGCTGGGGTGGGTTGCGGTACCAACGCAGCCCGAAGGTGAGGAACCGGGCGGCCTATTGGACCATGCTACGCATTCTATTGTCTCTGCGTTTCGAGTGCTCTCGACTCTCGCCTCACGAGACCGAAGCGCGTGGCGAGACATCAGGAATCAGGTTCTTTGCGAGCTGGACGCTGCTGCCGTTCGAATGCAGCCAGCAGGTAGTGATGGCCGGGATAGTGGTGTTCGAAGATACGGGCGGCGCCGATCGACGACGCAAACCTGTTCGACCAGCCTCCACCCGATGCCCCAGAGTTCGAGGGGCGCCTCACGTAATCGCGTTGAAAGCGCGAATCGCTGAAGATGCGCTCTTCCGAAGTCGTCCAGGCTCGCAGCTCGAGGTCGCCGGGAAGCAGCACTCGCGGATCGCCCGAGACGGAGAAAGCGAGCACGATCACTTCCGGTTGTTGTTGGATTACGTATCCGGGGTCGTAGTGCTTGCCGAGGAAAGGGCCGGGACTGCGCGCGATATGACGGTCCGTCAGGCCGCTCACGTCCAGG
>JASMLK010000098.1 GCA_030748735.1 Myxococcota bacterium | reverse complement strand
TGAAGAACCCTTCGGTCGCCATGCACGGCCCTTCGACCCGATCTCTGCGTTGCGAAACCGCGGCCGTAGCTGCGGCTACGCCCACGATTGCGCGCCTTGATCTCGGGCCGATTGACCGCACCTGGCTCGGTCAGGGTTCTTCAACGGGCTGCTGGGAAAGGGCTGAAGGGGCAGAATTGGCTTAGTTGGGCGGCGGGCATGGCCGATTTCCTGGGGACAACCCGGAGATCCCATGAGCGAGCCCGATCCAGCCCAGCCGGCAGCGTCTTCCTCTCTGAGCCCAGACGCGGCTCCGAACGGCCCCTCACGAACCCGTGGGCGAGCGACCGACTGGTTCCTCGGGTGCGTCGTGGCCGCGCTGCTTGCGGCCGTCGCGATCCCGGGTGTTCGCATACGCCCCGATCATGCGATCGAGGTGGCGAGTGTGAAGCGCCTCGAGGAACTCGTGCGACTCGCGCGAGACCAGGCCGTGGCCACCGGAGACGGCCACTTCGTCTTCCTCGAAGCGTCCGTGGGAGAAGCGGGGGAGGCGTCGGCGCTGTTCTTTCGCGACCTCGATGGGAACGCAGCACCATCCGAAATCGAAGTCATCGGCCGCGTCACCCTGACCCCGGCGAGCTGGGGAAGTGCCACAGCACACGAGCCCGCGATCGGTGATGCGGGTACGGGGCTCAGGGGGCCGTGGAGCTTTGCTGCGCGCAGCCGTCCCGCGTCGATCGATCCCGCTGCGCCGCCGCAAGAGCGTGCCGCCGCGCCGGCCGGGAGTCGCGGTGTCGTCTTCGACGCTGCAGGTGTCCCGCATGGTCTTTCGCAAGCGGGCCTGCGGGGTGCCGCGGGTTCGGGAGCCGGCAGCCTGTACGTGCGCACGGAAACGCAGGACTATGCGCTCGTATTGTCACCGTGGGGCGATGTCGATGTCCAGGTGTGGGACGTGGCGAGTTCGAGTTGGCAGATCGCAGTCGCTCCCTGAGGAGCGTGTGACTGAGCGTCCGGTGTCGCTGTTCCCCTGGTCGCGCATGCGACATGCGACGAGGCGAAGCCATCTGAAGTAAGATGTACGGCGTACCACGAGGGGGTTGCCGTGCACGAAATCCACTCAGCAGATTCGAGACCGTCGCATTCGGCCGAAGCCGCTCGCAAACTCGGGCCGCATGGTCGCGCGACTCGCGAGCGGTTGTTGACGGCCACGCGCGAATCGCTGGAACGGCGCAGCCTGATGGATCTTTCGGTCGCCGAAATCGCGCGCGTCGCCGGGACCTCTCCCGCCACCTTCTACCACTACTTCAAAGACGTCGAGTCGGCCGTTCTGCGCCTGGCCCAGGACATCGCAGGCGAACTTCCCGAAGCCGTCGACGGCAATTGGACCGGCGGCGCCGGACTCGAACGCGCACGCGCGCTCGTGAACGCCTTCATCGCGCATTGGGATCGCCACCGCGCCGTCTTGCTGGTGCGAAACCTCGCCGCAGACAAGGGCGATCCTCGTTTTCAGCTCGCGCGGCGCGCGGCGCTGTTGCCGGTGATGCGGCGGCTCGCCAGCCTGGTCGAGCTGGCAGTGGCGGAAGGGCGGGTCGATTCTGCGATCCACCCCGATGTCGCATCAGCGAGCCTCGTCTCCGTCCTCGAACGGCTGAGCGCGCACAGCCACGACCTCGAGCAACTCGACGTGACCCACGATGCGATCGTCGAGACGGCCGCGCGCATCGTGTGCCAGACCCTCGGCGAACCCACGGACTGAGACGATGGCGCCCCCGGTCTTCTCGCGGTTCCGGTCTTCCTGCTGACCCTGCTGCTCGAGATCGCCAGGCTGCGCGGGCGCAGCGGATACGCCGGCTACGAGCGGGACGACACGTGGGCGAGCCTCGCCCGGTTCGCGGTGCTCTTCTTCGCAGAAGACCTCTGTTACTACTGGTTCCACCGCGTGGGCCACGAGTCGCGCTTCTTCTAGGCTCCTAGCCCGCATGATTCATCTCGCGCGGGAAACGAAAAAGCGCCCGATGCCGAAGCACCGGACGCTTTCCTGTTCTGTCTGCCGCGCGTTGATCGCGCGCCCGATCAGTTCAGCACCGCACCGACGACATAGAGCACGAGGGTGAGCGCGAGGCCCGCGTGAATCGTGCCCGAAACGCTCGTGAGCGGCTTCTGGGTCGCGGCACCGGGGCCGATCAAGGCCTGGGCTTCGCCGAACAGGATGATCGCGCCGGCGACGATCCAGTAGACCATGTCGTTGGTGCCGTTGGCGAAGGACGAGTGCAGGTGGCTCGCCGAACCCATGAAGAAGAGCATGGGGATCGAAAAGAGCGTGTTGGTTCGCGAGGCCATGCCGGCTCGGCCCCCCGCCGCTGCTGCTTCGGGGTTGGCTTCGCCGCCAGCCGCGACGGTTTCGGCGTTCGCGATCACGACCTGCTGGGCCGGCCAGATGATGAACCACACGTTTGCCCACATGAAGGTGCCCATCAGACCGCCGGTCAGGATGCGCGTCATGTAGACGTCGCCGAGCCCGACGCCGCCGTGCAGCTTCATCAGCACGATCGTCCAGCCTGTGAGGAAGGTGAACATCGCACCCCAGCGGAACCACCAGAGTGCGTTCGGGACGAGACCGCGGGTGACGGCGCTCTTCGCCGTGCCACCGAGCTCGCTGCCGAAGAAGGGCGTCTGGACGAAGTTGAAGTACCAGAGCATGCCGATCCAGCAGACGCCGGCCAGGAAGTGGAAGTAGCGCACCAGAAATTCCCAGCCCGACAAGGTCGTGATGAGATCCATTGACTTCTCCTCGAAGATCGTCCCGGCGTTTGCCGGGTCGTGAGTGGTTGCGCCCCTGCGTGGATGCGGCCGATCGTGGTGTCACGATGGATTTCGGGGCGGTGGAACGCGACGGGTCAGCGCACCCGCAGAAAGGCGGGGCGATTATATCCGGATTTCCGGCGGGCAACAGAGAACACGCTGTCCACAAAGCGACACGATGTCGATGTATCGACAGCGGGGGCGACTAGAAGTCGTACCCGAACCGGATGTAGTACGTGAGGTCGTTGTCCTCGATGTCGATGCCGGCGGCCTTGTCGTTGTTGTTGTTGTCGGCGATCGAGTCGTATTCGTTGATGACCCCCACTGCGACGTTGAGTCCACCGGCTTCACCGATGTCGGCCTTGAGCTCGGCATCGGAAATGACGCGGAGTTCGTCAGTGTCGTCGAAGTTCGGGTAGTAGCTGTGGGTCGTCGTGAAGTCGACACCCTTCATGACGTTGTGATCGAGGCTGACGCGGATCACACCTTCAGGGATGGTCTCGTTGTCGACGTCCGCGTTGCCATCGGTCTGGAACTTGTACGCGACACCACCACCGACGCTGCCGCGAAGGGCCGTGCGCTCGGTCTTGTACAGTTCGTAACCAACACCGAGAGAACCGGCGATGCGCGAGTTCCAGGCCTGGAAGCGCTCGTAGTCGTAGCGCGCGGTCCCGATGAAGTAGACCATGTTCTCGAAGGGCTTCCAGTTCTCTTCGTAGTCGACGAACGCCTTGCGGTCGGTCTTGGCGTCGGAGTCACTGTCCGGCTTCGAAATGTAGAACTGCGAAGTCAACTTGCGCCGGTGGCGGTCGTTTTCGAATTCGCCCTTGGCGTCGGCTACGAGGCGCGATTCGTTCACGTTGCCGTCGGTGCCGGTGAAGCCGAGGCCGACGTACTTCTTCCAGCCTTCGAGGAACGAGGTGCCGAAGAGGCCGGGTCGGGGGTCTTCACTGTCCTGGGCGAGCGCGCTGCCCGCCGAAAGAACGATGAACGCGGCCGTCGTCATGGCGATCGATGATCGAGTCACTTCGCTTTGCCCTCCTGGAGCGTTTGCTTGCTGAGTCTCGACGCCACACGACGGGGTGCGCAGCGGGGGGCGCAATCTAGCGGGCCGTTTTCCCGCACGAAATTCCGAACGCCGGTCAGAGTGCGCGCCAGCTCATGTACACGAGATAACTGACCAGCAAGCCCGCCCCTTCCCAGCGCAAGATCAGCCGGCTGTGGGTCCGCGCGGTGAGCATCAGGACCAATGACAGGACGACGGTGAACAGAAGGTCGACCAGGCCGTTCTTCGGGATCGGGATCGGCATCACGACCGAGGTCAAGCCGCAGACGAGCAGGATGTTGAAGATGTTCGATCCGACGACGCCACCAACTGCGATCGCCAGTTCCCCGCGCCGCACGGCCGATAGCGTGGCGACGAGTTCGGGAAGGCTCGTGCCGACCGACACCATGGTGAGGCCGACGATCACCTCGGGCACGCCCATCGCGCGCGCGATTTCCACGCTGCCACTCACGGTGAGTTCGGCCCCGAGCAGCAGGCCCGCGAGCCCGATCACGACCTCGCCGAGATCGCGCAGGAAGCGGGGGCCCTTCGCGCCCGGTGGCGACACCACGTCGTTTTCGATCGGGTGGTCGATCACGGGAGAGAGCGGGGCGATCGCCTCCCCGTCTCCATTGATGCGCTCGTCACGCTGGGCGATCAGGTCTCCCACCGTGTAGAAGATGAAGACGACGAAGAAGAGCAGGAACACGAATCCGTCGGCGCGGGCGTACTGCGCGGTGCCACCGTCGAGCAGGGAATCGCACGCCATCACGGTGGCCGACACCACGGCGAGCAGCATCATCGGAAGTTCGCGTCGCGTGACCACGCCATCGATCGGCAGCGGTCGAATGACCGCCGACAGTCCGATGATGAGCCCGATGTTCGCGAGGTTCGAACCGTAGATGTTGCCGAAGGCCAGCTCGCTCGATCCGTTGATCGCTGAGCCGATGCTGACCGCGAGCTCCGGTGCACTCGTGCCGAACGCCACGACGGTGAGCCCTACGGCGAGTGGCGAGATTCCCATGTTGCGGGCCAGGGAAGAAGCGCCGCGCACCATGAGATCGCCACCGACCAGAAGAATCACGAGTCCGGCGGCGGTCTGCAGGATGTTGATCAGCATGCGATGGGCGACTCGGGGCGTTGCGGGTTGGAGGAAGCGGGTCGATGCGGGGTGGTGTCAGTATTCGTAGGACCAGAAGAGGTCGAGGCCTGATGTTCCACCTTCCGCGTATTCGCTTCGCAGACTGAGGCTCTTCCAGAACCGCCACTCCACCGTGAAGCGATCACCGACGCCGTCCTGAAGCGCCCGGTCGTAGCGCAGGATGATATCTTCCCCGACGTTGGTCTCAACACCGACGCTCGAGACCGTCATGTCCTCCCCGACCTCCATGCTGATCTCGTTGATGGGGAGTTCGTCGGCCAGTGCGCGCGTCAACTCCGCGAGCGCGAGATTCGATGCCACCTGGGCGGTTGCCGAATTCAGTTGCGCGTCGTCCGCTGCGCCCAGCTCGCTGCGACGCTTGTTGAACATCAGATAGGAGAGGATGTCGGTCTCCTCCATTTCGGGTTCGCTGAACAGCTCGGCGGCCGGTTCCGACCAGCGCCCCACGCGTCGCACGCCGACCGTCACCTCGCCGATGTGTCGAGTGGCCTCGATTCGCAGGTCGGGGTCGGGGGGCAGACGTTCCTCGAAGGTGGCGACGCCTTCGCGTACATCGAAGGTACGACCGAAGAACGTGTAGGTTCCGCCGGTCGTGGCCAGGCTGCCCTGGAGGAGCGTCGGTGAGAGGCGTCGCTTGCGCAGCAGGATTTGCCCCTCGACCTCGAGGTCGGCACCGCGTTCGCGGACGCGCGCACCCGGGCGCACGTCGATCGCCAGCTGCGCCTTCATGGTCTGGTAGGCCGAGGGTTGCGCGGGTCGTGGGTTGCTCTCGTCGCCGGCTTCGGGTTCTTCGAGGCCGAGGATACGGACCTCGCGCAGCAGGGGGTCCTGCGCGGCCGGCAGGCTCAGGTGAACCCGCTTGAACGCGAGGTCACCACTGGCATCGAGGGCCGATAGCGGGCCCGCAACTTCGAGGTCTCCCGTGACGCGCGCTTCGAGCAGCGGGAAATGGGTGAGGCTGAACTTGTCGAAGCGGGCGGTGAGGTCGACGTGGTCGAGTCGTGACGCAGCGGGCCACCGGTAGGAGCCCTTTACGATCATGGGGCCCTTCTTCGAGGCGATCATCAGGCGCTCGACCTGTAGAGCCTTGTTGTCGAAACGCAGAGACGCTTCGATCGGCCCGATCGGTTCGTCGAAGAGCGCGAGTTCGAGTCGTGCGCGAACGACATCGAGGGAGCCGGTGATGACGGGGCCCTCGGGCGAACCGCGCACTTCGAGGCGACCGGTCGCGCTGCCTTCCAGCGCTTCGACGCGACCGAGGCGCCGCGCAGAAGCACGCGGCACGAGCCAGGCGAGGTCGACGTCTTCCGCGAGTAGGACCGAGCGGTGTTGGGGATCGCGCATCCAACCGGTCGGGTCTTCGACGAGGCGCGCCAGTTCGAGTTTGGTAATTGCCGACAGTGCGCGCTTGGCTTCGTGGGTGATGTCGAAGCGCAGGCCGAGCAGCCCGTCGATCGTTTCTGCGCGCAGGACGACTTCGTCCGCGCGGGCTGCACCGAGACGCGCCCCTGCCCACACCATGTCGCCTTCGACGACGGGGCCCGCCGGATTGCCCACGAGCGTGAAGCGACCTCGCAGAGTGCCTTCCAGAGCGTCTTCACCCAGCAGCGTGTCGGGCAGGAAAGTGGCGAGGTGTCGTACGTCGAGATCACTGACGTCGAAAGCGACCCGCGTGCGTGGTTCCGTGAGGCGCTCGTGCAAGCTCGTTTCGAAACCCGTCGCGGGGAGAACGAGGGAAAGAGAGAAGGGGGCGAGGTCATGCCAGGCCAGTCGGCTTTCGAGCTTCCAGAGCGACGCTTCGGTGTGGGCGTCCAGCCGGAGTTGGTCGAAGGGGTGGCCCTCGATGCGCGGTTCGTCGAGTGCGAGCGCGGCTTCGATGCTGGGGTCGCCCCGGCGGTTGTCGAATTCCAGCGTGCCGCTGAGACTTCCCTCGACGGGTGTGGTTTCCCCGAGCAATGTCGCGACGGGCGTGAAGTCGAGCCGGTCGAAGTGTGCGTCGATGTGATGCCGTTTTCCGTCGCTGGCGAGCCGTTCGATGTCGACGAGGCCCTTAGGCCCGTCACCATCGCGGAACTCGAGCTTCAGCTTGCCCGCGGAGACCGTCCCCCCCGCGAACCTCCAGGTCGACGCCTGCGACGCTCGCAGTGATGCCGTGCCGTCGAGGGTCGCAACCTCGAGTTCGTCGAGTCGAACCGCGCCGGCCTCTTCGAGACGCAGGGCAACGGCGTAGTCGAGGCTCGGCCGCTCGCCATACGTGGCCACGCCGCTCGCCTCGACCGTGCCGCGCAGCTTGGCTGGCGCACCCGAAAGCCGAGCTGCCAGATCGACGTGCCCGACCAGCGCTTCACCCGGCGCGTCGTCAGCTTTGGCGTCTCCCCGCCCGGCCAATCGCTGCAGCGTTTCGAGCGGAAGGTCGCGGGCGTCGATGTCGAGTGCGTCGAAGGTTTCGCGCGTGCCATGGCCCGAAAGCGAAACTTTGCCGGTTTCGGTTTCGAAGGCTGCGTCTTCGAGCCTCCAGGTCTCGAGGTCGGAAGCAAAGTGCGCGCGCCCGCGCCCCTGCGTGAATGCGAACCCGTCGACTTCACTCGGGTCGAGTTCGAGGTCGATCTGCCAGCTGTCGGGTCGGGTCAGGTGGGCAGCACCGTTGAGTCGGGTGTGGGGGATCGCGAGTGCGTCGCGCCTGTCGCTCGTGTGTTGGTCGACCAGGACGGCGAGATCGAGGTTCGAGAACGCGAGGTCCAGGGACAGGGCTTCGAGGACCAATGCGTCCACACGGGGTTGGCCATCTTCGAAACGGGCGTGTCCGTTGCCCGCGAGGTGAAGCCGACCGCGGTTTTCGGCACTGGCTTGAACGTTTTCGACGCGAAGCTCGACGCCTTCGGGCGTTCCCACGACGCGTGCGCGTCCTGATTCGATGTCGATGGGGCCGACCCGTGCGTCGACGAGGCGAAGGTCGGCGGCGAAGTCCTCGAACTGCGGCGAGCCGCCGTCGTTGCTCCACGCGAGCCCACGAACGTGCGCGCTGCCCTCGGTTTCGAAAGGCGTCGTGTCCTCGCCGGGGTTCAGCGTTGCGCGAAGGCGGCCGTCGCGCAGGCGAAGGTCATCGATCGCGAAGCGCCAGGGCGCCGTGTTCGCAGCTGCGGGATCGTTCGGGTTGGCGCCAGCTGGAGCTGGGGCGGGTTCGACCGCAGGCGTCGCTGAACCCGCCTGCGCGAACCAGTCGACGACGACGCCGTCGAATTCGAGCACCGGTACGTGCACGAGGCGGTCCGCGTAGATCGACTGCACATCGATGGCGAAGGACATCTTCTCGACTCGCAACGCCGCACGCAGGTCGGGCCGGCTCGCTCCGGGGCGCACGACCACCCCCTCGATCTCGAAGCCGTCGACCAGGGATCCACCCAGCGCTTCGATGTCGATGACCAGGCTGTCCTGTTCGCTGTTCAAGACGGCGACTGCGACGCGTCGTTGGAGTTCGGGAAACCAGCCGTGGATGGCGCCCCAGAATGCGAACCACACAGCACCTGTCAGCAGGAACGCAACCAGGAGAATGCGTCGCGCCAGGCGACGTCGCACGGCGAGTGGGGGCCCAGGCGTCTGTTCGGGGTCGGTCGCGGTCAAAACGTGTGCCCCAGGGATGCGCTGATGCGGAACTTGCCGCGCTTGTCATCCGGGTTGAGCCGCCAGGCGAAGTCGACGCGCAGCGGGCCCGCCGGCGTGGTGTACCGCAAGCCGGTGCCGGCGGCGTAACGCAGGTCGTCGACGCGAAACATCCAGGGGTCGGGGTCGACCTGGGCGGCGTCGAGGAAGCCCACGATGCCGATTGGTCCCCAGACCGGGATCCGCCACTCGAAGCTGCCTTCGATCACGCTGCTGCCGCCGACCGAATCGCCGTTGGCGTCTTCGGGCGAGAGGGATCGATAGGCAAAACCGCGCATCGAATTCGAGCCACCCGAATAGAAACGCTCGACCAGAGGAATGTCTTCTTCTTCGGTATTGCCGTGGTTCTGGATCGTTCCGAGCAACGCACGCAGGGCCAGGACCGTCTTGGCCACTTCGAGAAAGCCGCGCGTGTCGAGGGTATATCTCACGAAGTCCTCGTCGGAAGCGAAGGCCGAGATCGACGATTCGGCTTCGAGTTCGATCAAGGTACCGGAACGCGCGTTCAAGCGATTGTCCAGGGTCGAGCGCGACAACCGCAGGTTGGGGCCGGTGGTGATCGAGACGCCTTCCGGGAGTTCGTCTTCGCCGGGGGAGTTGAGCACCGAAAAGATGTCATCGCGGTTGAAACGGTAGCCGCCACTGATGACGACGTGCTCGATCAGGTCCCGCTGCAATTGGACGTCGACCAGAATACGTCGCGCCGTGTAGGCGTCCTGGTTTTCGTAGACCACGCCAGGGCTCACCAGCAGCCGCGTCCGTGTCCCGAACAGATACGGCTCCATGAAGGTCGGCCGAAGTGCCGCACCCAGCCCCGAATAGCGAATGCCCACGTCCATGTGGCGCGCGCCGCCGAAGAAGTTGCGGTGGTGCCAGGACAGCTCGGCGCGAAACGAGGTGTCGGTTCCCCAACCGCCACCGAGCCGGATGCGTCGCGGGGGGCGTTCGGCGACCCGGACGGAGACCGGCCAAACGGTTTCTTCGTCTTGCGAGATCGACGGCCGGGTTGGCTCCGCTTTGGTCGGTGCCGGATCGCTGGCTTCGACTTCGGCTATCTCTTGCCCGGGATCCTCTTTCACGACGACGTCTTGCTGTTTGCCGAGCCTCGACTCGTCTTCCGGCGGAAGGGCTTCGACGATCGTCCAACGAAAGAGCCCCAGGTTCTGGATGCGGCGTCGCGTCCTGGCCATGGCGCGCGGCGAATACCATTCGCCTGGATCGAGGCGGATTTCGCGCTGGACGATGTACTCCTCGACGTCCTCGAGTCCAGCGATCTGCACGTCGCCAAGGCGCACGCGGGGACCGAACACGAGTGTCCATTCGACGCTGGCGCGGTGCTGGGGAAGGTCGACTTCGGCAGAACCCAGAAGACGCGCCGATGGAAAACCGCGCTCGGACATCCAGATGCGAATCGCTTCGCGCGAAGCCTGATGGTCACCGAGCCGGAATACGCGGTTTTCGCGCAGGGGCAGCCTGCGCATGAGCCTGCGCCACTTGCGGGCATCGATCAGTTCGTGTTCGTCGGGTGCGCCGCCGGAGGGCAAGGTGATCCGAAAGCTGCCCAACCGCACCGCCTGGCCTTCGTCGATGTCGATGTCGATCGTGACGCCCGGCCCCTCGTTCGAGTAGAGCAGGGTGACTTCAGCGGTGGCTTCGTAGTAGCCGTGCTGTCGGTAGAGCGCGACCAGCCGCTTCATGTCTTCGTGGATTTCGTCTTCGAAGAAGGGAAGCCGAGCCCAGAAGCGGTACCAGGGCGGGGCCTGGGTGAGCATGTGGTCGCGGAGGTCACCGCTGCCGAGTTCGTCGTTGCCGTGGAAGCGGATCTGGTCGACGTAGTGCTGCGCTTCGTTCGCAGTCTCCTCGCTCGCGGCTGTCTCTTCGCTCGGGGCCGTTTCTTCGCTCGAGGCCGTCTCTTCGCTCATGGCCGCTTCTTCGTCGTCCTGCGCGTGGATGGGCAATGCAAAGCCCAGCAGCACGAGCGTGAGCCCCCACAGCAGCATCGGTCGGCGAGGTGCCCATTCCCGGTTTCCCAGCATGGCGCGGACTCTACCGAAGGGCTTCGACGGGGAGGTCGTCCCCTTCGAGAACGCGGGGTCGGCTTCGAAAACACGTCGCGATCCTCGTGAAACCGGGCGATCGATGGCGAGAGTGGGGCCGTGTGGTGACCGGGGCGGACCGGGGTCGGGTATCGTGGTCGCCATGGGGGGTGACACGTTGCGACGACGATCGCGGAAGATCCTCTGTCTCGCGTTCGGGCTGACGGCTTTGCTGGGAGCGGCGCTCGTGCTGCTCGCCGACCCGGTGCGCGCCGAAACCGGTACGCGGATCTATCGCCCGCAGCATCGCGTCGCCGAAGAACTCGAAGCCATCGCGCAGGCGGTGCTGGGTGACGAGGGTCGCGTCAGTGTCGATGGTGCGGGCAATGCACTGGTGCTGGCGGGGGATGTTGGCGCAATCGAGCAGACGCTCGATGTCTTGCGGCAGCAGGATCGCGCACCAGCCATGCTCGAGGTCCACTACCGGGCCCTCGACTTCGCGCAGTGGTCGAAGGCGGGCTACGAGATCGTGGCGGACGGTGCGTCCGGAGGCGGTGTTCCGGCTGCCGGTTTCGCGTTGGCGCGCGTGCGCAAGGTCGTGACGAAGGGCGAGCGAAGTGGGACTCGGCGCATCGAGGGCTTCACGGGTGTCGTGCGTGTGGCGAGTGGCTCCTCGGTGGAGATCACGCGGGGCGGCGCAGTCCCCCTGGTTTCGCGCGATGTACTCGGTGCGCACGTGGCCGGTGTCGCGGAAGGGCGGCGTGGCTTTCGCGCCAGGCCGCGCTTGCTCGAAGACGGTCGCGTTCATCTCGAGATCCACTACGACGATGCTTCGGTCGACGCAGCGGGGCGCGTCGATGGAACGAGCGGACACACCAGCCTGACGCTCGCAACCGGCGAAACCGTGGCCATCGGTGATCTCACGGGATCGACCCGATCGAAGCAGCGCGCCGGTCGTGTCTGGTCGACCCATGACGATCGCGACGAGCGCGTGTACCTGCTCGAGGTTCGGCGTGTGCGGCCCATGCCCGCCGAAGTTCCGCGACCTTGAAGACGGACGCGGGGGCGCGTTCCGGAACGATCTCGCTTCGGATCGCTTGGGCGGTTTGAAGGGGTGCCTCATGTCAGCGATTCGACGGCCTTTCCCCCACTGCAATTCAGCACGCATCTCCTGCGTGCAGCGGATCGGCTTCGGCAAACCGCAGCCCAGCGGGGTGGGACTGTGTGTGCAAGATCACATCACGACGATTGAGCGCGAATTCGCGCGATTGCCCTCAGGGTTTCCGCACGCAGGACGAAACGAAGGGGTGATTTTAGACACGTGACGGTTCCGTGTTGGGCGAAACCCCAGTGGGCCAGAATGGCCCAACTGCACGAATACCGGGCATGTCCCGCGCATGTTGCGCATTATCTGCGAGCAATCAAAAGCGTCCCCCCGCGCACTTGATCAATGCACCGATGTCGAGGACCAAGGGAGTAGAGCGATGAAGCGAGGTTCCAGTTCCATTCGTCAGGTGGCGATTCTGGCGGCAGTCCTGATGAGTTTGAGCGGCGCGGTCGCGAATGCGGCGGAGTGGGCTGCTGTCGGTTCGCGCTATCAGGCGATGGGCGGTTCCGGTGTCGCGAGCGTGAACGATGCCTTCGCCTCGTATTGGAACCCCGCTGCTCTCGGCAACGCCCAGTCGTACGACGCTGACCTCAACTTCGACTTCGTCGCGGCTCTCGAGGGCAATGTTGTCGAGACGGTCGACGATTTGAACGACATTGACGACGACCTCGGCGATTTTCTTGACGCGCTCGAGCGCGGAACGGGAACTGTTGCAGACGCTGGCGAACTCGCGGATCTCGAACGCGTTCGCGACACGGTGCTGAAGCTGGCTGATGAAGGTAACGGAGTGGCTGGGGCCGCATCGACGGGCTTGAGCCTGCGTTGGGAGAGCTATGCGGTGTTCAGTCGAGCCGACGCGCAGTTCGCGGTTTCACCCGTTTCCGACACGGTGAACGTGAACATCCCCGGCATCGGTCAGGACTACGGCGATGTCACTGTAAACTCGCTTGAAGACAACGAGTCCGGCGCCCGGGTGCGAGGGCTTGGCGTGGTCGAAAGCGGCGTGGGTTACGGGCACAGGTTCGAGGTCCCGTTCGGCGACGTTGTCGCGGAAGCGCTGAGACTCGACGTGATCGGGCTCGATGATCTCGGAACGATCAGCGCAGGCGCGAATCTGAAGTACCTCCACGGCATCACGTTCAACAACTACGGCAAGTTCCACGACGAGAATGACGACGAGAAGCTCGGCAAACTCAAGTTCGGAGACAGTGACTATCGGAAGGAATCGGGGAACTTTGGTCTGGACCTGGGCCTGCTTTACGAACCGGCAGATTGGCTCGCGATCGGATTCATGGCACGCAACGTAAATAGCCCCAAGTTCAAGGCGGCCCGGGACGCCGCTCCGAACTCCAAGAAGAACTTCCAGCTCGATGCGCAGGCACGGGGCGGTATTGCGATCTACCCCTTCAAGAACCGCTCGCTCGTGATCGCGTCGGATCTCGACCTCACCGAGAACGAGTCGGACCTGCTCGATGGCTTCAAGTCGCGACTCTGGTCGTTCGGCGCCGAGTACACCCTTCCGATTCCGGTCGTGAAGCTGGCGCTGCGCGGCGGCGGCTATACCAACACGGCAAGTGGGGCAGGCGGGGCCTTCACGTTTACGGGTGGTCTGGGCCTCAGGGTTTGGCTGCTTTCCTTGGATCTCGCGGGCGGCGC
Source organism: Myxococcota bacterium (assembly GCA_030748735.1). Classification (GTDB taxonomy): domain Bacteria; phylum Myxococcota_A; class UBA9160; order UBA9160; family UBA4427; genus DUBZ01. The sequence continues at coordinate 8,304 of JASMLK010000098.1, read as the reverse complement.
GTCACCCAAGGGAATCGATGTCGGCGGCGGCGACGAATTGCCGAGTCGCTTGAATTTCTCGGCCGCGCTTGCGCTCAAGGGCAACTTCTAGCCAACTCGCTCTCGCTTCGATCGACCCACGATCATCGCGCCCTCGACCTCTGCGCTACTAGACCGAGGTCGGGGGCGCGAAGGTCGGGTTGCGCCCGAGGCGGATGTCTTCGAGGCGCTGGTTGCAGGCATCGCGCCACGCGTCTTCGGCGATGATGTAGAAGCGGTCCGCAACGATTGCGTCGTAGACGCGATCGGCCATGACGCTGGGTGCGAGTCCGCCCGTCTTCATGCCTTCGGCCAGGGCGTCGACGACCAGCTTGCCCGCCGGCGAAACCACGTAGTCCTTGTCGCGGTGCTGGTAGCCCTCGGGCCGCACGCGCTCCGACGCTGCGATGCCCGTGTTGATGAGTTCGGGGCAGAGCACCGAGACGCCGAGCTTCGTTTCCTTGAGCTCGTGGTAGAGGCATTCGGTGAAGGCGAGGCAGGCGTGCTTACTCAAGTGGTACGCGCCCGCGAATGGCATGGTGGTGAGGCCGGCCATCGAAGCCGTGTTCACGATGTGGCCTTCGCTGTCCTGGGCGAGCATTCGCGGGACGAAGCTCCGCACCCCGTGGATCGGGCCCAGCGTGTTGACCGCGATCTGCCATTGATAGTCCTCGATGGGGAGTTCCCAGGTCGTGCCCCCCGAAAGCACGCCGGCGTTGTTGCACAGGATGTGGACTGCGCCGAAGGCGTCGTAGGCGGCGTCCGCGCAGGCATCGAGGTTGTCTTGTCGCGTCACGTCGCAGTGGACCGCCAGGGCCTGGGCACCGGCCGCTTCGGCGAGTTTGCGCGTCTCTTCGAGGCCGGCCGCGTCCACGTCCGCCGCGACGACGCGACAGCCCGCGCCCGCGAACTTCAAGACGAGGGCGCGTCCAATTCCGCTCGCCGCACCCGTCACGACCGCCGTTTTTCCGCTGAATTCCTGCATGATTCCGTTCTCCCTGGGGTGTCGCGGCTGGGGTGACCACGTTGCTTCTTGCCTAGCAGCCTGTTGAAAAACCCTTCGGTCGCCATGCACGGCCCTTCGACCCGATCTCCGCGTTGCGAAACCGCGGCCGTAGCTTCGGCTACGCCCACGATTCCGCGCCTTGATCTCGGGCCGAATGACCGCACCTGGCTCGGTCAGGGTTCTTCAACGGGCTGCTAGGCGCGCGAGTATCCCACAGCCCCATGGGCCCCGCGATCGACTAAGCTACGCGGCCCTCATGATCTTGCGCCGCTCCGAAAACATGTCTTCCATTCGCTTCCGGGCTCTCTTGACGCGCGGCGGTGTGCTTGCTGCGTTGGCGCTGTTGTTCGCACTCGCAACGGCCGCGACCGCACCGACGGCCGACGCACACCCACTCGCACCCTCGCTTCTCGAGTTGCGCGAACAGGCCGCCAGCGAGGGAGGCGAAGTCGGCTCGTTCGACGTTCGTTGGAAGACGCCGAGTCTTCGCGCGCCCGGTGTCGAGATCGATCCGGTGTTGCCCGCCCATTGCAATGAGCGCGGCGAGCGTCGCGCCGAACCGGGGCCGAGCCATGTGGAGTTCTTCTGGCAGGTGAATTGCGGCGAAGCCGGGCTCACCGGGGCCACGCTTTCGGTTACGGGCCTCGATCGCAGCCGCACGACCGCACTCGTGCGCGTCGTCTTTGCGGACGGAAAACTCGCCAAGGGACTCGTTCGCGCCGACGCCCCCGACTTCGAGGTCGCGAGCGGCGAGGGCGTGGCCGCGGCCTACGCGCTGCTCGGCTTCGAGCACATCCTGTTGGGCCCGGACCATCTGCTCTTCGTGTTGGGCTTGATGTTGTTGATCCGCGGGATGCGCAAGCTCGTGGGTGCGATCACGTTCTTTACCGTCGGCCACAGCATCACCCTCGCATTGGCGATCCTGGACTGGGTTCGGGTTCCCCAATCGATCGTCGAGGTGGGGATCGCGATCAGCCTCGTCGTCGTCGCCCTCGAGTTGGTGAAGGGCGACCCGGCTCCCGGCATGAAGGAATCGTGGCTGCGGCTTCGCCCGTGGCTCGCTTCGTTCGGCTTTGGCCTGCTTCACGGCCTGGGCTTTGCGGGGGCGTTGCGCGAAACCGGACTTCCCAGTGGCGAGATCCCGCTCGCACTCTTCTTTTTCAACGTCGGGATCGAGATCGGGCAGTTGGTGTTCATCGCGGCCGTCTGGGTGGTGATCCGCCGGCTCAGCCAGGTCGCCGTGTCTCGGGCGTGGGTCGACTGGGGTGCTGCCTACGCGATCGGCACGCTGTCGGTCTTCTGGGTGATCGAGCGCAGCGTCGGGCTGTTCTGAGCGGGCGCGTACGGCGCGTGGCGGGCAGCGGGGTGCGCCCTGGTCAACGGTCGCTCGAAGGGTAGGGCTCGATCTTTGCGAATTGGCTCGCGAATTCCGCCGGGTCGCTGGTCGGCAGCTTGCACACCCGGTCCTCGCACACGTAGGCGGTGACCCGCCCGTCTCGCGTGTGCTTGCCCCTGGTGAGGGGCGCCAAGGCTGCGTGTCGCTCGAGGTCGCCTCTCGCCTTCTCTTCGTCTTCGACCACGATCGAAAGCGTGCGGTTGGGCAGGAAGGCGCTGCGCAGCGGGGCCAGCATGGCGTCGAGTTCGGCGCCGCGCGTCTTCGCCACGACCACGATCTCCTTCGGCGTGTCGAGTTCGAAGTCGACCGTCTGGTAGAGCTCGGCGGCCGCGGTCGAGCCGCCGCGAAGCATGGGGTCGAACGCGGCGAGCAGTTGATCGAGCGCGAGGCGATAGCGCGCGTCGTGGGTGTGCGTGTGGAGGCGGGCGAGGTTGTGCGCCGCGATCGAATTGCCGCTCGGGATCGCTCCGTCGTGGCCGGGCTTTTCGCGTGCGATCAGCGCTTCGCCGTCGCTCGCCGTCTTGTAGTAACCCCCGCCATCGCTATCGCGGTAGCGGTCGTCGAGTTGACCCTGCAAACGAATCGCCGCTTCGAGCCAGCCGACTTCACCCGTGGCTTCGTAGAGGTCGATCAGCCCACGAATGAAGAACGCGTGGTCTTCCAGGAAGGCGGGGCCGGTCGAGACGCCGTCCTTGTAGACGCGCAGCAAACGCTCGCCTTCCACCAGCTCGTCGAGTAGCAGGCGCGCAGCGTTTCGGGCGCGATTTACCAGGCCGTCGTTCCCGAAGGCAAAGCCCGCCCGGGCAAACGCCGAGATCATGAGACCGTTCCACGACACCAGGACCTTGTCGTCGAGTAGCGGTGCGGGGCGCGTGCTTCGTTCTGCGTAGAGACGTTCGTGGGCGATTGCGAGATGTTCGCGCAAGGTGTCGACGCTGATCCCGAGCTCGCGGGCAACGTCGGCTTCGTCTCGCCAGTTCGTGAAGATGTTGCGTCCTTCGAAGTTGCCCCGCTTGCTCACGCCGTAGAAGGTCGCGACCGACTTCGCGACCTTGCGGTCCAGCAGGGCGTCGAGTTCCGCGGGCGTCCAGGTGAAGAACCAGCCTTCTTCGCGTTCGCCCTTGGGGTTCAGGCTGTCTGCGTCGGTGGCCGAGTAGAAGGCGCCCTCATCGCTCGTCATCTCGCGGGCGACGTAGTCCAGGGTCTTCACACAGACTGCGCGGAAGTCATCGCGTCCGGTCGCCTGCCACGCTTCGAGGTAGTCGGTCGCGAGCAGTGCGTTGTCGTAGAGCATCTTCTCGAAGTGGGGCACCAACCATTGCCGGTCGGTCGAGTAGCGATGAAAGCCGCCACCGAGTTGGTCGTGCATGCCGCCGGTGGCCATCTTTTCGAGGGCCAGGCTCGCGACATCGCGCGCTCCCTCGTGCCCGCTGCGTCGCGCATAACGGAGCAGGAAGCGCACCGGGAGTGACGATGGGAACTTGGGTGTGTGGTTGAGTCCTCCCCATTCGGGGTCCGAAGCTTCGACGTAGTGGACCGCGACTGTACGCAGCACGTCGGCCGAGAGGTAGGCGCTGGTCTGCGCACGGTGGCCTTCGAGGTTCTTGCGAATGTGTGCCGCGATCTCTCTGGCCTGGTTTTCGAGGTTGTCCCGGTTGCTCTCGAATTCGCGTGTGATCGCTTCGAGGAGCTGGCGAAAACTCGGCCGTCCCCCCATCGATTGGGGCGGGAAGTAGGTGCCCCCGTAGAACGGTTTGCGGTCGGGGGTGAGGAAGACGTTCAGCGGCCATCCGCCCTGAACACCGAGCGCATGCACGGCCGCCATATAGATCGCGTCGACATCCGGGCGGACTTCGCGATCGACCTTGATCGCAACGAAGTGAGCGTTCAGGTACGCGGCCAGGGCCGGGTCATCGAAGGACTCCTCCTCCATCACGTGGCACCAGTGGCAGGTCGAGTAGCCAATGCTCACGAGCACGGGACGATCGAGTCGCTTCGCCTTATCGAAGGCTTCGTCGCCCCAGGGATGCCAGTCCACCGGGTTGTGGGCGTGCTGCGCCAGGTACGGGCTCGATTCCAGCACCAGCCGGTTGGTGAAGTCCGGACGACCCTCGGCGTCGAGGTTGTGGCTACGCGGTGCATAGCCGGGGCCGAGTCCTTCGAGCCGTGCGGCGAGCTGCTCGCGCAACGCCTGGCCGAAGGGTTCAGCGCCGGGCATGGCTTCGGGCACGGATGCCCCGACTTCGTCGTTGGATGTCACCTGGGCTTGGGGCTCCTCTTCCGACGCTGCTTGCGCGTGGAGCGGTGCGCTGAGCACCGCCGCGAGCGCCAACGATACGCAAGAGGCGGAGAGGTCACGAGCACGCGCCATGATGCCCTCCTGTGGCCCGAGGCGACCGTGTCGAACGTCGCACTACCCGTGCAGGCGCAGACTCAACCGATCACCCCCGCATTGCGCAGTTCTTCGATGCGCGACGCCTCGAGCCCCCAGGCCTCGAGACATTCGATCGTCTCGGCACCCGGCACGGACGCCACCTTGTGCACGCCGGTTTCGCTTCGGCTGAAGCGGGGTGCGGGAGCGGGCTGGTACTTCCCGTCGCCGACGTCGACGAAGACGCCGCGCGAAGCGTTGTGGGGATGGTCGGGAGCCTCGGTCATCGTCAGCACCGGGGAGAAGCACACCTCGTGTCCTTCCATCGCGGCGCACCACTCGTCGCGGGTCTTCGTCTTGAAGATGGCTTCGACGCGCTCCTTGAGTTTCGGCCACGCGCTCATGTCCATCTGATTCGGTAGATCTTCCCCCGACAGTCCCAACACCTCGAGGAAGGCCACGTAGAACTGCGGCTCGATCGCGCCGACGGAGACGTAGCGACCGTCTTTGCACTCGTAGACGTCGTAGAAATGCGCACCGGTGTCGAGCATGTTGGTGCCGGGCTCCATGTTCCAGAAGCCGGCCTGCGCGGCGCCGAAGATCGAAGAGGAGAGCAGGGCGACGCCGTCGCACATCGCGGCGTCGACGACCTGGCCTTCACCCGAGCGTTCCCGTTCGAGCAGCGCAGTCACCATGCCAAAGGCGAGCAGCAGGCCGCCGCCACCGAAGTCCGCGAGATAGTTGACCGGTGGCGTCGGGCGCTGGCCGCGCCGACCGATCGTGTGAAGCGCGCCCGTGACCGCGGCGTAGTTGATGTCGTGACCGACATCGTCTTTGTAGGTGCCTTCCTGGCCCCATCCCGTCATGCGGCCGTAGACGAGCTTCGGGTTGCGCGCGCGACACACGTCCGGGCCGAGTCCGAGTCGTTCCATCACACCCGGCCGCAGCCCTTCGACGAAGCCATCGGCCTGCTCGACGAGGTCGAGTACCGCTTCGACGCCTCGCGGGTCCTTGATGTTGATCGACGCACTCTTGCGGTTGCGTCCGAGCACGTCGGCTGGCCCGCCACCGCCACTCAAGAAGCTGCCGCCGCCAACGCGATCGATGCGCAGGACTTCCGCCCCCATGTCGGCGAGCACCATGGCGCCAAAGGGCGCCGGGCCGATCCCTACCATCTCGATGATCTTGAAACCCGCTAGCGGTCCTGGCATTTCCTTCCTTTCTCGGCTTTGCGGTTGTTTCGTCTCGGGATCGACTGCGTCGATCACACGCTCGAACGCTTCGCACGACTGCGCGCCGAGCCGATCGATGTGATCGCAGACTCGGGATTCGAGGATCGGGAAACCCCGCGACGGGCTTGCGGTCAAGGGGCCGCGTCCTGAGGGGGGCGGCAGGATGGGGAAGGAACTCCCCCGTGCCGCTACCTAACTGCGCGGGCGATGCCCGACCATGACCAGGCTCTTCCAGAGGTAGGGAAGGCGTCCCGCTCCCGTGTATTCGACGTCTTCGAAACCTGCTTCCCAGAGCAGCTTGCTCAGCGTGTCCACCGACCAGAACTTGATGTGGCCATAGTCGTACAACGGGTCGTAGTGCTCGTCGTGAGTTCCCGTGACTGCGACGAGGATGTTCTTGACGTAGCCATGGTAGGGAGTGGTCAAGATGAGCTTTCCGCCCGGTTTCAGAACACTCATTGCGTTGCGCACCAGGCCCCGTGGCAGAAACACATGTTCGATGACCTCCGTGCTGATGACCGCGTCATAGGGCTGGTCCAGAATCGGGCCACTGAGTGGTGCCGTCGCGTCGGCCAGGTAGATCTGCGCTTCTGGCACGTTCTTGCGGGCGATTTCCACTCCCGACTGCGAGATCTCGAGCCCGTGAAGTTCCCAGCCACGGTCACGCAAGGTGGCCAGGAGCGCGCCGTTTCCGCAACCGAGGTCGAGCACTCGGGCCCCCTTCGGCAAGTCTGCGAGATATCGCTCGAGAACGGGAAGAATGTACGCGTGTGCAGTGATCGGTTTCGAACTAGCCCAATCGTATTCCTCTTGCTCTTGTGAGTGCTGCTCCGCTTTGGCCGGTGGTTGCAACGCCACGCCGCGATCGCCGCGGTACCCGTAGCCCAGAAGTCCCACTGCGAGCACGAGGAATACGACTGCAAGCGAGGTGATCCATTTCGTCATTGGCGATCTCTCCATCGAGGTTCCATGGCCGGCGGGCCACCTGTACATCGGCAAACAATCTGGAAGGCGAAGGGCTTTTTCGCTGCGAGCCCTGCGAGACCACTTGGACTTCCAGTCTAGACCCAAGACTGCTCAAGTAGTCTCAGGTCGACCATACTCTCACTCGAAAGCCCTCCGCTTTCAACCGCGCAGTCTGCCCCCGATAGGGGAGCAGTATGGCACGCACGGTCGCCGGCCTGGCTGAAGGCACTCGAGTTACGGACTACATCAGTCTCGGCGTGGTCATCGAGATGTTCCCGTTGGAGCAGGTGCAGAGCATCCTGCGCGAGACCGGGCGAGAGAGCATCCGCGTGCGCTGAAGACGCCGCGTTCGAGCGTCGAGACCGTCAGCGCAGGGGATTCACTGAGCCGAGCGGCGAGCACGGCCCCCGCGGTGCCGTCCCCGACGATGACGATGCGCCTGGTTTGATCTTCCGTGGGTGCCTCCGTTTCCGTGGACTCGCGGGTGTCGTTCGTCGTCAGTCCCGCCGCCCTTCGGCTGCGCGGATGCGTGCCGTCAACACCTTGAAGATCTCGAACGAGATCTCCGGTGTCTGCAGCACGATTTCCTTGAAGGGTTCGCCGCCGAGGCGCAGCAGGCGCGAGTCCTTCGAGGCGACCGCGGTCGCGCTGCGCGGCGAGCCGTCGAGAATCGCAATCTCTCCCATGTAGGCGATCGGTTGCTGGGTGTTGAGCAGGCGCTGGTTGGGGGTGCCGTGGTCTTTGTAGATCTCGAGTTCGCCTTCGAGCAACAGGTAGAGATCGTCGGCCGGGTCGCCTTCGCGCACGACGACTTCACCGCGCAAGAACTCGGTTTCGGTCATCAGTTGATGAATCGCTTCGAGCCGGTCGAGGTTCAGTTCGCTGAACAGGGGGACCTGGCGTAGGGCGAGCAGACGTTGCATCAGGTCGGCCTCCGAATGGGCGGTGGCATGGGGAGCGCCCGGTGTGTGGTCAGGCTCCGCGTTGTGCGTGCCCCGAAGTGTCACGCTCCTGGCAAGGCGGAGCCAGCGGTCATCCTGGCCTTCGAGCTGATCGAGTACGTCGTCGAAGCTCTCCGGCAGATCGACGTTGCCCGCCAGCGCCGCGCGCTTTTCGCTGAAGGGGCCGGCTTCGAGCAGAAGGGCGAACCAGCCAGAGGCTTCGCGGTCGGCCAGGTGGCTCAGCACTTCGAGGGCGTCGGCGCGATTGCGATTCGAGCCGCGCTCGAGGGCGCGCTGCACGCTGCGCACCACTCGTGGCGCCTCGATGGCGGTCAGGGTTTCGAAGGCGATGCGAGTGCATCGCTCATGAGCAT
>JASMLK010000097.1 GCA_030748735.1 Myxococcota bacterium | reverse complement strand
TCGCACCGAGGGCGTGGCTGCGGCCTTCGTTCAAGGCGCGCGACCGAGGCGTAGCCGTCGCTACGGCGATGGGAGCGCAACGCAGAACGAAGGCCGCAGACGCGACCGAATGCAGGGGGACTTTCCGGCCGGGCCTCTAGCCCGGGTCAGTCGCTCCCGACGGCCTCGCGCAGCAGCGCTTCGAGGCGTGCGACTTCGGTGTCGACGAAGTGCTGCTCTCGCACGCGCTTTGCGCCGTCGCGTCCGCGAGCGTCGAGTTCGTTGGCCGGGCTCGTGAGCGCCTCTCGCAGCGCACCGGTGAGCGCCGCAACGTCACCCGCCGGAACCAACCAACCGTTGCGTCCTTCGCGCACCAGTTCGGGGATGCCCGCGGTGTAGGTCGAGATGACGGGACGCCCCATCGCGAAGGCTTCCATGATCACGACCGGCAGGCCTTCGGCGAAACTCGGGAGCACCATGCAGCGCGAGGCTTCGAGGTACTCGCGCACCTGACGTTCGTCGATCCAACCCGTGATCTCGACGTGTTCGCCGATGCCGTGTTGGCGAATGCGCGTTTCGACGTCCGGCCGCATCTCGCCGTCGCCCGCGAGCACGAGCTTTGCGCGGCGTCCTTCTTCGAGCAGCGCCGCGAAGGCATCGATCAGGACGATCTGCCCTTTCTGCGCGCAGAGGCGTCCCACGCAGGTGAAGGTCACGCAGCTGTCGTCGACCGGGCCCGCGTTTTCGAAGAAGCTCTCGTCCACCGAGCAGTGCACGACCTGGAGTTTTTGCCAGTGTTCGCTCGCCACCCAGCGGCGGAGCTGGCCCGTGGTGTACGAACTGATCGCCGCCGTGAAGCGCGACGCCGCAACCTTCGCGCCGAGTTCGTGTCCGAGAGGATCGTCGAACTCGTCGGGGCCGTGGACCGTCATGCTGAAGCCCGGGCCGCCCAGGTTTTCGATGATGCGCGCCACACTCGCCGCATTGCGGCCGAAGTGGGCGTGGAGGTGTTCGACGCCTTCGCGTCGTAGAACAGCAAGAAAGAAGGTCGCTTCGAGGAGGTAGGCGATGCGCTGGGTGAAGCCCGGCCCCGGGGCGCGAAGCTTGCGAAGCGCGCTCGCGATTTCGCCCAACAGCGCTCCCGGCGTGCGGACGAACGCCGACGCGAATGCGATCATCCACTGCACGGGTGAAGCGGCGAAGAAGACGGTGGTCTTGTCGAGCTCCGCGACATCCAGCGCATCCACGACGCCTGAATCTGCCTTTCGAACCGACAACCGCACGACCTCGTGACCGAGGGCTTCGAGGCCGAGGATCTCGCGTCGCACGAAGGTGTGGCTGACCTTGGGGTATTGGCCGGTGAGGTAGGCGAGCTTCATTGCTGTGCTTCTTTCATTTCTTCTTTGATCGCTTCGCCCGGTCGCGGATCGCGAGCCACCGGTGCGACTACTTGTATTCGATGATGGTCTGTTGCACGCCGCTGCGCCGGTTGCGCACGAACTTCAACAGCCCCTGTACCTTCGGCACCTGGGAAACCAGGCAGGAAACTCCCCACAGCAGACGATGCGAGAGGGGAAAGCGCTGGGTGTCGAGGCTGCGCGCGATGCGAACGATCTGCAGTGGGTAGACGCCGAGAAAGAGAAGAGCGAGCAGGGGTGCGACCAGCAGGAAGAAGAGCGTGGCTGCGGGTATCGCCACACCCCAGAGCACGAGGCTGCGGACGTGCCGGCGAAACACGCCCGCTTCGGCGTGCCTCGATGCCACTTCTGCGTACGCGTGACCGCAGCGCACCGAACGCGACCACCACTGTGAGAGCTTGCGGATGTCTGCGTCGTGGTACGTCATCGTGCGGTCGATCCGCATGACCTCGCCGCCCGTCTGTACGAGACGCGCGGAGAGTTCGGAATCTTCGGCGGCAATGATGTCGGCGTTGTAGCCCCCGACCTCGCGAAACGCGGGGACAGAAATGATCACGTCGCCCCCGAAACCGACCTGGTCGATCGGCCCGGTCGGGGCCTGCGTCCATTCGAGGTCGCACCAGCGGTTGTAGATGGAGTTTTCGGGGTAGCGCTCGCGCCGGTAGCCACACACCGAGATCCAGTCGGGGTGGGCGGTGAGTTCCCCCATCGCAGTCTCGATCCAGCCTTCCACCAGGCTGCAGTCGCCGTCGACGAAGTGCACCCAGTCGAGATTGTCATGCAGGTGCATCAGGCGCTCGAAGCCCTCGTTGCGGGCGCGCGCCGCGGTGAAGGGGCGAGACATGTCGAGGTTCACGACCGCAACACCGTGCGATTCGGCCAGCTCGACACTTCCATCGGTCGAGCCCGAATCGACGTACACGACACCCCCCACGCCCTCGGGAACCGACTCGAGTCCCAGTCGCAAGCGTTCGCCCTCGTTGCGCCCGATCAGGACGAGCCCGAGCTTGCTTAGAGGATGTTTCTGGGCCGCCATGGTCTGTTCTTCCTCACCGGCCTGGCCGGCGGAATGGGTCGATCGGGGTTTCGAGTCGGAAATCGCGGAAACGAGCGGGGAACGCGGGAGATCGAGGGTTCCGCTGACAGCGCACAC
>JASMLK010000096.1 GCA_030748735.1 Myxococcota bacterium | reverse complement strand
CGTTCTCGGCGCTGGAGCCGTGCGCCGCGGCGCAGGAACGAAGTCGAGGGTGTGGATCTCTTCGCCGCGCTCGGCGAGCGCTTGAACGAGACAGGTTCCAAGAAGACCTGAACTTCCTGTAACGAGACTGGCCGTGGCGTGATCCTTTAGGAGTTTGCGCGGCAGAAGACGCACGCGCCCAGGCGCGGATCTTACTGCGCTGACTGCGTTGCGAAACCTTGCTGTAGCCAGCTAGAGCGGCGGCTTCGCGCCTGGCCACGCACGCCTTCTACCGCGCAGACTCCTGGCCCGTTGGTGAACCGACTGTTGTACCTTCGCGCCCGCATCATGTCGACTACCGATCCCGAACCGTCCGCTCCACCGCTGCGAAAGCCCCCGTGGATTCGCATCAAGCTGCGTTCGCGCCCGGACGTCGATGCGGAGCGCACGCGTGACATCGTGCGCCGCAAGAGCCTGCACACGGTCTGCGAAGAAGCGGCCTGCCCGAACCTCGGTGAGTGCTGGGCCAAGCGCCACGCCACCGTGATGATCCTCGGCGACATCTGCACGCGGGCCTGTGCGTTCTGCAACGTGAAGACCGGGCGCCCCGGCACGGTCGACCCCGACGAGCCGCGCCATCTCGCCGAAGCGGTCGGAGAACTCGAACTTCGCCACGTGGTGATCACTTCGGTCGATCGCGACGATCTCGCGGACGGCGGCGCTTCGCAGTTCGTCGGCTGTATCGAAGCCCTGCGCGAGAGTTCACCCGCTTCCACCATCGAAGTGCTCACGCCCGACTTCCGCAACAAGGAAGGCGCGGTCGAAGCGGTGACCCGCGCGCGGCCCGACGTCTTCAATCACAACCTCGAAACCGTGCCGCGCCTCTATCGCCGCATTCGGCCGGGTGCGAACTATCGCCATAGCCTCGACCTGCTCGCGCAGGTGAAGCGACTGGACGCCAATGTGTTCACCAAAAGCGGCATCATGGTGGGGCTCGGCGAAGAGCACGACGAAGTGATCGCAGTGATGGAAGACATGCGCGCTGCCGACATCGACTTCATCACCATCGGCCAGTACCTGCGCCCGACGCCCCGGCACGCCACCGTGGAGCGCTACTGGACACCCGAGGAATTCGACGACCTCAAGCAGACCGCCGACGAGATGGGTTTTTCGATGGTCTCCTGCTCACCCATGACCCGCTCGTCCTACCACGCGGACCGCGACTTCGAATTGCTCCGCGCGCGCCGGCTGGCGGAGCTCGAAATCGGCGGCGTCTAGCCCGTTGCCTCGAGGGGATAGCGATCGGGATTCTCGATCGAGTCGATTCCCAGGTCGACATCGAGGTCAGGCCAGTAGAAGTGCCCGGGTGTTGCTTCTTCGACGTTCAAGATCTTCCCGACAGAAGCATCCTTGAAGAAGGGGAAGTCTGAATAGGGCATGAATAGTTCTCGCTCGCCGGCGAGTAGCCACACGCCGTTGGCGGTGATGTTGGTGACTTCAACCGTCGAAGTGCCGATGCCACGCGGCTCTGAACTCATCTCGATGCTCCTCGCGAGAGAAGAAGAAAAAGCGATAGCCGCGCTCTCGATGAATCGTTGGCGACATCGTGCTCCATGTTTCGACTAGTGATGGGGACCGTGATCACGACACGCAATTTCTCGTTGGTAGGCGTTCGGGCTAGGTTAGCGAAGCTTCAATTGTGTTCGGAACTCGTCACCGAGGCCGGTAGCGGCCCGATTCCTGGAGGCGGGCCAGGGCGCTCGTGAGGGGGCGGAGAGCGACTACAGCGCACCCGCGTCGAAGCGGTAGATGCGAACCAGCGGTCCGGGACGGGTCTGGTTTTCGAAGCCCGCGGTCGGCACGTAGTACGCGTCGGCGGTTTCGTAGAGGATGTCTTCGGGCCGGCCCGCGCCCCCTTCGTAGGGATCGAATTCCACCAGGAGTTCGAGTTGGCGTTCGAGCGGGTCGAACTCTTTGGGGTCGATGGTCGATGAAAAGAGATAGTGCTCATGGGTGACCACGTACCCGACACGATCTTCCACGAGGCCTTCGAGGGTAGGCGGAGCAAGCGATCCCCAGCGTCCTTCGGGCATCTCGGGTCTTCCGTATGGAAGGAAGAGCGTACCGAGCACCTTGATGCGTGCACCCCGGTCGGTGTTCTCGGCGAGCCACTGTGTTGCGAGGTTTCGCGTGTCCTCGGCTGCGATGATGCGATTGTGCCCGAGTGTCCTGGCGGCGGATGGTGAGCCCACGATGAACGCCGCGATCAGGACGAGCAGGGGAGCGTGCGGCTTGATGGCGGGCCAGCGGGAAGCGGCCACTACTGCGATGGTTCCAAGCATGCCCATGATGAGCAGCGCAAAGACAGGCACGAGGGGCGTCATGTAGCGCGACATCTGTGCCGGGGAGATGGAGAACAACGCGAAATAGCCAATCGCGCACACGGCGGCGGGCACGCTGAATGCGGCGCGTGGCTGCCCACGCGGCGCGAGGGCCCAGGCCAGCGCAAATGGGGTGAGGACGAGGAACAAGAGCCCGCACCCATGACGAAGGGAGAAGCCGGCGTGGAAGGTGAACCCGCTCCAGCGCGGTTTGTCCGCGTAGTCGGGCAGGTTGCCCAGGCGTGCGAGCCGTTCGAGTTGTTCGTCGTTTGGTGCGATCAAGCCCGTGGGTTCGTGGTCCTGCTCCTCGTCGAAGAGCATCGGCAGGTTTGCGCGCGCGAGATCCTGCCAGACGGCGACGGACGGTTCGCTCAAGAACACGAACGGGTTCGTGGCGAAGAAGACGACCACGGTCGCGGCGGCGGCCGCGAGGCCAGCACGTGGAAACAGCGCTTTCCACGACTTCGAGCTGCTTCCCATGATGGCGGCGAGATAGATCGCAGGGGCCACCATCACGCCCGGATACTTGGCACCGATCGCGAGTGCGATCGCAGCGCCCGCAATGAGCCCCCGCTTCACCGTCGCGTTGCGCGCAAGCGCGACGGCGCACGCGAGCGCGACGAGCAGCGCGACCGAAAGCACGACGTCGGGCTTGATGGTGTGGCTGCCGCGCGTGTGCAGGAAGTTCGTCGCGATGATCCACCCCGCACCCAGCCCGACCGGGCGCGAGAAGACGCGCGACCCGATTCGTATGGCGAGCCAGACGGCCAGCGTGCCGAGTAGCGGCGAGAGCAGGCGAAGGATCAGGTAGACCTGCGCGCGGTTCGTTTCGAGCAGATCGCGATAACTATCCCCTTCGACCCAATCCATCGCCTGCGCGACGCTCGTGAGTGCGCCCCCCCAGGCGGCCAGCATGTAGATGTAGGTGTGGGGATAGACGGGCCAACCGATGTCCGCCTTGCCGTCGAGCGGGATCGCGCTCAGATCGACCACGACGAGCTCGTCGGGGCGCGAGCGGGGGTGGGGAAGGCCGAAGTCGATCGCCCACAACCGCAGAGCCGCCGCGAGGGCGAGGATGGCGAAGACGAACACGCGATAGGAGCGATCGCTCAGTGCGAGGGCATTGCCTGTTGCACCCGCATCGGTGGTGGGCGCGCTGGCGTGCGCAGAGGTCGGGGCGGGGGGGCCAGCGTCGGCTTCGCTCATGAAGCGTGCATCTCCGCGTCCAAGGTCGATCGGTGCGGAGCATACATCACGTGCCTGGCGTCCAACGGGTGTCCGAGCGCCGTGATTGCGCGCGGGGTGCCGATTTCATGCGCGCGTGCGAAGCTCAACCCCGGCGGTCCGTCGAACCGATTGAGAAGAGTGCGCGTGATATAGTCGTGCTCGCCTGCCGCCTTGCCTCGAAGCCGGCGTGAATCCACTGCGTGAAACGCGCAACGCGGCAGCGCCCCGCCCACTGCGATCCCCACGTGATCGCCCCGTGAAAGGCAGCCTCGATGGACGGAAACCTGACACGGAAGATCGACGGCTGGCTGGGGCTCGTGATCTGCGCCGTGTTGTTCGTCCATTCGCGCCTGCGCGCGCGTCTCGGTTCGCGTCGCCAGCCCTCGATGTACGCCACCACACCGCCCGAGCGATGCCGCGCCCCCTTCGTCCCGGCACGCGTGCTCTGCATCAAGACCTACGGGCTCGGCAACATCGCGATGATCCTGCCGGTCCTCGGCGCCCTGCGCCGGAACTTCCCGGGCGTCGAGATCGACTTCCTCACCCTCGAAGAAAACGAAAAGCTCCTCGAGCATTCGGGCCTCGTCGAGCGCGTCATTCCCCTCACGATGAGCAACCCCCTGCGCGTCGCCGGGTCGCTGCTACGCGGGTTGGCGGCGGTACGCCGAGGCCGGTACGACCTCGTGCTCGACTTCGAGCAGTTCATCAAGCTGTCGACGATCTTCGCCTACCTCTCCGGGGCGCGAGAGCGCATCGGTTTCAATACGGACGGACAGCGGCGCGGGTGGTTGTTCACGACGCGCGTCGTCTACAACGACGCGGATCACATGTCGCGCACCTTCATGCGGCTCCTGCAACCGCTGGGGGTCGACACGCGCAAGCTACCCGTTGCGTTCGAACACCCTGCAGAAGCCACCGCGCGGGTAGACGACCTGTTGCAGTGTGGCGGGGTCGAGAAGACCGACTTCCCCTTGGTCGCCGTACACGTGGGAAGCGGCCCCAACTACTACCGCGTCCCGCTCAAGCGATGGCCCACGGAATACTTCGCGCGGCTCTGCGATGAACTCGTGGCACGCCACGGGGCACGCATCGTGTTCACGGGAAAGGGCGAGGACGAAGCCTCGCTGGTGCGCGAGACCCTCGCGCAGATGCAGCGAGCGGCTTCGGTCATCAACGCGTGCGATGCGTTGTCGATCGTCGATCTCCTCGTACTGCTCGACCGCTGCAACCTCACCGTGTCGAACGACACGTCGATCGTCCACCTCGCCGCGGCGATCCATACGCCAGTGGTGGCCTTCTTCGGACCGACCAATCCGGAGCAGTACGGCCCCGGCAACGCCCATGATCTCGTGATCTACAAGGACCTCTACTGTGGTCCCTGCCTGACGAACTACAACCTCAAGGTGAGCTACTGCGCAGACCCGATCTGCATCCGCTCGATCAGTGTCGAGGAGGTGCTCGCGAAGATCGAAGCGCGTTACCTCGACGCCCAGGGTGAGCAGGCCGCCGCCGCAAAGCACCCCGACGCCGATCCCAGGCGTCGCCTCGAAGTGCTCGAAGGTTCGGTCTCATAAATGGCGTCCGTGCGTCCCTACGTCGCCTTGGCGAAGAACTGCCTGCGCGCCAACGCGACGCGCCTCGCCTTTCCGATGAAGCTCACCTTCTGCATCACCTACTGGTGCAACTATCGCTGCGAGACCTGCAACATCTGGCAGATGAAGCCGACCGATGAGCTTCGCCTCGAAGAGATCGAGCAGTTCTTCGCAAGATCCAACCGCTTCAGCTGGGTCGATCTCACGGGTGGTGAAGTCACGTTGCGAAAGGACTTCGTCGCCATTGCGGAAGCGGTCGTGAAGAACTGCAAGAACCTGCTGATGCTTCACTTCCCCACCAACGGCTATCTCACCGACCAGATCGTCGAGAACACCCGAGCCATTGCGAAGCTGGGGCTCGAAAAGCTCATCATCACCGTGAGCTGCGACGGCGACCGTGAGATGAACGACCGCATTCGCGGTGTCGAGGGCGGGTACGATCGCCAGATCGAAACCTTCAAACGCCTGCGCGAAATTCCCGGCGTCGAAGTCGTGCTCGGCATGACGCTTTCGGAGAAGAACGTCGACCACTTTCCCGAAGCATTCGCGGCGGCCAGGCGCGAGGTTCCCGACCTCGAATACCGGGACTATCACGTCAACATCATCCACGAAGGTGCCTACCTCCACAACGAAGAGAACGCGCTGCGCGCGGCGGTCGACGCCGATGCGCTCGCGGCGGCGAGCGAATCCTATGGGGCGCTCCGCGGCTTCGGGCTCGGGCCCGTCAACTACCTCGAGCGAACCTACCTGCAGCACGTGCGGGCGTACCTCGAAACGGGTAAGACCCCGATGAAGTGCCACGCCCTGCGATCTTCGTGCTTCATCGATTCGTGGGGAAACGTGATGCCGTGCACCATCTGGGACAAGAAGCTCGGCAACCTGCGTGACGTCGACTACGACCTCGCGTCGATCTGGAACCGCGCCGAGACCGCCGGTGTCCAGCAGCAGGTCTGGCGGGGCGACTGTCCGCAGTGCTGGACGCCTTGCGAGGCCTATCAGAGCATCATGGGCAATTTCCTTCGTCCCGGTTGAGCGGCCTCGACTCCTCGTGTGCGTTCTCGTCACACGACCGCGTGCTAAGGTCCTGCCCGATGTTTCGAACGTCTGTCCATTTCGTCTTCGTCGCGAGCTTTGCCGTGTTGGCTACGGCGCCCGCCGCCGAACCCACGGCGCCCGTCTATACCAATGCGGACCTCGTGGCTTCGCCCGGCGATACCGTCGCCGAAGCGCCCGGCCCGTTGCTCGAGTGGTCCGAGAAGCCGGGGGTCTACGAAGGCGAGCTGCGTCGTCGCCACAACAATCCCCTCTACGTCGATTCGCGTCGCGAGATCGCCGAGTCGGATCTTTCCGAAGCCAAGCGCCGCGACGCCGCGCAGATGTGGGCGGCGCTCGAGAGCTACGTTGGCCTCGCCAACGACAAGAAGCGCATGGCGCGCTACGAGCTGGCGAGTGAAATGGGCGAAGCCCTGCTTCGTCTCGACGAAAACACCTGGAACGCACTTCGCGTGGGCGGCGAAGCCTATGCCCTCGCTGCGGCCACACAGAAGGTCCGAACCTCGCTCATCGATTCCTGGCAGGACGTGGCGAGCGTCGACCCCGGCGTGAAGGCGCTGCTCGACGCCGAGGCCCGCATCCCTTCCGTCGAAACCGAGTCCCCCGCCATTCGCTTTCTCGCACTGCTGCAGGCCGAGTCGGGTGAAGCCGGCGAAGAGGACGGGCCCATCCGCCGCTACGAACTCGGTGCTGCGCTCCTCAGCGAGGACGCCGAGACCATTCGCAAGGTGCATGCGCTCTTGCGCGGCGACCTGCGCGATTCGGTGCGTGAGCAACTCGCAAGCGTGCTGTCCGACATCGGGCGCGCGGAGCTCGAGTTCGAAGGCAAGTGGGAAAAGGTGACGGTCGCGGCCGAGCTTCTGGAGAAGCGACCGGTTGACTTCGGAGTCACTCTCGACACCACCGCCCACGCCAGCGAGCTGCGTTAGCCACGTTCAGTCGGAACGCTGCGGCGGTGCTCATTCGCCGCTCAGCACCTTCTTCGCCTGTTCCCCTCCGAACTTGCAGCGTGGTCCTTCGTAGCGCTTCCTCACGCAGGCCTTGATGTACTGGTCGACTGCATCCGGCCCTTCCCGCTGCAATCGCTCACGCTTCTCGGAGCCTGTGGGGATTTCGGCTTCGCATTGTTCGGGTGTCTTGGTTCGCTCGCGACAACTGGCCCAGAGACCTTCGAGCGCCGCAGGGGCAAACGGTTCGGCGTGGTAATAGAAGCTGGTGTAGAGCGCGGTCGCGCGCTGAGCAAACTCGGGCGTCGCTTCCTGCGGCGCGAAGGGCGAGCCCTCGAACAGGGCCGCAAGGGTTTCGATGACCTCGCGAGGGTCGTCCTTCGGCAAGTTCCGCCCAAGCCAATCTTCCGCGAAGCCACGCGCGCGTTCGAAGGAAGCTGACGTCGGAGATTCGTTCGCCCACGAAGCCAGCATCGTGACGCCAAAGCCGCGGGACTGCGCACAGGCCTGGCGGATCGTCGCCTCGCGTTCCTGGTCGCTGAACTTCGCACCGAGGTAGTCGATGTGACGACGCAGTAGTGAGTTCTTCGCGCCGATGCGTGCCGCTTCGCCAAAGCCGGTGAAGGGGAGGCTGGCCTCGTCGCGGCGGAAGAAGGCGCGACCGGCGGTGTCGCTCAGGATGGGGTGGTAGAGGGTGTGGATCGATCCGCGAGCACCCGCAGCATGCCAGGTGTCGACGGGCTGGAACTCACGCGGAAGCAGCTGCAACGGCCCATGAATCGCAGCGCGAGCGAGCGCGGCCTGGTAGTCCTTGCGTTCCATGCGATCGACCAGGCGATAGTAGTCGACGGCGGGTCCGATCTCGCGAAAACCCAGAATCACGAGATCCATCTGTCCGGCTTCCCACACCGAAATGTGTTCGAACACCGAGGCGAAGGTACGTAGCACGAGTGCCAGAGAAGCGTCGTCGGTTTCGTACTTGTGATACCACTGGGCGTAGACTCCGCCCTCGGACAGTTTCTCTCGCGCGAGCTGCAGGAATTCCTGGCTGTAGAGCATTTCGACACCCGTGACCCACGGGTTGCTCGGTTCGGAAATGATGAGGTCGAAGGTCTCTTCGCTGCGGGTGAGCGCCCGGTAGGCGTCGCTGCGTACGAGTTGGACCTCGGGTTGATTCAGTGCCCGCCGGTTCAGCGCTTCGAAGTGCCGAGCAGCGTCGATCACGCCCGACGAGATTTCCGACGCGATGATTTCCTCGACTCCGTCGAGGCTCGCGAGTTCGCCGACCGTTACGCCCGTCCCCCAACCGATCACGAAGGCTCGCTCGATCTTGTCCGCCATGAGCGCGGGCAGCGTGGCGAGCAGGTTGAGGGTCATGTAGTCGACCTTCGTGTTCGAATCGCTCTTGCCGTTGACGACGATGCTGCGCGAGCCCAGGGTGCCGAGCGGAGTGTAGTCGCGAACCGCAACCGAAGCCGTCGGGTCGTCTTGATACGAAAGCAGAATGCTCTCGTTGGGCCGCACGTACTTTTCGACGTATGCGTCGTAGCCGTTCAGGACGTCGGGCGGATGTTCGGCGTCGCGAAACAGTCCGAGCTGCAAGGCCATCGAGTACCAGGGCGGCATTGCGGCGAGCAGGACGAGCCCCACGGCCGCCGCGGCGAAGGCGCTTCGCGCGCTGTCGAACAGGCGCATCGTGATCAAGGCCGACGCGATCACGAGCGCGGCGACGGCGAAGCGGTAGATGTGGTGCAGGTCGAACCAGAAGAACAACGCGTAGCCGCCGACCAATGCGCCGAGCAGCGACCCCACGGTGTTCCAGCCGTAAAGGCGTCCCGCCAACGCGCCGAGCTCACCGTACTCGGACCGCAGGTGGTGGAAGATCAGCGGGATCGTCACACCCGACAGCACGACCGGCAGTCCGATCACCGCGAGCAGCGCCACGAACCCCGCGAGGTAGTAGGCCGTGAACGCCACGTCGAGGTTGCTGAACGACGAGCGAAGAACGAAGACCCAATAGGGCGCCTGCGGGAGGAAGAAGTAGAGCAGGGCGAGCAGTACGACGAGCGCCCACATGTTGATCGTCAGTACGGCGCGCGGCACACGGGTGAAGCTCGAAACCGAAAGCCCTCCGAGTGCGATGCAGAGCACGAAGGCCGCCACCACCATCGAAAAGGTGAACTGAGACGAACCGAAGGAGAGCCCCGCCAGTCGGATCAGCGTCGTTTCGAGGGTCATCATCGCGAAGCCGATGAGCAGGGCGGCGGTGAGATAGGCCGCCGCACCGGCGACCGACCTCGTCGCGGCCTGGTCACCACCCGCCGAGCGAAGTCCACGTTCTCGGGTCATCAGATCGAGACCGGCGTAGAGCGCACCGACGACCAGATTGATCACGCCCATCGCGAGCAGGCTCGTGTCGAGCCCGAGCCTCGGGATCACGTAGAAGCCCGCTGCCAGCGCCCCAGCGAACGCCCCCACCGTGTTGATGCCATACACGAACGCATGAAAGCGGGTGGCGTCGTCGATCGAACGAGAAAGGGCCTGGGTGAGGACGGGAATCGTCGCGCCCATCAGGACGGCAGGCGGACCGATCAAGAGCGCCGCGAGAACGACGTCGAAGAAGAAGCCGAGTCCGGCGTGCTCGTGGGGCAGGACGAACGATGCAGACTGCGCCGCGCGAAACAGCACCGGGAAGATCAGTGCGTAGATCCCGATCCCGCCTTCGATCGCCCCGTAGACCAGAAGCAGGCGTGAAGGCCGCTCGTCGTTCGCACCGCTGACGCGCGCGATCAATCGCTCGCTCAGCTTTCCGAACAGCGCGTACCCGACCGACAGGCCTCCGAGAAAGATGCCCAGCACCGCGGCGGTCGCTTCGCTCTGGGAGCCGAGCAGGGTCGCGAGATACTTCTGCCAGGTGACCTGGTAGACGAGCCCGGTGAAGCCGGTGAAGAGCGTCAGACTGAGGGCGATCGCCCGGGTCATCGGGGCCACTCCTTTGCGCTCACGCCGGCGGCTGCCGGGGAACGGTGGGGGAACATAGGAGATGCAAAAAAACTCTCAAATCCGCGTAGTTGCAGCAGAGTTGCCGCTGGGTTGCCAGCGCCTCAGCGCCGCAGGTGGGGGGCCGCCGGTCCGTCCGCCCAGCCGAGGAAGATCCCTCCAGGCAGTCGCACGACTTCCGGCAGGGTGGCGATGAAGCCTTCCTCTCCTGCGTCGTCGCTGCCTTCACCCGTGCGATGGGGGTTGTAGAACTCCCAGACGATCTCGCCTTTCGGCGTGACTTCGAACGCGCGCCCACCTTCGGATTCGGTGATGAGCGTGTTGCCGTTCGGCATGCGCTCGGCGGCCCCGAGATACTTCGAATAGAAGGGCTGCGTGTCGCTTCCGCGGTACGACCAGGCCACGTCTCCCTGCTTGGGATGAAACTCTTCGACCACCGATGCGTCGCCGTTCATGTTGTTGGTGAACAGGAGCATGTTGCCGTTGGGCAGGAGCTTGGGGTCGTGTTGTCCGACCACGGCGGTACGCCGAACCCAGATCACTTTTCCATTGCGGGGGCTCACGACCGCGACGACTCCCATTCGGTTCATCGACACGAGCAGGTTGCCGGGGCGAAATGCGCGGTCGTGCTGTGCGCCAAAGCCGGGGAGGACCGCGATGGTATTGGTGTGGAAGAGGTCGCCGTTGCCACTCGCGAAGTCGGGGTTCACGAGATCTTCGAAGCGCGAACCCTCGAAAGCTTCGAGCAGTGACCATTCCTTTCGAAATTCCCCCGTCGGCCCGAGTACGGTCACGAAGTCTTCGAGGATCGGGCGGGTGGGGTCGATGCGCGGAACCACGTGGGCTTTGCGGGTCAAGACGTAGATTTCGCCGCGCGGTTGCACCTCGAGGTCGTGATGCGCGTCGAGTTCGCTCTTCCAGATGAGCTTCGAATGCTTGTCGATCTTGATCAGACCGAGCCCCTCGTAGATCGCGAGCAGGTCGCCATTGGGAAAGGCGACCACCCTGCGCCACCAGCCCGCGTTGTCGTTCGGCTTGGCGAGGGGGCCGAAGGCGTCTTCGTAGGCGAACTGCCAGCGGTGGACGACGCCGCCATCCATGTCGATGAGCGTTGCTTCCGGTGCATGGCCCGAGACGTAGAGGTTGTAGCCGGGGTACGCACGCTCTCGATCGTGGATCGTGACGCCGCTTCGGCTGTCGTGACGTGTTCCGCGCAGATAGCCGATCGCCATGAGTTGATCGATCAGGTTGCTTTCGTGGTCCGCGCTGATGCCGCCCGCTTGCTCGGGAACCTGCGTGCTGTGGGCGGCAGTGGCATTGCTCTCTTCGCCCGGCGGCTGCGCCCGATCGCAACCCGCAGCCGCGAACGCGAGCAACGCGAGCACGCACGCAAGCTGCGTGTAACGCGGTTCAGATCGATTTGCGCGTGTGCGCAAGGGGCCTCCCATGATCTCCAGGGCCGGTTTCGCGAGTCGCTCGTCGCGGTCGGTTTTCGACGCCGACGCGGAAGGTACACTCGCGCCCGAGGAGAATCACACCGTTGAGCCGACCCACGAACGACACGCCCGATCCCATCGTGCACCGCGACGAACGTGGCAGCGTGCAGATCCAATGGGACGCGCACCCCGAAGCGCACGTCTATGCGGGAACCGACCCGCACGAAATCGAACGCGAAGAACCGATCGGTCGCCTCGAGGCCGGCGTGGCCTCCGTGACACCCCCCGCCCGCGAGGCGCGTCACTTCTATGAACTCGTTCCGCCCGGCGGTGGTCCCGGCCACGTCGTCGGCGAGCGCCTGCTCCCGCTTTCCGGCGCCAACAACTTCCGCGACCTCGGTGGCTATCCCACGCTCGACGGACGCCGCGTCCGCTGGGGGCACGTCTTCCGCTCGGACCATCTGGCCGAACTCACGCAGGAAGATCTCTCCTACATCGGTGGCCTCGGCATCCGCCTGGTGTGCGACTTTCGCGGCGAAGACGAGATTGGCGAAAGGCCGAACCGCCTGCCCGCCGAGGACCCGCCGAAGCAGATCAACCCCTCGATCCTCGGCACGGCCCTCATGCCGGGAGAGATCCGCGCTGCGATCCAGAGCGGCAACCCGGACGGCCTCGACTTCCGCACCCTGCTGCAAGACGGCAATCGCACGATGGCGACGCGTGCGCTCGACCAGTTTCGCGCGCTCTTCGACCACCTCGAACACGACGACCACGTGCCACTGCTGTTTCACTGCACTGCGGGCAAGGACCGCACGGGGCTGGCGGCGGCCCTCATCTTGATCGCCCTTGGCGTTTCCGAGGACGTCGCGATGAACGACTACCTGCTGACGGCGACCTACACCCACGACGTGGTCGAGTCGACGCTCACCGTCATGCGTTTCAACTACGACTTCAAGATCGACCTCGACGAGGTGCGCCCGCTGATGAGCGTACGGCGCGAATTCCTGCAGAGCGCCTTCGACGGCATCCGCGATGAGTATGGAAGCTTCGACCGCTACTTCGTCGAAGCCTTCGGGCTCACAGCTGATCGCCGCGAGGCGTTGCGAGCCCGACTCGTTGTCTAGCAACGACGCTGGTAAGCTCGCCCCCATGGCACTTTCTTTCGGACAGCGCTTGCGGGTCTGGTTGATGCGCGCGGTGATCGTCGTGCTTCGCGTGCTGATGGTTCTGCGCCGCAGGCCCGCGCCGCCCGAGACCGTCACCCAGCATTCGTATGGTTCGCATCCCCGCGAGACCCTCGAGGTGATCGGGGCCGACCCGAATGCGACGCCGCGCGCACCGGTGGTCTACATCCACGGCGGTGGCTGGATCGCGTGCAACAAAGAGCTCTACACCGCGGACCTCTACTTCCTCGCCGAACAGGGGCACACGGTCTTCAACGTCGAGTACCCGCTGGCACCGGAAACGCCGCACCCGGGGATCTTGCAGTCGCTCTTGCGCGCACTCGAATGGATTCGCGAGAACCATCCCAGCTGCACCCACGCCCACTTCATGGGCGATTCGGCGGGCGGAAACCTCGTCACCATGCTGGGGCTGCTCTGTGAGAACCCCGAACGCATCGCGGACATCGACGCCGAAGCGCCGCAACGTACCGGGGTTTCGTGCCTGAGCGTGATCTCCATCTATGGCGTGCTCGATCGGCTTTCGTGGCTCGAGCACGGCTTCCCGCTTTCGGGCGCGATGCTCGAATCCTACGGCGGCAAGACGGCCTTCGAAGAGAAGGTCGGTCCCGACCTCGCCATCACCCCGATGGATCTCGAGTTCGACGCGAGCCCGCCCCTCTATCTCTGCGGAGCGACGCAGGACCCGCTCTGCGAATCGACCCGCATCTTTGCGGAGCGGATGAAGGGAAGCCCCGTCGAAGTCCAGGTCGAGTACTTCGAAGGGGAGCAGCACGGCTTCTTCAATCTTTCGTGGCGCGAGGCTTCGCAGGAATTGCGCCGGCAGATCCTGGCGTTTGCAGCTCGCCATGAACCGACCCCGTCCCGAGGAGACGCCTGAGCATGGGTACGATTTTCGACAAGATCCTTTCGGGCGACATCCCGTCGCACAGAGTCTACGAGGACGACCTCGTCTACAGCTTCCTCGACATCAACCCGATTTCGCGTGGTCACACGCTCGTCATTCCGCGTGAAGCGAAGGCTCGGGTCCACGAACTGAGCGACGAGAGTTGCGCTGCGATCGGGCGCGCACTTCCGCGCATCTGCCGCGCCGTCCTCAAGGCGACCGGCGCCGTCGACTACAACATCCTGCAAAACAACGGCGCGCCCGCGCATCAGGCCGTCTTCCACGTTCACTTCCACATCATTCCGAAGTTCGCCGACCAGGGGCTCGGTATCGGTTGGAAGGCGGGAAGTCTCGAAACCGAGGATGCACAGACGCTGCTGGCCGCGATGCACGAGGACCTCGCGAGCGGCGGCTGAGCGCGGCGAAGGCCCGAACGGTGCTACTGCGCCGGCGGCTCGATCAACACCTTCAATACGCCCGGTGTTCGCGCATGCGCTAGCGCGTCGGCTGCTCGTGACAGCGGGAAGCGGGCAGAGACGAGGTCGGTGACATCGACCGTGCCGCTCGCCAGCGCGCCGAGCGCAGGTGGAAACGGCCCGCAGCGCGAACCCACGACGTTGATTTCGTGAATCACCAGCGGCGCGAGGTCGAGTGCGGGTGCGTCGGCCACCGTGCTCTTCAAGACGAGGGTTCCGCGTGGGCTCGTTGCCGCCATGGCGCGCGTGAAGCCAACGGCCGTGCCGGTCGCTTCGACCACGACGGGCGCTCGAAGCGGTGACGCTTCGAACTCGTCCTGCGTGAGCGTCGCGATGCCGCGCGCAGCGAGCATGTCGAGCTTGTTGCGATGACGTCCCACGGTCGTGACGCGAGCGCCGGTCGTCGCGAGGACCTGGCTGATGAGTTGGCCGAGTCGCCCGTCACCGAACACGAGGCAGGGTGTATCGGGCGCGATCGAAACCTGCTCGAGGATTTCGAACGCAGCCGCCAGGGGCTCGGTGAAGACGGCGGCTTCGTCGGGCACATCGTCCGGAACACGGTGCAGGTTCGAAACGGGGATCGAGACGCGTTCGGCGAACACGCCGTCGTGGTTCTGGATGCCGATCACGCTGCGGGTCGGACAGTGGCGCGGGTTTCCCGCAGCGCAGACCTCGCAATCCCCGCAAGCGACGTTGATCTCACCGACCACGCGGGCGCCGAGCCAATCTGCTGGTCCCGTTTCGACACGTCCCACGAACTCGTGTCCCAACACGCCGCGATAGTCCATGTAACCGCGCGTGATCTCGAGATCTGTTGCACACACGCCCGCGAGAGACACCGAAACGATCGCCTCGTCTTCGGTGCGGAGTTGCGGCTCGGGGTGTTTGCGAACAGAAGCCTCGTTGCCGTCCCAGACGAGTGCTTTCACGCGTTCCTCTAGCTAGCCGTTGCGCAGGCTGCGGAGCTTCAACAGTGCGGGCAGGATCACGAGGTTCGTGAACACCGTGAGGATCATGCCGCCACTGAGCAGGACACCGAGGCTCGAAAGCCCGCGGTGACCGGAAAACGAAAGCGTACCGAAGCTGATCGTCGTGGTGAGTGCGCTGAAGAAGACGGCGCGTGCGGTCGTCGTGCCCATCAACTCGTCGGCCGCGCTCTTCAGGTTCTCGGCCCGGTGAACCAGGTGGATGCCACTGTCGACGCCGATGCCGAGCAGGAGCGGGATCACGACCACGTTGGCGAACTGAAAGGGAAGGTCGAGGATCGCCATCATGGCGCAGATCATGAGCGAGCTGAGCAGCAGGGGCGCCGTTGCGAGCAAGACCGGTGCCGGTCGACGCCAGAGCGTCCACAGCAGCACCCAGATCACCACGATCGCAGAGATCAACGCCTGGCGGAACGAGTCGCGAATCGCGCCCGCAAAGCCCACCAGGTTGATCGCAACACCCGCGGCGTTCGGGTCGACGCTGTGGATCGCCTCGACGAAGCGGGTGAACGATTCTTCGGTCTGCATCGTTTCGGTCGGGAAGACCTGGATGCGCGCCTGCCCGTCTTCCGTGAGCATGCGCTTCACCAACCCCCTGGGCAGGTCGCGCCGGGTGACGCCCTGGGTGTTGAGCGATGCGTGGAGTCGATCGAGTTGCTCGGAAAGATTGCCGAGCAGGATCTCTTCGAGACTCTCGAGCGCGTCGTGGGGCGATTCGTCCTGTTCGACGCGCGAAAGGAAGAGTTCGAGTTCCGCGTCGAGGCTCCGCATGCTCATCGACAGCGGCGAATCGGGCGCGTCGTGGGCCGTCATCAGGAATTCGTGCAACCGGCGTACGGCTTCCACCTGTTCGTCGATCGTCACGTCGGGAAGTGCGGTGTCTTCGGCCCCGGGTGTTTCGAGCAGGAAGTTGATGTCGGCGAGAATCTCGAGCTTCTCTTCCTGATCTTTCGGGATGTAGTCCGCGAGCGTGATGGTCTGGTTCACCTCGTCGAGGGCGGCGAACTGCTTCGCGCGTTCCTGTGCGGCTTCGATGTTCGGCGCGACCGAGTTCACGAACCAGGGAGAGGCCGTGCCCGCCTGCGCGAGCAGGTCGTCGAACGCCTGCACGGACTGCGTCGACGGGTTGCGCATGTTGATCACGTTCGGATCGAAGCGCAGGAAGGGAAAGGCCAGCAGCGAAAGCAGTCCGAGCGCAAAGCCCGCACCGACGACCCGCCCTGGTACACGTTCGAGCGGCCGCCACCAATGATGCTTGAAGACATACCAGACGTTCTGGATCGACCCCGGCTTGATCGCCAGACCGGTCGAGAGCAACGCGGGAAAGAGGGTGAGGGTCTGGAAGAGGATGATGAACATCCCCGCGCCAGCGATCAGCCCGAGCTCCGCGACACCGAGGTACTGGGTGGGGACGAAGACGAAGAAGCCGATCGCGGTGGTCACCGCGCAGATCAGCAGCGAACTGCCGACGCTATCTGCCGAGCCCCGCATGGCTTCTTCGTGGCTGCACCCCTCCTGCATCAGCTCGCCGTATCGCATGCCGAGGTGGATGCCGAAGTCGACGCCCAGGCCAATGAACAAGACCGCGAAGGCCATCGACACGATGTTGAGGTGCCCGATGGCCGCCGCCGCAAAGGCGCCGGTCCAGATCAAGCCGGTGAGCAGCGCGATCACGCACACGACCATCAGCTTGACGGAGTGGAAGGCGAAGTAGAGGATGATGCAGACGACGAAGAAGCACACCACGCCCCCGACACCGACTTCCCACACGATCCCGAACATCTCTTCGTAGTTGAGTGCCGGGTTGCCCGTGATGCGGATCGTGACGCCGGTTTCGGGGGTAAAGCCGAGTTCTTCGGCGAGTTCGCGGATCTCGGCCATCGGCTTCGAGGCCGAGAAGACATTCATGAAGTCGAGCACGGGGTGCACGATGAGCACGCGCCGCGTCACGGATTCGATCGCCGATCCTTCGAGGAGCAGTTCTTCCCACGAAATTGCCACCGGAAACTCGGTGAACACGGCGAGGGTGGCCTCGCCGAAGCGCTCCAGGACGGAGGGCCAGGTGTCGACGCCGATCCCTTCCTTCTGCGCGGCTTCGAGGCCCTGGGTGATGAGGCTCGTGACGTTGGCCAGGCTGCCGTCCGCTTCGAGGGCGGCGATCAGCGGTTGGACCTGTGCCATTTCGTCCGCGAATTCGTCGAGCTGATCGGGCGTTTGGTAGAGCAGCCCGTTCTTCTCGAAGAAGCTCCCACCGCCCGGCGTGTAGACGTCGTGGAAGGCTTCGGGGCGGCGACGCATCTGGTGGCCGAGCTTCACCGCGGCGGTGCGTGAAAGCTCCGGGGTCTCGGCGTCGATGACGACGAAGATCGCGTTGTCGAGGTTCGGAAAGAGCTTCGCGAACTTCTCGTGATTCTGACGCGCCGGCAGATCTTCCGAGATCAGGCTGACGTTGTCGGAGTTGATCCGCAGGTTCTCGACCATGTACCCGAAGAACACGATCGTGAGCACGCCGATCAGCCCGGCGAACAGGCGCGCGTGCCGCATGACGAGGCTCACCCAGGCTTCGCTCTTCGCGGCCAGGAAGGCGTCGATTCGGTCTTGCGTGCTCAGTTGGGAAGATGGAGGCGGTGTCGAATTGATGTCGCTCACGCGGGCTCTCGGATTGCCGCGCGGGGTGCGCGAAGGGGTTCGCGGGCGCGGATGGAATAGCAAACCGCGTGCGACACAGGGTTTCGAACATCAGACCCGGCTATCGCGCACGTCCAAAGCGAGCACGGGCGGGGCTGCCCGATTTCGAATGCCTCGCTTCGACACCACACGGCAGCGATTCGACGAGGCCAGCGTGCAGGAAATGCGCTGGCGCTTCGTCGAATTCGTGCGTGTGGGATGCGTGACATAGAAGCACACACGCTCGGGGCCGCTGGCCCCCGAACGCTTGGCGAAAGCCTGCGCAGTGCGTTTCGGCGGCGCGCCTGCGAGCCGCTGAAGCGGGCCTGCGGCCCCCGGGGGTTCGGGGAAAAGCCCAGCTTGGTTGGCTACTTGGCGCTGTGGCAGACTCGGCCGTCTGATGAGCGAACAACAGCGCGCGGCATGCCTGGTGTGTGGCGAACTGGCGCCCCGCGTGCGTTATCGCATCACGCGGTTCCAGATCCTGCAGTGTCGCGCCTGCGCGCAGGTCTTTCTCGACCCGCTGCCGAGCGAACTCGAGATCCAGGAACTCTTCGCCGAGTTGTACGCGACCGGTGGCGGCTCGGTCCCCGAGCTCAAGAGCTACTACGGCTTCTGCTTCGACAACGATCCGCAGAACCCACTGGTCGAACTCTACGAGCATTGGCTCGATCGCATCGAAGCGCGGCACGCGCGTGGGCGCATCCTCGACGTCGGTAGTGGCACCGGCCTGTTCCTCACCTGCGCGAAGCGTCGCGGCTGGGAGGTCCATGGGATCGACGACAGTCGCGCCGCGACGGACTTTGCGCGCGACCACTTCGATCTCGATCTCTGGGTCGGTGACTTCGCCGACTTCAAGTCGCGCGGCCTGCGCTTCGACGTGATCACGGGTTGGGACATCATCGAGCATTCCCGCACGCCGGTGGCGCTGCTCGAAACCATGCGCGAGTGCCTGGCCCCCGGTGGCAGTGTCGTGCTCTCGACGCCGGACCAGCGCAGCATTCTCGACCTCATCGCGGGGGGCTTCTATCGCATGAGTGGCGGGCGCATGACGGCGGCGCTCGAGAAGTTCTACATCGAGCAGCACTTCCTCTACTTCACGCAGAAGACCCTGGCGGGTGCCATGGAGCGTGCGGGCTTGAAGCCCACGGTGATGGAAGCCGAGGTCACCGACTTGCGGCGTCTGACCCTGAGCCCGGTCATGCGTGGCATCCTTCACGGCATGTTCTTCGTGTCGCGATTCACCGGCCTCGAAAACCGCATCTTCGCCATGGCGCAGTACCCGGGCGAGGCTGAGGGTTCGTCGCCGGCAGCGAGTGTGGAAAGCGAGAGTGATGGCTGACGCCACGCCGCGCGCCCTCGTCATCCTGCCGACCTACAACGAATGCGACAACGTCGTGCCGCTGTCACGCGACATCCTGGCGGCGTCACCGCAACTCGAGATCCTCGTCGTGGATGACGCGAGCCCCGATGGCACCGCCGAACGCGTGGCCGATGAGGGCGAGAAAGAGCCACGGCTCCATCTGTTGCAGCGCCCCGGCAAACTCGGGCTCGGCACCGCGTACCTCGCGGGCTTTCGTTACGGACTCGACCATGGCTTCGATCTGCTCTTCACGATGGACGCCGACCGAAGCCATAACCCGCGCCATCTACCGGCGATGCTCGAGCAACTCGAAACCCACGACATGGTGATCGGCTCGCGTTATGTGCCCGGTGGCGGCATCGAGAACTGGCCGCCCCATCGTCAACTGCTTTCGAGTTTCGCGAACTTCTATGCGAGGACGCTGCTGCGGCTTTCGGTGCGGGACTGCACTTCGGGCTATCGCGGATATCGCCGGGAGGTGCTCGAAACCGTCGACGCGTTCGCGGTGAAGTCTTCGGGTTATTCGTTTCTCTACGAGATGGTCTATCGGGTGAGCCGGGCGGGGTACAGGATTGGTGAGGTGCCGATCGTGTTCGAGCAACGCGTTGCGGGCCAGAGCAAGATCAATTCGTCGGAGATCTACGTGGCGGCACTGCGGGTCTTGTTGACGGCGGTGATGCCGCCGAAGGTTCGTGGGCGGGATTAGAACTGGAAGTAGATGAACTCGCCGCCGGTTCCCGAGGTGGCGATCGCGATCCCCACCACCACACCGAAGGCCAGCCCTTCGCCGAGCGGAGCGAACCGGGAATGGGCGGCTGCGCGCTGCCAGGCGGGGAGCCGAAGGCGCAAGCTGCGTTCGACGAAGTGCAGGGCGCCGCAGAGTGCCACGATCGCGGCCTGCAGCGTGGGCCATGGGCTCGCGAAATCGAAGACGACGAGGTTCGACAGGATCGTGACGACGTCGTCGAGGGAGGCGGCGCGGAAGATCGCGAGCCCGACCGCGACCATGTGGAAGGTCGCGATCATACACACGGCATTCCACGCGCTTCCTGCGAGCCCCGTTCGCGGCGCGGTTCTCGCGAACACCGGTGCAACGACCCGGTGCGCGACCAGGATCGCGCCGTGATACACGCCCCACAAGGCGAAGTTCCAGGCTGCGCCGTGCCACAAGCCGCCGAGGGTCATCGTCATGAAGAGCGCAAAGCCCGCGCCCCGCGGTCCGCGGCGTTCGGCCAACGGCATGAAGATGTAGTCGCGCAGCCAGCGCGACAGCGTGATGTGCCAGCGTCGCCAGAACTCGGCGGGGTCCTTCGATAGATACGGCTCTTCGAAGTTGAGCGGCAACTCGAAGCCCAACCAGAGCGCCAGCCCGCGGGCGATGTCGCAGTAGCCCGAAAAGTCGAAGTAGATCTGGAAGGTGAAGCTGTAGACGGCGATCCATTGCAACTGCGCGCTGGCCACGTCGGGTGTGCCGAAGATTTCGTCTACGAAGGGGGCGAGCAGAAAGTCGGCGAACACCACCTTCTTCACGAGACCGGACGCCACGAGCCATAGACCGCGTCGGTTTCGTTCGCGGGTCATCTCGCCGCCGCGTTCGAGTTGGCCGAGGAATTCGTGGCCGCGCAAGATCGGCCCGGCGATCAGCTGTGGGAAGAAGGAGATGAAGAGCGCGTAGCGCGCGAAGCGTTCGACGGGGCGCGAGTTGCCGCGGTAGATGTCGACCTGCAGCGCGATGATCTGGAAGCTGTAGAAGGAGATGCCGAGCGGAAGGAAGATCTCGGGGATGGCGGGTTCCAGGCCGAAGCCCGCTGCGAGAACGGGCGCGATGGTCTCGACGAACATCGCCGCGTACTTGAAGGTGCCGAGCAACCCGAGGGTGAAGACGATCGAAGTCGCGAGCACGACGCCTGGGCGCCGGCTTCGCGTCATCAACCGCATCAACGCGAAGTTGACCACCAGGTCGCCCAGCAGCAGAAGCAGATAGCTCGGGATCCACAGGAAGTAGAAGACGAAGCTCGCGCCGAGCAGCAGGTTGCCGCGTCGTTCGCGTGGGGTCGCGCGGTACAGCACGTAGACGAGGACGAAGAAGGCCGCGAACTGGAAGGTGTTGAAGAGCATTCGTCTACTTCTCGCCGCCGCGCGCCGCCGTGCCGTGTTGCATCAATTCGACGACGGCGGGCGCGAGCTTCGAAGCCAGGACGCGCGGGCCGTTGATCTTGCCCTCGTAGGTGAAGTGTCCCGACCGGTCGCGGAAGCCGTCGTCTGGGAACAGGGCGTGGAGGTCGACGACGTGTCCTCCGCTTCGGGTGACCTCCTCTGAAGCGATGCGGATGCTCTGGTCGAGTCGTTCGCGATCGAGCAGGCCGAGTGATGCGGCGTGGTCGATGTTGACCGGGTTCAGGTACACGAGGACATCGGCACCCCGGTCGCGGTAGGTGCGTACCGCTGCGCCGAGGGTTTCGACCACGGGGTGGTCGGCTTCGAGTCCGTCGAGCGTCGCGCCGAGGTGGTTGCGCGTTGCATGGGCCGTGTGCCGTGTGCCGCCTTTCGCGTTGTTGCGTGCCAGGAGCCAGAAGCCGCGACGTTTGCGAAAGCGCTCTTCGGCGCTCATGTCCTCGGCGTCGCGGGTTGCCATGGCGGTTTCCAGCCGTGCTCGGGCTTGCGCGACGCGCATCTGTTCTTCGTTGAGTTCGACCCAGCGGTCGAAGCCACCACTGGCGATCACGCCCTTGTACAGAAAGAGGCGGTCCGCGGTGAGCCCGATCCAGTTCACCGGCAGGAAGAGCGTTTCGACGATGCGTCGCGCCGAAACCCAGCCGGCGAGCTCCGGTCGCGAGAAGGCGGCCTGAAAATCTCGCGACGTACTCGTCAGGTTGAAGGCGATGATGACGAGGTCGGGGTCGAGCCGGCCGATGACGTCCGCCATGAAGTAGTAGTCGTAGACCCCGGTGCCTGCGAGCCCGAGGTTGTGCACGACTGCCCCCGGTGCGCTACGGCGAAGCTTGCGCACCTGCCGTTGGACCATGGCGGGGATTTGATGGCTTGCCGGGTAACTCACCACCATCGAATCCCCGAGAAAGGCGACGCGATACTGGCCTTCGCGAAGGGGGTGTTCGAGGTAGGCGTCTACGCGGTCGCTGTAGTAGTTCGCCACCCCGTGACGCGTGATCGCTTCGGTTTCGATCCCCGCCGCGTCGAGGCCGCCGCGAATCCACGAGAGCGTGAGTACGAGCGCCGCAATGAACGCGGCGATGAAAGCAGCGAAACGCAGCGCCGGCTTCATCGCGTCCTGCGTTCAGTCGCGCTCGGTACGAGGCCGAGCCAGACTTCGCCCCCGCCGCGAATGCGGCGCCGCGGCTCGAAGCGCGTCTTCAGATGTCGATCGAGTTTCGGGAACATCGCGGCAAAGGGCGGAAACTCGGGGTACATCGCGGGATTGTAGACGATGCATCGCGTGCCCCTGCTTTCGATCGCGGAGACGATCGCACCGCCGTCGACGTTGCCGGGAATGGTGAGGTCATAGCGCGAAACGTTCGGACGGTTCGTGAGGAAGTACACGACGGGCATCGTGGGTGCGACGAAGATCGCCTCACCCGGGTCCGCGCAGCCTTCGACGAAGGCCATCGCCCCGCGATAGATCTCCGCCTGTCCTTCACTCACCTTGAGGCTCGCGCGTTCGATGCCGAGCGGTACGGGGAACCAGCCGGCAATCGTCGTGGAACCTACTGCGATGAATGCCACGGCCATCACGCCGGCAAGAAGCGTCACGCCTCGCAGCGCCATCGATGCGGCGGCAACGCGCTCCCGAAGCGCCGCGTCGAGACGCGCCAAACAAAGTGCGAGCGCCAGCAGTACCGGCGCCAGCACGAACACCAGATGCGAGAAGATCGCCGAGGGGAAGATCCCCAGGAAGAACAGCAGGGCAGACGCGACGACGAGCCGCGTGTTGCGCTGTGTCTCCCCCTGTGCGCGTCCAACTCCGAACAGCCAGATCGCCGGAGCAACGATCAGTGTGAGCAACGCGAGGCCATAGGCGAGGCGCGCCGCTGCACTCGCGAGTCCGGGCGTCGCGGCAAGGCCGAAGACGCTTTCGCCTCGCAACATCGCGTTGAAGAGGTACGGCGGGCTGTAGAGGAAGACGAACTTGCCGTCGTCGAGAGGATGGGGGCCAAAGATCGGAGGGATCGGGTTGTTGAACGACTCGAGTTGGTCGCCCCCGAGTTGAATCACGGTCGAATGCAGGAAGTCGCCGAAGGTCCCCGTCGCCAGGAAGTAGACGACGAACCCCGCGGTCACCGCGATCCCGGCACCTGCAATCGGCAACAGGAACGAAAGCCAGGGGCGCTCGGCCAACGCCGAATCCCGGCGGTTGGCGAAGATGCCGATCGCGGCCGCCGCGAAGGCGAGGGCGCCGAAGTTCTGCTTGCTGAAGACAGCGAGTGCGAGGGTGGCGCCCAGCGCGATGGCGGTAGCGCGGTCGCCGCGTTCGAGTAGTCGCATCGTCAAGAAGAGCGAAAGCACGCAGAGCGCCAGCGCGAGCGACGAGTAGTTGAACATCGAGAGCACGGGGAAGCTCATGACCACGACCGCGACGTAGAGCACCGGAGCGACCGCCGCCCAGACACGCGGCATCACGCGAAGCCCGGCGAGCCACAGGCAAACGCACACGCTCGCATTCGTGAAGACCTGCGCCCAACGTGCGACGACCAGATCGTTCCCGAAGACATCGAAGAGCAGCGCGCTCAACAGGTAGATCCCGGGGAAGATCCCGGTGTGGAGGTCGCGGTAGAGGGCGAGCCCGTCTCCCAGCCCCATCGCGACGGCGGCGAGGTGCCCCTCGTCCATCGGGACGATGGAACGATCGAAGGAGGGGAGCTGAGCCAACGCGGCGAGGACGAAGACGGCAACCGCATGGATCGTTGCGCGCATGTCGGGCTCGGAGGCGTTCGGGTCGTCTGCGGTTTTCACGTCTCAGCCCTGTTTCGGTTCACCGCTGTTCGATCTGTTCCGTTTCACAGCACCGAGCGGGATGTTAGCCAGCCAGTCCCGGGCTTGGTCGCTCGGCGGCCGATCGCTTACGTTCATCGCAAGGCGCAAGCCGCGCCGCGCAAGCGAGCCGAACCCGAAGTGAAGCCACAACCCAACGATCCGGGCGCTGACCGCAAGCCCTGGCCCATGCTCGTCATGGCCTTGTTCGGCGTGGCGCTCGGCTTTTCGCTCGCGGTGCTCACGAATTCTCGATCGGGAACACGCGAAACACCGGCAACCCCGTTGGCGAGAGACACCGCGCCCGACCGTGGTTTCGCCCCCTCCCTCGACGTTGCGGAAGCGAGCCCGCGCGAAGCAGAGCTGCAACGCGCGATCGAAGAGGAGCGCCTGGCTCGAATCGCGCTCGAAGAAGAAGTGGCCGAGCTGCGAGAACGTCTCGCCAGCACCCAGCTCGCTACGCCGTCCGCTCCGCCGTCCACGAGCGACGACGAAACGAACGCCGTCGAAGCGGCGAAGAAGAACCCGGGCCCGTGGTTCGACCGCAAGGCCCTCGAGGCGGTCGGGCTCCCGAGTTCCGAGATCAGCGAGATCGAGCGCCGCTTCGAACGCTTCGAGATGGACAAGCTCTACTTCGTCGACGAGAGCAAGCGCAATGGCACGTTTCGAAGTGCCCAATACAACCGGGAACTGAAAGAGCTGACCGCCGAGTTGCGCGAGGATCTCGGACCGTCCGGCTACGACGCATTTCTCTACGCGACGCGGCGCGACAACCGGGTGTTGATCCGTCAGGTGCTCGACAACTCACCGGCCGGTCGAGCGGGGCTCGAAGACGGAGACGTGGTACTGCGCTACGCCGGCGAACGCGTTTTTCTACCCGCCGAGTTCCAGGCCGCGACGAATCGGGGTACAGCGGGTGAAACCGTCGGCATCGAAGTCGAGCGAAATGGCCATGTGCATCGCTCGAGCGTTCCGCGCGGCCCGCTCGGTGTCCGCATTGGACGCGTGCGAAAGCCGCCGCGGATGGATCGCTGACCCTGGACTCGCGGCCCGCTACCGCGCGTTCTTGTGACACAGCGCCAGCAGGTCGATGTCTTCTGGCGCGGCCGGTCCAATGGGGAAGTCGCGCAGCGTGGCGTCGGGCATGCCGTCGTCGCTCGACTGGATGCCCCGACGCACGAGCAGTGCGCCCTTGGCGAAGAGCCAGGTGATCAATGACGCAGGGAGCAGGTTGCGCAGACCCAGCGGGTCGATGCGCATGATCTTCTCGATGCGTTCGAGCCGCTGGTCGAAGTAGGGCTTCACGGTTTGCGACAGCCCCACGCCCTGCATCACGACTTCGTCGAAGTAGGGCGCCAGGCATTCGGCCAGCTCGTCCGCTTCGTACTCGTGCACGTGAAACGGGTTGATCTTGTCCGAGGTCAGGAGGTTGGGCGTCGTGATGATCGCGGTTCCGCCGGGGGCCAGCAGTCGAGAGATCGACTCGAGGTAGATGCTCGGATCCTCGAGATGCTCGATCACCTGGAAACTCACGACCAGATGGAACGAAGCGGGCGCGAGGGGATTGCCGCGCAGGTCCGCGCGTACCCAGTCGATGTTGCCCCGTTGGTTCGCGCTGTCGGGGGGAATCCGATCTAGCCCCACGATGCGCGGCAGCGAGTCGGCGAGTTCAGCCGTGCCATAGCCCGAGCCGCAACCGAGGTCGAGCACCCGCTTGCCCGCCTGCACGAAGTCCAGGGCATAGACATAGGGTGCACGATGACGCGCAAGGTCGACGCCGAACAGAGAACTACCGGCGTGCAACCGTTCTCCAGTGAAGGTCACCTGGCTCAATCCTGGTCTCCTTCTGTGCGCGGCTGTGCAGAGGATGGCAGCGGTTCGGCTCCGGGGTTGTCCGAGCCGGGCTCTCCATCGACCGGGTGCGGACTGACTTCGACCGTACGCGAAACGGCGAGCGCTTCGCGACTGAACTCGCCCGCAAACGCAATCCCCATCAGTGCGCGCATGGCGATCATGCTTGCAGAAAGCGAAACGCTACACGCGAGAAGCTGTTCCTTCGCCCCATAAGCGGCGAAAAATTCGACCATGGCCACCTGGCTCGGGCCGATTCCCGCTACGGCGGGCAGCATCGACGCCAGCACCACCCCCGAAAAGTTCACCATTACGACGCTCAGTGGGGCTTCGATCTCGAAGGCGTGAAGTGCCGCCCAGCCCATGCATTCGAAGATGAGCACGAAGACGAAGCGCAGGACCGCGAGTTCCACCAGATCGCGCACCGGCGCACTCCGGGCGCTCTCGAACAACTCGAGGTCGCGGATGCGATCGAGCGGGCCGAGCGAAAAAGGTGCCCGCAAGAGCGCGAGTCCGCCGGCGATCACGGCGATGATCCCGAGCAGCGCACCGAACTGCACCTCTATTGCAGAACTCGAGGTGAGCGCCGTCCCGAGTGCCACCATGCTGAGCACCATGCCGAGGTCGAACATCATGACGAGTCCCACCACGCCGGCCGCCCGCTGCAAGGTGACGCCGGCGCGACGCGAAACCAGCACAGTCAGCGTCGCTGCACCGAGGGCGTAGTGCAGGATGGCCAGCAGGTAACTCGCCGACTTCACGCGCGCCGCCATCATGTAGGTGAAATCGCTGCGCGACGAGTGCAGCAGGCGACGCAGGGTGACCGCTTCGATCGCAAGGCTCGTGAAGCCGAAACCGAGGATCGCGGGGAGCAGGATCGAGGCCGAGCGCGGGGTGATGTGCGCGGTGATTCCCGTGAAGTCGATCGTGTTGACGAGGTAGGCGATCGCCGCGCAGGTGATCGCGCCGGGCAAACCCCACTTGAACCAGAGATTCTCGCCCGGGCTCGCGCTCGATGCGTCGGCAGTCGGCTCGGCCATCAGGTGCGCGCTCCCGCGGCCTTCTCGAGTGCGGCGCCCATCTCGTCCGCGGCAATCTCCCAGTCGAAGGTGCGCGACCACGCCAGTGCGCGCTCGGACATCTGGCCGGCGAGTTCATCGTCTTCGAGCAGTGCGGCGATCTTGTCGCGAAAGCCCGCGACGTCGCGCAGGGGCACGAGGTAGCCGGTTTCCGTGTTGCGGACCGAATCGCGCAGTCCGTCGGCGTCCGTCGCGACCACCGGCGTACCGAGTGCGTTGCTCTCGATGATGGTGAGGCCCCAGCCTTCCTTTTCCGAAGGACAGACACAGACGCGACTCCCGGCGAGCAACTGATCGCGCTCTTCGTCGCTCACGAAGCCCGTGAAGGTCGTGCGCTCTTCGATGCCGAGCTCGCGCGCCAGCGCTTCGAGGGGTTCGCGTTCGACGCCCCGCCCGATCACGAAGAGTTCGAGTTCTGGAAAGCGGCCGACGAGTTCCGCGCATGCGCGCAGCATCACGTCGACGTGCTTGTAGGCTTCCAGCCGACCCACGTACGAAACGCGCATCGGCCGCGTCTTCGTCGTGTCGACCTCGATCGTGGGGCGGTCGATTCCGCAATGACTCACTTCGATGCGATTCGAAGCGATGCCGCGGAGGACGAGGTCTCGTTTGCTGCTTTCCGAAATCGTGATGAAGTCGGGGGCGCGGTAGAGCGGGGGAATCAACTGCTCCGAAAGCCAGACCGTCGCCGCAACGGGCCACGATACCTGCTGGAACGCGACTTCCCCGAACAGGTGATGACAAACCGCGAGCACGGGCACCTGCGAGTACACCGGTGAATAGAAGGGGACCTTGTTGAGACACTCGACGACGACGTCGTACTCACCGCGCCGGGTCGCGCGCAAGGTCTCGAACGCGACGCGCGGGTAGTAGATGGGGATCGGGCCGAGATGCCAGACCCGCATGCCGTCGAGCTCGTGCTCGGGTTCACAGCCCTTGTAGCTCGTAGCGGCGAGGGTGACTTCGTGTCCGCGTGCGGCGAGGCGCTCGAAGATCTCGGCGACGTGGATCTCCGCGCCACCCGCTTTGGGGTGGAGGGGGTCCCGTTCGTTCAGCACCAGAACCCTCATCGTCGATTCAGATTCGACCCAGGGCGTTGGCGATGCGCAGCCACCAGACGATCCAGAGGCCCTCGAACGCAATGCCGAGACTCAACTTCGACTGCCCGCGTTGGCGGTCGACGAAGAAGAAGGGGAGCTCCTTGATGCGCGCGCCGTACTTGTCGAAGCGATAGTTCATTTCGATCTGGAACGCGTAGCCGTCGCTCTTGATCCGCTCGAAGCCGATGCGTTCGAGCAGTTCGCGCCGCACACAACGGAAGCCGCCCGTTGCGTCGGTGATTCGGAGTTTCGTGACGAAGCGCGCATAGACGTTGGCAGCCCAGCTGATCAGGATGCGCTCGATCGGCCAGTTCACGACCGTGATGCCGTCGACGTAGCGCGAACCCGTGACGATGTCGTGGGTCTCGATCTCGCGCAGCATTTCGGGGATGGTCGATGGGGGATGCGAGAAGTCGGCGTCCATCTGGATCACGATGTCAGCGCCGAGTTGCAGCGCTTCGGCAAGCCCGGCGCGGTAGGCCGCACCGAGGCCGCTCTTGCTCGGGCGGTGAAGCACATGCACCCGCCCCGTCTTTTCTGCGAGCTGGTCTGCCACCTTGCCGGTGCCGTCGGGCGAGTTGTCATCGACGACCAGGATCTCGACGCGCGGATCCTGGGCCAGCACTTCCTCGGTGATGAGAGGAAGATTCTCGACCTCGTTATAGGTCGGGATGATGACAATGACGCGCGACATGCACGGGACTCCCCAGCGCAGGACCCGGAGATGGTCCGCGCGAAGCGGATAGAGTAGTCCGTTCGACACCCGATGCACGAAACCGTACGGGTGTTTGGCTGTTGCAACCGGCCCGCACGACGCTTGCTCGTGTGCGATGCGGGCTTGCCGTCTCGAGAGGCGACGTCCCCGTGTCGCGCGCGCTCAGCGCTCGGCAAGGCCCTGGGTTCGGACGCTAGAGGCCCGGCCGGAAAGTCCCCCTGCATTCGGTCGCGTCTGCGGCCTTCGTTCTGCGTTGCGCTCCCATCGCCGTAGCGACGGCTACGCCTCGGTCGCGCGCCTTGAACGAAGGCCGCAGCCACGCCCTCGGTGCGA
>JASMLK010000095.1 GCA_030748735.1 Myxococcota bacterium | reverse complement strand
CATGGCGCGTCCTGGAACTTCGTGGTCTGGGGTGGGTTGCACGGCTTCTATCTGATCGTCGAGCGCTCGTTGCGCGGAGTCACCCAGGGTGTTCGGGCGCTTGCGACCGTTCCGTTTCAGCTACTCGGTGGTGCGCTCACCTTTGCGCTCGTGACTCTCACCTGGGTGTTCTTTCGCGCAGAGACCCTGAGCGATTCACAGCACCTCGTGGGCGTGATGTTGGGCGGCGGGGTGAGCGCGTTGCTCGACGCCGAGCAGATCGGCGTCGTGGGCGGTGTGATGGCGGTTCTGTTGTTCGCACAGGCGCTGTTTCGCGAGCGCGATCTCGAAGCCTGGTTCGAGAGCCTGCCCACCGTCGTGAAGGGCCCCGTACTCGCACTCCCCCTGATCGCTTTGTTCGCCGTACCCGGAGACCAGCGTGCCTTCATCTACTTCCAGTTCTGAACCCGCGACGGGCGGCGCCAAGCCTCTCTGGCCGGTGCATTGGATCGTGGCCCTGGTGCTCCTCGTCGGCGTCGTCGGGAGCTGGGAAGCCTTCTGGCGCAGTCACGACTTCGTTCCCACGGTGAGCGACGATCCGGCGCTGTGGGCCCGGACGCGCGAGCGCGCGAACGAGCAGGGAGAAGACGCGGTCGTTCTCGTCGGTTCTTCTCGCATGCAGATGGACATTCAGCAGCAGGCCTTCGCGCGCACGACCGGTTGGTCAGAGGCCCTGCAGCTGGCGGTCGTGCGCGGGCCCTCGTTTCCGGTGCTCGAGAATCTCGCGGCGGACGAGCGCTTTCGCGGTGTCGTCATCTGCGAGATCAACCCCGTGTTGTTCTTCGCCGACACGCCGCGCATCGATCGCATGCTCGACGGCCACTTCGCGGCTTTCGAGGCGTTGATGCCGGGTGCGCGCGTCGAGCAGCGGCTCGCCATGACGTTCCAGGCGAGCTTCGTGACGCGCCTGCCCGACCTGGGGTTCGCCCCGCTTCGCCAGGCGTGGTCGTACGGGCGCTTGCCGCTGCCCGGCTACAACTCGAGCGTTTCCGAGGACCGCTTCCGTTACGGCGACTATCTCAAGGTTCCGAACCTTGCAGCAGCCAACCGTGCGAACGCGCGCCTGATGCGCAGCACCACGCCGCGCGTCCTTCAGCCTTCGCAGCTGGCCGAACGTCTGCGCGAGGCAGATGCCTTCGTGCGGGCGATCGAGGACCGCGGCGGCCAGGTGGTCTTCGTGCATCTTCCGTCTTCGCTTCACGTGCTCGCATACGAAGAGCGCTGGTGGA
Organism: Myxococcota bacterium; assembly: GCA_030748735.1. Taxonomy (GTDB): domain Bacteria; phylum Myxococcota_A; class UBA9160; order UBA9160; family UBA4427; genus DUBZ01. The sequence goes on along the minus strand of JASMLK010000095.1, from coordinate 7,870 downwards.
AGCGGGCGGATACCTGGGACAAGCTGGTCCCGGCGACCGACGCCGTGGCCGTGCACTACCTCGATCATTCGCCACTGCGAAGCTTCGACCCTCCGGACGGCGACCACCTCGGGCGCGACGCCGCGGACCTCTTCTCGGAGCGTCTGGGTGAAGTCCTCGTCTCATTGGGCGTTGCACCCGGCCCGGGTTCGTAGGCGAGCGGGTCGGCGCCTTTGGCCTGGGGACTCTTCTCGAAGCTCGACTCCTCCCCACGCCCACGAAAGCGATCGCCCGGATTGCACGTTCATCCTGCAAGAGATGATGCAGGGAGAAAGGCAAAACGTTCCGGGTCGCCACCGCGTTCTCGTTCGCTTGCAAAGACACGCGATGCGTTCTCGCCGATGAACTCGTGCTGAAAGCGCAGTGAGGCCCGCGACGGGGCGCAGTCGTCTTCGCAAGTGCCCTGGTTTCAAGCGGGACTCGAGACTGGCACTGCGATTGCAATTCGGCTCTTGCGAACACACTGCGGCCCGGGTTTCCCGGGCGATGCAGACGGCATAGGCATCCCCGGCGCACGGACGCGACGGGCAGGAGGCAAAACGAAATGGGGCTTCGAGTCAATAACAATATCTCGTCCATCAATGCGCAGCGGAACCTGGTCGTCACGACGGACCGCATGCAGAAAAGTCTGCAGCGACTGTCGTCAGGTCTCCGAATCACGCGCGCGGCGGACGACGCCGCGGGTCTGGCGATCTCTGAGAGTTTTCGTGCGGAGATCCGTTCGCTTGGACAGGCGCAGCGCAACGCAAACGACGCAATTTCGCTTCTACAGATCGCTGAAGGCGCGCTCAACGAAACCAGTGGACTGCTGATCCGTATGCGCGAGTTGGCGATTCAAGCCGCGAACGGCACCCTGGGCAGTTCGGAGCGCTCCACGGTCGATTCCGAATTCCAGGGCCTTCGCGACGAAATCACCCGCATCGCACAGGTCTCGCAGTTCAACGGTGCCGAGATCCTGAACGGGATCTCGTCGATCACCTTCCAGATCGGTTCGCAGAACACGAGTGGTGACCGCATCACCTTGAGTGGCGTCACGGCGACGGCCGATGGGATCGGGGTTGGCAGCGGTGTGTCGCTGACCACGCTCGTCAACGCGCAGAGCGCACTCGGGGTGCTCGACAGTGCGATCGCCACCGTGGCGAGCCTGCGCGCCAACTTCGGTACGGTGCAGAACCGGCTCGAGTCGACGATCCGGTCGCTGGCCGTCTCGATCGAAAACACCTCCGCGGCCGAGTCGCGTATTCGCGACGTCGACTTCGCCAAGGAAACGGCCGAACTCACGCGAAACCAGGTGCTGCAACAGGCCGGTGTCGCGGTGCTGTCGCAGGCCAACGTCTCCACCCAGTCGGCACTGTCGCTCCTGCAGTAGTCGCAACGGCACGACCGCAGCAGTACCCGATCACGCTCTTCGCAGCAGCTCCGCTCGGGCCCGCCGAAACCGGTGGGCCCGCAGCGAGCCGCCGTGCTGTCGGTCAGAGGTCTGCGAGGTGCGCAGCTTCGTTGAGGCTCGCAATGCTGCGGTGCCCGCTACTGGCCGCCTTGAAGCGGTTGATGCTCGCATACTGCGCGTCGAGGAAGAGCCGTGGCGCGATTTCGAGGGTGTGGGTCGCCCAGGCATTGATCACGCCGCCATGACAGAAGACGGCTACGCGTTGCCCCGCATTGTCGCCGACGACCTCCTGCAGGCCCGCGACGACTTCGCCAACGAACGCGTCGAAGTCGCTCTGAGATCCGTAGCCTCCCGCCATGAATGCGCGCCAGCGTTCGGGGTCGGTGCGCTTGAGTTCTTCGAGGGGGACGTACTCGTCGGCCTCCGCGTCGAACTCACGGATGCGGGGTTCGATGTCGACCTCGAGGCCGCTCATGGCCGCCAGCGGTGCCGCGGTTTCGCGCGCGCGGCGCATGGGGCTCGAGTAGATGCGATCGATCGATTCGCGGGCGAGCACCTCGGCGACGCGCTCCGCCTGGGCGTGTCCGGTGGGCGAAAGGTTGGGGTCTGCGGGGGTTCCGTCGGGGGTGCGGACGCGCAGGGGGAGGCCGTGTCGGATCAGCAGCAGTTCCATGGTCGCGCGAACGTATCGAATGCCGTGGCGACCGCACTCCTCTGGTAGGCTGCCGAACGAATGGCTTTCGAATCCGTTGCCCGGCTCGAGGACGTGCCTTCTGGACGCGGCCACCACGTCGCAGTGGCCGGCCTGCCGGTCGCCTTGTTTCGAGTGGGGGACACGGTCTATGCGATGGAGGACCGTTGCCCTCACGCCGACGCCAGGCTGAGTGGTGGTTCGCTCGAAGGCTGCGTCGTGATCTGCCCCGTGCACGGCTGGGACTTCGACGTGCGCACCGGTTTCAAGCCCGACGACGCCGACGGCTTTGCGATCCCGTGCTACGCGGTGCGGATCGAGGCGGGTGAAGTGTTCGTGGACGTCGAGGACGAGATCAATCATCCACGGCGAGGGCGGCGCGGCGAAGTCAGCCCTGCTTGATGAAGACCCGATTTCGCCCTTCGGACTTCGCGCGGTATAGCTCTTTGTCGGCGAACTCGATCAACTGCTCCGTCGTGAGGCTCGCGCTACCCGTCGCGTGGGCGTAACCACCGATCGAGACGGTGCGCTGGATCGGTTCGCCGTCGGCGTGAACTTCGACTTCGCCCACGGCCGCACGCAGGTTCTCGGCGAGCTGGGTCAGCGCCTCGGCGTCCGTGTCGGCACAGATGACGCTGACCTCTTCGCCACCGTAGCGGCAGACGATGTCGTCTTCGCGCGCGGTGTCCGAGATCGCCTTCGCGACGGCCCGCAGCATCTGGTCGCCGGCCTGATGACCGTGGTCGTCGTTCACGCTCTTGAAATGATCGATGTCGAGCATCAGCAACCCGATCGGCGCCTTGTTCTGTACGGCGCGCGAGAGTTCGCTCTCGATCCACTCGTCGAAGAAGCCGCGGTTGCGCAGTCCCGTCAACGCGTCGGTCGTGGCGCGCGCTTCGAGGTCCGTGTTGCGCTTCTTGAGTTCCTCGGAATCCGCCGACACCGCGACCATCTGCTCGTTCAGGGCGAGGCTCTGCTTGACGAGGTGCTCAGTCGCGCGGCCGCGAATCTCGGCGATCTGTGCCGGGTCGCTGCAGGTCAGCCCGAGCATTTCGACGACCTGGCCTATCTCGGCTTCCGTCGCTTCCAGCAGGTTCTGACACGCGGCCATGTCCATCCCGAAGGCGTCCTTCGCAGCTGTCTTCAGGGCCTCGAGTCCGTTGAAGAGTTCGGCTCCGGTATAGAGATCGGCGACGAGGCTCGAGATGTGCAGGATCCGCGCGAGTCCACGTGCGTCAGCGTCCGCATTCGTATCTGCGTGGGGATCGTGATGCAACTGGATCGCCTGGCAGATCAGCGGGGGCAGGCCCCATTCTTCCAGCAGGGCTCCACCGAGGGCGGCGTGATTGTCTCCGAGCAGATCCGATTCGATCTCATGGATGGGTTGCTCGGTCTTGGCCACCCTCTTGAGAACCCAGCGGTACCTGTCCGGTACGACTTCCGAGAGCACCAGTTGGCCTAAGTCGCACAGGATGCTTGCCAGGAAGGCCTCATCTGAAAGCTGCGGTAGGTGGGTGCGTGCGAGGATGTGGGACGACGTCGTCATCACACCCGAACAGGTCCAGTACCTGGTGTAGTCGAAGCGATCGTTTGCCTCGGCCGGGTCGTAGGTCGCGAGTGAGAAGGAGAGGGCGAGCAGGTTGACGCTGCGTAGCCCGAGCGTCATGACGGCCTGCCGAATGTCGGAGACCTGACCGGGACGCCCGAACGCACTCGAATTCGCCATGCGCAGGAGTTTGGCCACGATGGCGGGGTCGCGCGTGACGACGTCCGCGAGTTCGTCGATGTCGATGTCGTCGCGCTGGTTCAGGCGGATGATTTCGAGCGCGACGCCAGGCGGTGAGGGGATCGCGTTTGCCTTACGCAGTTTTTCCAGAAGTTCCGACATGTCTTCCCTGCATTCGAAAGCGAGCCCGGAATGGGCCGTCCTGCCTTGCACGAATAGGCACGGTCTCATCGGAATGACCGGTTGACGAATTGAGCGATGGCGTACGACGCGAGGCAACGTGTCCCGCGTTGTACGCGTCCAGAACGCTTTGTGCTGCATGTCCGCCGAAACACACCAGTGGGGCTTCGGGGATCGACCTGAAGCGGGTCCGGGTAACCCCCCCCCGGCTCGCCCGATCGCTTCTAGCCCGGATGTTCATGAAGAATGCGGGCTAGCGCATGATCTCGCCCGAGTTCACGAGCAGCGTTTCACCCGTGATCATGCGCGAGCGATCGGAACAGAAGAACACGATGGCTTCGGCGACGTCATCGTCCTTCGGGATCTCCCCCAGCGGCATGTTCGCAGTGATTTCGTCGATCACCTGTTGTTCGCTGATCTTGCGCTCCTGGGACTGCCACTTGACGTAGGCCTCGACCGGCGGTCCCCACATCCAGGTCGGGATCACCATGTTGACGCGAATCTTGTCGGGCCCGAGCTCTGCGGCGAGGTGGTAGATCGACGACACCAGCGCACCCTTCGAAGACGCATAGGCGATCTGCGGCATCGGCGGCTGCAGCCACATCGACTGCGACCCCACCATGACGAAGGAACCTCCACCGCGTGCCTTCATGAGCGGCGCCGAGGCTTTGGCGATGCGCATGGTGCCCACGACGTTCGCGTTGAGACAGGTTTCCCAATCTTCTTCACTGGTCGTGGCGAGCGTGCCGAACTGCGTGTCGAAGGCGGCCACCTGAGCGACGGCATCGATGCCCCCGAATGCTTCGGCCGCACCCTCGATGAACGCGTTGCACCGCGCAGTGTCGGTGATGTCGACCGACAGGGCCTTGATGCGGGAGCCGGATGGATCGAGATCCTTCGCGATGGCCGCGAGCTTTTCTTCGTTCCGCGCGCCGATCACGACGTTGGCGCCGTCGCGAAGCGCCGCCTTCGCGACTTCGCGTCCGAGGCCGGGCCCCACACCCACCACCACGACGTTCTTGCCTTCGAGGATCATCGCTGCTCCTTTTCGCTGGTTCGCCAGCTCGCTGACTTCGCTCCGCCGCCGACATCCAATGGGATGCGAGCGATGGATGAGCATGAACAATTCGAGGACGCCGGGCTAGAGGCTTCGGGCGAATGCGAATGGGCTCCTTCAGGCCGCGATACCGTCCGGTACGCTGCAAGCTCGCATCACCCGCATGTCGTTTGACAAAGTGAGGTCTCCAACGGACCTTCGGGTGCCGGTCGACCCGGTTTGTCGACCCCGCCTGCGCGGTCGCGCGAAGCTCGCGAGCGCGCCGCGCATCGAAAGGAGAACGAAGCCGTGTCCGACGAACAACGCGAATCGACCCCGGACGAACTCCACGGATGGGGACCGTCGCTCGAGCACCTGGGCAAGCGCGTCGAAGTCGCGCGGGCGATGGGTGGGCCGGAAAAGCTCGAAAAGCGCCGTGCGAACGGCCTGCTCAACGCACGGGAGCGCATCGAGCAGTTGCTCGACCCCGGGAGTTTTCGCGAAGTCGGCACGCTCACGGCCACCGTCGTCGGCGAGGGCGAGCGCCCCGCACCCGCGGATGCATTTCCTGCGGGCTTCGGGCGCATCGAAGGACGCCCGGTGTTGGTAGGCGCCGAGGACTTCACCGTGATGGGCGGCTCGATCGGTCTGGCCGCCGCGGACAAGCGCTATCGCCTCACACAACTCGCCAAGCAGGAACGCGTGCCGCTGCTGTTCATTCTCGAAGGCGCCGGTCATCGCATGACCAACGCGCTGAAGGGCCACGGCCGTACGCCCAACGACTTGCAGGGCCTGATCGACCTCTCGGGGATCGTGCCCACGGCGTGCATCGTACTCGGTGCTTCGGCGGGACACGGCGCCCTGGCGGCGCCGATGATGGACTTCGCCGTGATGAGCGAGGGGGCTGCTTTGTTCACCGCGGGGCCGCCACTCGTGGAGGCGGCGACCGGCGAGAAGATCGAAAAGCACGACCTCGGCGGACCCGATGTGCACGTGAAGCGAAGCGGCGTGGTGCACAATCGCGCGGCCGACGACGCGGCAGCGCTCGCCATGGCGAGGCAGTACCTGCACTACTTCCCGAGTTCTGCCTTCGAACCACCGCCCCGGCGCGAAGCGGGGGGGAACACCGGCGAGCGGCGTCTGGACGAGATCCTGGCGTTGATCCCGCCCGACGACCGCAAGCCGTACAAGATGAAGCGTGTGCTCGAATGCCTGGTCGACGAGGGCACGTTCTTCGAAGTGCAGCCGCAGTTCGGAACGGCCCTGATCACGGGGCTCGGCTTCATCGGAGGCGAGGCCGTGGCACTGGTCGCCAACGAACCCATGGCGAAGGCGGGTGCTCTGGACAGCGACGCAGGAGAGAAGGGCGCGCGCTTCATCGAGGTCGCCGGCGCCTTTCACCTGCCCGTGGTGTTCCTCGCGGACAATCCCGGCGTGCAGGCCGGCAGCAAGGCCGAGCGCGAAGGGGCACTGCGCGCGGCGGCGCGCTTGTTCGCCGCACAGCGAAGGCTCACGACACCCAAGTTTCACGTCACGGTGCGCAAGGCGTTCGGCTTCGGCAGCAGCGTGATGGCGATGAACCCCTTCGACGCCCAAACCTTCTCGGTGGCCTTTCCCGGTGCAACGCTTGGAGCGATGCCGGCCGCGAGCGGCGGTCGTGCAGCCAAGGCGGGTGCAAACGAACAAGAAGCACTCGACGCGCTGCAGCTGGGCGGGCCCTGGTCGGTGGCATCGACACTCGGCTTCGACGAGATCATCGATCCCCGCGAACTCCGCAACTGGGTGCTCGACGGGCTTCGCATCACCGCCGCCCGCCGAGCCGCGGTGCGAGCCCCGGTCGAACGAGGCGGCTACCTCCCTTGAACCGCCGGGGCACGCGCCCGCAGCAAGAGCAGGCGCCCGCGGCAAGAGCAGGCGCCCGCGGCAAGAGAAAGCGCCCGCGGCCAAGGGGGCGCCTGTGGTGCTCCCGGAAACAGCCGCGCAGTCGACGAAGCGACCGCGCGGCTGTTGGAAGATGGCTCCCCGGGTAGGACTTGAACCTACGACAAGGCGGTTAACAGCCGCCTGCTCTACCAGCTGAGCTACCGGGGAATGCTTTTCGAGCCGCGGAATCTTATAGGGTGCCGCCGGAAAATCAATGCGGCGGAAGGGCCCGCGGGCCGGGAAGTTCAGGCCGGAATCGAGACCTCGAGCACTTCGAAGACGCGCGTTCCCTTGGGCACCCGGACGGTGACTTCATCGTCGACCTCCTTGCCCATCAATGCGCGAGCAACCGGCGAGGTGACGGAAAGCAGGCCGCTACTCGCATCGGCTTCGTCCTCGCCCACGATCGTGTATCGGACCTCTTCGCCCGTTTCCGTGTCCGACAGGACCACTTCCATCCCGAAGCGCACACGTTCTTCGTCGTCCCCCGCCGGCTCGATCACCTGGGCGCGGGCCACGCGGTCTTCCACGTATTCGATGCGCCCGTTCAGCTGCCCCTGCTTTTCCTTGGCGGCGTGATATTCGGCGTTTTCGGACAGATCGCCGTGCTCGCGGGCGAGTTCGATGTCTCGCACGTTGGCGGGGCGGTCTACGGTCTTCAGGCGATTGAGTTCGTCCTTGAGCAGTTCGAACCCTCGCGGGGTCATGGGAACCTTGTCGTTCATGGCTTGGCCCTTCTCACCGGTTTCGGCGGGGGGTGGTGGCGACTGCAGCGGATGCGAACGAATGCCAACCGCGAATCCATCGGCCATCGGCAGGTTCTTCCTGAACCCCGCGTCATAGCACCTGAAGTTTCGGTTCTCCGGTCTCACTCGTTCGAAGGCC
>JASMLK010000094.1 GCA_030748735.1 Myxococcota bacterium | reverse complement strand
CGGGGGCCGCGCCCGGGGGGCCCCCCGCGCGGCGCCCGGCGCGCGGGGTGGGCCCCCCCCCCCCACCCCGCGCCCCCCCCCCGCCCCCGAAGCGGGGGTGACTCCCCCCCCGGACCTCTAGAGGCAGTTACCCGCCTCGGGCCCTCGCCAGATTCCGTTCACACTTGACTGGTCGCATCACTGGATCCGGATCCAGTCGTGGCCGCTCACCGGGTTCGCCCCTGACTCACGTCGCCCTTCTCGCCTCCCCCGACTACACTCCGCCACCATCGGGGAGAGGTCGATACACCGCCTCACACCCCCACGTGTGAGAACTCCAGCTAAAGCCCGTCTGCCCGAGGGCCGATCCGGGACGTCGGTACAGTGCCGAGGTTGCCGTGTGTCGACCCCACCACTAAGTTCCAGTTGATCCTCTTTTTATTCGGTCGGTTACAGAGGCAGATGCCGATGTTTGAAGCCCAGCTCGTGTTGATGGACGAGGATTTTCGGCGGATGTCGGCCGTCTGCGAGCGCCTCGTACGCGACGCAAACGCCAAGGGCGTCTACATCGTCGACAAGAACGGCCAGCTCGTCTGTGAGAGCGGCGAAATGCAGAACGTCGACAGCACGAGCCTGGCCTCGCTCACGGCCGGCTGTATCGCCGCGACCGGCGGCCTCGCCAAAATCGTCGGTGAAGAAGAATTTCCCACCCACTTCCATCAGGGTGCGCGCGACAACCTCCACATCACGCTGCTCGGCGACCGGATGATCTTGATGGTCGTCTTCGACGAGCGCAGCTCACTCGGCCTGGTTCGCCTTCGCGTCAAGAAGGCCGGCGCCGAGCTGGGACGGATCCTCGAAGAGGTGAAGAAGAAGGCAGAGCAAGAGGGACCGGCTGCGGGCAGCCCGTTCGCCGAAATCACCGACGACGACATCGACAACCTTTTCTCGGACTGATCCCTTATGTCTTTCATCAACTACTCGTCGCGTGAGATCAACTGCAAGATCGTCTACTACGGCCCCGGGCTGTGCGGCAAGACGACAAACCTTCAGTACATCTATACGAAGACGAACCCCGACGTGAAGGGGAAGATGATTTCGCTCGCGACCGAGACCGAGCGCACTCTCTTCTTCGACTTCCTTCCGCTGGCCCTCGGTGAGATTCGCGGCTTCAAGACACGCTTCCACCTCTACACGGTTCCGGGTCAGGTCTTCTACGACGCGAGTCGCAAGCTGATCTTGAAGGGCGTCGACGGCGTGGTCTTCGTGGCCGACAGCCAGATCGAACGCATGGAGGCGAACGTCGAGAGCCTCGACAACCTCCGCGTGAACCTGAAAGAACAGGGTTACGACCTCGACAAGATCCCGTACATCATCCAGTTCAACAAACGGGACCTTCCGAACGCGGCACCGCTCGAAGAGCTGCAGCGGTTGCTGAACCCGCAGGGTGCACCGAGCTACGAAGCTTGTGCGACGGTCGGGACGGGTGTCTTCGAGACGCTCAAGGCCGTTGCCAAGGACGTGCTGACCGACTTGAAGAAGCTCGGGTCCTAGAGGGCTAAGGCTTCTTCGGCTGCAGTAGCGTGCACGCGGTGGAGTTGAGCTTCGCCATGGCCCCGTCAGTCCGAATCGTCGGGACCGCGAAGGCGCGGACCGTATTCGCCGAGGAAGGTATTGCCGGCGAGGCACCAGACGGCCTCCCCCTCGAAGCCTTCGGGCCGGTCGAGCAGGTCGACCATCAGGTACCAGCGGCTCGGGGGATCGCCGATATCGACGCAGTCGCCGGTCAGGCGGCCCTTGAACTCTTGCCGACCGGAATACTTGCCGCCGTGGATTGGGCCACCGCCGTCGCATTCGGCGAGTTGGTCGGCGTATTCGGGTTCGAACCCGCGTTTGCCATCAATGTCGTGGGGGAAGTCTTCGGGAACCATGAAACGTCCGGTACTTGCAGAAACTGTTTGGGTCGAATGGCAACGGAGCTGCGGGACTCGCTTCCCGGTCTGGGACGAGCGGCGTGCATGATACCCGAGTCCACCTCCGTTACTCTCGCGGCCCGCCAAATCCTCGGGCGGAACGAAGGAGAAAGTCCGTGGGACGCAAGAATCCGCTTCATACCCAACTCTGCGATCAGCTCGGCATCGAGTATCCGATCGTTGCATTCACGCACTGCAAGGACGTCGCCGCCGCTGTGATCAACGCCGGTGGTTTCGCGGTGCTCGGTCAGACGCAACACGACCCCGACGAGATCGATCTCAACATCCGCTGGATGCGCGAGAAGATCGGCGACAAGCCCTTCGGCGTGGACCTCGTCTTCCCCGCTTCCGTCCCGGCTTCGGGTGACATCGACACCCTGCGCTCGCAGATTCCGCGTGAACAGTTCGACTTCGTCGAAGACATGAAGAAGCGACACGACATCCCGAAGTGGCGCAACACCCCGGTCGATTGGAACCTGGGTTGGCTGAACAAGGAAACGCCGCAGAAGCAGCTCGAGGTCGTGCTCGAAAACAAGGTGCCGGTGCTCGCTTCGGGGCTCGGCAATCCCGACTTCGTTTTGAAGCGCGCCCATGAGCAGGGGATCCTGGTCTGGGGCCTCGTTGGCAAGCCGCGTCAGGCCAAGGCCGAGATCGACGCTGGCGTCGACGGCATCATCGCGCAGGGTTACGACGCCGCCGGGCACACCGGCAAGATCGGTACGTTTTCGATCGTGCCGCAGGTCGTCGACATCGCGCGTGACTCGGGCATTCCCGTGATCGCCGGTGGTGGCATCACGACCGGCCGCCACCTCGCGGGCGCGCTTGCACTCGGTGCCGCCGGTGTGTGGACGGGAACGGTGTGGCTCCCGAGTCGCGAATCGGACGTCCACATGACCATCAAGGAAAAGCTCCTGGCCGCAAAGGCCACGGATACCGAGCACAGCAACTGCATCTCGGGTTTCACGATGCGCACCCTGCGAAGCGAGTGGCACAAGGAATGGGCGAGGCCCGATGCGCCTCCGCCCGCTCCCGCGCCGTACCAGATCCTGCTGTTCGCGGACATCAAGGCATCGGCCTTCGACCATGACCTCGAGAACTTCATGACCGAAGCTGCGGGACAAGGCGTCGACTTCTGCGACACCATGCTGCCCGCGCGCCAGATCGTGATGGACATGGCCGAAGAAGCCTTCGAGGTCTTCGAAGAGATCTACGGCGACGACGACGACGAATAAGTCGTTCGATCAGTGCGGCTCGTTCGGGTTGTTGATGCGGAAGCCGCTCTGCGCGCCGTCGCTTTCGAAGTCGATGGTGAGCCCATCGGCGCGGCCTGCGCTCATGCGGTCGATCGTGAGTGTGATGCCGTTGTCGCTCACGCGGAAGTCGGTCGCGTTGATGGGCCCGACGCCGAGCTGATACTGGAACTGCTTGCTGATGGTGAGACGGATGCCCTGATCGTCGGGGCACGGCGCGTCGGAGAACACGTCGCGCGCGGTGTCGGTGATCTTGATGGTGGGCTCGCTCACCTCGGGGAGTTCCACGCCGAGGGCGTCGTACAACTCACCGGTGCCCGCCATTTCGGTGATGATGTCGCAACCGCCCACGAACTCGCCCTTCACATACAGCTGCGGAACGGTAGGCCATTGGGTGTATTCCTTGATCCCACTGCGAATCTCGGGACGCGAGAGCACGTCGACGGTGTGGTAGTCGTCGAGTACATCCTCGAGAATGCCGACGACGGTCGCCGAGAAACCGCACTGGGGCATCTGCGGCGATCCCTTCATGAAGAGCACTACCGGGTTGCTCTTGATGAGTTCGTCGATTTCCTGCTGGACGGGATCTTCGGGGGCCATGGATGTTCTCCGTTGCGTGGGCGCGGGACTATAGAAAGCGGGGATCGGTGGCGCTATCGCGAACCGGTCTGGACGCTGCGAAACGAGAGCGCCGACACGCTCGGCCCGAGCACCGGGTTGCGCAAAACGGCGCGGCGCAGCTCGCCACCGGAGAGCGTGTCCGGCCCTCCGACCACGATGATGTTCTCGTAGTCCTCGACCTCGACGCGCAAGACGCCGGGAAAGCGCCCCCGCATGGCGGCCGTAATCTCATCGGTTTCGTCGAGGGTGTTGCTGACCAGCAGGCCGCCTTCTTCGAGGCGCGCCTTCGCGAGTTCGTGACCGGGCTCTGGAAGCCAGCCCGGCTTGTGCACGCTGCGGCCCACTCCGACGAAGACGTCTTCGAGGATGAGATCGAAGCGACGGTCATCTTCGCGCAAGAATTCGAGGGCATCGCCGATCACGAGGTCGAGCCCCAGGGCGTCGAGATCGAAATGCTCACGCGCCGCCTCGATCACCTCGGGCGATAGCTCGACGCCCGTGATGTGGGCGTCCTTCGCGATCGCGCGAACGACGCGCGCTGCGCTGCCTCCCGCCACCCCCAGGATCAGGATCTCCTTGCGACGTCCGGGCGGCAGCGCGAGTACCGGCGCCGCGATCGCGTCCCACACCGAACCCGTTACCGGACTGCCCGGTTGGTAGTAGGATGCGAACGTCCCCTCGACTTCGAGGGCGAGCCCCTCCCCTTCCTTCTTTACCTCGACCCGCGGCTTGCGCGGATGCACTTTCCGTTGCCTGCGCGCCGTCATCGAACCCCGCCGTCTTTCACTTCCTGGTACCCCGCATAGAATGGAGCCATGACCGAATCGCTCTTTGCCGCGCCGAGTGCGGGGGTTGCGCGCGTGGCGCTCCCCGTGCCGATCGATTCCCTGTTCGACTACCGCGTCGCGGCCGAGCAGCGCGAACGCGCATTGGCTGGCCATCGCGTGCAGGTCGTCTTCGGCGGGCGACCGCTCACCGGTGTGATCTGCGAGCTGCTCGCCGAAGCACCCGCCGATGCACCCGAAACCCTTTCGACCCTCGAGAGTGTGATCGACGACGAGCCCGTTCTTTCCGCCGCCATGCTGCGCATGCTACGCGAAGCGGCGGCCGACATCCTCTGCCCGGTGGGGCTGGCGATCACAGCGGCGCTCCCGCGCGGCTCGGCACCGCGCGCCGTGCGCGAGCTGGCCATGTCCGAGAAAGGACGCCGCGCACTCGAAACGGGTGCGGTGCGCGGGGTTGCGCTCGCGGTGCTCGAAAAGCTGCGCGATGGCCCCGCGACCCCCGCCGCCATCTCTCGGGCCGTCCCGCCGGCACAAACCCTGCTCGTCACTCTCGAACGCGACGGGCTGCTCACGCGGGTCGTCGGGGAACGAGGGCCGACCGCGAAGGCACGGCACGAGCGCGTCGCGAGGGTGGCCGAGGGCACCGATGTCGAAGCGGTCTGCGAGAGCGCCCTTTCCCGCGCCCCCAAGCAGGCCGAATTCCTGCGCCGGGTCGCCGCCGCGGGGGCCATTCCCGTTGCTCGCCTGCGCGAAGACGATCCGCGCGCCGCCGAGCACCTGCGCAACCTCGAAAAGCGCGGCTTCGTCCGCTTCGATTCGCGCGCGGCCCCGCGCGACGTGCTCGGACCGCCGGTACCGCGCGACCAGCCTCATGACCTGACCGACGATCAGGCGAGGAGCCTCGCCTCGATCGCCGCGAAGATCCGGGCTGCAGAGCACCAGACCTTTCTCCTCCATGGCGTGACGGGCAGCGGCAAGACCGAGGTCTACCTGCGGGCCGTGCGCGAAGTGCTCGATGCGGGCAGGCAGGCGCTGCTGCTCGTCCCGGAGATCACCCTCACCCATCAGATCGTGGCGCGCCTGCGCGCGCGCTTCGGCGACGAACTCGCCGTGCTCCACAGCGGCCTCAACCAGAGCGAACGCCTCGAACAATGGCAGCGGTTGCGGGCGGGCGACACGCCGATCGCGGTGGGTGCACGCAGCGCGCTCTTCGCGCCGCTCGACAATCTCGGTCTGATCGTGATCGACGAAGAACACGACTCGGCGTACAAGAACGACGAAGGCTTTCGTTACACCGCCCACGACCTCGCGCGCAGGCGCGCGCAGGCGGCTGGATGTCCGGTGGTGCTCGGCTCGGCCACGCCTTCCCTCGAAACCCGCTACGCGGCCGACAGCGGCGCCCTCGAACGCCTCGTGCTCGCCGAGCGCATCGGCACGCTGGGGCTTCCCTCGGTCGAGATCGTCGACCTCGCCCGCGAGCGCGAGGTGACGGCACGCGGCCAGCATTCCGCTCTCACCGTCACCCTGCGACGCGCCCTGCACGAAACCCTCGAAGCGGGCGGCCAGTCGATTCTCTTCCTCAATCGCCGCGGGTTCTCGACGCAGATCTACTGCTTCGAATGCGGCTTTGCCGAACGCTGCCCGCACTGCGAAGTCGCGCTGGTGTTCCACGCGGCGGCCTCGCGGCTGCGCTGCCACTACTGCGACTACAACAAGGCCCCGCCCAAGAAGTGCGGTGGCTGCGGCCACCCGGGGAGCGCGCTGCTCGGCACGGGCACCGAACGCCTCGAAGAAGAAGTCCGCACGGCGTTTCCCGAAGCACGCATCGCGCGCCTCGATCGCGACACGACCTCACGGCGTGGCGCCACGGCGGAGATCCTTGCGGGCGTGTCGAGCGGCAGCACCGACATCCTGATCGGCACGCAGATGGTCGCCAAGGGGCACGACTACCCCGGCGTTCAACTCGTCGGGGTGATCGCGGCCGACATGGGGCTACACATGCCCGACTTCCGTGCGGCCGAACGCAGCTTCCAACTCCTCACCCAGGTGGCGGGGCGTGCGGGGCGCGCAGATCGACCGGGGCGCGTGATCCTGCAGAGCTTCGTGCCCGAGCACTACGCGATCGCACCGGTGGCCACCCACGACTACGAAGCCTTCTACGCCACCGAGCTCGAGTTCCGGCGCGCGCTCAGCTACCCGCCCTTCGGTCGCGTGACCCAGTTGATCGTGTCGGGGGAAGACGAGGGGCAGACGCTCGCGGCTGCGCGCAAGCTCGCCAGCGCAGTGGGCGCGAAGCCCGCACAGCCTCTCGACCGCGATGCCACGATGCGCATCGAGGACCGCGCCCCGGCCTACGAAGTGCTCGGCCCCGCCCCGGCGCCACTGGCTCGTCTGCGCGGCCGCTATCGCTACCAGATTCTCATCAAAGGAAGCGACCGCGAGCGCGTCATGGCCGCGTCGCGGCACCTCGCGCAGGCGCTCGCACGCCTGCCCCGCGCACTGCGCGGCTCGCTGGACGTGAATCCGGTGAGCATGCTATAAAGCCGCGCTCTTCAAGGCTTTTTCGGCCGCATCGCGCATAGCCGGGACAACCACAGGCGACACAGGCAAATCGAAACGATGGCCCTCCTCGAAGTCCTTCAGTTCCCGGATCCACGACTGAAGCGCATGTCGCGTAAGATCGACGACGTGACGGACGAAATCCGCGAACTCGCCGCGAACATGTGCGAAGTAATGTACGACGAGCCGGGCATCGGCCTCGCCGCGCCGCAGGTGGGTGTCGACGTTCGCTTGATCGTCGTCGACACCGAATGGGGCGAAGACGGCGCGGACAAGAACCCGATCGTGATGGTGAACCCCGAAATCAGCGAACCCGAAGGCAAGATCGTCTGGGAAGAAGGATGCCTTTCGGTGCCCGACTTCACGGCGGACGTGACCCGCGCGGAGCGCATCGTGATTCGCGGCACGGACCTCGACGGCAATGCGATGGAGATCCGCGCCGAAGGTCTGCAGGCCGTCTGCTTCCAGCACGAGATCGATCACCTCGACGGCATCCTGTTCATCGATCGCATCAGCCGCCTGAAACGCAACCTCTACGTGAAGCGCCGCAAGAAGCAGCTCGCTTTGGAGGCCGAAGAAGTGGTCGACAACCGCGGCAGCCACCTCTAGCCGCGTGGCCGCCTGGCTCCCCTCCCCCTCCCGCCTCCAACGCGATCGTCCGGACCCCCGATGCGCATTCTGTTTTTCGGCACACCCGATCTCGCCGTGCCCAGCTTGAGGCGACTGATCGAAAGCCACTTCGATGTCGTGGGCGTCGTGAGCCAGCCCGACCGCAGACGCGGCCGCGGACGCAAGACGTCGCCCTCGCCGGTGGCCGAGCAGGCGCTCGAACATGGCATCCCACTACTGCGTCCCGAACGCGTGGGAGACGTCGACGACGAACTCGAACGGCTCGACGCCGACGTGGGAGTGGTCGTGGCCTTCGGCCAGTTCATCCCGAAGAAAATCCGCGAACTGCCGCGGCGCGGTTTCCTGATCAACGCCCACGCGAGCCTGCTGCCGCGTCATCGCGGTGCAGCGCCGATCCAGGCGGCGATCCTCGCCGGCGACGAGACCACCGGCATCACCGTGATGCGCGTCGAGCGGGAGATGGACGCAGGCGCGATGGCGCTCACGCGCGAGATCGCGATCGGCGAACAGGAAGACGCCGGAGCCCTCGCCGAACGCCTGTCGCAGCTGGCCGCCGACGCCTTGCTCGACGCCCTCGAAGAACTCGACGCGAGCCGTCTCGAATGGACGGAGCAGGACCACAGCGCCGCAACCGAAGCCGGCAAGTTCGACCGCGAAACCGCGCGCATCGATTGGCGCGCGCCGGCGATCCAGCTGCACCGTCAGGTGCGCGCCTTCGCGCCGAAGCCGGGCGCGTTTACGACGCTCGAAGGCGACACCCTGCGCGTCCTCACCGCCCACGTCGACCCGAGTGCCCACGGCGAGGCCCCGGGCACAGTGGAGTGCGACGGTCGCTCGACCTTGCGCATCGCCACCGGCGATGGCTGGCTGGTTCCCGACACGATCCAACGCGCGGGGGGCAAGGCGATGGCGCCCGACGCCTACCTGCGCGGGCGGGAGATCCCCAATGGTATCTGCCTCGCGGCAGACGAAGACGCCGACCGTGCGAACGCGTCTCCCGGCACCAACGCGGGGGCAACCCATGGCTGATTCCGCGGGCGGGGGAAAAGGCGAAGGGGGTGGACGCAAGCCGCGGCGAAGCCGCGGTCGACCGAAGCCGAAGAAAGACGATGGCAAAGACCGCACCGGCACGCCGACGCTGACCCGCCTGCTCGCCACGCGCGTGCTCGAGCGGGTCGAACGAAGCCAGGCCTACGCCGACATCGCGCTGCATCAGTCGCTCGCGCGCAGTCCGCTTTCGGGCGTCGATCGCGCGCTCACCACCGAACTCGTCTACGGCACCCTGCGTTGGCGCGGCCGACTCGACTACTTCCTTTCCCACATGCTCAACCAGGAGCTTTCGACCCTCGACCCGCTGGTCGCCACCATCCTGCGCCTCGGTGCCTACCAGCTGATGTTCAGCGACCGCATACCGCCGAGCGCAGCCGTCGACCAGGCCGTGCGCTGCGCGCGCGCCGTGGGGAACCACCGGGCGACGGGTCTGGTGAACGCGGTGCTGCGCAGGCTTTCGCGCGAGTGGACGACCATCGTGCCGCCGCGCCTCGACGACGACCCCGAAGACCACCTCGTCCACGCGCTCTCGATGCCGCGTTGGCTGGCCCGCCGCCTGCTCGACATCTACGGCGCCGAAACCGCGGCGAAGTTCGCGCAGGCGTGCAACCAGCCGCCGCCGATCACGGTGCGCGCCAACCGCACGCGCACCGACCGCGACACTCTCCTGGCCCGGTTGCAGGAACGCTTTCCCAAGGCGCGCGCCGGCAAGTACGGCGAGGACGCGATCCAGCTCGGCCACGTGGGTGACCTCGGTCGCGACCCGGCCTTTCGCGACGGGCTCTACAGCGTTCAGGATGAAGCGTCGCAACTGGTCGTCGAGTTGCTCGACCCGCAGCCGGGCGACCAGGTGCTCGACACCTGTGCCGCGCCGGGTAGCAAGACGACCGGCATCGCCGAGCGCCTCGCCGGAAGAGGCGGCGTGTTGGCCCTCGACCGCAACCCCCGGCGTTTGAAGCTCGTGAGCCAGAACGTGCGACGCCTGGAACTCGAAGGGGTTCACATCCTGCAGCGCGACGCCACCCTGCCCCTGGGTGACCTCACCCTGCCCGGCATGAACGAAAAGGGGGAGCTCCCGCGCTTCGACCGCATCCTGGTCGACGCGCCGTGCTCGGGCGTCGGCTCCCTTCGCCGCAATCCGGACGCGCGCTGGCGAATCGACGAAAAAGACCCCGAACGGCTCGCCGAGGTACAGCACACGCTGCTGCTTCGCGCGGCCGCCGTATTGAGGCGCGGGGGAAGCCTCGTTTACAGTACCTGCACGGTGCTGCCCGAAGAAAACGAAGAGCAGATCGCCCGCTTTCTCGAAACCAACCCCAACTTCCGCCGCGTCGACCCCGCCGACCTCCCCGCGCGACTGCGCGAGATCGCGGACGAGACGGGCACACTGAACCTCACCCCACACGAACACGGCAGCGACGGCTTCTTTGCCGCGCGGCTGGAGCGCATCGAATGACTGCAGACGACGCAATCTTGATCGCCCCTTCGATCCTCGCCGCCGACATCGGCGCGCTCGCTGCAGAGGTGAAGGCCGTGGAAACGGCCGGTGCCGATTGGATCCACGTCGACGTGATGGACGGCCACTTCGTCCCGAACATCACGATCGGGCCCTTCGTCACCGAAGCGGTGCGTCGCGCGACGACGCTGCCCGTCGATGTGCATCTGATGATCGAACAACCCGAGCGCTACGTCGGCGACTTCGTGAAAGCCGGCGCCGACCGCGTGGGCGTACACGTCGAGACCTGCCCCAACCTCCACCGCAGCGTGGCGCAGATTCGCGAGGCCGGCGCCAAGGCATGCGTGGTCGTGAACCCGGCCACGCCTGCGACTGCGCTCGAACACGTGATGGGCAACATCGACCAGGTGCTCGTCATGACGGTGAACCCCGGCTTCGGCGGCCAGAAATACATCGCGTCGATGAAGGACAAGATCGAAACGCTGCGACGCTGGATCGACGCGCAGGACCACCCGATCGACCTCCAGGTCGACGGCGGGATCACCCCCGCGACCATCGGCCACGCGCGGGCTGCGGGCGCCAACTGCTTCGTCGCCGGGACCGCGGTATTCGGCAAGGAAGACTACGCGCAGGCCATCCGCGATCTGCGGAAACAGGCAACTTCTCCGCAGGGCTAGTCCGGGCTAGAGGCCCGACCGGAAAGTCCCCCTGCAATCGGTCACGTCTGCGGCCTTCGTTCTGCGTTGGGGACCCCACCCCCGCGCGCCAGCAACGCCCCGGGGGCGCGGGGGGAACCAAACCCCCCAACCACCCCACGGGGGGCCGAGGGGCGGTGCGG
>JASMLK010000093.1 GCA_030748735.1 Myxococcota bacterium | reverse complement strand
CCGTCTTGCTGGTGCCGAAGAACCCGTAAGCGCCGGCAACGCGGCCCGGGGGCGGAAGCGGTTCCGCGACCGGGAGAAGGCGACCGTTCGTGCCCATCTTCACCTTCCCACCACCAGCGGGGGTGTAGTGCCAATCCCAGTTGGTCACGTTGTTGCTGACGCCGGCCCAGCCGCTGCCCAAGGACGAGCCAACCGCGGCCGCTGCGTCACCAGTGAGGCTCCACAAGACCGTGGTGTAGTTGATTCCAGCGTCGGTTTGGATCGTGACTTGGAACTGGATCGTGTCCGAAACGTTGATGTCCGTCGTGCCCGTCGACGAGCCGATGAACGTGTTCGTCACCGACGCGGCCGAGCTGACCAGCGGGAACGCCATCGCGATGGCGAACGCGCAGAGCGCGAGTGCTTTCTTCATGGTGGTGGAACTCCTGTGTCTGCTTGCTTTCTGTTTGGTTAGCCCGTCAACCCGTTCGAATCCGGCCTGGATCGATCGGGATCCGGTTGCTCAGGCGCGCAGGGCGCCGTTCTTGTGTCTGTCTTGCGTCGAGGGCGCCTTGCAGACGCGCTGCGACGACCCTTTGTGCCTGCGTGGGGTTTGTGTTTCGCTGCCCGTTCCCGGTGCGCCTGAGCGCCCCCGTTCCGTGTGCCTCATGTGCCTCATGTGCAACACGACCAAACAACGAAGTCCACCGATCCGTTTTCTCGACGAGTTCGCCGCGCCGGAGCGACGGCACGACCCGCGATGGATCTGCTGGCTGTCTACCGATTGATTTCGCTTGTCTTCCTTCTACCTATCGTTCTTCATCCACCGATCGGATCTGCCCGATTCGATCGGTTTGAATTGCCTGCTGGTGGGAAAGCCCGCGTCGCGGCACACACCCGCCAGCCGTTGTGTTGGAAGTGGGGGGAAAAACGGATTTGTGTCGCAGAGCGAGGGGATTTTTTTGCGAGGCGCAGTACAGGCGTTCTCAGCGAAAAAAAGTCTCACCAGATTCGAGTTGTCGAGTCGTGGCGGAAGCGAGGGGGGGCCACAATGCCTCGGTACTGCGCATTGCCTGCCGCACGGGGGTTGCACAACATCGCAGCCGCGACCGATCGCGTGCTGGTTCGGGGGGGGAGCAGATGGCAGGAATCGCTCGCGGGATGGCAGTGGTCGTTCTATTCGGGATGGTTGCCTGCACGTCCGCGCAGCCGCTCTACCCGGGCGGACGCCGTCCGCCCGGGCAGAGCGCCACGCTGAAGATGGTGACCAACGGAGCGATCACGAACATCAACGGTCGCGAGCTCGAAGGGCGCCACTTCGAACTGCTTCCCGCCAGCTACGACGTCGTGTTTCGGATCATCGTGCAGGGCTCCGAGATCCACAGCGTATACGAAGGCCGCGCGGTTCGCTGGACCTTCATCTGCGATACCCGGCTCTCGCTTGAGGCGGGGCGCGACTACGAGATCGCCCGGTCGCGGGTGAGGTCCCCGCTCTCGCGAACGGGTGTTCGACAGATCGCTGGCAAGGCGACTCACTCAGCGGTGGACATCGCGCTGTATCTCAGGTCAGTGGATGCTGACGGAAAAGTCCAGTCGTCGACTTTGATCGTTTGCTCGGAATTCGAGCCCGAGGATGGATGGGAGGAACTCGACTGAGCGCCACAGGCTAGACCTGCGGGATCCCGGCCGGATCGATCGGCAGTTCGGCACGCCCATAGCGCTGCGCACGGTCGGTGAGGGTGGCCTCGGCTTCTTCGACTCCGATCATGATGATGAAGCGCTTCTCGCGGATCCCATCCAGGGTGAACGTGGCGAGTTCGTCGAGGTCCTGGAACTGGAGGGTCCAGCCAGCGGCCGCCGACGCTTCCTTGAACTGCTCGACGGTTGGCGACGGGATCCCCGGCTTCTCACGCGCGAGATCCTTCGGTCGGTTGCGGTCCGTGGTCCAGATGCCCGTGTCGAGCATCCCGCCAGAGGGATAGAAGAGCGACGCGCGGAGGTTCGTGCCTTCGCTCTCGAGTTGCGCGCCGAGGCATTCCGTGATGATCGAAACCGCAGCCTTGCTCGACGCGTAGACGGACTGATAGGGCAGGGGCGAGATGCCACCGTCCCCCGAAGAGGTGTTGATGATGTGTCCTTCTTCGCCGCCCGCGATCATGCGAGGGACGAAGGACTGGATGCCGAAGACGACGCCCTCGACGTTCACGCCGTGGACCCAGCGCCAGTCGTTCGGTGTCGTCTCCCAGATGTTCGCCGAAGGAGCGGCAACGCCGGCGTTGTTGAAGAGCAGATGGCAGACACCGTGGGTCGCGTAGACCTGTTCGGCCAGCGCCTCGACGCTCGCCGCGTCTGAAACGTCGGTCACCACGCCAGTCACGTCTCCGTCGAAGCCTTCGACGGCCTGCTTGAGCGCGCCTTCCTCGACGTCGGCCACGACGACCTTGGCGCCCTCGGCGAGAAGCGCCCGAACCAGTGCCGCACCAATTCCACTCGCTCCGCCCGTCACGACGGCGACCTTGTCTCGGAATTCCTTCATTTCGCTCTTCTCCTCTCGTCCTCATGGACGGCGCGGGCGCGCCCGCAGCCCCGGTTGTCTGGCGTCGAAACGGGTTCGCGCGAAGCGCCCAGTGAAGCGGACGTGCTGCCCGCGGGCAATCGAACGCGAGCGGGGCGCCCCGACTCGGGGTTCGGTTGAAAAACACGAGAGGAATCCATACTGTGCTCGCCTTTCGCCCACCGGAAACACGGTCGGTCGGGCCCCGCGCGCAGGCTGCTATGCATGGCCGCGCAGGCCGCAGCGACAACGACATGACGAGGAACACCCCGCATGCGCTTCTATGAATACGAATCCAAGGCCCTGTTCGAGAAACGAGGGCTGCCCCTCGGTCCGCGCCATCTGGTGACGAGCGCCGATGAGGCTCGCGCCAAGGCCGCTGAAATCGGCGGTTCCGTGGTGCTGAAGAGCCAGGTGCTCTCGGGCGGCCGCATGAAGGCGGGCGCGGTGAAGTTTGCCGACACTCCCGACGAGGCGGCCGCGCACTTCGAAGCCATCCTTCCGATCGAGGTGCGGGGCGAAAAGCCGCATTCGATTCTGGTCGAAAGCAAGAGCCCCATCGCGCAGGAGTACTACGTCGCGGTCACCTGGGACGGACGCAACAAGAAGCCCGTCGTGATCTTCAGCGACATGGGTGGCATCGACATCGAAGAGGTCGCCGAAACCCACCCGGAACATGTTTCGAAGACCAACTTCTCGAGCCTGCTTCCCATCACGCCCCGCCTTGCCAAGGAAGCCATCGGGGCGGCGACGGTTTCGGGTTCGGACCTGAACAAGCTCACCCCGATCGTCTTCGAGTTGATGAAGATCTTCCTCGAATACGATCTGACGCTGGCCGAGATCAATCCGCTGGCAAGACTCGAAGACGGGTCCTTCGCGGTGCTCGACGGTCACATCGACATGGAGGCCGAAGCGCGCGGCAGCCACAAGGCGCTGCTCAAAGAGCTCGGCATCGGCGACGACGAAACCCGGCAGGCGCGACCGCCGACACCCTTCGAAATCGAAGGCGCCAAGGTCAACGCGGTCGACCACCGCGGTGTCGCGGGCAACGTCGTCGAATTCGACGGCGACCTCGGGCTCGTGATCGGCGCGGGTGGTGGCTCACTCACCTTGTTCGATGCCGTGCGCAAGCACGGGGGCAAGCCGGCCAACTACTGCGAGATCGGCGGCAACCCGTCGCAGAGCAAGGCCAAGAACCTCACCAAGCTGATTCTCTCGAAACCCGGCGTCGACAAGATCGCCGTCATGATGAACGTCGTGTCGAATACGCGCGTCGACATCGTGGCGCGCGGCGTGATCGCCGGCTGCATCGAAGCGGGCCGCGATCCGAGCGAAGCGATCGCGATCTTCCGCATTCCCGGTGCCTGGGAGGAAGAGGGTTTCAAGATTCTCGAGAAGTATGGTGTCGACTACTGCGACCGCAGCGTTTCGATGTACGACGCGGCCGGGCGCGCAGTTGCCAAGATGCAGGCGGGGAGCTGAATCATGTCGATTCTGATCGACAAGGACACGTCGTTCATCATCCAGGGCATCACCGGCCGCGAGGCCGTGAACCTGACGCGCGAGAACCTCGACTACGGCGCCAGGATCATCGGTGGTGTGACGCCGGGGCGCGCCGGTCGCGACATCTACGGCGTGAAGGTCTACGACTGTGTTCGCGACGTCGTGAAGCACGAAGGCCAGCCCTATGGCTCGATCGTTTCGGTGCCGCCGCGTTTCACGAAGGACGCGGTCTTCGAGGCGCTCGAAAACGACATCAAGCTGATCGTGATCGTCACGGAGAACATCCCGCGGCGCGAAGTGGCGCAGATGGTCGAACTCGCGAATCTGCGCGGCGCCCGGATCATCGGTCCCAACTGCCTCGGCATGATCTCGCCCGGTGAAGCCAAGATGGGTGGTGTCGGCGGCCCGGCGGCCAACACCCGCCAGGCCTACACGAAGGGCAACATCGGTGTGATGTCGCGCTCCGGTGGCATGACGACCGAAATCGCTTCGACCCTCACCGCGGCCGGGCTCGGCCAGAGCACCTGCGTTTCGATCGGCGGCGACGCCATCGTGGGCACGACCTACGCAGAGCTCATGCCGTTCTTCGAAGACGACCCCGCGACCGAGGCCATCGCCATCTACTCCGAACCCGGCGGCCGCATGGAAGCCGAACTCGCCGAGTGGATCGCCAAGAACAATTCGCGCCTGCCGGTGGTCGCCTTCATGGCGGGCCGCTTCATGGACGAGATGCAGGGCATGCGCTTCGGCCACGCCGGCACCATCGTCGAAGGCAAGGAAGACACCACCGCGGACAAGATCCAGCGGATGGAGGCGGCGGGCATCTCGGTGGCCGAACGCATCGAAGAGATACCCGAGTTGATCAAGCAGCGGCTGGCGGAAAAGAAGTAGCCCGGACATCACCCGAACGAACTGCGCAACACAGCACGAACAGGAGACCCACCCATGCCCGGACTCTTCATCGACGTCCAAGTCAACGCCGACGTCAAAGGCGACGCGGAAATCGCCCGCAAGCTCGAGGAGTCGTGCTCGGTCGATATCTTCAAGGCGACCGACGCGGGCGTCGAGGTCGTCGAAGCGAACCTCGACGAATGTGTCTTGTGTGACCTCTGTCTCGCCGCCGCGCCCGAGGGCAGCGTGCGCGTCGTGAAGCTCTACGAGCAGGATTGACGTCCCCCGCCGATACGCGCGCGTCCGACCCGGCCGAATCAGGCGGCACGGCGGGTGAGATCGAGCTTTCGGTCGTGATGCCGTGTCTCGACGAAGCCGAGACTCTCGCGACCTGTATCGAGAAGATCCAACGCTTCTTCGAACGCAGTGGCGTCAGCGGAGAAATCGTCGTCGCCGACAACGGCAGCACGGATGGCTCGCAGCAGATCGCGCGCGACGGCGGGGCGCGGGTCGTCGCCGTCGAGCGGCGCGGCTATGGCAGCGCGCTGCGCGGTGGCATCGAAGCCGCGCGCGGGCGCTTCGTCGTGATGGGCGACGCGGACGACAGCTACGACTTTCTCGCCCTCGACGACTTCCTGCGCGAGCTGCGTGCGGGTCGTGACCTCGTCATGGGGAACCGCTTTCGCGGCGGCATCGAGCCGGGCGCCATGCCGTTTCTGCATCGCTACCTGGGTAACCCGGTGTTGAGCCTGATTGGCCGCGTGTTCTTTCGCGCGGGCGTCGGCGACTTCCACTGCGGTCTGCGCGGTTTTCGCAAGGATGCGTTCGCGCGCATGAAGCTCCGCAGTACGGGCATGGAGTTCGCGAGCGAGATGGTGATCAAGAGCACCCTGCTCGGGCTCGACATCGCCGAGGTTCCGACCACGCTGCGTCCCGACGGGCGAACCCGACCGCCGCATCTGCGCACCTGGCGCGACGGCTGGCGGCACCTGCGCTTCATGCTTCTGTTCAGCCCGCGTTGGTTGTTCTTGATCCCCGGTGTGCTGGCCTTCGTGGTGGGGGCGACGATCTCCGCCGCACTCGTGCGCGGTCCCGTGGTGATCAGCGGCATCGAGTTCGACATCCAGACCCTCTACGCGGCGTCGATGCTCTGCCTCGTGGGTTTCCAGCTGATCGTCTTTGCGTTGTTCACCAAGGCGTTCGCGGTGACCGAAGGTTTTCATCCGCGCCCGCAGTACTACGACTGGTTGTACGACTACGTGAATCTCGAGACGGGCGTCGCGGCGGGGCTGGTGATGTTCGCCATGGGCATCGCCCTGCTGCTCATCGCCATAGCGGGCTGGGGGGCGCTCGACTTCGGTGCCCTCGATCCGCGCGAGACCATGCGGCAGGTGGTCCCGGGAGGCCTCTTGATGACGCTCGGGGTCCAGACGATCTACTCGAGTTTCTTCTTGAGCATCCTCGGCCTCGAGCGGGACTGAGCGTGCGCGCCGGGTTGGGGGGGGCGTTCTGCGTTTTCCTGGTATGGGGCGTCATCGCTTGCGTGCCGTTGGCGGGTGGCTGGTCGATCGATGGGCTCGCTTCGCGTCATGCCGACGTGACGTTGCCGGCCGGGCATCGCCTCGGCGATACACCTCCCCACTTCTGGCCCACGGACGACGGTGCCGTGCTCTTCCTCTGTCGCTTCGACACCGGGCAGCCCATCTCCATTGTGCTGCCCGAGGATGCGACCGCGAGCGAACGGGAAGATCTGCGTCTGGCCTTGCGCACCTGGGAACAGGCCGGGTTGGGGGTCCGCTTCCGCGAGTTCCCGCGCGACACGGCTCACATCGTGGTGCGCTACGACGATGCGGAGGCGAAAGGGCTGCGCCCGATCGCGGGCACCGGGCTCACCGTGACCGACTGTGAGGTCGGCGCAGGCCCCGGCGGCAGTGACGCACTCGCGGTTCCCGCGCGGCTGGTCCGCGCACTCGTCATCCTGCGCCGCAGCAACCTCGATACGGTCGGCCGCGACGTGCCGCTTTCACGTGACGAACGCGTCGGCGCCGCGCTCCACGAAATCGGCCACGCACTCGGCTTCGGCGGGCACGAGGGTTCGCAAGCTTCGATCATGACGACGACGACCGAGCGGATCCGCGCGATGGCCAGGCGGGTGCGCGAAGGGGAGGGGCTCTCGGCGCGAAGCAGCGCCAGTGTCGCGGCTCTCTATTCGCTGCCGAACGGTGCCGTGGTCGGCCGCGTCGCAATATCGCCGCGCTTTGCGCGCGAAGTCGAACGCGCTCGCGGCTTCGCGGTGCGGCGCGGTTGGCGCGGGCCGTTCGTCCGGGTCGGAGAGCGCAACGCCCAGCTTCACTGGCGTCGCGAGGACGTGATGGCCGGTCGTCTCGCGCTCATCGATTACAGCAGCACGCTGCGCGCCGGTCGTGCGCTCGACTTTGCCGAGACGCCGCTCGTGCGAATCATTCGCGCCGATCGCACGGGCGTGGAGCCGAACTGAGGACGTTCAATCCCCGGCAGCCGGCGGTGCGAACGTCTCGTCGATCTGCTCGACCACGTCGCTCGGCAACACCTGTCCGGCGGCCTTGCAGTTTTCGGCGAGTTGTTCCGCGTTGGTCGCGCCGACGATCACACTCGACACCCCGGGTTCCCGCAGACACCAGGCCAGCGCGAGCTGTGACATCGAAATGCCGAGACCATCCGCGAGCGGTAGCAGCCGCTCGACCCGCGCGAGTTCCTGGGTTTCGAGGTAACGGCCCATGAAGCGGCCGTGCTTGGAGTCGGTTGCCCTGCTGCCTTCGGGCATCTCCCCGCCGCAGTACTTGCCCGTGAGCACGCCCTGGGCGAGTGGGCTGAAGACGATCTGTCCGAGGCCGAGGCGCCTCGATTCGGGCAGTACGCTGGCTTCGATGCTGCGCCGCATGATCGAGTAGTTGGGTTGGTTCGAGATCGGTCGCGGGGCTCGCAGGTCGTCCGCAACCCGGCAGGCTTCGGCGATCTGCTCGGCGCTCCACTCCGAGACGCCCCAGTAGAGCACCTTGCCCGCCCGGATCAGGTCGTCGTAGGCGCGGACGGTTTCGGCGACCGGCGTGTCGGTGTCGGGCCGGTGACATTGATGAAGGTCGATGTAGTCGGTTTGCAGACGGGACAGCGACCCTTCGACACTCTCGAAGATGTGCTTGCGCGAGAGTCCGTGGTCGTTTGGTCGCTCGCTCATGGGAAAGAAGCACTTGGTGCCGATCACGAGGTGGTGGCGCGGAATCGCGCGTAGGGTTCGCCCGAGCACCTCCTCGGCGGCCCCCGTCGCATAGACGTCGGCCGTGTCGAAGAAGTTGATGCCGAGTTCGTACGCCGCCTCGATGACCTTCGCGCTGTCGGCCACGTCGACCGCGGAGCCGAAGGTGAGCCAGCTCCCGAGCGAGATTTCGGAGACCTCGAGTCCGCTGTTTCCAACGCGTCGAAATTCCATCCTTCGATTCTAGCGTGATACGCTCGCGTCATGTTGAACCTTGCCAGCGAGACCCCGCCGTCATGGACCGAGCGCGCGTGCGGCGCACTCGACGAAATCCTGCTCGACCACGCGCACTGCGAGAAGAAGGCGGCGGGTGGCGCGCTGCGCCTGTTGTTCAGCTACCCGAACCAGGTCTTCCTGCAACGGCCCCTCGCCGACCTCGCGCAAGAAGAACTGACCCACTTCCAACAGCTCCTCGACATTCTCGACGCGCGCGACATTCCCTTCGAGCGACAGAAGCCGAGCCCCTACGCGGGCAAGCTCCATGCACTGGTGAAGCCGCGCGAACCGCGACGCCTCACCGACCTCTTGCTCGTCTGCGCGCTGATCGAAGCGCGCAGTTGTGAGCGAATGAAGTGCCTGTCCGAAGCACCGATCGACGCCGAACTGCAGACCTTCTACAAAGACCTGCTGGCCTCGGAAGCGCGGCACCACCAGCTCTACGTCGAACTCGCGTGTCAGGTGGAACCCGCTGAAACGGTGCGCGAACGACTACGCGAACTCGCCGAAATCGAGGCGGGGATCCTGGCTGAAGGCGGCCCGGACGTTCGACTGCACAGCTGAAGGTCGGCGCATCGCGCAGTCGTTACGACGAGAGTTCCTCGCGCAGGGCCTGCGACAGCCGCTCGACGTTTTCGACGCGCGCGTTCTCGCCCATCAAGCCGACCCGCCAGATCTTGCCGGCGAGCGCGCCGAGCCCTGCGCCGACTTCGATTCCGTGTCGGTCGAGCAGCCGGCCGCGCAGCGCGGCTTCGTCCTGCGCCAATACGCTTTCGGGCAGTAGCAACGAGGTCAGCATCGGCAGCCGGTGTTCCTCCGCGACCAGCGGCTTGAAACCCAGCGGTTCGACTGCGGCGATCAGCGCCGCCGCGGCTTCCCGATGCCGCGCCTCACGCGCCTTCATGCCTTCCTCTTCCACCAACGAGAGCCCCGCGTGCAGGGCGTACACCGACGAGATCGGTGCCGTGTGGTGGTAGACGCGCTTCTCGCCTTCGTAGTATCCGGCGAGCAGCGATACATCGAGATACCAGCTCTGCACGGGGCGCTTGCGCGCGCGCACGCGTTCGAGGGCCCTGCCCGAAAAGCTCACCGGCGAAAGGCTCGGCGGGCAGGAAAGACACTTCTGGGTTCCGCTGTAGGCGGCGTCCACCCCCCACGCGTCGAGTTCGACGGGAATGCCCGCGAGGGACGTCACGCAGTCGAGCACCACGAGGCTTCCCGCTTCGCGGGCGGCCGCCGCGATTTCGGGGACGCGCTGCAATACGCCGGTCGAGGTTTCGGCGTGGACGAACGAAACGACGGCGGGCTGGAACCTGGCGATGGCCTCGACCATCGCGTCGACATCGAGGGGCTGGCCGAATTCGGCATCGAGCCGTTCGACTTTGGCACCTGCGCGCGCGGCGACGTCGCACATGCGGCCGCCGAAGACCCCGTTCACACCGACGAGCACGGTGTCGCCCGGTTCGAGGAGGTTCACGAGGCACGCCTCCATGCCCGAACTCCCGGTTGCCGAAAGGGGCAGCGTGAAGGCGTTCTGGGTACCGAAGACGTGACGCAGACTCTCTTTCACCTCGTCGAGCAGCGCGATGAACTGCGGATCGAGATGGCCGAGCAGCGGGCGCGACATGGCTTCGAGCACACGGGTGGGAGCATTGCTCGGGCCGGGGCCGAGCAGCAGACGTTCGGGAAGCGAGTCGAGATCGATCATGGACCTAGACTAGCGATCACATTCGAGGCGTCGCGGGTTCGCCCCCGTTTGACACCCAAAGGGGGCGGGCGTAGTGTGCTCGCTCAACGGGCTGCCAGCCCGCGCGGGAGCGCCACGTGGCCGCGAAGAAGAGCAGCAAACGCAGTTCGAACAGAGGAAAGGGCCGAAGCGATTCGGCTGGTTTCCCCGCCTGGTTGGGCGTCCTGCTCGCACTCGGCATTGCGGCGGTCGCCGGCTGGGCGTTGCTCACGCAACAGCAGGCGCGCGAACGCAACGCCTTGCCAGTCCTCGAAGACAGACCGGAAGCCGCGACCCAGCACGATCGCGATCAGATCGACCAGGAAAGCCGCGACCAACTCCGCGACATCCTGCGCCAGGCCGATCGCGAGGCGGACTGATCCGGTGCCCGGAACACACGGACGAAGCGAAAGCGAACGGCGCGAAGCCGAACTGCTCGCCCCCTACGCGGTGAAGAGCGGGGATTCCCGCGGTCGCCTGCACGGCGAAGCGGAGCACGACGTCCGCACTGTGTTCCAGCGCGACCGCGACCGCGTGATCCACAGCCGCGCCTTCCGCCGGCTCGAATACAAGACGCAGGTGTTCGTCTATCACGAGGGCGATCACTATCGCAATCGGCTGACCCACACGATCGAGAACGCCCAGATCGCACGCACCCTGGCACGCGCCCTGCGCTTGAACGAAGACCTCGCCGAAGCCGTCGCTCTCGCGCACGACCTCGGTCATACGCCGTTCGCGCATGCCGGTGAGCGCGTTCTCGATGAACTCATGCGCGAAGAGGGCGGCTTCGATCACAACCGTCAGACGCTTCGCGTCGTCGACCTGCTCGAGTTTCGCTATCCGGCCTTCGTCGGACTCAACCTGTGTTACGAGACGCGCGAAGGCCTGCTCAAGCACGGCTGCGACTGGCCCCATCCGGTGCCCGTCCCCGAACTCGAAAACCAGCGCTACCTCGAAGCGCAGATCGCGGACCTCGCCGACGAGATCGCCTATTCGAATCACGATCTCGACGACGGCCTTTCGAGTGGAATCCTGCAGCGCGACGAACTCGAGTCGCTGTGGATCTGGCGCGAGGCACGCGCCATCGCCGAAGCCCGTTGGTCGGGCATCGATGCGCCGATCGACGCGCGGCAGATCATCACTGCGCTGATCGACCTGTGGGTGAGCGACGCGATCGAGGCCAGCGCGAAGCGCCTCGAAGAGGCCGGGCCGAAGACGGCCGACGACGCCCGCCGCTGCGCCGAGCCGCTGATCGGCTACTCGGCGCAGGTCGAAGAAGGCAAGCGCGAGCTCAAGCTCTTCCTGCGCCAGCACTTCTACTACCACCCACGCGTGAAGCGCATGACCGACCGTGCGGAGAAGGTCCTCACGGACCTTTTCGAAATCCATCGCGCCGACCTCGACCTGCTGCCCGAGAAGGTGCGGCACGGGGCGGGGAGCGGCGATCCCGCGCGAATGGTCGCCGACTACATCGCGGGGATGACCGACCGCTTCGCGATGGCGACCCACGCGAGGCTGGCTTCGGCGCATGAACGCCACTGAGTTCACCCCGCGCATCGGAAAAGCCAGCTTGCTCTTCCGATGCGCCTTCCTACGCACGAATCGGCTCCAAAGATCGAGCAGCTCATAAGCGTTCCGCTGATGCTCAGGCGGGAGCACGAGCCCGAAGTCTCAACTCGAGACTGCCCAAACGGAACGGGAGCAGAGGCCCGGATCGAAAAATTCGCGGCGACTGGGGAACTGCGTCTTGCGCTCCGACCCTATGGCCGGGGACGGTCTGCGCGCCGCCAGCCAGCCAGGCCCAGCAGGCCGACCCCGAACAGCAACGCGGTCGAAGGCTCGGGAATCGGGACGATATCGCCGTCGCGCACAGCTATCGCATAATCGGGGTCGAGCTTATGGACGGAGTCCTGGAAGCCGTCGTGATTCACTCCAGTGATCGTCGTTGATCACAAGAACACACTTCTCCTCGAGTTCCACGGCCGCAGATCGGTCGTCTACCAACACGATCTCGAGGTCGGGGTAGTCCAGTGCCAGAAGCGTGCGCCCCACTGACGCCCGATCAGGCGGGCTTGCGGGCCACTGCCAGGTAGGGCGTGCCGCCATGAAGGTGTGGCGAGCCCGGAAGGTACTGCCAGCTGACCTGAGCACCGAGTTGCTCGAGTAGGGGCCAGGCCGTTCGCTTCGTATCGGCCTGTGCGGTCAGTTTCACCAACCACGTCGTCGGCACCCAACGTTGGGTATGGATGTCGAATACGACGAAGCGACCACCGGGCTGCAGGCGATCGTACATCTGTCGCACGACCGCTTCCCAATTGGGAATCACGGAAAGGCCGAGGGTGACGAGAACCCCGGCAAGCTCGACGGGCGCACCGCACGCGACGTCGAGGTCCTTCTGCCCGACCGTGCTCGCGTCTTGTTGCAGCGTGCTGACGTGCGACCAACCCCGGTCGGCAGCTCGTCGCTCTGCCCGCCGCAACATGCCCGCCGAAAAGTCGACACCGATCACGCGTCCGTTCGCTCCAACGGCGGCGACGAGGTGCTCGAAGTTGGGTCCGGTTCCACAGGCGAGGTCGACCACGTGGTCGCCGCCAGCCAACTCGAGAGCAGCGACGACTTCCGCTCGGTACGGGGCGTATACGCGCTCGACCGTGTGGTCGTACCAGGTCGCAAACCAGTCATACCACGGCATGTGGAGCAGTCCTCGTTCCAGTCGCAGTTTTCGGGTCACCCCCGACTTCCAAGCACCGACGAGCACGCCACTCATGGGCCACGACGTTCAGATGATGATCTCGAACGCTGCGCCAATCAGTCGGAAGGGAATCGCAAGAACCCAACCCAGCCCCCGAAAGGTGCAGGTCAAGATGCCATGACAAACGGGGCCCTCGTCTTCTTCGGCCTGGTCTTCTAGGTCGTCACCCTCGGCTTGGGCACAGGGCGGACAGGCAGGACAAGAGCCCCCATCACCCTGCTGTTCGATTACCGAGGTGTTTGTTTCGGACGTCTGCGCTCCCGCCTCCACCGGCAGCGCGAAGAGCACGAGTACGAGCAAGAACCCGATCACGCGAATGGATCGCCGCGAATGCATGCGGAAAGGCTAGTCGTGTTCGCCGAAGTCCGCTCCTGATAACTCAGCGCCATTTCCGGAAGCAGCGCCATGCAGGGCACGGCGAGTACCGTCGACGAAAGGGCGTTCGCGACGTAGATCACCGAGTAGGTGGCAAACAGTGCGAAGTCACTCTGGAGCGAATACGTCGACCACAACAGCGCGAACGTGATGCCGAAGGGCAACGCACCGATCAAGAAGTAGGGACGCCGTCGACGCCGACGCCAGTGGAATGAAAGTCCTTCTGCAGGCAGAACTGAGGGATGAGAGAACCCAGTTCCAGGACCAGATCGCCCGCGACCGGTATCGAATCGACATGCTCGACCGAATTGGAGTGTTCCTCGACAGCCATCTCACCAAGCCGCCCGCGGAGCCGATCGCCTCGGAAGGTGAAGCCTGCTGCGCCTCATGACGACCCGGAGCGCAGCTCGGGGCGAACGAAGGCGAATCGGGGACGTCTCGCTTGCTCGGGCTGAGATCGAGAGGGTACTCTCGTCGGGTCATGGAGCCCGATCCCTTCACCCGCGCGTCGAACCTCTCCTGTTGGACTGGGCCTGTGGAGCCTGTGCCCGTGAGCGGCGGTATCACGAACTCGAACTTCCTCGTGGAAGACCGGGGGCGACGTTACTTCGTTCGAATTGGGGCCGATATTCCGCATCACGGTGTCATGCGGTTCAACGAGCTGGCGGCCAGCAGGGCGGCCCACGCGGCTGGGATCTCGCCCGAGATCCTGCATCACGAAGCCGGCGCGATGGTGCTGCAATTCGTAGAAGGTCGCGCGCTGGAACCCGAGGACATCGCCAGGTCTGCGACGCTCGAGCGCATCGTTCCGCTGATCAAGCGCTGCCACAGCGAGGTTCCGAAGCACCTGCGCGGCCCCGCCATGGTCTTCTGGGTGTTCCACGTCGTTCGTGATTACGGCCACACGCTGCGCGAAGCCGACAGCCGCTTCGTTCCAGCACTTCCTGGCATCCTCGAGGTTGCCGCCGAGCTCGAAGCCGCGGTCGGCGGGATTTCACTCGTCTTCGGACACAATGACCTGCTCGCGGCCAACTTCATCGACGACGGCGAGAGGATCTGGTTGATCGACTGGGACTATGCCGGCTTCAACAGCCCGCTGTTCGACCTGGGCGGTCTCGCGTCCAACAACGAGCTCCCGGCTGACAGCGCAGAGGCGCTGCTGGCCCTGTACTTCGACGTGAAACCGACGGATGAGCTGTTATACCGCTACGCCGCGATGAAGTGTGCATCACTGCTTCGCGAGGCCATGTGGAGCATGGTTTCGGAGCACTATTCCAGCGTAGACTTCGACTTCGTAACATACACAGACATGAACCTTGGGCGCTTCGAAGAAGCCTGGGCGAATTTCAAGGAGATGTGAAACCCGTGTCCGATCTTCCGACGCAGGCCCGGGCCATCGTCGTTGGCGGCGGCATCATGGGCTGCTCGACGGCGTATCACCTGGCCAAGCTCGGCTGGACGGACGTCGTGCTGCTGGAGCGCGCCAAGCTCACGAGTGGCAGCACGTTTCATGCGGCCGGCCTGGTCGGGCAGCTGCGCAGCTCCGCCAGCATCACACGTCTATTGGGAGAATCGGTCGCGCTCTACCGGCGGCTCGAAGAGGAAACGGGACAGGCCACCGGCTGGAAGCGCAACGGAGGGCTCCGCCTGGCGTGCAGCCGGGCGCGCATGGCAGAGTACGAGCGGCAGGCGACTACCGCTCACAGCTTTGGGTTGGAAATGGAGCTGCTCACGCCGGAAGAGGCGCTCGAACTCTGGCCCTTGATGGAAATCGACGACGTAGTCGGAGCATCGTTTCTTCCCACCGACGGATCCGCAAGCCCCGTTGACCTGACCCAGGCGCTGGCCCGGGGCGCACGCATGCAGGGTGCAACGCTGATCGAGGACTGCCCGGTGACGTCGCTCGAGGTCGAGCGTGGCCGGGTCGTGGCGGTGGACACACCACGCGGGCGAATCTCGACTGAAGTCATCGTGAACTGCGGCGGTCAGTGGGCGCGCGAGCTCGGGCAGATGGCCGGAGTCGATGTCCCGCTCGTCTCGGTGCAGCATCAGTTCATGATCAGTGGACCCATCGAAGGCGTTCACGGCGAGCTTCCCACTCTTCGTGATCCAGATCGCCTGACCTACTACAAAGAGGAAGTGGGAGGCCTGGTGATGGGAGGCTACGAGCCCAACCCCATGCCCTGGGCAGTCAACGGCATTCCCGAGGGTTTTCACTTCGATCTCCTCGACCCGGATTTCGATCACTTCCAACAGCTCGCCGATCTGTCCTTTCCCCGTGTTCCCGCTCTGGAGGGCGCAGACATCCGTCAGATGATCAACGGCCCGGAGAGCTTCACGCCCGACGGCAACTTCATTCTCGGCGAGGCCCCAGAAATGCCCGGCTACTTCGTGGGTGCGGGCTTCAACGCGTTCGGCATTGCCGCGGCGGGGGGGGCGGGTTGGGCGTTGGCTGCGTGGATCGAGAGCGGCGAGCCGCCGTACGACCTGTGGCCCGTAGACATCCGGCGCTTCGGCCCCCCCCATCGCGATATCGACTGGGTCCGCAGCCGAACGCTCGAGCTCTACGGCAAGCACTACACCATCTCCTGGCCGAGCGAAGAACACGAGAGCGGACGCCCGTATCGCCGCTCCCCGCTGTACGAACGTCTGCAGGCCGCGGGTGCGTGCTTTGGCGAAAAGCTGGGCTGGGAGCGGCCGAACTGGTTTTCCCCTGAAGGCGTTGCGGCAAGGGACGAATATTCGTTCGATCGGCCGAACTGGTTCGAGGCCGTCGGCGAGGAGCATCGCGCGGTGCGGGAGCGGGTGGGCCTGTTCGATCAGAGCTCGTTCGCCAAGTTCGAGCTGAACGGCCGGGACTCGGAGGAGGCGTTGAGCTGGCTCTGTGCAAACGACATCGCGAAGCCGAGCGGAAGCGTGACCTACACGCAGTTGCTGAATCGTCGCGGGGGAATCGAGTGTGATCTCACGGTGGCTCGCCTCGACGAGGAACGGTTCTACCTCGTGACCGGAACAGGGTTCGCCACGCACGATCGTCATTGGATCGAGCGAAGTCTACCGGCCGGGCTGGACGTGCGTCTCCACGAAGTCACCGATGAGCTGGCCGTCCTCGCGCTGATGGGGCCTGCCGCTCGCGAGACACTCGCAGCTGTCTGCTCAGAGCCGGTATCCGACGCCGCCTTTCCATTTGCGACGCAGCGGAATGTCGACATCGGAGGTTCCCCCGTGCGAGCCCTGCGGATCACATACGTCGGCGAGCTGGGCTTCGAGCTTCACATCCCAAGGCGATTCGCATGCGACGTCTACGATGCGTTGATGGAGGCGGGTGCCTCCTGCGGGATCGTCAACGCTGGATACCGCGCAATCGAGAGCCTGCGTCTGGAGAAGGGCTACCGCGCGTGGGCGTCCGACATCACCCCCAATGATTCACCACTGGAAGCGGGATTGTCGTGGGCGGTGAAGCTCGACTCGGGGGTCGATTTTCTCGGGCGCGAGGCCTTGGAGAAACAGAAGTCCGAGGGGCTGACGCGGCGACTCGCAGGCTTCAGTGTCGACGATCCCGATGCGGTCCTGCTGGGACGCGAGACGATATTCCGCGATGGGCAGCGCGTCGGATGGCTCAGGAGCGCGGGGTTCGGCTACACGGTCGGCAAGGGAATCGGCTACGGATACGTTCGGGACCCGAAGGGGGTCGGCAGTGCGGCACTGCGCTCTTCTGACTACGAGCTAGAAGTGGCGACGTCGCGTGTGCCCGCCCAGCTGCACCTGCGCCCGTTGGTCGACCCGGGGATGAGGCGAGTTCGAAGCTGAGTGTTGCCTGAGCTGTTAGGGCGCGATTGCGGTCACCTCGTCACGCGCCCAACGATACGACCGGCTTCGAACCCTCGTTCGTTGAAATAGTACACCCGCCGCAGCGATTCCTTCAGCGATCACGCGGGAGAGGGGCTGCTCTAGTGCAGTCGCCTTCGCGGGACTGTCAACCCAACGAGTCCGAAGCCTCGTTGCTCGCTCCTAGCCGATCCAATCCGCAGTCGACATTCGCAGGAACTCCTCCAGGGGCACACCCTGTCGACCAACGAGCAGTGTCCTGGTCTCGCCGAATTCTTTCTTGAAGGCTTCGATTCCGGTCAACGTGCCCTTGCCTCCTGTTGATCCGACTTCGATCGCGACTCGACGCGTTCCTTGCTCGACGATGAAGTCCACCTCGCGATTTCGCGACCGCCAATAGGTCACCGAAGCGCTGCGTGGAAAGGTCGAGTTCAACAGATGCGCCCCGACGCACGACTCGAAAAGTCGCCCCCAGAACGCACCATCATCTCGCGCGTCTTCAAATCTCCTGCCGGAACTCACGCTCATCAGCGCCGTATTGAGCACCTGAAGCTTCGGGCTGGACGCGCGTGTGCGCACCTTCTCACCCGCATACTTCTCCAGCTTGCCAATCATTCCCGCCGCAGAGAGGAGATCGAGATAGTGCGCGAGCGTCGTCGTGTTTCCGGCATCCTGGAGCTGCCCCTGCATCTTCTGATAGGAGAGGATCTGGCCGGAGTACGCGCAGCCGAGTTCGAATACTCGCCGAAGAAGCGCCGGCTTGTCGACGCGGGTCATCTGAAGGATGTCACGCGCAACAGTGGTCTCGATCAACGAATCGCGAATGTAGTCAGCCCATCGTTGTGGATCATCGATCAGGGGAGCCGCCCCCGGATAGCCGCCGAAATAGACGTACTGATCGATGGTCCAGCCAAACGCGGCTTCCATCTCTGCGAACGACCAATGCGTGACCGGAATCGTTTCGAACCGGCCCGCAAGGCTCTCGGTGAGGCCTCGCTGCATGAGCAGCGGCGCGCTGCCGAGCAACACAACATGCAGGTTCGTTCCGGCGGCGCTGTCTTCGTCCCACATCTGCTTGATGGTCTCTGACCAGCATTCGACCTTCTGCACCTCGTCGAGCGCCAGCACCGCCGGCCCCTTGTCCACGGCAAGCCGCCGGGCGCGATCCCACTGGGTTTCGATCCAGGCGTTTCCAGCGAGCGTATGTCCGTCTGCACTGGCGTAGACTGCCTTGTCGCCGAAGCTGGCGAGCGCCTGGCGCACCAAGGTCGTCTTCCCGACCTGGCGGGGGCCAAGCACGATCTGGATGAATCTCCGGGGCTCAACGATCCGGGATTCTAATCGGTGGGCATGTTCGCGTGTAAACATTGGATTTTACTCGAAGTTACTACTTACTCAGTACGTTGAGTATTTTTACTCATCATCACGTATGAAGTCAACTTCCTCGGGATCGGCGTGACGGCTGCGGCGCGTAGGAGGGATTAGCCGGGTGTCCGACGATTCCGCCGATAAAAGAGCGCTATGTCAACCCGCCCCGATCGGCCTGAAAGGCCCGGCGCGGGCCGCAATCGAGGGGGCGTCGCGAATCCGGACGGCAGCCTGGACATCTTTCTTTCCTCGAATGTCCCGGACGGAACTCCCGAGACGAACTGGGTGCCCACTCCAGATGGGAAGTTCAAGGTGCTGCTTCGTATGTACTGGCCGAGTGACCGAGTGCTTCACGGGGAGTGGGCAATCCCTTCGATCGAACGTCCATGACAGGGTTTTTTGAAGACTGGGCTTCTGCTCGATCGAACGGGTACGACGACTCGATTCGGCGTCATCGTCGTGGGGGCTCGTCCTGCGCGGGGCCGACGCATTCGTCCATCAGCTCGTCGCCGTAGAGCTTGCGGCAGAGCTTTTCGAATGAGACGCCTTCGGGTATCACCATGCCTCCGTCGACCGCGAGAACCTGGCCCGTCACCCAGCTGCCCGACTCGCTGGCGAAGTAGAGCACCGCATCTCCGATCTCCTCGGGGCGGCCGGGCCGCCCGAGCGGAGTGACCTCGACGAGGTGCTTCTCGTCTTCGCCGTCGAAGGCGAGGGCGGTGCCCTCCGTCGGTACGAACCCTGGCTGGATGCAGTTGACTCGGATTGCGAAAGGCGCCAGTTCCAGGGCGGCGCAGCGCACCAGGGATTCGACGGCGGCCTTGGTCACCGTGTAGGGCGACATGTACCTGGCGATCTTGAAACCCTCGGAAGACGAGATCGCCACGATGCTGCCGCCGCGCTCTTTCATGGCGTGTGCGGCATGCTTGATGGTCAGCGCCGTGCCGAGGATGTTGAGATCGTTGGCATGGCGCCAATGCTCGCTGGTCAGTGCCAGCACCGGCCCGGGAGCGCCACTGCCCGCATTGGCGACGGCAATGTCGAGCTGCCCGTCGGGTCCACTGGCCACTTCGACTGCCGCTGCAATGTCGTCCTCTTCGGTGACGTCGCACTTCTGGATCGCGATCTGTGCGCCTTCGACATCGCTTCGCAGCCGTCGAGCGGCCTCTTCCAGAACGTTCACGCGACGGGCCGCCAGCGTCACCGCGACACCTTGCTGCGCGAGCCTCGTTGCGATTCCGTAGCCGAGGCCGGTTCCTCCGCCGGTCACCAGTGCAGTTGTTCCCTCGAGTCGTTTCGTTGTCATGTCGATCGGCTATCGCCTCCTGCGCGCTACGCCGTAGCGCGCGCAACGTTCCGCAGGTTCTCGCGCGCCCCACTCTGCATTGATGAATGTCGTCGGCCTGATCAACTTCAACGCCGGGTGGGCGTGTAGGAAACCACTTCGAGTTCCGACGGCAGGGTCTGTGTCAGGAATCGGGCATGTGCCTCGCGGTCGGCAGCGTCCCGTGCGAACTGACTCTCGAAGAAGGCACGAACCGCAACCGTCGTGATCAGGTGTTGGTGCCCGGCGGCCATGACTTCGCTGAATTCTCTCTCGCAGGGCAGGGGCATGTTCGAAGCGTCTACGTAGCCAGAAGCTTCGTTGCCCAGATCCTCGAAGTGGTTCTCTCCGGGCTCGATGTCGAGGTTGAACATCAATGCGGTGCAGCCGACCGAGTCGGGGTTTCCGAGGACGCGCATCAGGCCCGAGGCCATATTGCTGAAGCCCGCATGGGTTGCGCCGCTGATCGTGACGAGGCCTCCTTGCCGGACGAGATCGGGGAACGGCTCTGCGTTCGCCTCGTAGTCGACCATCGCGTCTGCGGTGCCTGCGATCATGAGGAAGGGCACGTCTGCATGTTCGAAGAAGCGCGGTCCGAAGAACACTGCCGGCCCCGCGATCGAGATCGCCGCTGAAACCCGTCGGTCGCGCATGTTGGGGTCGAAGGCGGCCAGGGTCGTGGTGAGCCCACCGAGCGAAAGGCCGAAGAGGCCGATGCGATCGCGGTCGATCTCGCCTGCGAAGGGACGTTCGCTGGCTTTCAGAGCGAGCACCCGATCGATCAGGAAGGAGACGTCTGCTGGCTGGTTCGCCACGTCATTGGCGTTCGGGCCACCCGGGGCGGCGTAGTGGGTGAGCGGATAGTCCACCGAAACGACGACATATCCGTGGCCCGCCAGGTGTTCGGCGAGATAGGCGCCGCCGTGGCGGTTCGACATGAAGCCATGGCTGTAGACGACCAGGGGATGAGGTCCAGGCGCATCGCCGGGCGCCCAGAGCGCAACCGCGAAGGTTCGCGTCGCTGCACCCTCGAAGTCGCCGTTGCTCGCCATGGGACGAGATTCGTCGACCCAGGTCAACTCCCTCCTTTCCACGGCGAAGGGGCCGGGCGTTAGGCGACCGGCGCTCACCGTGTCCGAGGGAAGCGGTGCAGGGACGGTTGCGGCCCAGGCGATGCCGAATCCGCAGCCCAGCAGGCCCGCAAGGACGATTGCGGCCTTCAGAATCTTCACGAGTACTCCTCCGCGTGGGAATCTTCAGTCGTTGCGTCGAGCACCGGGGGCTCGATCTCGACCTGACCCCGAACGGTGGGCTCCCGAATGCTAGCCCGGATGATTCATGAACATCCGGGCTAGTGTCCTGAACCAGAAGTTTCCCTGCATTCGATCGCGCCTGCGGACGGTTGCCTGCGTTGTCCTCCGTCGCGCGTAGGAGGGATTAGCCGGGTGTTCGACGATTCCGCCGATAAAAGAGCGCTATGTCAACTCGCTCCGATCGGCCTGAAAGGCCCGGCGCGGGCTCGGCGGGCGCCCGCACCCGGTCGAGTGAGCGCGGCGCTCACTGCTGCGAGCACGGCATGTGTCGCGACTACGGCTCGGGCACGCCGTCGATTCGGCGTTGGATCCAATCCATGATCCATCGGTTGTAGTCGCCGTCGCCGGTGCTCGGGTAGTCGACCGGGTTGACGTAGTCGATGCCGTAGTCCGCTGCGACGTCTGCGGCGTAGTCGGGCAGATCGGGGTTGATGATGGTTCTGTGACCGACCGAGTTGCCGACCGTGTACTTGGTCAGGCTGTGCTCGGCGCACGGCCGCTCGGTCTCGATCGGGTCTTGCACGCACAGCCATACGTTGTGCGAGGCGTCGTGTGCAGGATTGCCGAGGCCCTTGTTCGCCGTGATCGCCTGCGCGAGACGGATGTGGTGCCAATCGTTGGCGTAGAGCTGCTCGAGGCCGGGGTCGCCGAACGTTCCACCCGGCCCACCCGGGTTCGGACACGCATCTCCCCCGACATCGTTCTGGTCCCAGATGTGGAGCACGGGCGTGTTCGGGAGCTGGTTCTGGCCGATCGACGCAGTACGATCGGCGCTCGTGCCCGGCCAGAGCCCTGGACCGTGCACCTTGTCCTTGATCGTATTCATGTGCGCGGTCGTGAAGACGTAGCAGCCCTCGGCCGTGATGTCCTCCATCTCGAGACTGTCGACGTGGGAGTCCGCGATGATCCCGGTCGCCGACAGGCCCAGCGATTCGAGCTTGAAGCCGAGCGCGAGCGAACCGATCGAGCCAGCGCTGGTCCCGCCGAGGAAGAGGTGGCTGATGCCGACCTGGGCGGCGACGAACTTGAGTGCCTCGATGCTCGTGGTCAGACCGTCTGCGCGGCGCTCGATCGGATCGCCCGAGCTGTCCACGTCATAGGGGTTGAAGCCGTCTGCAGCCTCGTCGAAGGCGCCTTCGCCGCTGTAGGCATCGTGATCGCACATCGACATCAAAAGAAAGCGAAAGTCGTTTCCCGACGACCGAAGCTCGGCCAGCAGCCCGGCGGACAGGATCGGCAAGCCGGCGACCTCGGGCACCGTCTGCTCGGAGATGAAGAGAAGCTGATTCGAGTGCTCCTGGTCGAGCCGCGACTCGCCGCCGCTGCCGCCAGGCGTGTAGGCGTGGTGCGGCGTGCCCGGATACGAGTTCGTCGCGGAGAAGGCGCCGATCAGTCCGCCGTGGGAGTGGACGTAGAGGGGCGTCGGTTGGCTGTGCGGAACGCCCGAGGGAAACAGGTACAGGAACGTCGCGAAGGCGTCGCTCGTTCCCTGGAGATCGCCATTCGCTGCACTCGCGCCATCGTTCTTGCCGCACGGATGCCCGACGTTCCGGAAGTAGGCCCACTTGTAGGGGATGCCGTAGGTAGCGAGCGAGCCGACCTCCATCATCTCGATCTCGGGGTTCAAGGCTGCCGCGGGGTAGGGCGCCGCGGCGACCGCCGCCACCATCACGATCGTCGCCAGGTACGCACCGGCCCGCCGGGACTTCTTCGTCATCTCAGTCTCCCTCCCTCTTCCACGATTTCTGGCTCTCGGCGCATAGGAAGAGCAAGCTGGTTTTTCGCGCGTTCCGCCGATAAAGAACAGAATGTCAACCCGCTCCGATCGGCCTGAAAGGCCCGGCGCGGGAAGCGGGAACAATTCCCACAAAACCATCATCGGCGGGAAATCTGCCCACGTCAAGCGATCCTGGTCACAATCAACCGCCCTCAGGCGAGAAAGTTCCACGATTCGCCCCACGGGGCCCGGGCCTGGTACAGCGCGCTCGAAGCGGACGCGCAGCTCGCATGCGGATACGCCCGCGCCAGGGGGACCGGCTCGCGTCGACAGCACGAGCCCGGTCGCGGCGCGTAGGAGAGATTAGCCGGGTGTTCGACGACCCCTTGAATCTGGGAACGCTATGTCAACCCGCTCCGATCGGCCTGAAAGGCCCGGCGCGGGGCGATTTCAAGCTTTTTCATGCGAGCCCGTTGCCGCAGGTTCACAGAAAAGCGTCGCTGATGCGGCCCGAGGGCGCAAGGCGGCGTCTGGGACTCGAGGGGGGCTTTGGGATCGCACGGGTTGGCGTGGCTGGTGTGACTTCGTGCGCTTCGCGCGAGAACACTGGGAAGCTTCAGATCTCCGCTTCGTCGTCGCCACTACCGTCGTTGTGC
>JASMLK010000092.1 GCA_030748735.1 Myxococcota bacterium | reverse complement strand
TCCGCTCGCCGCGATGAGATCGCGTACATACATATCAGACCGATTTAGAGAGCGGCCGATCGCCCTGAGCGTCTTCCCGCTCTTCCAAGCACGCCAGATCTCCTCCCGCTCGAAATCCGTTCCTCCCCAACGCCTCGCTCGAACCACCTTCGCTTCCTCCAGGTTTCATAGGACAGAGGCGAGGATGTTGCGTTGATCCGTTGAATCCACCTTACTTATCGGCGAGATGCTCGAAAACCCAGCTAGATTCTCCTATCCCCTTCGCCTCCGTTCTTTCCGGAACCATCGCCGATGAACGACGCCATGTGGGTTTCGGTGAGAACCGCATTGCCTCTCTGATCCAGCAGCACCCCGAGAAGAAGCCCGAGGTGCAGGAGATGCAGAAGCAGATGTCCCACTACATGCTCGCCGCCTCTGCCGATCGCTTCCGGGAGATGGCGTCGACCGACGAGCTCGGCCGCGCCAGGGACATCTCTTTGGAGGAGCGGGAGCAGGTCGAGTGGAAGGGAGTGAACATCAGCGAAGCTCCGCCAGAGGATCTGCAGGCCGTGCTTTCGGATACGGTGCTCTCGGAGTTCAAGACGAGGCTCACGCGCCTCGGCATCGAGTACCAGACGCCGGACTAGTCCATAGCAGCCAGAGCTCGCCGTGAATTGCCGAACCAGCGGCATGCTGCATTCTCTCGAAACGACAGAGTGAGACGCTGCTCGACTTTCTCAACAACCTGATCAACCCGTTCATGAAGCGGATCTTGCGATCGCGGCTGCATTGGCCCGTGAGCAAGACCCTGATGCTCATCACATTCACGGGTCGCATGTCGGGCAAGCAGTTCACGACTCCCGTCGCCTATGTGCGGGACGGCGATCGCTTGATCGTCGGGGTCGCTGAACCCGAGACGAAACGTTGGTGGCGGAACCTCCGCGAGCCGGCCGAGGTGAGGCTGCGCATCGGATCGGACGAACTCGTCGGGACAGCCCGCGCGGTGGTGGACGACGAGTCCGCGCACCTCGCGTCGTTGCTGCAGCGGCTGGTCGAGCGCCATCCAAGAGGCGGCCAGGTCATCGGCGTCTCGGCCCCGGTCACCCCGGCGGACGTCGCTGGATGCGTGGCCGTCGAGATTCTCGTGGATTGAATGGCGAGAGGTCGGCGGTGGGAGCTCGAGTCGGCCACCACCCCCACCCGAATCACAGGATCTTGCGCCTCGGCGCATCGCGCACTCGACGGGCTGAGCACAAGCCACTGTCAGCCTGAAACGCCGTCGATCCCGAGCAGCTCCGCAGCGTTTTCGAAGAGGATGCGCCGCTCCAGGCTGCGGTCGCCGCCGCAAGCCGCGCGTACGATCGCGAGCGCGGGGGGACGGTTGCCGAATGGCCAATCCGAAGCGAAGAGCACGCGCTCGGCGCCGAACGCCGCGACCAGCTGCCGCACTCGTTCCGGCGACTGGAACGATGTGTCGACGAAGACGTTCGGTAGCGGCGCCAGCAGCTGCATTACCTCGTCCACCTGCATCAGTCCGGCGTGGCCGGCGATGAAGCGTACGCCGGGGAAGTCGCGCACCAGCTCCGCCGCGTATCGGATGGCGCCGTAGCGCGGCTCCTCGCGGACGCGCTCAGCACCCAGATAGTACGAGGAAATGCCGCTGTGGAAGA
Source organism: Myxococcota bacterium (assembly GCA_030748735.1). Classification (GTDB taxonomy): domain Bacteria; phylum Myxococcota_A; class UBA9160; order UBA9160; family UBA4427; genus DUBZ01. Next base: position 19,632 of record JASMLK010000092.1, on the reverse strand, counting down.
GAACTGGAAGAGCGTGAGGTTCGAACGCTCTGACGGCCGTGCGCGTCTCGGCGCTGGTGAGCGGGATCTTCTGGATGATCGGGTGGAGCTTCAGACCGCGTGCTCCAGCCGCCACGTCGGCTGCCAGCGCGGGGCCGGGGTCTGCCAACGCACCGCTCTCGTCGCGCCCGTAGTCGACGCCGGTGAAGGCCACGATGCGCCCGTCCTGTTCGCGCGCCTTCGCCAGGTCGCTGAAACACAGGTACGGCGGAATGGGTAGGCACACCGCGTGACTGATCCCCGCCTCGTCGAGTGACTGCGAGAAGTTCTCCAGGGTGGCCGTGGCGTTGCGGGCGCGCTCAGCGCGGGTGATCTGGCGGGAGAGCAGCCGGTAGGAGATCCGCGCCAACCGGGCAGACCCACGATGCAGGCGCTGCTCGGCCTGCGCCGCGGGGTCGAAGACATCCTCCTTCTCGACGCCAACGCGGCCGATCAGGTCGCCGCCGTTTGCATGAAGGATGTCCCCCAGATGCCCATGGACGTCGAGGATCGGTTCCATGGCGTGACATCGTAGCTGTGCCTCGTCATTATTGTATACGCGGACGAAGTTGCTGAACTTTCTCGGTCATTGAGGCTGAGGCTACGATCAGCCAGATGCTGCTCAAGCTCCGATGACCAAGGAAGCTCAGTGATTTCGTGCGCGTATCCGATAGTGACGAGGGACAGCCAGATTCATCGCTTCCCTCCGTGCCGTTGTCGGCACGCAGCAAGTCAGGCAAGCTGGGGATGACGATTTCTCGCGTGGGCACGACGATGATTCGAATCGGGATCAATGGGCTTGGAAGAATCGGTCGGGCGTGCCTGCAGCTCTCTTTGAATGACCCGGAACTGGAGGTGGTCGCCGCAAACGACCTCATCCCGGCCGACAATCTCGCCTACCTCGTGAAGTATGACTCGGTGCATGGCAGGTGCAGCCGTGAGGTTTCGCTGAGCGGCAATACGCTCGCGCTCGGCGATCACGAACTTCGTCTTCTGTCGACCGAGAATCCGCGGCGGTTGCCATGGGGAAAGCTCGGTGTGGATGTCGTGATCGAGGGAACGGGACGCTTCCGCAGCCCGCGAGACGGAAAGCGGCATCTGTCCGCGGGTGCCCAGCATGTGGTGATCTCGGCGAACCCGACCGACGACCCATCCGGCAAGATTCCGACAGTGCTGCGGGGCGTCAACGACGGGGACTGCGTGGGTGCAACGGTCGTGTCTGCGGGTTCGTGCAGTGCCAACGCGGCCGCCGGGACAGTCAAGATCCTGTCGGATCGTTTTGGGATCGAGAGCGGTTCGCTCACGACGGTTCACGCCTACACGCAAGATCAACGGATCCTCGAAACAGGTCATTCCGCCGATTGGAGAAGGGGGCGTGCGGCAGCGTGCAACATCGTGCCCTCACGCAGCGAAGCCGCCCTCGCCCTGTCGCGCCTGATCCCCGGCCTCGAAGGCAAGCTGGACGGCCTCGCGGTGCGCGTTCCGGTTCCGGACGGCTCCTTGATGGAAATCGTCTGCACGTTGCGGGAGACCACCACCTGTGATGAGGTGAACGCCTTGTTGCGAGGAATGGCCGACGGCGAGTGGGCTGGTATTCTCGCCTGCTCGGCTGAACCGTTGGTCAGCCGGGACATCGTCAACGACACGCATTCTCTCGTCGTGGATTCGCAGCTGACATCGGTGAGCGGCGGGAGCATGCTTCGCGTGGTTGGGTGGTTCGACCACGAATGGGGCTACGCCGCCCGCGTTCTCGAGATCGCCAAGAGAGTCTCTACCTTCAACTCTTGAGAGTTGCCCGCAGCCATGGGAATCATCTCGACGATCAGAAACGCAGCTGCCAGGCGGATCATCCGCAGCAGTCCGCGTGCGGCCTACATGCTTCAGCCGCCGAGTTCCGTCTCGATCGAACTCACCAGTATCTGCAACATCCATTGCGTGTGTTGCCCGGTCGGTCAGGGAAAGGTCGAGCGTGGGATCATGACCGAAGAGAACTTCCGGAAGATCCTCGAACTCCTGCCCAATTCCATCCGGCACATCGATTTCACGCATCGCGGGGACCCCTCCTGCCACCCGAAGTTCCCCCAGTTCGTCCGCATGGCGCACGACACCGGGCGTACGACCCAGGCTTTCACGAACGGGCTCATCCTCGACAGACATATCGATGGCCTGGTGGAGTCCGGGCTGACGAAACTGCTCGTCGACGTGGACGGTGCCACGCCGGTTTCCTACCTCGACTACCGGGTCGGCAGCAACTTCGAGAAGGTGACGAGCAACGTTCGCAAGCTGGCTACTGCGAGAAGGGAATCAGAGGGCAAGTTCCCCGAGCAACTCTTCACGCTGTGCGTGGTCACGTCGGCCAACGAGCACGAGGTGACCGCAATACAGGAATTCGCCCGCAATCTGGGCGCCGACGGCGCGCTCTTCAAGACGGCCATCCTCAACTACGGCACCAAGTACTACAACGACAAGGACGAGCAAGACGCGCTCGCTCCCAGCAATCCTGACTACCTGCGTCCCCCGCGCCCAGAGGGGTTCGTCTGCCCGTTCCTGTGGCGCGGCTCGATCCTCCACGACGGCAGGTTCCTGACCTGCACCGCAGACTTCGAAGGCCTGCACGACATCGGAAACATTCTCGAAGAAGGCAGCTATGAAGAAGTATTCTACGGAGCGAAGGCCCGTCGTTGCCGCAAGCAGATCGTCGATCATTCCAGCCCCATCTGCAGTACTTGCTCGGTGATGGGTGATGATCATTTCATCGCGAGCGCATCCAAGGTCTTTGCCGCGCAATCGGGCCATTCATCGACGTAGCAGTGTACCCGCTGGGTTCACTCTTCCCCGGGGCCTGTAGCTCATCGCATTTCAAGTTTTTCGAATTGATTCGATTCACCGATTGGGCATAGGAAGAATAAGCCCGCGGCGGGCCTTCTCGGTCGATGGGATCGAGTTGACATAGCGTTACTTATCGGCGAAGTGCGCGAAAACCCCGCTTGATTCTCCTATCCCCGCGTTCCCCCGGCGCCTCGAGAGGATTGTTCGTGCCGCTGCACGGCCCGGCCTTGCGGGTTGCTTTGCAGCCCGCGATCGTACCTCTGACCTCCGGTTCAGGAAGCTGCGGAAGTAGCGACACATGAGGGGCTCCCTCCCAAGCGATCGCTGCTAATCATCAGACGTGTCCGGGCGGTTGCGCAAATCAGTGAGTTCGATCTTCAGCGTGGATTTTTCGCGGCTCGCGTTGCGTATTGAGGCTCTGCTCGAGCGCTTCTGGCTCCTGCTGGTCGCGGGGTTGACGCTCTGGGGGCTGTCGCTGCGTCTCGACGGATGGGGCGATTGGGCGCTGAATCCCGATGAGGGGATCTTCTTCGTCGCAGGCGTCGCACCCGTATCGGTCGCGCGCGAGATTGCGCTTCACAACGCGAATCCTCCAGCCTACTACGCGCTGCTGCGCTTCATGGTGGCCTGTGGCGGCGGCGCCGAGGCGATGCGAGCGCTGTCCCTGATTGCGGGAACGGCTCTCGTCCCGACGCTATTCCTTCTCGGCCGCCAGATGGGGGGAGCGGCTGCGGCGTTGATTGCGGCGACGCTGATCGCGCGGTCGCCGGGTGCAATCATGCTCTCGCAGGTGATCCGGCCGTACGCGTTGCACGTCCTCTTGCTGGCGACGGCGATGCTGGCGCTCTGGCACTTCGTGCTGCATCGGCGCCAAGCTGCAATCTGGCTCTACGCCGTTCTGATCTCGACTGCTTGCTACATCCACTACTCGGCGTTCATCATCGTCGCAGGCAACGCCCTCTTTCTCGTGTGGCTCGCCTTCGGCAAGGGATTCGATCGGACCGTGCGCGTTGCCCTCGTCGTGGCGCATGTCGCAATCGGCACGGTGATCGCGGTTCTCTTCTTCACCCATGTGGCCGGACTGATGGAAAGCGGTATGCGGAATGACGCTGTCCATGGTTGGTTGCGGGAACAGTTCCTCGGGTCGCCGACCGGAATCCCTGACGCGATCCGCCGTGCTCTCTGGTACGTCGCAGGCTACCGCGTGGAGATCGGGATCACGCTACTGCTAGCCACGGGTTGGCTCCTGGACCGAGAGAGGTTGGCCCCTTTCGTGAACACCGCAGCGGTGTTGAGCGCCGCAGTGGCCCTGTCGTTGCTGGAGCTATACCCGTTGGGCAGGACGCGTCATGCGTACTATCTGGCCGTTCTGCTGTTGCCCACTGCGGGTGTTGCCACGGCCGCTCTGTTGAGGTCGAAGCGACCGGCCTTTGCGATCTGTGGCATAGGCTTCGTCGTCCTTGCCCTGGCGAGTCTTGCAGCCGGAGTCTTCGGAACGGGCGCAGGGGAGCCGCGACGTCTCCTCACCGAGCGGACACTGACCCGCTCCGACGCGAGCGCATTTCGCAGCGCCTTTCTGAGGGAAACGCGTCGAGACGATCTGGTGCTGACCGACCAGGAATCCTTTTTTACCTGGTGGCCGCTGGTCAGTGAGAGGGCCGCCGATCGAGCGCCGGAAATGGAGATCGAGGGGGCCAGCCTCTTTCACATCGCAGGACGTCGCGTTCTGGTCGGTTCCGCGTGGCATCTCGAGACCACTCCCAGCGCAGAACGTGGTCGTTCGAGTCTGCTCAGTCTCCTTAAGGTCGCCGAACCTCTCATCGGAACTCGAAAGGAAAGCCAACGTCACTCGGTGTGGTTGGCGCTGGGAGGGGGTTGGGATCGTTACGCGCCGCTCCCCCTCATCGGCCCGACCGGAGATCGGGTGAGTGGAAGCGAAAGAGCTACGCCGCGACTCTCGTTGTATCGACTGCATCCCGATGGCTATCGGGCGTCTGCTGATTTCAATGGCACGCCGGGAGGGATTCGAACCTCTGACCTACTGTTTAGGAAGCTGCTGGAGACCGAGTTGAGGGGCCCTCAGCGCGCCCTGGGCGATCGCAACTTGGCAAACCGTGGCAAAGCGCGTGTGTACAAGTCCTTCGGGAAGCTGCGGGAGAAGCGACAGCAACTCGATGGTGCGCACTACCTGCGGATACCGCCCTCAGCCCACGAACCTGAGGGTCACGGCCTCAGATTGCCCCGCCACCGGTGCGGTGAATCTGAATGTCTCGTTCTCTCTTCAGCCCGAGCAGTCCATCTCCGATTCTAGCGGTCAAGCCTGTCGAGATATCAGCCCGCGGCGGGCCTTCTCGGTCGATGGGATCGAGTTGACATAGCGTTACTTATCGGCGAAGTGCGCGAAAACCCCGCTTGATTCTCCTATCCCCCGTCGGCAGCAACACCCCGCCGAACAAGCCCAGCTTGCGCGCGTTGCGGACCTCGTCACAGGTCACCTCGATGTCGTCGAGGTTGATCAACGCCACACCCGCGTGCCGGCCGGGGTCTCGATTGCAGAAGTCAGCCAGCCAACGATTGTAGGCGCGGTTGCCCGCCAGGTTCTGCTCGGGGTCGATCGGGTTGCGGTACTGCATCAACCCGGCTCCGAAGGGAGCCATCTGGGGAAACACCACCTCGCCCGCAGCACCGTCGTCGTCGAGTTCCTTGCGCCGCACCTCCATATCCCACTCGCCCTCGCGCGGCGAAAAGGGACTCGACCCGTCGTTCAAGAGCGCCAGCAGCTTGCCGTCCTCGAGTTCGTCCGCGGTCCGGGCGTAGTGGTGGAAGTTCGCCGTCCCCCCCGACTTCTCGGTGTAGTCGTCGACCGCCTCCTGGTCGAAGAAGGTTCCGGTTCGGGCAATCATCTCCTTGACGTAGGCGACCCACCACTTCATGGCGTCCCCGCGCATCGCCTGCGGCAGGTACTCGTTGTATTCCGAAGGCAACGTCCCGGCATGACAGTCGGAGCTGATGATCATCACCCTGGAGCCGAGCGATGCGGGCGTCGAGGGAGTGGATGGCTTCGAAATCGCCAAGGGGCTGTCTCCTGCTTTGATTCCGCCTGCGCTGACTCGCGCGATGCGTCAGGAAAGCACTCGGCGCCCTCGGCGAAAACTCGCCTTTTTTTTTGGGGGGGGGCGGTCCTTGCCATTCGTGGCTCCGACGTGGCCCGGGCCACCTGATGCGACCGACCGATGCGCTGATCGCTCCGCGCGAAGTCTATCCGTTCGGTGCAGGCGCCGTTGCGGGCTCGTCACCGTCGGGCGGATGCGGGTTCCCGGGCGTCGCATCGGGCGGGGCGCGAAGCCGCAACAACGCAGAACGACCGAAACGCTCGACCTCTTCCACCGTGACGTCCCACTCTGCCTGCAATCCGGCGAGCAGCTCGGCCGCTCCCCGGTGCCTCGACTCCACGAAGTAGCGATCTCGTCCCGGGGCGGCATCGCGCAGAACAAAAGCCCCGGTGTCGGCCACACCCAACTTCCGAAGCTCGAAGAGCAGCGGCGGCACGACAACCGGATGCGCACGAAACACATCCCCGGGACGGAGGACTTCCAACAGACGTGAGGCCATCTGCGGGGCATCCCGATATCCCACGTACCAGCGCGGATACTCCAGGGCGTTGGAGGAATGAATGCTCCAGAGGTTCACCGCGGGGAGCAGGACGGCCAGGACCACCGCAACCGAGCCGGTCCACGCCGGGCGACGGCCTCGAAGCATGACATCGAGCCACAGCCGCCACCCCGAGCAACCCAAACCGATCAGCAGCGGCAACGCGAACAGGAAGATCCAGGAGGGAGGAATCGCCTGGGTCACCCCGAGCACACCGGCGATGCCGACGGTCAGCGCGAGGGCAAGCCGACGGTGGCCGGTGCCCGCCGGCGCGGGCGCGAAACATCCGATTGCGAAACCCAGGGCGAGGCACGCCGGCAAGAACAAGTACACACCATGTGCCCAGTCGCGGGCGACGTAGTACGCGACGACACCCGCGAGGGAGAGCAACGATTGGGGATCCGCGGCCCGGTTCGCCAACACGGTGTCGTTCACCACGACCGCCTCGAAGCCCGTCACGAGAAACGCGGGCGAATAGAGCAGGGCGACGACCCCTCCCACGGCGATGACCGCCCCGAAAAGGCGGGGCGCCAGGATTCGCCATTGCCCTTCCTCACGAGTTTGGAGGGCCACGACGGCGAACCACACCAACACGATGCCGAATGGATACGCCATCACGGGCACGACCCAGAAACCCAGGGCTGACAGCAGCACGAAGAGGAACCAACGCGCCGGATTGCCACCGTCGACGAGACCCCGGGCCAGTGACAGAAGCAGGCTGAACACGAGCGCGAGCGCGGTGTAGCCCCGACCATTGGTCGCAAAATCGATCGCATACGGAGAGGACGCGACCATCGCGGAAGTCAGGAGACCCACCGCCGGCCCGAGATGAAGCCTCATGCACAGATAGCTCGCCGGGACCAGCAGCACTCCCGCGAACAGGGCCGGAAGGCGCAAACACAGCGGCTCCGAGAGTCCGGTCGCACAACTGCCGCTGGCCACGAGCGAATACAAGATGTGGTTGTTCGTGGTGTACCGCCCAACGACGTAGTACCAGGGCTTCGTCAGGTAGTACATGAAGGTCTGGGCTTCGTCGGTTCGTACCGGCTGGTCGACCCAACTCCACGCCAGGACTGCATAGACGACACAGAACGAGACGAGCAGGAATGCGTGGCTCCTCTCGCGCAGGAGGAAGGACCGCAGGGCACAGCGGGCTGCGCGACCGTCGACTCGCGCTGCAGCCCACGCCTCGACGATCCCGTGCGCGATGTGCCGATGCGCCACCGCCGATGCAACGACAACCACCAGCAGCGTCGTTCCGAGCAAGAACATCGCCTGCTTCAGTGCCTGGATTCGCGCGGGCGTGAACCAGTCGGCTGCGCCGTCGGGAGCGAGCCTGTCCATGCCAGCCCCGAACACGGTTCCCTCGACGAAGCTGAAGCCCACCGCGAGCAGCGCGACGGCGAACCCCATCGCGAGCAGACCACGAACCACCAGCCGAACGATCGAGTTCACCGCCTCCATCAGCTCTTCGCCAACCGCCGGAGCCGCTCGACGAGCAGCACGCCAGCGAAGGTCGCACCCGAGTAGAACAGGTGGAGTTGGTGGAACAGCCAGGCTCCCGCCCCAAAGCCGATGCCGCGTTGCCGCACGAAAAACCGGAAGAGCCCGAAGTCGAGCGCCACGGACGCCGCGATCACACCGGCCGCGCAGGCGAGCAGCGGCCACGCGCCAGCGAAGAGCGCCCAGGGCGCCGACCCGGCCGCGAACAAGGCCAGCGGAGAAAGCGCCACCGCGACTCGCTGGCGCAGACGCAGGTTGAGATCGTCCGGCATCTCCCCTGTCTCGGAAACGAGCCGGGCCCAGGGGATGCAGCGGTCGAAGAGATCCGTCTTCACGACCCCCCGTAACGACCAACGTTTCAAATGCTTGACCTGCAGCTGCGGATCGAGACGCGTCCGCCCGAGCCGCTGCAGACGTGTGGCCAACTCGATGTCCTCGATCGCCGGTCGGGGAAAGCGTTCGGCATCGAACCCACCCGCTTCGAGGAACACCTTCCGTCGCACCGCGCCACAACCAGCCCAGAAGGTGCCGGGCTCCCGCCGCGCGTTCTGATGCGTGTAGTGGTGACGGAGGTTCATGTACTGCGAAGCGAAGTTGGTTTCGGGCGGGGTGTCGTCATACGAACCGGTGAGCGAGACGAGTTGTGGGTCACCGGCAAAAGCCGAGGCGACGCGAGCCAGGGTATCGCGCAGCGGGGTGCAGTCGGCATCCAGGAAGAGCAGGACATCCGCGCTCACACGCGATGCACCGAGATTGCGGGCGGCTGCAGGTCCCTGGCGCTCGGCAAATCCCACCACGTCACTGGCCACGCGCTTCGCGATCGAGCGCGTTTCGTCCGTCGACCCCGCATCCACCACGATCAACGTGGCGCGCTCGCGAATCGAACGCAGTGCCGACTCGTTCGCGCGCAGATGTTGCGCAGCGTTGTAGGCCGGAACGATGACGGCGATCGTTGGATCCGAAGTGTTGCTTTGTGTCATACGTCGGTCTCGGGGGACCCGTTCTTTCTCGGGGATGCGAACAAAACGCGCTCCTTCGCCCGACATGGAACGGTATCATGGCGATCTAGCGTGAACCGGTCGGAAAACACGAGGTAGGACTGAAGCATCACGTCTACCCCCTGGCACTTCGAATGTCGAATGCCAAACGACCCACGAGTGATCGACGCATGGATGCCTACTCCCCCCGCAACTGAATCCGCCATAGATCGATCCGGTCGCCCCCACGTCGTGATCCTCGGCGCCGGTCCCGCTGGCCTCACCGCAGGCTGGGAGGCGATGCGATCCAGCTTCTCGGCAGTGGTCTACGAGAGAGACGATTGCGTCGGGGGCATCTCTCGAACCGTCGAGCACAACGGGTACCACTTCGACATCGGTGGGCATCGCTTCTTCACGAAGGTCACAGAGGTGGAGGCGATCTGGCACGAGATCCTCGCCGACGACATGCTCGTGCGCCCACGTCTTTCGCGGATCTACTACGACGGCAAGATGTTCGACTACCCGATCCGTCCGCTGAACGCACTGCGGGGGCTCGGCCCGATCGAAGCCATTCGGGTGGGCTTGAGCTTTCTCCACGCCCAGATCTTTCCCTCGCGCGAAGAGCGCACATTCGAGCAGTGGGTGAGCAACCGATTCGGCCGCCGACTCTTCGAAATCTTCTTCAAGACCTACACGGAGAAGGTCTGGGGCATGGATTGCAGTGAGATTCGCGCGGACTGGGCCGCCCAGCGAATCAAGGACCTCGATCTCGTCAAGACCCTCCGCCACGCCCTGCTCGGACGCTTCGCAACGCGTGGGCCCGTAGCGACGAGCCTGATCGAACACTTTCATTATCCCCGCAAGGGCCCCGGGCAACTCTGGGAGCGGTGCAGCGAGATCCTGGCCGAGAAGGGCATCGACACGCACCTCGGTCACGAGGTCGTGACCGTCCGGCGAGAGGGTCGACATGTCACACATGTCGCCCTGCGTGCTCCGCAAGGTGCCGGCGAGGAACGCCCAGTCATGCTCGAGGCCGACGGTGATCACTTCATCTCGAGCCTTGCGCTGAAGGACCTGCTCACCCGCATGGAACCCGCACCTCCGGCCGAAGTCCTCGATGCAGCGAACCGCCTGCGGTACCGCGACTTCCTCACGGTCGCCCTCGCCATCGACGAGCCCGACCTCTTTCCCGACAACTGGATCTACATCCACGCCCCGGAGGTCCGCGTCGGCCGAATCCAGAATTTCGGCAACTGGAGTCCGGAGATGCTTCCGCTCACGGACACGAGTTCTCTCGGCCTCGAGTACTTCGTACAGGAAGGTGACGACTTGTGGTCGATGAAGGACTCCGAGCTGATCGAGCTAGCAGCGCGGGAGTGCGAACAGCTCGGCTTCATTCGACGCGATCAGGTGGTGGACGGCGCCGTCGTCCGCATGCCCAAGGCCTATCCCGTCTACGATCCGGGCTACCGCGAGGCTCTGGATACCGTGCGCCGCTGGCTGGATGGCTTCGACAACCTGACCTGTGTCGGCCGCAACGGACAACACCGCTACAACAACCAGGACCACTCCATGGTGACGTCCCTCCGCGCGGTGCGGAATCTTCGCGGTGCGGGGCTCGACATCTGGGACGTGAATGTCGAGGACGACTATCACGAGGAAGTGAACCCCGATGCCGCCAAGGGCCCGCAAAGCGACCCCACCGAATTCGAGCCCAGGGGCGATCGACTCGTGCCCGGGCGCGTCGACGCACAGTTGCCGGAGGGGCTGATTCAGCCCGTCTTCGCGCGCTACGACGCCCATGCGCTCGGCGTGGCCGTCGCCGTGCTATTCGGGCTCGGTTTGTTCGTGGCCACGAGCACCCTGCTGCTGGCCGGCGGTGACCCCATGGGTCCCACGCTCTCGCTCCTCGGCATTGTGCTCTTCGGCTTCGAAGTCAGTTGGCCCGGCATGCTGGTGGGCATCGGTGAGGCCAGCCTGCTCGGCTACGCCTTCGGCCAGCTCGTTGCGCGCACGATCAATCGTGTCGTGGGGTGGCAGGAGCGACTCTTCCGAAGCCGACTCGAACTCGTACGCGCAAGCGCGCTCACGGATTGACGCGGAGGAGCCCTCGATGGCAAGCGATCCCTTGTTGACAGCTCGAAACCCGGTAAGCGACGAAAGCGAACTGCTGGCCCAGGCGGTGGCGCGTCTGCGAGCCTCGGTCATGGCCACCACCTTCGGCCTCGCCGGGGGAGCGGGCCTGTTCTTTGCAACCGCGTGGTTGGTGATCCGTGGAGGCCAGGTGGTCGGCCCCCACCTCGGCCTGCTCGACAACTACTTTCCCGGCTATTCCGTGACCTGGCCCGGGGCCTTCCTCGGGTTGTTCTACGGCGCAGTGGTCGGCGCTGTCGCCGGATGGATCCTCGCTTTCACCTACAATCTCCTCGCGCGTCGACCGCGCTGAGTGGGAACCGAGCCACGACCATGCCGAACCCGAGTGCCGACGAAGACGCCGTCCGCCCGCGTGCTCCCCTCGTCTCGGTCGTGATCCCCACCTTCGATCGGCCGGTCGCACTGGCGCGCTGCCTCGAGGCCCTCGCGCAGCAGACGATGCCGCGAGACCGATTCGAGGTGATCGTGTCGGACGACGGCAGCCCGTCGCCTGTCCGGGAGGTCACCGAACGCTTCGCATCCAGGCTCACGATCACCTGCCTGCGCCAGGGCAACCGGGGGCCCGCGGCGGCCCGCAACGCGGGGGCTTGCCGGGCCCGGGGCCGGTTCCTGGCCTTCACCGACGACGATTGCGCACCCGATACCGACTGGCTCCAGGAGTTCGAGCGGGCCGCTACCGGACACCCCGGCCTCGCACTCGGGGGGCATACTCGGAATGCGCTCGAGCGCAATCTGTGTTCGACCGCGAGCCAAGTGCTGGTCGACTATCTCTACGGGTACTTCAACGAGAAACTCGACGACGTCGGCCAAGGCGGGGGACGCGAGCCGCTATTCACCTCGAACAACCTGTTCATGCCGGTCGACCGTTTTCGCGCGGTCGGTGGCTTTCCCGAAGACTTCCCCGACGCCGCCGCTGAGGACCGTGAGCTTTGCGCTCGCTGGCAGCATGCCGGTTTCGAGATCCGACTGCTCGAAAGCGCGGTGGTCGATCACCATCACGACCTCACCCTGTCGGGTTTCATGCGTCAACACTTTGCCTATGGGCGCGGCGCCTTTCGCTTTCAGCGGATGCGCAGGAATCGCGGCGACATCCCGCGAATCGAACCGCTGCGCTTCTATCGTGACCTCGTCTTCTACCCCCTGGGCCGAATGCCCATGGGACGCTCGCTGATCGTCACTGCGCTGCTCTTGCTTTCTCAGCTCGCCAATGCTGCCGGTTTCTTCTGGCAGCGGAGAATGCAGGCATGAGGGAAAACAGGGAAGCCACGCCTCGAGTCACGATCGTCGTCGTACCCCGGGAGCAGTACAGCGTCGCGAGGCGGAGCCTCGAATCGATCTTCGAACACACGAAGCTCCCCCATGAGCTGATCTACGTCGATGGCCCCTCGCCGGCGCCGCTGCAGCGCTGGCTCGATGCGCAGGCCCGGGAACGGGGCTTCCGCCTGCTCCGCTCGCGACACCCCCTGTCGCCGAACCACGCACGGAACTGGGCCCTGGAATTCGCCTCGACCCCCTACATTGTCTTCGTCGACAACGACCTGATCGTGACGCCGAACTGGCTCGAGACCCTCGTACGATGCGCCGACGAGACCGACGCCTGGGCGGTGGGGCCGCTCTATCTCGAAGGCGAACCCGGTGACGGAATCATCCACATGGCAGGCGGCCACTACGCGTTCACGGGCGAAGCGCCCGAGCGAAGCTCCCACACCGAGCACCTCCTGCAGAAGACCCCACTCGCGGAACTCCCCGCGCCCCTGGAGCGGGGCGACTGCGCCTTCGTGGAGTTCCACTGCATGCTCTGTCGACGTGAGATCTTCGAAACCCTCGGGCCGCTCGACCCGGCCCTGCTCAACTCACGTGAGCACCTCGACCTGTGCATTGCGATCGAAAAAGCCGGGGGGCGAGTCCTGTTCGAACCCGCGTGTCTGGTGACCTACAAGTCCCCGCCGCCTCTCGATCCGGGCGACCGGGGTTTCTTCTGGCTGCGTTGGAGCGAAGACTGGACAAGGCGAAGCCTCGAGCGTTTCGTCGAGAAGCATGGCATCGAGTCGGGTTACCTCGATCGCATCACCATCGCGACCGCGAGACGCGCCATCGCTTTCGACCCGTTCATCCGCCGCGTCCGCGCCTGGTGCGGCGGAGGGGCGGCGGAGACCCTGCGCGACTTCGTGATGCGGGCCGAGGCCACGCTCAACCGCCTGCGCTTCCGGGGGCGCAGTGGAGCGCTCTGCCCGGAGGATCGCGAACGGGCCAACTCGTGAGCGACCGACCGCGGGTGGAAAAGGCCCTCGAGACCGACGACCTCGACGACTGGGAGTCTCGGGCCGTCCGCGGCGGGGCGATCGTGTTGGGATCCCAGGTCGCCCAGTTCGCGATCGGCCTCGCCTCGACCGTCGTACTCGCGCGCCTGCTGACGCCCTCAGACTTCGGGGTCGTCGCGATGGCGGGGATCGTGGTCGGCGTCCTGCTCAACCTGAAGGATTTCGGCCTGGGTCTCGCGATCCCCCAACACGCGCGGATCGAACATGCTGACCTCTCGGAGCTCTTCTGGTGGAGCCTCGCCTATACCACGGGGCTCGCTGTCTTGTGTGCGGCGGCCGGGCCCGGGCTCGCCTGGTTTTTTCACGAGCCGCTGTTGATCCCCATCACGGCCTGGCTCGCGGTCGCGCTCTGGTTGAGCGGCCTCGTGAACATTCCCATCGGGCTTCTGCGAAGGCAGATGCGCTTTGGCGCGATCTCGTGGGTCAATGTGGCGGCCACGCTCTGTGGAGCGAGCGCCGCGATCGGGCTTGCGCTCGCCGGGTGGGGGCTGTGGTCGCTCGTGGCACAGCAGTTCGTGCACCTGAGCGTGCACGCCCTGGCGATCGCGCTGATCGCCGGCTTCCGCCCCGCGCGCATGAATCGCAAGGACGCCCGGCCCACGCCGGCCGCGCTCAAACGCTTCGGCGGGGAAACGACCGCCGTACGCGTCCTCAACGAGATCGCAGACCAACTCGACAGGATCCTGGTCGGGCGACTGGCCGGCGCCAGCGCACTCGGTCTCTATCAGATGTCCCACCGATGGTCGACGCTGCCCGCGCTGCAACTCCTGGTTCCGCTGAAAGAGGTCGCGGTGACCACCTTCAGTCGACTGCGCGACGACCCGCCGCGCTACCGAGCGGCAACGCGCGAGGCCTTCACAGCGGTGCTCTCGCTGGTCTTGCCCGTTCTCGCCTATTTGCTCGCCGACGCTCACGTCGTGATTCCGACCCTGCTGGGTTCGGCGTGGAGCGAGGCGATCCCGATCTTTCGCCTGCTGGCCCTCGCGGCTTTCCTCGGCTGCGCGAGCCGGCTGATGATCTGGGTCTATCTCGCAGAAGCACGCACCAGCGATCGGCTGCGCTTCACCCTGATCGCGCGTCCGGTTTCGATGCTGCTCGTGGCGGCCGGCGTCCCCTACGGTGCGATCGGAATCGCCACCGGCTATGCGGTCGGGCGTGGTGTGGTCGCGGTCGCCAACGTGGTCCACGCCTGCGCGAACTCGCCCCTGCGCGCGGGGGATTTCACGGCAGCCGCCGCGCGACCCGTCTGCGCGGCCCTGCTCGGGGCGGGGGGTGTCGGCCTCGCTGGGGCCGAAAGCAGCGGTGTGATCCATCTTCTCAGCAACGGCGCGATCTTCAGTCTGTCGTACATCGCGTGCTGGCTCGCGATTCCCGGCGGTCTTCCCCGGGCCCGGCGCTCGCTTGCGTGGCTTCGTACAGGGCGATGAAGGCTGCGATCTGAGATGCAGGAGCGAACTGCTCCCGCACCCTGGCGGCGCCTCGCGCTGACATTTCAGCGCGCCGCTCCGGGTCGAGGGCGAGGGCCAGGATCGCGTCCGCCATGGCTTTGACATCGCGCCGGGCTACGACCAGCCCCGTCTCTTCGTGCGCGACGTTCTCCGCCAAACCGTCGGCGTCGCTGCACACGACCGGAACGCCCATCGCCTGGGCTTCGATGACCGCGTTGCAAAAACCTTCGCTGACCGCTGCGTGGAGCATCAGGTCGGCCTGCGCCAACTCGCGTGCCACCCCATCGCGATCCAATGGACCGACGAGCGTGACGGAATCGTCGAGGTCGAGGTCGCGCACACAGGTCTCGACCGCGGTCGCAAACGGCCCCTCTCCGATGACGCGATAGTCGAAATGCACGCCGACCTGCGCGACCCGGCGAAGGGCCCGCAGGGCGTGTTCGTAGCCCTTCTTCCAGTGCAGCCTCCCGACGGCGACGATGCGCAGGACGTTGTCACCTGACGAACGGGGGCGTGGGGCGGCGACGAACCGGAGGGGGTCGACCGCCGGAGGGATCAAGGCCACGGTCGCATTCTCGCGGAGCCCACGTCTCAGGGCCCGCACGTGCAGATCGCGGCCCAGGAAGTGAAAGGCGTCCGCCGCGGCGAAGACCGCTGCGATGCGTTCCGGCCGATCGAGAGCGTCGTAGTTGACGTCCCAACCGCGGTACGAAACGACAGTGCGCCAGACCGGGTGCGCGAGCAGCTCCGGACGCCGAGCGGCCAGCGTCCCGAACTCGCAGTGCACCACGTCGGGAGCGAGCGCGCGGAGCCGGGCGAGGTAGGCAAACCGACCAGGGCGCTCGGCCCACGGATGGCGGCCGACGCTCCGCCACGTCGCGAGGGCCTCTCGAGGCGAACGCAAGAGCAACGAGACGCTCGCCAGGAGCATGCACGAGAGCAGCGCGGGCAACCGCTCGCGCTCGGGCCACAAGTGCAACCGGCCCCGCACAGCCGGCTCCATACGCAACTCGGGATATCCCTCGAAGTCGGCGGCGCCACGGCGCTCGGCCACAAGGTGCACGTCGAGCCCCGCCCGCAGCAGCCCCAGGAACTTGTCGACCAGAAACGCTTCCGACCGCTTCGGAAACTCGTGCACGAGCATGACGACGCGAAACGCCGCGCTCACGACGCCGGATCCGCCGGTGCCACGGGTTCGCACAGCCGTTCGAACGCGGCCCACATCGCCGCGGGATCGCCTTTCGGGAGCCGGCTGGCGACCGCGCCCGGCTGCGAGACCGTGACCGCGGCGCCCGGCGCCTGCGAGATCACCAGGTCGGCTCGCGCAGCAGCCTCCGACCACTCCGCGGCTGTTTCGAGGAAACGGACGTGCTCGGTGAGGCCGAGATCATCGACCGTGAACCACGCGCGATCGCGTTCGGGACCGCGGTCGCGCAAGTTCACTTCGAGCGGCCGGCCTGCGTCTACGCCGCGGCGTATGGCCTGCAGGAAGGTCTCACAATCGAGCGGCCAGTCGAGTTCGGCGTCGACGAACAAGCGCATCAGCTCTCTGGCTCCGCTGCACCGGGCCGACGTCCCCGCCGTTGCCCGAGCCACCACGCCATGCTCTCGATCGCCATCAGGCCCGCGAGCAGGCACCGCCGCGGCGCGGCGTAGTCGAATTCACGGGCCACGCGCCCCACCAGGCCCCAGCGCGCCGCCGGCGCGGCGGTCTGGGACGCCACGACCTCACGATAGAGGGCCTGACTCCAACCGTAGGTGAAGACTTTGCGGTAGTAGGTCGCGAGACCGTCCATCTCCAGGTGATCGACCCTTGCTTCGGGCCGGTAGACGACCGACTCCGCTCCGAAGTGGTCGGCGCAGCGGCGCACACAGATCACGTCCGCGCCCCGACGCCGGGTTTCGAACGGGCCGGTGGCTTCGAAGACCTCGCGCCGTACCGCCATGTTGTTGGTGTGGCCGTAGTAGAGGCTCGTGTCGTGGCCGCCGAGGATCATCTCGTCTTTCACGTGTTCGTAGTCGCCGAGAGTCTGCATCGCGAGGGAAGATCCGTGAAGCAACGAGCGACCGATCGAGATGCGGACGTTGGGGTCGGCGAGCGGCCGCAGCAGAGCCTCGAGCCAGTCGGGCTCTGCCACGCAGTCGGGATCCGTGAAGACGAGGATCTCGCCGCGGGCCCGCGACAAACCGTGATTGCGGGCCGCATAGGCGCCTTGCTGCGCTTCGTGAAGCAAGACGACGCCGTCGGTCGCCGCCGCGATCTCGGCGGTGACGTCGTTGCTGTTGTTGTCGACAACGAGGATCTCCAGCCCCGCGC
Source organism: Myxococcota bacterium (assembly GCA_030748735.1). Lineage (GTDB taxonomy): Bacteria > Myxococcota_A > UBA9160 > UBA9160 > UBA4427 > DUBZ01. The sequence continues at coordinate 2,414 of JASMLK010000092.1, read as the reverse complement.
GGGCAGGTCGCTGCGCCAACAACGATGACAGGCACTCGCGCAGGGTCTTCGCGGCATCGAAGCACGGCACGATGATCGAAACCCGCTCTTCCACGCGATCACGCGCCTCCCAATTCCAGCGCCAACTTCGACATCCGGGCACCTCGAACGAACGGCCGGGTCGCGTCGTCGTCGCCGTGTTGAAGAAAGCAAAAGGACACTCCGGTCGCCGGTTCTGCGAAACCGATCTGCCCACCGATGCCGTTCCAACCGAAGGCCGTCTGCGAACTGCCCCAGGTGGAACCGAAGCCCGGGCCCACCACGACACCAAGCGTGCGGTTGGCGGGGAGCTTCATCCAGGGGTCGGGCAGGGTCGTGCGGATGTGCGTCGTCGCATCGAGCAGGACGGCGGGGTCGAACAGGCCCGCCGAGTCGTGCAGCAACCCTTGATAGAATCGGGCCAGATCTCGCGCGCGCATGGCCCCACCGCCACCCGGCTCACCCACTTCGATCTTGGCCGCATGGTCGTGCCGTTGTTCTCCCTGGGTCTCGCCATCGGTAGCCCACAACTGGGCGATGTCCTGCTGTTGCGCCCTCTCGATCCCCAACACCCGCGGCAGGCCCAGGGGGCGGGTGAGCCGCTCCTCGACGAAATCGCGAAAATCCTGCCCGCTCGCGCGTTCGATCAAATCGGCCAGCACCCAGTGTGCGGAGCCCGGGTGGTAGTGGTACTCCTGGCCCGGTCGGTGACGCAGGTCCCACTCGGCGAAACGTTGCGCCCGTCGCGAGGCATCGACCCCTTCTTCTCGCGGCATCACCGCGTCGGGAAAGCCACTGGTCATCAACAAGACCTGCTCGAGCGTGATGTCCGTCTTGCCGTGCGAGCCGAAGCCGGGAATGTAGTCGGCGACGCGCCGCTCGACTTCGAGTCGTTTTTCACCAATCAGGATCCAAATGGCCGAAGCCACGATGGGTTTCGTCGCCGAGGCGACCCAGAAGCGCGTCTCGTCGCGGGCGGCACCGAACGACTCGCTGTACACGACCTCCTCGCCGAACCCCACGGCCACCTGGCAGGCACGCAACCCCTGCGCGACCTCCCGGCGGCAGGCCTCGCGCAGCGGCGTCGGGTCGATACCGTGCGCGGGTTTCGAAGTGGACGCTCGCGCCAATCGGAAGTCTCCGAAGCAAAAGGGGGAGGGGCCTGCGTTTCACGAGGCGACGAGACAGTATCCGAACGGCCAGGCGGCCCCCAACCACCCAGTCGCTCTGGGGTCGGTTTTCGATCACCTTCTCGCGACAGCCCACCGCGCCACTTTGGCGCTTCGCACAATCAGGAGACCTCTTGGCAGAGCAGATCGTGATCGCCGGTGCGACTGGCCTCGTGGGAGGCGCCTGCCTCGAGCACTTCGCGGCACGCTTCGCAGCGGATGCCTCGGCCGTGTCGAGCGTGACAGGGGTTTCCCGTCGCGGCCTCGGCGACACGCCACCCGGCACCCGGGTGGAGGTCCTCGACCTCACCGACCGCCCAGCCTGCGAAGCGTTCGCAAAGCGGCACGCAGCGACCACCCGCCTGGTGTATGCGGCGCTCCACGAAAAGCCCGGCCTCTACGCCGGCTGGTTCGAAACCGACCAGATCGCCACCAACGCCGGCATGTTCGCGAATCTGATCGAACCGCTGGCCGAACACGCGCCCGGGTTGCAACACGTCACGCTCCTCCAGGGCACCAAGGCCTACGGCGCCCATGCGCGACCGATCCCCACGCCCGCCCGCGAGGGGCGGGACGAAGCCCGTGACATCCCCAATTTCTACTGGGAGCAGGAAGACCTGCTGCGCGCGGTCGCCACGCGGAGCGGGCTGCGTTTCACGATCCTGCGCCCCCAGGTGATCTTCGGTTCGTCGATCGGTTCGGCGATGAACCTGATCCCGGCGCTCGGCGTCTATGGCGCGTTGCGGAAAGCCCGCGGCGCCGCGCTCGCCTATCCCGGTGGCGCCGCCCCGGTGATGGAGGCGATCGACGCCGGCCTGCTGGCCCGGGTCATCGACTGGGCCGGGGACTGTCCGCGGGCGCGCGACGAAGTCTTCCCGCGGCGGGCCTTCTCGGTCGATGGGATCGAGTTGACATAGCGTTGGTGGATTCAACGGATCAACGCAACATCCTCGCCTCGATCTCATCGCGGCGAGCGGAGGGATCGCTCCCCCTCCGCGCCGTCGTTCGAGCCGCGTGCTGTCACGAGCTGAGCGTGAAGAGATCTCACGCGGCATTGCAGCCGGTGCTTCCATGCGTGCGATTGCGGTGACGCAGAAGCTACGCCTGCAGTGGTCGCCCGAGCAGATCTCTGGATGGCTGAAGGAGGAGTATCCTGATGCCTTGGATATGCAGATCTCTCACGAGACGATTTATCGAAGCCTGTTCATCCAGGCTCGAGGCGCGCTC
>JASMLK010000091.1 GCA_030748735.1 Myxococcota bacterium | reverse complement strand
TGAAGGCGCGTGGGTGGCTCGACATCTTCTACAACGAAGACACCGGGCACTTACGCGAGCGGAGCTGGGCCAACCATCCGAAGGGTTATTTCCAGCCGGCCGTGATCGCGATCGATGCGAATGCACGGGTGCTCTATCGCTGGCGGGCGGTTCCGAAGATGAGCAACATCGGCGGAGCGGGCGCCAGACCCGAGTCTCGCTATACGTGGGATCGCATTCAAGAGGGGATGGCCGCCACCGGCGATGCGGATCTGGATGTCGACCCGACCTTGACGGAGAAGGACCCCCCGTGGCTCTTCAGTCTCTGGATCCATCTGGCGAATGGTTGGTTCATTCGGCCGACATCGTTGTCGTTGGATCGCGATGGGAGTGGAGGGTTCGCTCGCGCACGGACGGCGATTCGGCGTACGTATGCCTTTCTCGCCGCCTGGATCGTTGCGCTGCTGTTGTTGCCCCTCAAGTGGGTGGCGGTTGCGGCGTTGGTCTGGGTCATCGCTGCCACGCCCGGCATCATCGAGATCCATCGTCAGTTTCAATTCGAACCGGACCCGTGATCAGCAAGACTGAATGCAACCCAATACAGGAGCGATGCGATGAACCCCTTCGAACTCGACGCCGTAAAGAACTGCCCCAAAGAGGGGCCGGTGTACATGGTCAATCTCCTGAAGTACCGAGAGAAGTCGCTCGATGGAAACGGATCGGGCCGCGATGCGTACATGCGATACGGGTCGGTGGTGAGCGGGATACTCGAAGAACTGGGGGCCGTCGTCATCTGGATGGGTTCCATCGACCACCTCGCGCTGGACGAGGGGGGCGATACCGACTGGGACGTGGTGCAACTCGTCTACTACCCGAGCCGCGACACCTTCATCGAAATGGTGACGAGTGAAAAGTACCTGGCCGCGAACGAGCACCGAGCCAATGGAACCGAGAAGCACGTCATCTTCGCGAGTTCGACGGTGATCCAGAACCCGTTTCCGGCGTAATCGCGAACGGTCTCGATCGACCGTTCGCTCAATAGAATCAGGAGTGACCCCATGATCGATCTATACACCGCCTCGACACCCAATGGATGGAAGGCGTCGATAACGCTCGAAGAACTCGAGCTCCCATACAAAGTCCACGCGATCGATCTCGGAGAAGGCGACCAGAAGAAGCCTGATTTCCTGAAGCTCAATCCGAATGGACGTATTCCCGCGATCGTGGACCGCGATGCGGACAACTTCCCGATCTTCGAGTCGGGCGCGATCATGATCTACCTGGCCGAAAAGGCCGGCCGTCTGCTTCCCACTGACGCCCAAGGCCGATCGCGCGTCATTCAGTGGTTGATGTTTCAGATGGGCGGGGTGGGACCGATGATGGGACAAGCGAACGCCTTCTTCCGCTACTTCCCCGAGAAGATTCAACCGGCGATCGATCGCTACCAGAACGAGTCGCGTCGCTTGTTCGAAGTGCTCGACGGGCAGCTGGCCCACAGCGAGTGGCTGGCGGGCGATTACTCGCTCGCGGACATCGCGAACTTCTCCTGGGTTCGAATCCACGGCTGGTCGGGTGTCTCCGTGGAGGGCCTCGATCATCTGCAGCGCTGGATGAATACGATGGCTGCACGTCCCGCCGTCGAGCGGGGAGTGAGCGTCCCCACCACCCCGGTCGCCGCCAAGCCGGAGGAGCGGGACGCGAGCAAGCTCGTCGAGAGCGGCCGATCGATGTTGCAGCTCTAACGCGCGCACAGATTCACAACGCCTGGAGCGCGGACCGGAAATTGGAATCAACACATAGGGGAGGGCCAGGCATGGAGCTGGAAGGGCGATGCTATTGCGGCGAGCTGCGATACGAGGTGACGGGCGATCCGGTCATCAAAGGTCAGTGTCACTGCCGAGAGTGCCAGTACGTATCGGGTGGCGGACCCAACTTGATCTTCGGGTTTCGAGACAAGGGTTTCCGATACACGACGGGGCAGCCGGCGAGCTTCTCTCGCAGCGATCTCGACTCTCCCGTGACACGGGAGTTCTGTGCGAAGTGCGGGACGCACACCTTGAGCCGGGTCCCTGAGATCCCTGGCGTCGTGATCCTCAAGGTCGGCACCCTCGACGACCCGAAGCAGTTCGGCGGCCCGGAAATGGCCATCTACATGTGCGATGCGCAGCCCTTCCATGTGGTTCCGGAGGGAGTGAAGGCCTTCGACCGCATTCCTGGTTGAAGCCGGCCGGACTTCTAGCGGAGTCCGCCTGAATACCCCACGATCGCTCATCCTGAACTGACTGCAGGCGGGGATTGATGGATATGGGACTTCTCGTTCTGGCAATGGTCGCATCGACCGCGATCGCTTGTGGCGGCGGTGGGGACCGGGCATCGATTCCCGAGAACCTGCCGTTGAGCGACATGCTGATCGAACGGGCGGGGCCCGCGAGGCAGGAGGTTCCGCGCGATCCCGAACGCGACGCGTTCTTTGGCGATCTACACGTCCACACGTCTCTCTCCGCCGACGCATTCAATTTCGGGACGACGATCACGCCACGAGACGCGTATCGGTACGCGCAAGGCGGGGCGATCCTGCATCCGGCGGGCTTCACGATGCAGCTGCGCGAGCCGCTCGACTTCTACGCGGTGACGGACCACGCGATGTTCCTCGGCGTTCCGCGAGCCGCTGCCGACACGCGCACCGAGTTCTCGAAACTCGCGTTCGCGCAGAGCATGCACGGGCTCAACGATGACCCGAGCACGGGCCTGCTCGACATTCTCATGCGGGTGCGGGCCTTCACGAGGTTCAGCGATCCGTTGTTCGCGGCCTTGACGGACGGCAGCCTCGACATTGGCGTGGTCGAGGACGTCATGCAATCCGCCTGGCTCGAGACGATCGAAGCCGCGGACGCCGCCAATGCGCCGGGCGATTTCACCACCTTCGTCGCCTACGAGTACACGCCCAACATCGACGGCGGCAGCCTCCACCGGAACGTCATCTTCGAAGACAGCGCCAGGTTGCCCATCCAGCCGTTTTCTCGCCTCAACTCGGTGGATCCGGAGGACATGTGGACCTGGCTGGACGCGCTTCGTGCTCGGGGTGTCGAGGCGTTGGCGATCCCGCACAACTCGAACCTCTCGAATGGCCAGATGTTCGCGCTCGAGGATCTATCCGGTGAGCCCATCGATGCCGAGTACGCCGAGCGGCGCGCGCGCAACGAGCCACTGATCGAAATCACCCAGGTGAAGGGCACTTCGGAGACGCATCCCAACCTCTCGGACACCGACGAGTGGGCGGCTTTCGAGATCGCCTACGAAAGCGGAGCCAATGCGACCACGTCGATGGACAACCTCGCGGGGAGCTACGTGCGCCAGGCCATGCGCGACGGTTTGCTGTTCGCGGAGAAGGGAATCCCGAATCCGTTCGCGTTCGGTGTCGTCGCTGCGAGTGATACCCACGTCGGGGCGACGACCGACGACGAGGCGAACTTCTACGGCAAGGTCGGCCTCGTGGACGCGAGGCCCGACGTGCGGGGCATCCGGCCGCTGCCCTGGTACCAGGCCCTGGTTGCAGGTTGGGTCGCTCCTGGGTTCGTGGCCGAGGTCGACGGCCGGACGTACGTCAATGTCTCGGTGCGGCGCTTTGGCGCCTCGGGGCTCGCGGCTGTCTGGGCGGAGTCGAACACGCGCGAGGACATCTACGCCGCGTTCCGACGCAAGGAGACCTTCGGCACCTCCGGGCCCCGGATCCGCGTTCGCTTCTTCGCGGGCGCGACACTCGACGTCGCGATGCTCGAGGACCCCGGTGGAATCGCCAGTGCGTATGAACGCGGCGTGCCGATGGGCGGTGATCTCGAACTCTCGGATGGCGAGGTCCCGCGATTCCTGGCGTTTGCGTTGCGCGATCCGAACGGCACGCCTCTCCAGCGCCTCCAGGTGGTCAAGGGGTGGGTCGAAGCGGGGCGCACCCGCGAAGCCGTCTTCGACATCGCCTGCTCGCAAGGAGCGTTGCCTTCGGGCGACACGCATCGATGCCCCGACAACGGCGCGAAAGTCGATCTCACGAACTGTGCGATCAGCGCCGACGGCGGCGCCGACACGCTGCAGGCGGTGTGGACGGACCCGAATTTCGATCCGAGCCAGCGGGCCTTCTACTACTTGCGCGCGATCGAGAACCCGACCTGTCGCTGGTCGACGTGGGACGCGATCCGCGCGGGCCTCCCGCTGCGCTCAGACTTGCCCGCCACGCTGCAGGAGCGCGCCTGGTCTTCGCCGATTCACTATGCGCCGGCGAGCTGATTCGGGCTCACCAGGCATTGCCAGCCCACCAGGTGCGGACCTGGGCCCGACTTGAAAAGACGGGCACGCCGGGCGGGATTGCTCGTGCCGCTTTCGCGATCGGAAGTCACCCGCTTCAAGCCACACCCCAAAACGCTGGAAGAGTCACTGTTCTCGGGGAGCTACCCTCGGATCTTCGACAAGCGGCTCGACCCGAGCGACTGGCTCGCTTCGTACGTTGCGAGCTACCTCGAGCGTGACGTTCGTACCATGACCAACGTCGGAGATCTGTCGACGTTCCAGCGGTTCGTCGAACTCTGCGCAGGCCGAACGGGTCAGCTCCTCAACTACTCGGCGCTGGCCGGCGATTGCGGCATCACGCAACCGACAGCCAGGTCATGGCTGAGCGTCCTGGAGACGAGCTTTCTCGCGTTCCGGCTACAGCCCTTTCACTCGAACCTGCGTAAGCGGCTGGTGAAGATGCCGAAGCTTCACTTCTACGACTCGGGCCTCGTATGTTGGCTGCTCGGGATCCGGGAGGCGAGTCAGCTCCGATCGCACCCGCTTCGGGGAGCGATCTTCGAGTCCTGGGTGGTGTCGGAGATCCTGAAGCGGAGGGCGAATCGGGGTGAGTCGCGACGACTGTCCTTTTATCGCGACCGGGATGGCGCCGAGGTCGATGTCGTGGTCGAGCACTCGGACAGGCTGGAGCTGGTGGAGGCGAAGTCCGCTGAGACAGCGTCGAGCAGCCTCTTCGCGGCAGCGAGCCGTGTCAAGAGGCACCTCGACACGGGGCCCATGCCTTGCGAGGTCGTTGCAGTCTACGGCGGAGATCGAGGGCAGCGCCGGTCCGAGGCAAGCCTCGTTTCGTGGTCCGGCGTAGGCGATCGATCGTGGGAGAGGTGACCAACGGAGGTCCAGGAAATCCAAATCGTTACGGGATTCCGAGCGGGAATAGACGGGAATGAGCGGGAATACGGGCACAAAATGGTCACACGGTAGAGCGCAACGCACCTCTGTGTTCGGCGACCCCGAAACCGGATGACTCGGCGTGAGTCAGGCTGCGGACCTGAGGTTCTCCCGAATGATCCGCGGATGTCGCGCCGCGATTCGCAGCAACGCAATTGCTGGCCCCTCTGGACGCCGCCGTCCCTGCTCCCAGTTCCGCAGTGTGTGCGGACCGTGTCTTCCTCAGGCTCGGTGTAGACGACAACAATGAGTCCACGTGCGATCGGCCCGGTGACGATGAATCGGTCCTTCGACTCCGAGTGATCCAGATCGAAGATCTCGAGATACTCGACGCCTGACTCGAATCGCTCTGCCGCCTCGCCAAAGCCGAGGCTGTGGTTCCGACGGTTGGTGAGATCCTTTGCGTCGTCCCACTCGAAGTCCACGACCTGGCAGCCTGCGCCAATGGCGGACTAAGTCAATGGCGTACAGCCGGGCCCTGAAGCCGTGCCCGAGGGACCGTGCGTTGGGGCGAAGCCGTCGGCCGAATCGGGGCCGGGGAATCCTGGCACGCCGGGAGGGATTCGAACCCCCGACCCTCAGGTTCGAAGCCTGATGCTCTATCCAGCTGAGCTACCGGCGCGCAAGGTGGCTGGGCGAGCGGCGGGGCCGCGGCTCAGCCCGAGGGTGGCCTCCGGTGTCTACTTGTAGGTAGATAGAAGGTCGCCCACGGAACCCGGGTCAGGGCGGTTGATACCGGAGGCGGGCAGGGAGTGCCAGCGAGTTGCCGGTCGGGCCGTGTCGGTGGCGCGCGGGCCTCGATTCAGTCGATGTACCCGAGGCTCTTCAGCATCTCGAGTTCGGCCGGGTCGATGTCCGCGCTGGCTTCGACCGAATCGTCGATCATCTTCTTGATGACCGGGTCGTCGGGGAAGCGCTTGGTGCCGAGGTCGAGCACCTGGATCGCCTCGGCCTTCATGCCGGCGACGCGTAGGAGTTGGGCGGTGCCCGAGTAGTCCGCAGCGGAGATCCGCTCGGCGTTGGCTTCCGCGAGCTTGCTGAGCTGCGCCACGGTGCCGGCGCCGTCGCCCGAGCGAGAAAGGGCTTCGAGCTTCACGAGTTCCAGCCCCCAGGCCGTCACGTCATCTGCACCGGCCGCCAGCCCCGCATCGGCCGACTGCGTCGCCGCTGCGTAGTCCGAAGAAGCCAGGCTCGCGCGTGCGTCGGCCAGGTGGTCCTGGCTCGATTTGCCGCAGGCCACGAGGGCGATCGCGCAGAGCAGGGCGAGGGCGATAAGGGGTTTCGAGGGGCGGCCAAGCCTGCGTTTCTCACCTGCCCTCGTAGCGAGGTGGTGCAGATTCGTGCTCCGGCGCCGGAAACCGGCGTTCGCGCGCGGAGACGTAGCTGTAGCTACGTTGAGCACGGGAGCATCGGTTTCCGGCGCCGGGGTGCGGAGATGCGCCGCCGCAGTAGAGGGCAGGTGAGAAATGCAGGCTAGGGTCGTGCGGGCTCGTTGCATGGTCTTGAGGTTGCTCCCGAATCGAGCTGGGCTCGTGGTGGATGTTCGGTGAAACGCGATCAGCGCGAGCGAGAAGCGCCGCCTGTGGTGGACTACCGACGATACGCTGCCGACTTGCGCGTGAAAGATGTCTTCATTGCGCTGGCTGAGGGGACGATTCGATCCAGACCGTCGGAGTCGGGTCTGCTTGCCCGAGCCGCCCGTAACCAGTTGAAAACCAAAATGAAAACCCCGGGTCGAATCGCAGGGTCAAACGCGAGCTGTTATATCATACCCGCCCGAAAATGGGGTCGAGCCCAATCGCTCATGTTTCGAACCCCCAGAACCAGGCGCGGTGTCATAAACGAAATCCCCAGCCGCGCGCACAGCGAACGCCCAGCAGCGAAAGACCGAACGAGAGCATGAAGAAAACGACGGCCCCGAGGCCGGCCTCTGCCTACGCCCACGCCGCGCTTCTCCTTCTATATGTGCTTCTTTCGCTGACGCTGTCGGCGGGCGCCGCGCACGCCTATATCGGCCCCGGTGCGGGCTTCGCCCTCGGTGGCTCGCTCCTGGTTCTACTGGTCACCTTTGCGCTGGCCTTCGTGATCATCCTGACCTGGCCGATCCGCCTGGTCATCAACCTGATCCGCGTAGGCAACCCCTACAAGAACTCGCTCACGAAGCGGGTGGTGATCCTCGGGCTCGACGGCCTCGACCCGGGCCTCACGACGAAGTTCATGCGCGAAGGCCGCATGCCCAACTTCCAGAAGCTCGCCGACAAGGGTGTGTTCCGGGCGCTCGATACGAGCACGCCGTCGATGTCGCCCGTGGCGTGGTCGACGTTCTCGACCGGGACCGACGCGAGCCACCACTGCATCTACGACTTCCTGACCCGCGACCCCTGCACCTACATGCCGATCCTGAGTTCGACCGACATCGGCAACGCGAAGAAGGTGGTGAACATCGGCCGCTACATGGTGCCGATTGGCAAACCCAAGATGAAGCTGCTGCAGAAGAGCCAGCACTTCTGGAAGCTGCTGGGCGAGAAGAACATCTTCTCGATCATCCAGCGTGTGCCGATCACGTTCCCGCCGACGCCCTTCAAGAATGGGCTCTTGCTCAGCGGCATGTGCGTGCCCGACCTGCGCGGCAGCCAGGGGACGTTCTCGTTCTTCAGTACCGATAACGAGGGCGGCGAAGCCAAGTTCATCGGTGGCGAGCAGACGGTGTTGCGGCGCAAGGGCAACGTGATCCGCTCGCGCATCGTCGGGCCCGACAACTCGATGCTGCGAAGCGGTGGTCGCATGACGCTTCCGTTCACGCTCACGATCGACGAAGACGGGCAGGGCGCGAGCTTCGAAATCGATGGCACCGAGCCCATCCATCTCGAACTGAACAAGTACTCCGATTGGATCGAACTCACCTTCAAGGCCGGCCTCGGTGTGAGCGTCAGCGGCATTGCGAAGATCTATCTGATCTCGACCGACCCGCACGTGAACGTCTACATGACGCCGATCCACATCGACCCCGAAAACCCCGCGATGCCGATCTCGCATCCCGAGGTCTACGCGATCTACCTCGCCAAGAAGCAGGGCAAGTTCGCAACGCTGGGTTTCGCAGAAGACACCTGGTCGCTGAACGAACGCGTGATCGACGAGAAGGTCTTCTACGACCAGGCGATGGAAGTGTACGAAGAGCGCGAAACCATGTTCCTCGACGCGGTCAAGCAAACCAAGAAGGGGTTCGTGACCACGGTCTTCGACACGACCGACCGCATCCAGCACATGTTCTACCGCTACCTCGACCCCACGCACCCCGCGAACGAGGGCAAGGACGTCGAGCAGTGGAAGGATGCGATCGCGTCGGTGTACGAAAAGGCCGACCAGCTCGTGGGCAAGCTCGACCACGTGATCGACGACCCCGACACCATCTTCATGGCGATCAGCGATCACGGCTTCACGAACTTCCGCCGTGGCATCAACATCAACTCGTGGCTGCGCGACAACGGCTATCTCTTCTTGAAGGAAGAGGGCGCCCTCGAAAGCGGTGAGTGGTTCGAAGGCGTCGACTGGTCGCGCACCAGGGCGTTCGCGCTCGGGCTCACGGGCATCTTCATCAATCGCAAGGGCCGCGAGGCTTCGGGCATCGTGAACGAGGGGCGCGACTACCGCGACCTGGTGAAGGAGATCGCCGAGAAGCTCGAAGGGCTCGTCGATCCCCAGACGGGGCAGAAGTGCGTGCGCAGCGTCGCGGTATCGCAGCAGTACTTCCAGGGCCCGTATCGCTTCGATGCACCGGACCTTCTGGCGGGCTGGGAAGGCGGCTATCGCAACAGCTGGGAATGTGCCGTCGGACAGGTGACGCAAGAGGTCTTTGCTGACAACACGCGCAGCTGGTCCGGCGATCACTGCGTCGACCCGAGCCTCGTGCCGGGAGTGTTCCTCTGCAACCAGCCGCTCGCAGTCGAAGCGCCGAAGCTGGTCGATATTCCGGCCACGGTGATGCGGCTGTTCGGACAGGAACCGCCGGGCTACATGCAGGGCAAGATGCTCTTCCCCGACGACGTCAAGAGCGGTGAGGTGAAGGGCATGCTCGATCCGCGGAGCCTCGACCAGAGCGGTTCCGCGCCAGGCGCGCTGATCTTCCCCGTGGACGAACGCAAAGCGAGTGGCCAGTCGTGATTGGTACGTCGGTCAGCCACTTGCGGCGTTCGGTCGTGCTGCTCGGTGTTGCGATGCTGCTCCTCGCGAGCGGCACCCACGCTGCTCCCGGTGACCAGTCCGGCATGTTCATCATGGGGGTCGACGGGATGGACCCCGTGATCCTCCAGCGCCTCATCGACGAGGGCAAGATGCCCAACTTCGAGCGGCTGGCGGAGGAAGGCAGCTTCCAATCTCTCGGCACCGCGAACCCGCCGCAGAGCCCCGTGGCCTGGTCGAACTTCGTGACCGGCATGAACCCGGGCGGCCACGGCATCTTCGACTTCATGCACCGCGACAAGAAGAACTACGCGCCGCTGTCTTCGGCGACGAAGGTTTCGGAAGAAGAAGTCACCGCGTTGCACGTCTTTGGCTTCGTGATCCCGATCTCGGGTGGCGATCTCGAGAACAACCGCGGCGGCACGCCCTGGTGGGACTACCTCCACAAGAAGGGCGTCGACGTCGAGGTCTACCGGATCCCCGGCAACTACCCGACCCCCGCATCCGAAGCGAAGGTGCTTTCGGGCATGGGGACCACCGACCTGCGCGGCGGCTTCGGGACCTACACCCTCTACACGGATCAGCTCGTCGAACGCGACAAGCCCAAGGGCGACATCCAGTTCGTCACCGTGCGAGACCTCGATCTCGATGGCACCCCCGACACCGTGACGTCGGCCCTCAAGGGTCCGCCCGATCAGCTGCACCTCGAACCCGGCCAGGTGCCGAGCGACAACCAGTACATCAACGTCGGCATCACCGTGCATCTCGACAGCGATAGCGACACTGCGGTCGTCGATGTCGCTGGCGAACACGTGCTCATCCAGGAAGGCGAATGGTCGGACTGGGTCGAACTCAACTTCGACATGGCACCGATGGGCCTGATGCCGGTGTCCGGCATCGTGCGCTTCTACGCAAAGGAACTGCGCCCGGGCTTCCAGCTCTACGCATCGCCGGTGAACATCTCGCCGACGAGCCCCCTCGCACCGATCACGAGCCCCGACGACTTCGTCGAGGACCTCCACGACGGCGTCGGCTTCTTCTACACCCAGGGCATGCCCGAAGACAACGACGCATTGAAGGACGGTGTCTTCGACGAGGACGACTACATCAAGCAGGTGCGCCTCGTGCAGGACGACACCAACGAGATGCTGAACCTGGCCCTCGACCGCTTCGAGCCGGGCGACGCGACCTTCGTCTACTTCTCGGACATCGACCTGCAGTGCCACATGCTCTGGCGTCACGCCGATCCGAAGCAGCTCGACGCACCGCCGCACCCCGCCCATGACGCCGACGTAGCGCGCGGTCACGAACTCGACATCGAGGGCTTCTACACCGACGTCGACAAGGCGCTCGGCCACGTTCGCAAGCGCCTGCCCGAAGGCACGACGATCATGGTGATGAGCGACCACGGCTTCCAGTCCTACACGCGCCAGCTCCACTTGAACGCCTGGCTGCGCGAGCGCGGTTACCTCGTGATGAAGGAAGGCAAGCGCACGGGCTACACGGTCACCCAGGACATCGACTGGTCGAAGACGAAGGCCTTTGGCCTGGGCTTCAACGGCTTGTACCTCAACGTGAAGGGCCGCGAGGCCCAGGGGAGCCTCGACCCGAGCGAGGTCGACGGCGTGATGGCGAAGCTCGCCGAGGAACTCGAAGCCTATCGCGACCCCAAGAACGGAAAGCGCGTCGTGAAGAAGGTCTTCCGCGCGACCGAGGCCTACAGCGGCCCGCGCGTTTCCGAAGGCCCCGACCTACTCGTCGGCTACGACAAGGGCTACGGCGCGAGCGACGAATCGACGCTGGGCGAGGTCACCGAAGAAACCATCGCGGACAACACGTCGCGTTGGAGTGGCAACCACCTGATGGACCCGAGCGTGGTTCCCGGCGTGTTGCTCATGAACCGCAAGCTCGAAAGCGATGGCCACGATCTCACCGATCTCGCCGCAACGATCCTTTCGCACTACGGCATCGCTACGCCCTCCGACATGGTGGGTGAGGCGATCCAGTAGCGCGTAAACCCCCGAGGAACCCGACATGTTTGGAAGCAGCACCGTCAAGGTAAAGATCGACAAAGACCTCATGGACCGCCTGCGCAAGGTGGCGGATGTCGCGGGGTACGCGACGGCCGAAGAATTCGTCACCCACGTGCTCGAAAAGGAAATGCTCCACTTCGAAGACGCGGGTTCGGACGAAGACATCCGCGAGAAGCTGAAGGGCCTGGGTTACATCTCGTAACCACCCTTTCCACCCCCGACTGCACCTCGAACAAACGAGTCCACCTTGGTCGCCACCATCAACAACGTCGCCAATGCGATTTTCGACCTTCTCATGGCCCCATTGGGTCATGAATGGGTGGCGATCGACATGTTGGTCTGGCCGTGCGTGATGGGCGTCGTGGCGCTCCAGGTGTACAAGATGGTTTCGAACCAGGCCGCGATCATTTCGGTGAAGCGGCAGATCAGCATGCACCTGCTCGAGATCCGCTTGTTCCGCGACGACATCATGCAGGTGTTCAAGTCGCTGGTGCAGATCGTGGTGAAGAACTTCCTCTACATCGCCCACAACCTCACGCCCATGGTCGTGATGCTGGTGCCGATGGTCATGGTGATGGTGCAGATGGTGTCCCACTACGGCTACGAGCCGTCGAAGGTGGGCGCCGTCGAGCTGCTGCACGTGAAGCTCGACTCGAGCGCAGGTGTGTCGACGAAGGACGTTTCGCTTTCGCTGCCCGAAGGGGTTTCACTCGACGCACCTGTCGTGCGAACCGCTTCAGGCGACGTCTTCTGGCGACTGCGGGCCGAACAGGCTGGCGACCATACGCTGGCGCTCAAGCTCGGCGGCCGCGAGCTCGTCAAGCAATGGGCCGTGGGCGGTGATGTGCGCAGAGTGCCGGTGAAAAGGCTGCGCAGCTGGGAGGCCCTGCTGTATCCCGGTGAAGCGGCGCTCCCGAGCGACGGACCGGTGGTTTCCATCGAGCTCGCCTCGGACGTTCGCGCGCTCGACTACTTCCCCGACGGCGAGGGCGGCATCCTGCTCTGGGCGATGGCGCTTTCGATCGTGGCGGGCATCGCGCTCAAGGACGTCTTCGGCGTCACCTTCTGACGGGCGCGCCAGGCCCCTGCACCCTCGAGGATTCGAATCCCGTGTTTGAGACCCTGAAACGCAAGCTCTTCTCTGGCGATCGCGGCGAACCCATCGTGATCGTGAGCG
This sequence comes from Myxococcota bacterium, assembly GCA_030748735.1. GTDB lineage: Bacteria > Myxococcota_A > UBA9160 > UBA9160 > UBA4427 > DUBZ01. The sequence continues at coordinate 41,412 of JASMLK010000091.1, read as the reverse complement.
GTCTTCCGCGCTCGGGTACGAGCATGATGATGAACATGCTCCACGGCGGCGGCCTCGCGGTCATGAGTGACGGCGAGCGCGAAGCCGACATCGACAACCCCAAGGGCTACTTCGAATACGAGCGCGTGAAGGACCTCGAAAGCGAAACCGACAAGTCCTACGTACGCGAAGGCCGGGGCAAGGTGTTGAAGGTGATCTCCTTCCTCATCAAGGACCTCCCCGACGACAACGACTACGAGATCATCTTCATGCGCCGCGACCTCGGCGAAGTGCTGAAGAGCCAGGCGAAGATGATCGATCGCCTCGGCACCGCCGACACCGACGCCGACGACGAGGCCATGAAAGAGGCCTATCGCAACGACATCGTGCGCACGCGGCTGCTCTGCAAGAAGCGGCCGAACATGCGGTTGCTCGAAGTGCACTACAAGTCGACCATCGAAGACGCGCAGGCGACCGCGCAGCAGGTGAACGCCTTCCTCGGTGGACGACTCGACGAAACCGCCATGAAGGTGGCCGTCGACGGCTCGCTCTACCGCAACCGCGCCTCGAGCTGAGCACCCGGCCGGCGCCGCGGGCTCATCGCCCCCGCGCCCGCGCAGCGTGATATGCTGGCGCCATGTGTGATTCCGTTGTAGCAACCGGCTCCCACACCCGCAGTGGTGCGACGCTCTTCGGCAAGAACAGCGATCGCAAAGCCGGTGAGTGCCAGCCCTTCGTGCAGTTCCCCGAAGCGTGGTACCCGAGCGGTGCCAGGGTGCGCTGCACCCACATCGAGATCCCGCAGGTCCCGCACAGCTACCGCGTGATGGGTCACAAGCCGTGGTGGGTCTTCGGCTTCGAGCACGGCATCAACGAACACGCCCTCGCGATCGGCAACCAGGCGGTGTTCTCACGCGAAGCCCCCGAAGAAACGCCGGGGTTGATCGGCATGGACCTCCTGCGGCTCGCGCTGGAGCGCGCTCGCGATCGACACGAGGCCGTCGATTGCATCACGACCCTGCTCGAAACCCATGGCCAGGGTGGGGCGGGCTTTGCACCCGACGCAGCGGGCTATCACAACAGCTTCAACATCGCGGACCCCAGCGGGGCCTGCTTTCTCGAAACGTCGGGACGCCACTGGGTCGTGCGCGAAGTCGAATGCGACGGCTTGTCGAACCATCTGTGTACGGACGCGAGCTGGGACCGGGCCTCCGAGGGGTTCGAACGCGCGACGCGCGAAGCCGGCTACTGGGACGAAGAAGGTCGCGTGCACGTGGAACGCGCACTTCGCAATCCGCATGTGCCGCCGCGTCTTTCCGATGGAAGGCTCGCGCGATCGCGTGCGCTCCTCGCGCGGGGTGATGGCGCACTCGACAGCGCGACGATCACGAACCTGTTGCGCGACCACGGCGAAGGAAACGCCGTGCCTCCCGAAGGCCTCGGCCTCGAAGACGACGCGTTCTTCACCCTCTGCGTGCATCACGACCCGCCCGGCCCCACGACGGCGAGCATGATCAGCGAACTTCCAGCCGACCCGTCGACGCCATGGCCGGTTTGGGTTTCGTTCGCCGTGCCGTGCAGCGGTGTCTTCCTGCCCGTCTACCTCGACGCGACGCTTCCCGCCGCAATGGCGTCCGGCAGCCACGACGAAGCCGACGCGCCCGACTCACTCTGGTGGATCTTCCAACGCCTCGAACACGCTGCGGCGAGTGATCGCGCTCGTCACATCCCTTGGCTACGCGAACAGTGGGCACCGTTCGAAGCCGAAGTCGAAACCGAACGTCGCGCCGTCGAAGACAAGGCGGCGCAGGCGGGTGATCGCGAAGCCGCAGCCGCATTGCTCACCGACTTCGTTTCAGACATCACCGCACGAGCGGCCAAGCACGCGCAGGACTTCACTGCCGCCATCACGCGCTGAGGGTTACCCGTTCACCACTCGGGCATGCAGCCACGAAAAAGAAAAGGCGCCCCAATCGATTGGGACGCCTTGTACTTGAAACAACGGTCGAAAAGGCTGTCGAAGCAGAACGCTCAACCTTTCAAGCCGTGTCCTGCTGCTGTACTTCGCTCGTGCGAACGCTGCGCACCTTTGGTCCGAAGTATTCGTTGCGCAGGTCCCATGGCACACCGAGCGCGTTCAAGATGAGTCGCTTGGTTGCCTGGCGGCACGTCATTCCCTTTTCAACAGCGTGAATGGTGCGAGTGGAGATGCCGGCCTTCTTCGCGAGCTGGCTCTGGGTCCAGCCGAGCGCCTGACGCGCTGCGCGGATTCGGTTCATGTCTTGCCTCTGAGGGGTCAATCGTTCGGGTTGCGAGAGCCCTGAGTCTAGCGCCCGGCGCAGGGGTGTCGTGGGAGCGAATGCCCCAACGAGCGGGTCACCCCGAGGACGAAAAAGTGGTGCAAATTCGGCCAGTTGGGGCGGGGTGGGGCAAGCGCTCGCGGGGCGCGCGGCCGCTCTTCGAGGCCCGATCGGGAGCGCCGCGGCGGGGCCCTACTGGGGTGGACGACGGGGGTCGAACCCGCGACCTCCGGAATCACAATCCGGCGCTCTAACCAACTGAGCTACGCCCACCGCAGGAAGGGCGCGGAAAGTAGGTTTCGGGTGTCGGGGTGTCAACGCGCAGTGGCACCGTGCGGGGCCACTTTCGTCCCGCCACGGGGGGGCCGCCTGTAAGCCTGCAGTCGGTGTCGCGCTACCTTGGGCCGCCAGGCTGCCCCGATAGCTCAGCTGGATAGAGCAGTCGCCTTCTAAGCGACGGGTCACAGGTTCGAATCCTGTTCGGGGCGCCATCGACATCGACGGCCACAGACCGGCTCCTGTGCGAATGCGCGCACCAGGGGGGCCCGCACGCACCGGTGGTGCCACGCCGCACCGGCCCAACGGCCGAAGCGCGAGCGCCTCAGTTGAGCAGCGAGAAGCCGCGTGCGTAGCCGACGCCTTCGCTGTCCGCCGGGGCCTTCGCGTCTGGGCGACGACGAGCGGGGACGCCGACCGCCCCTCCGTGGGAAACGCGATCGCGGATGCACGAGAAGATCTGCTCCCATCGCTTCTGCCCGGGAATCCATGCCGTGGCGGCCTGGGTTGCGGGCTGCATGTGGGCGTCGTTTTCACGAATCAGTCGGGTCTGCGATGTCATGGTCTGGCTCCGATTCGCTCGGGGCGGAGAGCCCGGCTCCGAGCGGTCGAAGGGAAGTATCGTCCGTTCAGACCACCGCAGCTGTGAAGCGGTTCACAGCTGCGCAAGAAGTCGATGAATCGACGCCACTTTCGTCGCCACGAGGGCGGGGAAGTCTCTTCGAAGGGGCCCTGAGCCCCTCTGCGCCGGTGGCGCACGAAAGCGGGTGCGCCGTATGATACCCGCCCCTTGCGCCAGAAAACGTGAGTCCCGGCGCTGCCGTTCGTGCCTGACGGCAACCGGATCCAAGGACGCTTCATGTTCCACGAAACCGATGACCTGCGGATCGAGAGTCTGCATCCGCTGCTGCCACCCGCCATCTTGATGGAGGAGCTTCCCGTCACGGAAGCGATCTCCACGACGGTCAGTGAAGGCCGCAAGCATTGCACCAATGTGTTGCGCGGTGACGACGACCGCTTGATGGTGGTCGTGGGACCGTGCTCGATCCACGACCCCGAAGCCGCGATCGAATACGCCGAACACCTCGCCGGTATGGCCGAGCGGCATGCCGAAGACCTCCTGGTCGTGATGCGCGTTTATTTCGAAAAGCCGCGCACGACCGTCGGTTGGAAGGGGTTGATCAACGACCCCAACCTCGACGACAGCTTCGCGATCAACGCGGGCCTGCGCGCTGCGCGCCGCTTTCTGTTGAACGTGCTCGACCTGGGGCTTCCGACGGGCACCGAGTTCCTCGACCCGATTACGCCGCAGTTCATCGCCGACCTCGTTTGCTGGGGAGCGATCGGCGCGCGCACGTCCGAGAGCCAGGTCCACCGTGAGCTCGCGAGTGGCCTCTCGATGCCGGTCGGCTTCAAGAACGGCACCGACGGCACCGTGCAGATCGCCATCGACGCGATCGGTTCGAGCCAGCATCCCCACCGCTTCTTGTCGGTGACCAAGCAGGGCGTGGCGGCGATCGTCGAAACCCGCGGTAACGACGCCTGCCATGTGATTCTGCGCGGCGGTTCCGACGGCCCCAACTACGCACCGGAGCACGTGGCGACCGCCGTGTCGGCGCTCGAAGGCGCGGGCCTGCCGGGCCGCCTCATGGTCGACTGCAGTCACGCGAACAGCGGCAAGGACCACACGCGGCAGCCCGAAGTCGTGGCCGAAGTGGCGCGCCAGATCGCAGGCGGAAGCGAGTCGATCTTCGGGTTGATGCTCGAGAGCTTCCTGCTCGACGGCAACCAGTCGCTCAACAACGGCCAGGGCCTCACCTACGGGCTTTCGGTGACGGACAAGTGCATGAGTTGGGAGCGCACCCAGCCGTTGTTCGAAGTCCTCGCGCAGGCGGTGCGCGATCGCCGCAAGCAGAAGCGCTGAACGCGAAGCCCCTCTGCCCCGAACGCAACCGAACCGAAACCGGAACCGAAGGAGTTCGCCCCCCGATGTCCGAATACTGCGAGGCCGAACGCGACGGTCGCATTCTCACTGTGACGATCAATCGTCCCGACGTCATGAACTCGCTTCACCCCATGGCGAACAGCGAACTCGGTGAAGTGTTCGACGACTTCGTGGCCGACGAGGATCTCTGGGTCGCAATCATCACGGGCGCGGGCGATCGCGCGTTTTCCGCGGGCAACGATCTCAAGTTCCAGGCAAGCGGCGGCATGAAAGAAGGCGAGATCACCATGCCCAAGCACGGGTTTGGTGGCTTGACCTCGCGCTACGACAACGACAAGCCGGTGATCGCCGCGGTGAACGGTGTGGCCATGGGCGGCGGCTTCGAAATCGCGCTCGCATGTGATCTCATCGTGGCGAGTGAAAAGGCGGTCTTCGCATTGCCCGAACCGCTCGTTGGCATGGCGGCCCTCGCGGGCGGCATTCATCGCCTGCCGCGACAGATCGGCCTGAAGCACGCGATGGGAATCATGCTCACCGGCCGCAGGGTCTCCGCCCAGGAAGGACGCGAACTCGGCTTCGTGAACGAAGTCGTGGCCCCCGAGGACCTCATGTCCGCGGCCCGCCGCTGGGCCGAACAAATCGTCGAGTGTGCACCGCTTTCGGTCCGCGCCACCAAGCAATCCGCGATGCAGGGCCTCGACAAGTCCGACCTGCAGGAAGCCGTCGAATGGCACTACCCCGCAGTCGGGACGCTCCTCAAGAGCAAGGACTTCGTCGAAGGGCCGCTCGCCTTCGCGCAGAAGCGTGCGCCGAACTGGTCCGGCGAATAGCGCAGGGCGCCACGCTTCAGCCGAGCACGCTCTGCAAGACGCTTTCGAGTACGTCGAGGCCGCGGTCGAGTTCGTCCGTCTCGATCACGAGTGGCGGTGCGATGCGCACGACGTTCGCGCCTGCCGGAATGACGAGAACACCTCGTTCGCGGCAGCCCGCCACGACGTCAGCCGCGGGGCCGTGAAGTTCGATCCCGCGTAGCAGCCCCATGCCGCGGGCTTCGACCACCTTGTCGGGACCCAGGCTCGCCGCGATCGCGTCGAGTCGCTCGCCAAGCCGCTTCCCCATGGCGTTTGCGTGCTCGAGCACGCCCCCTTCGATGAGTTCGTCGAGCACTGCGGTCGCGCAGGCCGTCGCGAGCGGGTTGCCGCCGAAGGTCGAGCCGTGGGTGCCGGGCACGAGCGCCTGCGCGATGTCTTCGCGCGCGAGCATCGCGCCGATGGGAATGCCGTTCCCGAGTGCCTTGGCCAGCGTCATGATGTCGGGCGTGACGCCGTACTGCTGATAGGCGAAGAGTGCACCCGTTCGTCCCATGCCGGTCTGGATTTCGTCGAAGATCAGCAGGCAACCGCGTTCATCCGCGAGGCTGCGCAGCCCTTCGAGGAACTCGGGTGTCGCGGGGCGAACGCCGCCTTCTCCCTGCATGGGTTCGACCAGGATCGCCGCAGTGTGCGGGCCGATGATCTTTTCGGCGGCAGCGAGATCGTTGAAAGGCGCGTGCAAGATGCCGGGTACGACGGGCTCGAAGCCCTCGCGATAGGCGGGCTGCCCCGTGGCGCTCAGCGTAAAGAGCGTTCGTCCGTGGAAGCTCCCGTCGAAAGCGACGATCTCCGTGCGGTCCGTCTCGGCGTCATGGAAGTGCCGGCGCGCGAGCTTGAGCGCGACTTCGTTCGCCTCGGCGCCCGAGTTGGCGAAGAAGACCCGGTCCGCGAACGAATGCGCGAGCAGGCGGTTGGCGAGTTCGAGCTGTGGCTCGGTGCTGAACAGATTCGAAACGTGCCAGAGCTTCGAAGCCTGCTCGTTCAGCGCGCTGACGACCTTCGGATGGCAGTGCCCGAGCGCGGCGGTCGCAATGCCGCCCATCAAGTCGAGATATTCGCCTCCATCGGCATCCCACAGACGGCAACCCTCACCGCGGACGATCGCAATGGGTTGGGGCTTGTAGGTGGGCACGAGCCACTGCTCGGCCTGTGCGTGGCGCGCGGCGTTGCGCGAATCGGAAGCAGTCACGTCGTGGGTCTCCGCCGAGGCGTTTTCGAAGCGCCGCAGCGTAGCACCCGTGCCCGCTCACTCCCGCGCTTTGTCGTTCTTGCGTCCGAGCACCAGGTAGGGCTTCACCGTGCGGATGCGCCCCTTGAGGCGTGCGGCGTCGAGTTCCTGGCAGTTGAAGAGCGGTTGGATCTGGCGGTAGGTGCGCGGCCCGATCACGACCTGGCCGGGCTGCGCCACGCTCGATTCGAGGCGGCTCGCGATGTTCACCACGTCGCCGATCACGGTGTAGTCCTTGCGCTGGGGCGAGCCGATGTCGCCCACGACGACCGGCCCCGAATTGATGCCGACGCGCATCGAGATGAACCGCCCCTTGTGCGCGTTGGCGTTCACGTCGGCCAGCAGCGCCTGCATGCGCAGCGCCGCGCGTACCGCGCGCTCGGCGTGGTCCGGCTGCGCGAGCGGTGCACCGAAGAACGCCATCATGCCGTCGCCCCGAAACTTGTCGAGGGTGCCTTCGTAGTCGAAGACCGCAGCGCACAAGCGCTCGAACACCTGGTTGAGTACGCGGATCACTTCGCGTGGGCGCAGGTTCTCGGCCATCGACGTGAAGTCGGTCAGGTCTGCGAACAGCACACTCACTTCGCCTTCGTCCGAAACCATGTCGCGGTGCGTCGAGTCGTCGGTCGACGCGATGCGATCGACGACTGCGGGCGAGCAGTAGCGCGCGAGCTTGGAACGCATTTCGCGCTCGCGCCGGATGTTGTCGCGCAGCGAAGTGTGTTCGACCGCGACGGCGGAGAGAATGGCGAGCGCCGAAAGCGCCTGGAGGTGATGGGTTTCGAAGTGATCGCGCGGCGACGTGCGGTCCACGTAGATCACGCCGATCACACGACCTTCGCGGTAGAGCGGCGCGCACATGGCCGAGCGGATGTCGAGCAGGATCACACTGTCGGCGCCGCCGAACTGCCGGTCCGAATGGGCGTCCTGGACGAGGATCGCGCGCTTTTCGCTGATCGAGCTGCGTGCGATCTGGGTGCTGATGATGATCCGGTCGTCGGGGCGCCCGTCTAGGGTGCGCGTCGCCTTGGGGATGATGCGGCCGGTCGCGTCGTCGTAGAAGCAGATGATGCCGCGTTCGACCGGCAGGCTGTTGAACACGAGCGCCAGGATCCGGTCGAGGGTTTCGTCGAGGGAGTCGCACGACAGCAGCGTTTCGGCGGCATCGTTCACCAGCCGCAGCAACTTCCCCGCGACCTTGCCCGGGTCCTTCGACGCCCGCGTTTCGTCGGCTGGCCATACCGCTTTCGAGTTCCAGCCGGGCAGCTCACGCAGGTTGTGCGAGTCGAGCAGCATGTCCATGTGATCGACGTCGATCACTTCGGTGTGTTGGTGCGGGCGCGCGCCGCCTTCTTCGAAGATGACGTTGGCGGGGTTCGACACCTGACGTTCGACGAAGTCGACGTAGATGCGCGCCGCGCCGACGTCGATGCGGTCGCCACTTCGCAACCATTCGCGCTGTACGCGATACGTGTTCAGCTTGACGTGGTTCTTGCTGTCGAGATCCACCACCTCGAAGCCGCGTTCGCTGCGCACGATCTTGGCGTGATGACGCGAAACGCTTTCGTGGCGGACCCGAACCTGCGCGTCGTTCGCGCGACCGATCACGATCTCGTCGTCGTCGGATTCGAAGACCTCGTCGCCGTCACCCACCTCGAAGGTGAGGCGCAGGGTCTTCTTGCCCGGCTGCTCGATTTCGTCCTGGAGTCGGCGACGGGTCATGGTTCGAGGGCGCCGCTTTCACTGCCCGGGCGTTGCCCGAGACCGAGATTCGCGATCTCGCGGTCGCTCGTGAGTCCGCGGATGAATTCGCGCAGCTCCGGGTTCTTTTCGATCAGGCGTTCGAGCTTGTCGCGCCCGAGCGTCAGGACCCAGCACTTGGTCTTCGTCGTGACGGTCGCGCGTGCGGGCGAGTCGGTCAGCAGAGACATCTCACCGAACAACTCGCCGGGTACGAGTTCGGCGAGCACCTGGTCGGAGGCGATGTCCATCTGGATCACTTCGGCGCGGCCCGCAAGGAGCGCGAACAAACCTTCGGAAGGTCGCCCCTGCTCGATCAGCGTGCCGCCCTTGCGCACCTCGAGAAACTGGAAGAGCCGTGCAACCGCTGCCCTGTGCTGCGCGGGAAAGGCCGAAAAGAGCGGGTTCGTGCGGATCAACCGGTCGACCAGGCGATCGCGCAGGAAGCGCAACATGACCTGCAACACCGAACGATGTTTCTTGAGGATGCGCCACATCGCCTTGCGATCGATCGCCAACAAGCGGCTGTCGACGAGCGCTTCGATCGTCGCGTTGCGGGGCATGTCGGCGAGCAAACCGATCTCCCCAAAGAACGAACCCGTCTCGAGCACCGCGAGCTTCTTGCGCGGGATCTCTTCAGCGATCGGGACCACGGCGCCTTCGGCCACGACGTACAGCGTGTCGGCGGGGTCGCCCTGGCGAAACAGCACGTCGCCCTCGTCGAGGGAAACGAGCTGTACCTGTTCGACGACGGCACGTAGACCCGAAGCGTCGAGCGAACCGAAGAGCGGTGTTGCGAGCAGTTGTTCTCGCGCGCCGATCACGGCAGCGTCGCGACCGTCTGCCTTTGGCGCCGCCGGTTCGACGAGGGGAATCTCCATGATGCCCGATTCATCGGGCCGGCTCGTCGTATGCGGCGAAGCACCGGGAATCGTCTCGGTCAGCAGCACTTCTTCGAGGGGCGCGTCGTCGAGCGGCGGTTCGACTTCGTGGACAGCGCCCACGTCGTTCGAAGGTTGCGCCGACATCGCAGAGGGCCCGGCCGGTTCGCTGTAGAGCAGATGCAAACGGTCGAGCGCTTCGTCGTGGTCGGGATCGATCTCGAGGATCTGCTTGCAGACGGCGATCGCCGCGAGGATCTCACCGCCGTTGATCGCAATGTCGAGCGCGTGCTCGAAGCCCTTCATCGCCTGCGTGTTGCGTCCGAGCTGTAGATAGATCTCGGCCCGTCGCTGCGACCAGAGGGGGTTCTTCGGTTCCCGCTTCGCGAGCGATCGATAGGCGGCAAGTGCGGTGTCGAAGTCGCCGTTGCGCAGTGACAACGACGCACGGGCGCGCAGCTGCTTGAGGGATTCCTCCGCCATGCGCTTCTTATCGCGCCTTTTCCCTCCGGGCTTGACCCGGGGTGAGTCCCGGGAGTGATAGGCTGGTCGGGTGACGAACCACACCACCGGCACGCGTAGGCGAGCGGAGGAAGACCGGCGCCCAATGGGCAGTGGGGCGGAAGTCCGCATCGATCCGCTCGGCCCCGAAGGCGAGCGGGCGGCTGCGGGCATGCTGGCCCGGGCGTTTCTCGACAACCCGGTCAATCGGGCGGTGATTCGAGGGGGGCCTCATCGTCGACTGAGGGCGAACACCTACGGCATGCATGCCTCTCTGCGGGCTAGCCGACGCTTCTCCCACCGCCGGGTGCTGGTGGAAGTCCCTGAAAGCGTTCGAGAATCGAGCCCGTCCGCAGCACTCGTCGCAATGAACCCCGGGGGGTATCCGGTGGCCCCGCCGCCGATTGGGGTGCAGCTGCGCTGTCTCTGGGGGCAGGGGCTCGGCGTGATGCGCCGGTTCGGGACCTTGTATCGCCGCCTTGACGAGCGCCATCCGAAGTCGCCCCACGCCTATCTCGCCCTCCTCGCCACCCACCCGAACCGCCGTGGCCGCGGCTACGGCCGGGCCTTGCTCTCGGGCTGGCTGCGCGACGTCGACGCGCTGGGTGTGGAGAGCTATCTGGAGACCGACCGGCGGGAGCTCCTCGCGTTCTATCAGAGCGCAGGGTTCGAGGTCGCGAGCGAGATTCGCGCGTTCGATATCCCGATCTGGTGTATGCAGCGACCCGCGCGTTCGAGTCAGAGCGCAGTGCAGGGCGATCCCGGCGCAGGAGCCTGACAGGGTCAGGGGATCCAGGAGCGATCGAGTGCACCCGACAGCGTGATGCACGAATACGAAAGAGGGGGAAGGCAACCATGTTCGGCAAGCGGCCCGACGGCCATCAGATCAAAGATCTTTCGCGCATGCGCGCGTTCATGCCCTTCGTGTCGCCGCGTCGCAACGACGCGAACGTGCTCTTCACGACCGAGATCGAAGTCGACGACGCACTCGGCTTCATCGAGCGCTTCAACGAAGGGCGCGATCCAGAGCGCCACATGACCTTGTTCCATCTATACCTGCGTGCGCTCACTCGTGTGTTCCACGAGCGCCCGAGCGTCAATCGCTTCGTTGCGGGAGGGCGGCTCTGGCAGCGCAACCACGTGGCGGTCACGTTCGCGGCGAAGCAGTCCCTCGAGGACGGTTCCCCCCTCAAGACGGTGAAACGCTTCGTCCCCGAAGACGAAAGCCTGGCCGAGATGGTCGACTCGATCACGGGCCGCATCAAGAAACGACGCAGCGGTGAAGTGACCCAGAGCGACAAGGAGATCAATCTCGCAATGCTGTTGCCCGTCACGTTGACACGCATCGTCGTGTGGCTGCTCGATCGCGCCAACCACTTCCACCTGCTCCCCAAGAAGATGATCGACGAAGACCCGCTCTTTACCTCGATCTTCGTCGCAAACCTGGGCAGCGTCGGGCTCGACGCGGGCTACCACCACCTGTGGGAATACGGCACGTGCTCGCACTTCGCGGTGGTGGGGAAGGTCCATACGCGCCCCCACGACGGGAAGCAGATCATCCACGTCAAATACAACTACGACGAGCGGGTCGAAGACGGCCTCTACGCCGCCAAAGCCCTCGGCATGATCAAGGAATGGATCGAAAAACCGGAGTCGCTGCTCTAGCTCGCGTGCGTGCGTGCAATCGCGGGGCTGACCGGAAAACCGTTCTGAAAACAACGGGTTGCCGCCGCGGCTCCCCGACCGCTCGGCACACGAAACGCCGCTTTCTGTGGTGATTCCCTGTCGGCCGAGGGGCCGCTATGCGATCCTGTTCGCCGTTTTTCCGGGGTACCGGGCGTCTGTCCAATCGAAGAGGGGGGCTTCGAGATGGCTTCACCGACCACGACATCCAGCACCGCGTCGGCCGCGCCGCGAAAGCGGGCGACGGGCAACCGCAGCGAAGCGAGCGACCCGCGAAGCCGGGTGCCGCGGCGCAACGACGACGGCCGCCTCGTGCGCGGCCGCAAGAGTCGCGCACGCATCCGCCAGGCCGCGCTCGAACTCTTCCGCGAAAAGGGTTTCGACGGTGCCACGCTTCGTGCGATCGCGGCACGCGCCGGCATGGGCGCGAGTTCGATCTATCGCCACGTCGCCAGCAAGGAAGAGCTCTTGATCGAAGAACTCGCCGACTTGCAGGAAGACGCCTGGGCGCAGTTCCGCAACACCGATGAACGCGCGCATTCCACGCGCCAGCGGGTGAATCACTTCCTCGACGTTCAGCACGAAATGCTGACGCGTGACCGCGACCTTTCGCTGATCGCGATGCGTTCGACCACCAAGCCCGACGCCGCCGTCTCGCGTCGCGTGCTCGCGCTCTACGACCGCACGATTGGACTGCTCGCCGAGATCCTGCAGATGGGTCGCAAGAACAAAGACCTTTCGCCGAACGTGAACGTGCTCCAGGCCGCGCAGGCGCTCTTTCACGTCACGCTGGGTGCGCGGATCGCGTGGTCCAACGGTCTGGTGAGTGCGGAAGGCTGCCGCAAGTCGATCCAGGCCGGTGTGAACATCCTGTTCGAGGGACTCGAGAAGTAGGACCCACGCGCTTCAGAGATCGGCGTCGACCTTGATGTCTTCGACCTTCTGCGCGTGCCAGCTTTCGTATTCCTCACCACTCCACGCGCGATGTTCCCCACGTGCGTAGGCCTGCGCGTTGCGGTGGTAGACCCAGGCGTTGAGGCGGTTGGCGCGCGTGCTGTCGCGCTGCTTCACGGCTTTGGCGGGTGCACCGAGGATGATCGACTGCGGCGGGAACTCGCTGCCCTCGGTCACGAAGGCACCGCCGCCGACGATCGAGCCCGCCCCAATGACGGCACCGTCCATGATCGTGGCGTTGATCCCGATCAAGCACGCATCGCCGATCGTGGCGCCGTGAATCGTTGCGTGATGGGTGATCGAGCAGAAGTCTCCGATCACGGCGGGATGATCGAAGCCCACGTGGATCATCACGAAGTCCTGGATGTTCGTGTAGCGGCCGATGCGCACTTCCTGGCACTCGCAACGAACGACGGCGTTGTACCAGACCGAAGCTCCCTCGGCGATTTCGACCTTGCCGAAGAGCCGCGCGTCGTCGGCGATGAAGGCGCTTTCGTGGATGTTCTGCATGGGGTGACTTTCCTCGTGGTCGGGTGGCGGGGTGGTCGGGTCAGGAACCGCCATTCGAAACGCGTTCGACACTGTGCCCCTTTTCGGCGAGGCAGGTGGGGATCCCGCGTGGTCCCACGAGATGCGCCGCGCCGACCACGCCAAAGAGGGTCTGGTCGGCCGCGAAGTGTGCGTCGAGTCGTTCGCACATGGTTTCGTTGCGGCCGTAGATCACCGCTTCGTAGAAGGGAGCGAGTTCAGGGGTGCGCTCGAGTTCTTCGAAGAGGAGTTTTTCGAGTGCCGCGGTGTCGCCTTCGCGCCAGGCGTCTTTCAATGCGTCGAAGTGGGCTTCGATGCCCGACATCTGAAGCAGCATGTCCTTCAACATCAGTTCCTGGTTCTCGGCGGAGAGTCCGCCGAGCAGACGCAGTTGTTCTTCCGCAGTCTCGATGCCAATGACCGGTTTGGTGTCGCCCGCGCGCTCCATGAGGTCGAGGTCGAGGCCGGCTTCCGTCGGATAGCCGAGCCGCTGCAGTTCTTCGAGCAACAACATCGTGGCGATCATCCACGGCTTCCACGGGTGGATGTTCGCCATGCTCTTGCCATTCGCGGTGATGAGCTGTTCGAGCGAGGCATAGGTTTCGGCCGAGAGGTGGTTCTCGACCGATTCGCCAGGCGGGAGGAGGGCGTGTCGAAGGACCGCGTCGTCCTGTTCGGCAGGCGAGCCTTCGCGCATGTCGGCTTCGACGAGCAGCGCGTCCGAGCCGTCGAAGAGCGCGAGGGCCTCTGCGGGGAGCTTCCACCCTCCGACGGGGCCGACGTGAATCGAGCCCAGCAGGAATAGGCGTCCCCCAGAAGCACCGTCGATCTGCCAGAAGGCGGGGCGGACATCGGTTGCCACGGGCGGGGTTGCGTCGCCGCGAGTCTTCGGTGCCGCGGGTTCGCAAGCCGTGAGCAGCGCAACGAAGAGGAGCGAGAGTGTCGTCGCGGGATGAAGCGCTCGCGCGGCGAGGCGAAGCGGTTTCGAAGCCAACAAGGTCTATCGCACTTCGCTCGTCTCGAACACGTTCTTCGTGCGCTCCTGGAGCGATGGGCTGTACAAGAAGTCGAGTGCGGTCATCGCCAGCGTCTTTACGCCGTCGAGCGCTGCGGCGTCGCCGAGTTCGCCACCGGCGTGGTCCGCAAACGCGCGGTTGTGGATGCTCACGTTGAGCGGGGCCGCCGCCAACATGGGATGGATCGCCGGGAACTTGTGGCTCACGTTTCCCATGTCGGTGCTGCCCGCCATCATGGGCGCCATCTTGCTCTTGGGGATGAAGTCGCGCCCGAGGCGCTGGGCGTTTTCCACGAAGGCTTCTTCGAGGGGCTGGTTGCTGCGCAGGTCGAGGTAGTCGACCTCACTCCAGTTGTATTCGAGGGTCGCGCCAGCCGCCGTGGCCCCGGCTTCGAGGCAGGCCTGCACGCGGGTGCGCAGCTTTTCCAGTCCCTTCTGGAAGGGGCTTCGGACGTAGAAGGTCGCTGCCGCGTATTCGGGCACGATGTTCGGAGCCTGCCCGCCGTCCGTGATGATGCCGTGGATGCGTTCGTCGCCGCGGATGTGCTGGCGAAGCGCTGCGATCGACTGGTAGGCCATCACCAGGGCGTCGAGTGCATTGACGCCGCGCTCGGGTGCAGCCGAAGCGTGCGAGGCGCGTCCGCGGTACGCGACTTCGACGTCGCTCTTGCAGATGCACGGCATCGCGCCCAGGTTGAAGCCGGCGGGATGGATCATCAGCGCGCAGTCGATGCCATCGAACACGCCCTCGCGCATCATCAGTTCTTTGCCGCCACCGACTTCTTCGGCGGGTGTGCCCAGCACGCGGATGCGACCGGGCAGATCTCCGTCGAGGGCGGCCAGCGCGAGGCCGGCGCCGACTGCGGCGGTCGCGATCAGGTTGTGTCCGCATGCGTGACCGATTTCGGGCAATGCGTCGTATTCGGCCAGCAGCGCAACCGTGGGGCCGTCGCCCGTTCCGAATTCGGTGGCGAAGGCGGTGTCGAGTCCACCGATCGGTGTTTCGACGTCGAGCCCGGCCCTGCGCAGGGCATCGACGAGCAGCGAGCAGGCCGCGTGTTCTTCGAACGCGAGTTCTGGGTGGGCGTGGATGCGATGGGAGATCTCGAGCAGCGCATCGCGCTGCGAGTCGACCCAATCATCGACCTCCTGCTTCAAGGCCTCGGGTGCGCGTTCGTCGTCCGCCACGGTCTTCCTCCTCGCGCCGAGTGTACCGCCACGACGAAGAAAAGGAGCCGACCGCAAACTGCGGCCGGCTCCTTCGGATCCACCCTTCGGAAGGGGTAAGGCTCAGGTCGAGTGGATCGCCGAGTCTCCCGTTTCGCCGGTGCGGATGCGCATGGCCTGCTCGACCGGCGTGACGAAGATCTTGCCGTCTCCGATGCGCCCGGTCTGGCACGCTTCGAGCAGTGCGCCCGACACCTTTTCGACCATGTCGTCCGAAACGACGATCTCGAGTTTGATCTTGGGCAGGAAGTCGACCACGTATTCGGCACCGCGGTAGAGCTCCGTATGCCCCTTCTGGCGGCCGAAGCCCTTGACCTCACTGACCGTGATGCCTTCGACCCCGACGCTACTCAGAGCCTCTTTGGCTTCGTCGAGTTTGAAGGGTTTGATGATGGCTTCGATCTTTTTCATGACACGAACTCCAATTGCGAA
The DNA here is from genome assembly GCA_030748735.1 of Myxococcota bacterium. Lineage (GTDB taxonomy): Bacteria > Myxococcota_A > UBA9160 > UBA9160 > UBA4427 > DUBZ01. Next base: position 25,851 of record JASMLK010000091.1, on the reverse strand, counting down.
ATTTGTTTCGGGGTTGATTGCGGCGTCGACAGATCAGGATTCGGCGGCTTCGGCAGCCAGGAAGGTCGTGCCGGCCGGAACCCGTGCGGGCTGATTGCCCAGGCTGTCGAACTGGTTGGCGCCGATGTGGACGTCCCAGGCGTGCATGCCGTGTTCGCCGAGGTCGAGGCCTTCGATTTCCTCTTCTTTGCCCACCCGCAGACCCATGGTGGCCTTGATGGCGTAGAAGAGACCTCCGGCACAGGCCAGGGAGAAGGCGCCGTAGCAGAGAACGCCGATGAGCTGTGTCAGGAAACCGTGCTCGGGGTTGGTGGAGAAGATCCCGACGGCGAGCGTTCCCCAGATCCCGCACACGAGGTGGACGCTGATCGCACCGACCGGATCGTCGATCTTCAGCTTGTCGAAGTTGATCACGCTGACCACGACGAGCGCACCAGCGATCAAACCGATGAGCACGGCGGTGTTTGGTGTCATGACATCGGCACCGGCCGTAATGCCGACCAGGCCGGCGAGGATGCCGTTCAGCGCCATCGTGAGGTCCGGTTTGCTGGAGAAGATGGTGTAGGTGAGCATCGCGCCGAGACCGCCTGCCGCGGCCGCGAGGCAGGTGGTGACCAGAACCAGCGACGTGAGTTCGGGGTTGGCGGACAGCACCGAACCACCGTTGAAGCCGAACCATCCGAGCCACAGCAGAAAGCAGCCAATGGTCGCGCTCGGTAGCGAGCTACCGGGAATCGGGTTGATGGCACCGCTCTTCGTGTACTTGCCGAGCCGTGGCCCGAGCACCATCGCGCCGACCAGTGCACCCCAGCCACCGACGCTGTGCACCAGCGTCGAACCGGCGAAGTCGTAGAAGCCGAGGCCGTCGAGGAAACCACCGCCCCACTTCCACGAGCCCGCCACCGTATACACGATGCCGACGAAGAAGAGAGTGAAGACCATGAACGACGAAAGCTTGATGCGTTCGGCGACTGCACCCGAAACGATCGTCGCGGCCGTTGCGGCGAACATCGCCTGGAAGATGAAGTCGGTCCAGTACGTGTACCCGCCGTCCGCGTAGCCTGCGGTCTGCGCGCCAGCGTCGAACCCAGCTCCGAGACCGAAGCCCGCGAACCCGAGGAAGCCGTTGAACTCGCCGGGGTACATCAGGTTGAAGCCGAAGAGGAAGTAGGTGATGAGCCCGGCGCACACGATGAACACGTTCTTGAAGAGGATGTTCACCGAGTTCTTCGCCCGGGCGAGGCCGCTTTCGAGCATCGCGAAACCGAGGTGCATGATGAACACCAGGCCGGCGCACAGCATCATCCAGACGTTGTTCGCGACGAAGGTGCCGGCCGAAATGGCGTCGTCGGCGGGAACGATCTCGTTCGCGAAGCCTGCGGCCGGCGCGAGGCTCATTGCAGCCGCGGTGATGAGAAAGAGGGTCGAGCGTTTCATGGTGTTGGTTCTCCGAGTTGGGCGGTTCCCGGCACTGCTGGGCCGCAGGTCGAGGCGATGCAGCGCTGATTTGCACCTTCCGATCGCAACTGGTGTGCCAGATTCGGAGAAATCGTGAGAACGGACTGAGGCCAACGAGAGCCCTCATTTCTGATGTGAGCAGGTAAGTATCTGCTGAAAGTGGCGCATTGGTGCCTAGAAGTTGTGCACTCAGTGACGGGTGGCCGAGCAGGCTCACGATTCGAGCACGGGCGCCAGGGGCCCCGGCCGTTTACCCGCTTCAGCCCGCGGCTCGGCGGTCGAAACGACAGGACAGGAGGGTGTCCATGAATATTGGAGCCGTCGGGGCCGACGGCCTCCCCCAGAGCATTCAGACAGCCACCATCAAGAAAGCCCACGACGCCGTGAAGGTCGAGGGGGAGGCGGCCACGAAGTTGCTCGAAGGAGCTGCGCAAGTCGCAAAGCACGCGAACAGTGACCCCGTGAAGGGACGCATCATCGACGTTCACGCCTGAGCGGTAGGCAACGTCGAGCGAACGACCGAGGCCGGGAACGCGCGAAGTTCCCGGCGTTTGCGTTTCGCGCGAACGCTCCAGACACACGCGAACCTTTCGCGGTCGATCTGTAGCGCCACGTCAAGACCTCGCACGCGCTGAACGATGAGTGGGAAGGAGTTCTTCTCTATTCATGCATCTGCACGTCGCCATTCCCCTCGCCGCGTCGATCGGTGCGTGTGCGATCACGAGTACGATCCTTGCGCGGGATCCGACCGCTCGTCGTTCGCGGATCGCTGCCGCAATCCTGATCGCGGCGTGTGCCTGGGGGCTGTGCGACTTCTTTGCCGCGATGCTGGCCAAGCGCGGCGTTGCGCTTTCGTTGATCCGCCTTTCCACGGTGCCCGTGCTCGCGATCCCTCCCCTCGCGCTGCATCTGGGTTTCGAACAGGGTGACGAGCTGCGCCGCCGCTTCGGGCCGCTCTTGTGGCCGGTGTGGCTCGGCTCTGCTTTGATCGCGCCGGTCGCCCTCGCAACCGACCAGGTCATTGCCGATGTGTTCTGGACCACGTGGGGTTGGTCGACCCGAATGGGTCCGCTCTACGCCCTCGTCTTCGTACCCGGTGTCGTCTGCATGAGTGCGGCGCTGATGATCTCTGCGAGTCGTGGCACGAGGGAAGCGGTTGCGCCTTTCGGACGTCGCGAAGGGCGCGTGCTCGTGTGGGCTTCGACCCTGCTCCTCACGGTGGTGCCGCTGACCGAAGTGTTTGCGCCGCTCACCGGCATTCCCGCCCCGAGACTCGGGGCGCTCTGTGTGACGGTGCTGGGTGCCATCCTCTGGTTTCTCTCGTTGAGCTTCGGCGAATACGTGCCTCCCCCGGCCGCGCTTTCGCGCGAGATTCTCGATAACCTGCGCAACGGGGTTGCGTTGATTACCCGCGACGGAAGGGTGCGCGCGGCCAACCCCGTCTTCGCACGCCTGCGAGGCGTCGACCCCGACCAACTCGTCGGCACGACGGTGGGGCGCTGGATGGGCGTCGAACCGGCTGACATCCCCGACGGCGGTTCCGAACTCGAAACGACCCTCGAGCAGCGCGACGGGCTGGCGATTCCCGTGTCGGTGTCGCGGGCGCTCCTGCGCGACGACGAGGGCGCTCATCTCGGGAGTGTGCTCGTGGTGCGCGACTTGCGTGAAGTCGTGCGCCTGCGGCGTCGCCTGGTGACAGCGGGGCGGCTGGCGGCGGTGGGCGAACTCGCGGCGGGCATCGTGCACGAAGTCAACAACCCGGTCGCCTTCATCCAGAGCAATCTCCACTTCTTGCAGAAGAACGACGCGAGCACCCTCGAGATCCTCGGGCGAGAACTCGGTGAAGAGCGTATCCCTCCGCCGCTGCGCGATATCGGGCACCTGGTCGGTCAGTCGCTCCAGGAAATCGCGCGCGTCACCGCGACAGTGAAGGAGATCCGCGGCTTCTCACACATGGGCACGCACGGGGTGCAGGCCAACGACGTCAACGCGTTGCTCGAAGACGCCGTGCGAATCGCGCTCCCGCAGTTGCGAGCCCGCGCGACACTGGTTCGCGAGTACCGAGACGTTCCCCACGTCGAATGCGATGGGCAGGACATCCGACACGTCATGCTCGAACTCGTGTTCAACGCCGCCCGGGGACTCCACGGGATGGGGATCATTCGGCTGCGCACCGAAGCCGACGCCGAGGGGGTCACGATCGAAGTCAGCGACGACGGCTCCGGGTATTCGGCGAGTGAGGTCGAAAGGATCTTCGAACCGACCGTGGACCGCGAGGACGGCCGCGCTGCATCCGATCTCTGTGTCGCCGATCAGATCGTTCGTCAACATGGCGGCACGATCGAGATGACATCCGAACTCGACCAGGGCACCACCGTGCGCGTGCAGCTTCCCCTGTGCCCCCCGAACCGCGGCGAAGGCTCCGCGCCGGGTGCCTTCCCCTCGGCCCCACAGTAGGTGAAGCCATGATCGTCGAGTTCTATTTCGTTCTCGAAGTCGCGACCCTGTTGGCGTCGCTCGCGCTGGCCTGCGTTCTCTTTGCGCGTGACCCGAGCCAGCGCATCAACCGGCTGATGGCGATCGTGCCCGTGTGGTTGGCGCTGTGGTCACTCGGCGAAATCGCCTGGAATCTGCAGGGCGAGTCGCAGCAAGCAGAAGCATTGATCCGCCTGACGGCGGGGACCTGGATGCTGCTGGGCCCCGCTTGTCTGCATCTCTACGCTGAACTCGTGGGGGCACGCCACCGCGCCGCGCGGCGCCTCGTGCCACTTTCGTACGCGATGAGTCTGGGCGCCTTCGCGCTCCACCTGACAACGGGCCTGGGACTCGCCGAGGTCTACCCGGTGCCATGGGGCTACGGGTTCGCGCTCGAAGCTTCGTTCCTGCTCCTGTACGCGACGGCGGCGCTGCCGATCGGGTTCGTGCTCGTGGCGTCCCGCACCATCCTGCCAGGGGACGAAACCGAACGCGAACGTCGCATGTGGCGCTCGCTCTATGCCGCGATGTTGGGCGCATGGGTCTTCGTCACGTCGACCGACATCGTGCTTCCCGCGATCGGCGTCCGCTGTCCGCCCCTGGGCTCGATCGGCATCCTGATGATCACCTTCGCGATTGCGTGGCAGTTCCGCCGCCACGGCTATTCGCTGATGGCCCCGAGCGCCTTTGCGCGTGAAATCCTCGAAGCGTTGGGCGAGGGCGTCGTGATGTTGCACGCGAACGGTCGCATTCGCATGGCGAACGCCACCTTCGAGCGTCTGGTGGGTGCGAGCAAGGCCGAGATTCACGGAGCACTCTTCGCCCGCTTTGCGCCGGGTCTCGATGTGGATCCGCGCAACATGACCGAGGACATCGAGTGCGATCTCGAAACCGTCGACGGCAAGACGGTGCGGGTGATGATCTCTCCCACCCCGCTGCGCAACCCGTCGGGCAACACGCGCGGTGCTGCGCTGTTGATCCGCGACCTGCGCGAGGTCGCGGCGCTCCGCGGCAGCCTCGTGGCGTCGGATCGTCTCGCCATGGTGGGTGGGCTTTCGGCGAGCATTTCCGACGAAATTCGCGAGCCGATCGAAAAGGTACAGAGCCATCTCGAAGGCATGCGCGGGCATCTCACGACGCTGCGTGAGTTCGTCGCTGAAGCGCCCGCTGACGAGAAGCTCGACGAACTCGTGGCCGACCGCGAAGAGCTGCTCGACGAATGCCTCGAAGGTGTTGCGCGGATCGAAGCGATCGTGCGAGACGTGCGTGGCTTCAGCGCAGGCCAGAGTGGTCCGCGAGAGAAGGTCGACCCCAACAACTTGATCGAAGGCGCCCTGCGAATCGCGATCACGCGTTCGGGGCGTGACGTCACGATCGAAAAGGACTTCGAACAACTCGAAGCCATCGAATGCTGCTCGGGTGAAATCGTTCAGGTCCTCGTGAACCTGCTCGTCAACGCCATCCACGCGACCGACGGGCAAGGTCGCATCCAGCTTTCGAGTTTCAGCAACGAGGGCGAGGTCTGGATCTGCGTCGAAGACGACGGAACCGGAATCCCGCCCGACATCATGAGTCGGATCTTCGATCCCTTCTTCACCACCAAGCGCGTTGGGGAGGGTACGGGCCTCGGTTTGGCCATCTCGGTTCATCTCGTTCACAACCACGGAGGCGACCTGCGGGTCGAATCCGAACCGGGGCGCGGTTCGCGCTTCACCCTGGCCCTCCCGACCGATCCAGAAGCCCCCGTCGTGCGGGGTGCTGTCGCGGGTATCCTCAGCGGTTAGAGTCTCTCCGCTCTGCGCGTTCGTGCGCCTGCTTCTGGAGATCGCGGTCGATGCCCGAACCGACAGCCTCGTCAACGCAACGTCAATCACTCGCTCAGAGACTGCGCGCGCTCCTCGAAGGCCCCGAGCTGCTCGTCATGCCGTGCTGCTTCGACGCGCTGTCGGCGCGGATGATCGAGGCGGCCGGCTTCCCGCTCACCTTCATGAGTGGCTTTGCGGTTTCCGCTTCGCGGCTCGGTGCCCCCGACACCGGTTTGATTTCCTACGGCGAAATGCTCGACCAGGGGCGCAGCATCTGCGCTGCAACGTCGATCCCCGTGATCGGTGATGCCGACACCGGCTACGGCAACCCGATGAACGTGAAGCGAACGGTCGAGGGCTATGCGCGCGCGGGTTTCGCATGCGCGATGATCGAAGACCAGCTCGCACCCAAGCGTTGTGGTCACACTCGCGGCAAGCAGGTGGTCGACCGCGAAGAAGCCGCTGCGCGAATTCACGCCGCGGTCGCGGCACGCGAAGCGGGCCACGATGTGCTCGTGATGGCGCGCACCGACGCGCGCCACGACCACGGTCTAGACGAAGCCATCGAACGCTGCCGCATCTTCGCCGACCTCGGTGCCGACATCCTCTTCCTCGAAGCACCGCAGAGCGAGGCCGAAATGGAAAAGCTCTGTGCCGAACTCCCCGGGCCGAAGATGGCGAACATGGTCGAGGGAGGAGACACGCCGGTGCTTGCTCCCGCGCGCCTGCAGGAGCTCGGCTTCAAGATCGCGGCCTATCCCCTGACGCTGCTGTCGTGTGCGGTGGCCGCCATGCAGGACGCCCTGGGTGCACTCGAGCGAGGTGAGACGCCGTCGGGCCTGATGTCCTTCGAGGCGCTGCGCGATGCCGTTGGCTTTCCGGAATACGAAGCCGAACTCGAGCGACTCTCTGCGAAGTAACGGTGCGACCGGTGCGCGGCTACGTGTCGATGCGCCGGAGCCGCAGCAGGGGCGTGTCGGGCGGTGGCAGCGGAGATACGTGAATCTCGGCTTCGACGTACCACATGTTTTCGTCCTGTTCATCACACAGCACGTGACGCACTTCGAAGACGTCGGGGTCGCGTTCCTGTAGCTGCATCCAGTGGGCGGCGCGCGCACTCGGTTGGAAGAGGATCTGTTCGTAGTCCTCGTAGAACGGTTTGAGTGCTTCTTCGAAGCGCCGCGCATCCCACGGGTCGTCGCGATCGGGGTGGATGGCGTCGCAGGCCGCTTCGTACTCGCGCTTGGCCAGGCAGCGGATCAGGTGATGGAGTTCCGATCGGACGCGAGCTTCGAAGGCTTTTCGATCGAGGCGCGGGGGGCGTTCCGGTGCAACGCGCCCTGGTGCGTCTGTTGCCGAACCGGCGTCGGTTTCGTCGTCGGTAACGCGGTCCTGCCATTCTTCGAGCAGGCTGGCGTCGACTCGCGCAAGCAGCGTGCGGAAGTAGGCGATCATGTCGAGCACGTCGTCACTCTTGTGCGCGTCGGGCACGGTCCGCACGAGGGTGTTGTGTACTTGCGAGAGGTATCGCAGCAGCACTCCCTCCATGCGGGCCATCTGGTTGCGGTTCACGTAGTCGTTGAACGCCGAATAGATCTCGAACATCTCCCGTGCGATACCCTTCGGTCGGATGTTCTCCTCACCCACCCACGGATGCGCCTCGCTGAAGCGATTGAACGTGGTGTAGATGAAGTCCGCATGGGGCTTCGGCCAGCTGATCTCGTCGAGCTTCGCGATGCGCTCCTCGTACGGCACGCCTTCGGCTTTGAGCTTCGCCATCACCTCGCTCTTGACGCGGCGCTCCTGTGCGATCAGCAGGGCGCGCGGGTTCTCGAGGATGGCTTCGACGCAGGCGAGCAGCTGAAGGGCGTGATCCGGCGAAGCGGTGTCGAGGGCCTCGATCACCTCGACGAGATAGAGCGACAGCGTGTGGTGCAGGGAGAACTCGCGCTGCAGGTCGGTGTTGACGCGCACATGCGCGCCGCGTTTCGCCGGGTCGCGTTCGACCACGAGGATCCCCGCGCTTCGCAGCGCGCGAAACAGCACGGCGGCTTCGCGGCGCTGGCGAGCCTGGCTGCGCGGCTCTTCGAGGGAGCGCCTGAGCATCGCGTCGAGTCGCGCATAACCCCCGCGCCCGGTTTCATCCGCCCCTTGTAGACAGCCGACCAGTAGCCCTGGGCTCACACGAAAGCGCGACTGCAGGGCTTCGGGCGGGCTCGTCGAAAGCCGCGTGAGCGTTTCGGTGTTCCACGGCACGTAGCCCTTCGTGGGTGGCTTCTTCTTGACGACCTTCTTTTTCTTCTTCCCGCCCGCCTTTGCACCCGCCTTCGCATCGCGCGTCTTGTTCTCGATCACGTGTTCCGGTGCTTGACACACGACGCTTCCCGCGTCGTCGAAGCCCTTGCGCCCGGCCCGACCCGAGATCTGCAGAAACTCTCGCACCGGCAGGATCGCGACCCGCTCGCCGTCGAACTTGCAGAGCCTGGTGAAGAGCACCGTTCGGATCGGGATGTTGACCCCGACGCCGAGGGTGTCGGTGCCGCATACGACCTTCATGAGGCCGAGCTGGGCCAGGCGTTCGACCAGCAGGCGATACTTCGGCAATAGACCTGCGTGATGGAGCCCGATGCCATGCCGCAGCAAGCGCTGCATGTCCTTGCCGTAGGGCGTGTCGAAGCGGAAGCCCACGAGCTGCTGGGCAATGGGCTTCTTCTCGTCGCGGTCGCTGACGTTGGCACTCGTGAGTGCCTGCGCCTGCTCGGCGGCTTCGCGCTGGGTGAAGTGCACGATGTAGATCGGTGCCTGGCCGCGGGCCAGCAGCTTTTCGACCGTTTCGTGGATCGGCGTCTCTCGATAACTGAAGTCCAGTGGGACGGGCCGTTCGTCCGCATGGATGCGCACGACGGGTGTCCCGGTCGTGCGTTCGATGAGCGATTCGATGGCACTCGTGTCGCCGAGCGTTGCAGACATCAGCAGGAAACGGCTCTCCCGCAATTCGAGCAGCGGAATCTGCCACGCCATGCCGCGATCGCGATCGCCGAAGTAGTGGAATTCGTCCATCACCACGTACGGCGCGTCGAGCGCAGCGCCTTCCGACACCGCCATGTTGGCGAGCACTTCGGCCGTGCAGCAGATGATCGCCGCATCGCGATTGATGCTCGCGTCGCCGGTGAGCATCCCCACGTGCTCGGCGCCGAACTCGTCGCACAGGGCGAAGAATTTCTCACTTGCGAGTGCCTTGGTGGGGGCCGTGTAGAAGGAGCGGCGCCCCTCGCAGCGCGCCTTGAAGTGAAGGCCGGCTGCGACCAGCGACTTGCCCGACCCGGTGGGCGTGGAAAGGATGACGTGCTGGCCCGTGTTCAGTTCGAGCAGTGATTCCTCCTGTGCGGAGTAGGGGATGAGCCCCGTGTCGTGGATCCAGGTGGTGAAGCGGTCGAGCACTTCGTCCGCGTCGAAGCAGGGCGACGACGTCACGCGCTCGTAGAGCCGAGTGGGCGCCTCCGCGGGCGAATCCGCCCTGGCGTCATTCGGTTCGGAACTTCTCGGTGTGGAGTCGGTAATCATGGACTACAGGGCCAGCCTCGCCCAGTCCACGGGGTGTCACGCCGGGCCGCGCGGTGAAGATTCGGGGTCGGCTTCGTGTCGAAGCGAACGGATGGCGAGAATCTCGCACAGTTCCTCGGTAGCATCGCGTGCCAACCGGCAGCGAACCCGAAGTCAGTGCCATCTCGAGGCCATTTCGAAAGGATCTTCGACATGACGAATTCGTCACGAACCCCTTCTGGCAAGGCGCTTCGTCACAGGTCCTTGCAGGCGACCGGGTTCGTGTCCGTGGTGCTCGCGATCGGCCTTTGGGCCCTGGGGGCGGGAGCTGACGAGCCGGCCGTGACCGATCTGAGCCTCGTCGAAGCCGACATCATCGAGGCGGGCGACATCGTCGAAGCCCTCGTCGTACCGCGAGGCACGCGGGGCCGCGCCGGGGCGCGCCCCCGAGTACGGCTGCCCGTCTACTTCGAATTCAACTCTGCCGAACTCAAGCCCGAGGCGATGCAGCTGCTGCGAAAGGTCGGCAAGGCCCTGACGGCGACCGATCTCGAGACCTTCCGGTTTTGCGTCGAAGGCCACACCGACAGCGTGGGGGGCGAGGCGTTCAACACCGATCTCTCGCGTCGGCGCGCCGAAGCCGTGCGGATGTTCCTCGAAAAGCACGGCGTCGAATCGAAGCGCATGAAGACCGTGGGGCGCGGCGAAACCAATCCCGTGGACACGAACCGCACCGACGAAGGCCGCCGGCACAACCGGCGCGTCGAGATCATCAACCTCGGAGCGGGCTCGTAGCGCGTCGGCAACCCGGGCGAACCGGTGTGATGCCCGTGCGCGTTTCGACCAGGGCTACGGGACGTGCGAAGTTGCACGTCGTGGGTGTCATTGCGTGGCTGGTCTTTGCTTTGGGCCTCGCGCATGCGCAGCCGGTTGATCCGTCGTCGCGCGACGGTCGCTGGATCGCGCTGGCGCACGAAGCGGGGCGGGCCTGCACGTCGCAGCAACTCGATCGCGCAGCCGAGCAGCTCGATGCATTGGCCGAAGGCCTGGTGAATCACGTGGGTCGCGACCATGCCGGGTTCATGCTGGTCGAGATTGCGCGCGGACAGGTGGCGGCCGCGGCGGGGCGAGAGGTACGAACGCTTCCGTCGTTCGCCGACCGCAATACCCCGGCCGCGCCCTTGCCGCAGAACCGGCTGGCGGCGACGAACTCTTCGTGGGTCCGCGCGCACTGCGCGAGGCGCAATTCGCGCGCATCGAGCGCGAACGGCGCCTCGGTCTCACCAAGCCCCTCACCTGGGCGAACTTCGTCTTTTCCGGGATCTACTGAGCGCGCGCCCAGCCCCCGCTCCGCGGCAGCGATCGGCCTGATTCGCTTGTCGATACGCAAGCGTACTGCGAAACTCCGACCCCTCCGTTCCAGCCCGCAATCAACCGATGAGCAGACCATGACTTTTGCGCTGAAGCCCCATCCGAACTTTCCCGGCGTCGAAGGCCCGGTCGTGATCTGCGTCATGGATGGCGTGGGGATCGGCCGCCGTGACGATTCCGACGCCGTCTGGCTGGCGCGTACTCCCAACCTCGATCGCATCTTCACGCAGTCACCCACCCGCGAACTCGTGGCGCATGGCACGGGCGTCGGCATGCCGGGCGACGACGACATGGGGAACAGCGAAGTCGGCCACAACGCGATCGGGGCCGGTCGCATCTTCGACCAGGGGGCCAAGCTCGTCGGTAACGCGATCGAATCGGGCAGCATGTTCGCGGGGCCGGTCTGGCAGGAGGCGACGGCGCGCGTGCGCGAAACCGGTGAGCCACTCCACTTCATCGGCCTGCTTTCCGACGGCAACGTGCACAGCCACATCGACCACCTCTTCGCGATGCTGCGGCGCTGCAATGAAGAGGGCGTCGAAAAGGTTCGCATCCACGCGCTCCTCGACGGCCGCGACGTCCCCGAAACCAGCGCGCTCGAATACGTCGACGCCCTCGAAGCCGAACTCGCAGAGCTCTCCGATCGCGCCGCTCGCGAGTACTGCATCGCTTCGGGCGGCGGCCGGATGTTCGTCACGATGGACCGCTATGGCGCCGACTGGGACATGGTCGCCCGCGGTTGGCGGACCCACGTGCAGGGCGAGGGAAGGCGCTTCACGTCGACCCGTGCCGCCGTGCAGACCCTGCGTGACGAAGAGAAGGGGATCGGCGATCAGTACCTCCCCGAATTCGTGATCGAAGACGAAAACGGCCAGCCGGTCGGACCGATTCGCGACGGCGCAGCGGTCGTGTTCTTCAACTTTCGCGGCGACCGCGGCCTCGAGATCAGCCAGGCCTTCGAAGACGACGACTTCGAGCACTTCGATCGCGGCGTCGTGCCCGACGTGCTCTACGCCGGCATGATGCAGTACGACGGGGACCTCATGATCCCGAAGAAGTTCCTCGTCGACCCACCCGCGATCGAACGCACACTGGGCGAGTACCTCGTGCATAACGACGTGCCGCTGCTCGCCATCAGCGAAACGCAGAAGTTCGGTCACGTGACCTACTTCTGGAACGGCAATCGCAGCGGACAGTTCGATGCGACGCGCGAGAAGTACATCGAGATTCCGAGCGACGACGTGCCCTTCAACGAACGCCCGGCCATGAAGGCCGTCGAAATCACCGACAGCATCCTCAGCGAACTCGCGACCGGTCGCTACGAGCACGTGCGGCTCAACTACGCGAACGGAGACATGGTGGGCCACACGGGCGACCTCGCGGCGTCGATTGCCGCGGTCGAAACGGTCGACGAACAGGTGGGGCGGCTCGCGCAGACCGTCGAACAGATGAAGGGGGCGCTCGTGATCACGGCCGACCACGGCAACGCCGACTGCATGTTCGAACTCGACAAGAAGACCGGCGAGCCGAAGCGAGACAGCAGCGGCCGACCCGTGCCGAAGACGAGTCACACGCTCAACGCGGTGCCGTTCTCGATCGACGCACCGGGCCACGCCGTCGCGCTAAAGCCCGGCATGCCCGAGGCGAACCTCGGCAACATCGCCGCGACGCTGTTGCAACTACACGGCCTGCAGGCGCCCGAGGACTACCTCCCCTCGCTCATGCAGGAGAGCGGAGGGTAGGCGTCAGGGGCCGCTGGGCCCGCTCGGAATGGTGTCAGGGATCTTCGGCTCCACCGGGAAGTTGGTCATCGCCGCGCCGCCCGCGCACACGACACCGGAAATGCACGGCGGAATGGTGAGCGGCGCACCAAGTGTGCCGGTCGGGATGATCGGCGGACCCGACGCGACCATGGGCACGTCGACTTCGGTGTCCATCTTGGCGATCTGCTCGACGGACTTGTCGGCGTACTGGCGTACGGCCGCCTTCACGGCGGCGATGCGGAAACGCGCGTCGTCGAGACAGTCGCTCGAAAAAGCGAGATCGGGCGCGCTGGCAGTTTCGACTTCACCCACGACGCCGTCCTTCGACACGGTGATCTTCTCACCGGGTGAGATCACGATCGGCGCCTGGGGCTGCTTGCTCGAACCCGCGATGCGGATCTGATGCTCGAGGGAGGTGATCGTCGTCGCGCCCGAATCGCGGTCGACCGAGAGGTGGACTTCGGTGCCCATCAAGGTCGCGATGGCCGCGGGGGTGTGGATTTCGAGGGGGTCCCCAGCCGGGCGCTTGCCGGCGCTCACCTTTACCTGCCCGCCGCGCAGATTGAGGGCGCTCGGGCCGTCGCCACTGTCGTTGCCGAAGCCGAGCGCGGCTCCGTGACACATGCGAACCAGCGCCGTGTCGCCGACGAGTACCGATGCGATCGCGCCGCCTTCGACTTCGACCGTGTCGCCCGTGCCAACGGCGTCGCTCTGCGTTGCGGTCTCGCCGTTGACCGACACGTTGCCGTGGGTCGCGGTGAGCACGGTCGAAGCGCCGGCGGTTGCCGCCATCGCGAGGCTCGCACCTGCGATCAGCGTGTAGAAGAAAAACTTTAGAAGGTGATTGGGGGGATTCATATTGTGGCTCCAGTGTTGACGTGACGACCGATGCGCTGCGGGCTGCATGAACTCAGTAGGTGAAGGTCACGTAGGTGCCCACGACGTGTCGGTTGAAGTCGTAGTCTCCGATGTTGGAATCGTTGAAGGTGAAGGCGCCGCGCAGTGCCACCTCCCAGTACTGCGCAACCGGGACGGTGAGGTCGAGCTTCAAGCGCGCGATGTCATCGTCTCGTACGCCGCGCGGGTCGCCGCCGTCGGGTCCCTTGCTTTCGTTTTCGTAGTCGCGGTGGAAGTACTGGACGAGTACGCCACCATGTGCGTCGAACGGCAGTTCAACGCCGGCGCCGAGTGAAACCACGACCCCGTCGTATTCGAATTCGGTGCCGTCGGTGCGTGCGCGCTGGAAGCCAACGCCGGCGCGCGCGTAGGTGAACGGGGCCGGGAGATAGATGAACTGGCTCAAGCTCACGTCGTGGAGCTTGCCGTCGGCATCGAATTCCTCGGCGTCCGTCGTGTCGAAGCGGTATTCGAGTTCGTGGTACTGGTAGAGGAATTGCGTCACGCCCCAGTCTGCATTGGCGTACGTGACCGACGGCGAAAGACGACGCATCTCGAGGTAGTCCTCGTCGAGGTCGAGGTCCGTGGTCGAAATGTCGAAGCGGGTACCGACCCGCCAGTCGGCGTAGTGGAAGCCGAGGTCCGCCCAGCCGAGGTGCGTGAACTGGTCGACTTCGTCGGCGGCGTCGTGCAGGCTCAGGAAGGCGCTGTAGCCCGCGCGCAGGTTCACGTGTTCCATGTCGAGCAGGTCGTAGTACGTGTCGATCGAGAAGACGCCGAGCACGTCTTCCTTGCGTTCGAGTTCGACTCTTCCTTCGTCCGTCAAGATGGCCACGTTGCTGCCAACGAAGGTGGGATTGCTGTCGAACTCGATCCCCGTCCTCAGGTCGAGGCCCCACCAGCGCGATTCCGGCTGGATGCGTTTGCTGATCGAAGCGGCCGCAATGGCGAGGGGGTCGGACGGTGACATCGAGGCCGCTTCGCTGAGCGCCGCCGTCGATGCTTCGAGGTTTCCCATGAAGACTTCGGCAAGGCCGATGTAGTAGCGACTCTGTAAGCGGAGTGACGGATCGAGCGTGAGGGCGGCCTGCATGTGTTGCACGGTTTCGGGGAAGCGCTGCTGCCGGTAGTCGGAAACGCCGGCGTAGAATTCTGCTTGTGCGTTGTCGGGGTCGACGGCGAGCACCCGGTCGAATTCTTCGGCGGCTTCGGCGGCGCGCTCTTGATGTAGCAGCGACACGCCGAGGGTGAAGCGGATGTCGGGATCTTCGGGGTTCGCGTTCACCGCACTGCGGAAGTGCTCGATCGCCCGGTCGGGATCGCCCTCCTTGGCAGCAATCAGCCCCATGTATTGGAGTGCCGAGGCGTCGCCCGGGTCGGCGGCCAACACGGTCTGGAAGTGCGCGCGGGCCGTGTCGAGGTCGCCCTCGCCGTAGGCAGCCACGCCCCGGTGATAGGCCAGTTCCGATTCGACCGAGGCGACGGCGAGCTTCGGGCTCGCGAGCGCCAGGCCGGCCACGGTGATCGCAGCCAGAGCGGCGATCCAGTTGCGGGTCGCGCCTGGTGTCAGTGTGAGGCGCGGGTTTCGACAGGTGCAGCTCATGCCCATCCTTCCATGAGGCTTTCGAGGTGGCCATTGATCACGGGATCCGTCCGTGGGACCAGAACGACCGAGTGTAGTTCGCCGCAGCGCAACAGAACACGTTTTCGCACTCGCGTGCTTCCCGGCCAGGCCGGTTCTGCGTTAGCGCAACACATGCAGCACCGTCTCCGCGGACGTCCATGGCGTCTGGTCGAGGCTATCGAGCAGAGACGCGAGTTCGTCCAGGTTCTCGCGATCCGTGGGGGTTGCACTCCAGAATTCATCTCCACCGGCAGCACCAAGGAAAGTCACGAGCGATTCGCCTTCGACCGGGCTCTCGACTTCGAGAGGCGGCACCCAATCGGTTGTCGCATCGATTTTTTCGTCGCTCGTCGGCACCGGGGCACTCCTGGGCTTGCGCATCGTGGGGCGAGGGTTCGCATGGCGCGCGGGCGCACGTCGAACGCTTGGAGGAAGAGTGGTTCTGGCGTTGCGTTTGTGTCCGTTTTCTTCTGGAAAATCGGCGGTCTTGGTGTTTTTTGTGGGGTGCCCCGGCGGGAGCCGGGGTGGCCCGCTGACGCCACCGACCCCGCGAGCGCGAAATGCGTCCCAAGCGCGTGCGCCTCGCCGCCTGCCTGCGCGTGTCCCGGCGGGCCCGCGACACGCGGGAGGGTAGTTGTGTGTCCGGTCCGCCGCATGAGTGTGCACACGGCCCCATCGCACCGTCGGGCGTCGGGATGGCTCGGCTATCGTGGCCCACCGCGCGGCAGTCGTGCGCCGCGAAGAAATGGCACGGAATGACACCGAAGAACGTCGAGGCGACGGGTAGACGATGCGAAGGGCGGAAAAAGCAGAGCGGGTCCGCAAGATCCTCGACGAGCGCTACCCCGAAACGCCGATCCCCCTCGATCACCGCGATCCCTACACGTTGTTGGTCGCGGTTCTGCTTTCAGCGCAGTGCACCGACGTGCGGGTCAACCAGGTGACGCCCGAGTTGTTTGCCCTCGCCGCGACATCCGAAGACATGTCGAAGCAACCGGTCGAGAAGATCCGCTCGATCATTCGACCGTGCGGGCTCTCGCCGCAGAAGAGCAAGGCGATCGCGACCTTGTCGAAGATGCTCGTCGAGCAACACGAGGGCGGTGTCCCGGACAACTTCGAAGACCTCGAAGCACTACCCGGGGTAGGGCACAAGACGGCGAGCGTGGTGATGAGCCAGGCCTTTGGATTTCCGGCCTTTCCCATCGACACCCACATCCACCGCCTCGCGGCGCGCTGGGGCCTTTCGAATGGACATTCGGTGGAGAAGACCGAGCGCGACCTCAAGGCCGTGTTTCCCGAAGACACCTGGGGCCGCGTTCACCTGCAGATGATCTTCTTCGGACGCGAGTTCTGCCCCGCACGCGGCCACGATCTCGCGACCTGTCCCATCTGTTCGTGGGCGGCGACGAAGAAGCGGATGCGCGAAGAGGCGCGCCGGCGCTGACCAGCGGCTAGGAAAAGAACGCGGTCAGCACGTCGACCATCGGCTGGACATCGGCGGTGCCCGCCATTTCGCGGCACGAGTGCATCGAGAGCATCGGGTTGCCGACATCGACCGTTCGGATCCCCAACTTCGACGCCGTGATGGGGCCGATCGTCGACCCGCAGGCGAGGTCGCTGCGGCTCACGAAGTACTGCGGCTCGACGCCTTCTTCCTCGCAGAGCGAAACGAACACACCACTCGTCACCGCGTCGGTCGCGTAGGCCTGGTTGTTGTTGATCTTGATGACCGGGCCCTTGCCGATGACGGGCCGATGCCCCTTTTCGTGCTTGTCCGAGTAGTTGGGATGAACGGCATGCGCCATGTCGGCCGAGATCAGGAGCGAATTCGCCATCGCGCGAGCGAGACCCTGGGGTTCGCCGCCCTTCACCCCCGCGACGACGCGCTCGAGGGTTTCGGCGAGAAACGGGCCCGCCGCACCCGTCGCGCTACGGCTGCCGACTTCTTCGTGGTCGTAGAGCACGATGCCGCGCGTGTGGGGAGGGAGGTCTCCGTCTTCGCAGGCGATCAGGGCCGACACTGCGGCGTGACACGAAGCCAGGTTGTCGAGACGCGCCGAATGAATGAACTCGCCGCGGGCACCCGACACGCTCGCGGGCTGGGTGTCGTAGGCCATCAAGTCGATGCCGAGGATGGTTTCGGGGGCAGTGTCGGCGATTTCCTGCGCGCGCAACTCGGTGGCGATCAACTCGCGAAGCTTCGGGCCGCCTTCGAGACCGGCGACCGGCACGAGATGGTTCTGCGCGTTCAGCTTCAGGCCCTGTTCGCGAATCTCGCGGTTGAGATGGATGGCGAGGTTCGGCACGCGGAGTAGCGGGCGTGCGAAATCGAGCAGCACGACCTGCGGGCCGTCGGGGCCGGGGATCGTGACGCGACCGGCAAGCGACAGGTCGCGATCGAGCCAGGTGTGGAGCAGCACGCCGCCATAGGGTTCGACGGCGATCTGGTTGTAGCCGTGTGCGCCGACGTCGGGCAGGGGCTTCAGTCGCAGGTTGGGCGAGTCGGTATGCGCGCCGACGAGACGAAAGCCGCCCTTGGCCGGCATCGAAGAACCCACCTGGAAGGCGATCAGGCTGCCATCGCCGCGCACGACGAACGACTTGCTTCCCGGCGTGAGGTCCCAGACCGAGCGCTCTTCGAGTTGCCCGAAACCCGCGCCGCGAAGGCGGCGTTCGGTTTCGGCCACCGCGTGATAGGGCGAAGGAGACCGGTCGATGTACGCGAGCAGATCGGCAACGAGATCAATCATGGGCGCGAGCATAGCTTTGGTGTCGCGTGCGGGGCAGCGTTCGAAGCGGCTTCTCGTACGCGACGCGTGCAGTTCCCGGTCTTCGCGCGGTGTCGCGCTGCTAACCTCGCCGCCATGTCGACCCTGCTCGTCACCAACGACGACGGCGTGGAATCGCCGGCCCTGATCCCGTTGATTCGTGCACTCGACGCACTCGATCGCGTCCGTGCCGTCAACACCATCGTTCCCGATCGCGAACGCAGCTGGATCTCGAAGGCGGTGTCGCGCTTTTCGGAGATCGAAGTCGCCGAGCGCAAGGGCGAGCCCGACGACCCGCGCATCGTGACGACGAGTGGGACGCCCGCCGACTGCGCGAACCTGGGCATCCATCCCGTCTTCGAAGCGAAGCCCGACCTCGTGGTGTCGGGGATCAACGTCGGCCTGAACCACGGACTGGCGTTTCTGTCGAGCAGCGGCACGGTTGGGGCCGCGGCCGAAGGCGTGATCGCGGGGCTTCCCGCGGTTGCGATTTCGATCGGCGTGCAGGGCGGGCACGGGCGCTTCGTGTCCCACGCGCATTCCGAAGACGCTGCTGTGCTGTGGCAGCGAGCGAGTGAGGTTGCGGCGGAGATCGTGGGCGCCGTCCTCGAGCACGGTCTGCCCGACGGGGTCGACCTGTTGAACGTGAACCTCCCCGAAAACGTCGATCGCGATACCCCGCGTGTGATTACCGAGCTCGCGCGGGTCGGCTACGACGCGTTGTTCTCGCGCCAGCCGAATGGCCGCTTCGCCTACGACTATCAGGGGCTCATCGAGCGCCGCGCGACCGAAGGGCCGAACGATCACCGCGTTCTGCGTGACGGACACGTTTCGATTACGCCGCTTGCGCTCCCCCACGCTGCGGATTTCGATGGGCCGCTTCGCTCGGCCCTCGAGGTGCCGGGGAAGTAGCGATCGGGCGTCTGCGCCCCGCGTGATGCAACGGGTCTATTCGTCACCGCCGAGCAGAGAACTCGCGGCTTTGCCGAGCTTCTTCTTGGCCTTCTTCTTCGCCCTCTTGACCTGCTTTTTCACCTGCTTTCTTGCTTCGGCTTCGAGTTGCCCAACGCCGACTGCTCTGGTCGCCTTGTCGAGGTAGACGTCGAGCACCTGCTGACCGATCTCACCGGGTGTGCCCGAGAGGTTCTTCAGCTTGACCGCGGGGAGCTTCAACTCGCGGATGTCTCCGCCAACGGCTTCGGTGTTGGCCTGGATCGAGCCTTCTGCGAATTCGAAGACGTCGATGCGTAAGCGCGTCGGCTCGCCCGAGTCGACCCCTTCGGTTCCTGTCTCTGCGCCCGCGTTGGCACCGTTGGCATTGAGCCGGTCGCGCAGTTCGTTGAAGTTGATCCCGCTCGAAGTGACTTCGCCATTGAGCTTCGGTGCGAGCACGCGCACGAGGGTGATCGGGATCGGCCCGTCGCCCAGGCTGGCGATGTCGATCGCAACCGTGATCTCGCCCAGCTCGAAAGCGGGCTGCGAAGAGAAGTCGAGGCCATCGCCCTCTGGGTTCGCGACCTCGAGCCCGAAGATGCTGGCGCGCCCTGCACGCAGATCCGTCTCGACACCGGCCACGCCGAGCCTCGTGTCGAGGAGTTCGCTCCCGACTTGCTCGATGGTCTCGGCGAGCGTCCGATCGAGGGACGTGGTCACCCACCAGGCGATTCCGGCGCCCATGATGATGACGATCGCAAGTATGATGCCGATGGCTCTCATATTCGATGACCTCGCCGGAGTTGATTCCTGCCGGTTCAGGGGCACTGCGTCGCGGCAGATCGCCCTTACAGGGGCGTGACAACCTACCAGATACCTCGGGTTCATCGTCGACTATGCTCCCCGCCCTCGTCGGTCTCGAGTTGCGGTTGGCCTCGCACGGAAACCGACGAGTTGGAGGAGTGTGTTCGTGTCTCGACATCGTCTTGATTCTCGGATCGCCCTGCTGGGGCTGGTCGCCGCTACGTTGGCTTGTGCGAGTGCCGGGCCGCAGCCTCCGCCCGCCGATCTCGTCGTGCTCGGGCGCGATCCCAAGCAGGCCGCCCTCGCCGACGTGTCGGAGGTCGAGATCGTCGAAACCATCGGGCGCGGGGTGACGGTGCGCCCTGCGTCGGAGAAGTAGGAAGGCCATGTCCCCTGAAACGAAGACCCGACGAACCTTCTGCCGCCTTTGTGCCGCCTCGTGCGGGCTTTCGATCGATGTCGAAGACAACCGTATCGTCGCTGTGAGCGGCGATCGCGAGCACGCGATGAGTCGCGGCTATACCTGCGTGAAGGGCCGCAACATCGCCGCGCAGTGGAATCACCCGGAGCGTTTGCGAACGAGCCTTCGGCGGGGAGAAGGCGGCTTCGAGGCGATCGGTAGCGCAGCGGCCCTCGACGAAGTTGCGGCGAGACTCAGCGCGATCCGCGATGCCCACGGGCCGCACGCGATTGCGAGCTTCTGCGGTACCGCAGCCTACTTCAGCGCGCCGGCTGTTCCCGTGAGTCGGGCGTGGCACGCGGGGCTGGGGTCGCGCAGTCGCTATTCGACGATGACGATCGACCAGGCTTCGAAGATCATCGCCGTGATGAATTCTGGCACCTGGGGTGGGGGGCCGCATTCGTTTGCCAGTGCAGACGTCATCATGCTGGTGGGCAGCAACCCCTTCGTTTCGGCCCTGCATCAGATGGGTGGACCGCCGGGCTTTCGTCCGACGGCGCTTCGCGAGGCGAAGGATCGCGGCCTCGAGGTCATCGTCGTCGATCCGCGACGCACGGAAACTGCGCGCATGGCGGATCTGCACCTGCCTGTAAAGCCGGGGCAAGACGCGGCGCTGATCGCGGGAATGATTCGCCTGATCCTCAGCGAAGAACTCCACGACGCGGCGTTCTGTGAGGAGCATGTCGACGGCCTCGACGCGCTTCGCGAAGCCGTCGAGCCCTTCACTCCCGAAGTCGTCGCGGCGCGCGCGGGGATCGAAAGCGACCTGCTCGTTCGCGCGACACGCATGTTTGCGGAGGGGCCGCGCGGCGTTGCAGGTTCTGGCACTGGCCCCGACATGGCACCGCATCCCCACTTGAGCGAACAGCTCCTGTTGGCACTCAACAGCATCTGTGGTCGCTGGAGCCGCGAAGGCGAAAAGGTGGGCGTCCCGAGTGTGCTCACGCCCGACCTTCCGCGCCCCGCCCAGGTGATCCCGAAAGAACTGCTTCCGCCGGAACTCAACGACGCGGCCAATGCCGAACGCTCGCGCATTCGCGGAGTGCGACAGGTCTTCAACGAGATGCCCACCGCGGTGCTGCCCGACGAGATCCTCACCCCGGGAGAGGGGCAGGTGCGCGCGCTCGTCGTCGTCGGTGCGAACCCGGTGGCGTGTTGGCCGGATCAGGCGCGTACGATCGAGGCGCTGTCGGCGCTCGATCTTCTGGTCTGCGTCGATGTCGTGCCGAGCGAAACCACACAGCTCGCCGACTACGTGATCGCGCCCAGGCACAGCCTCGAACGCACCGACCTTTCGAGTTATCAGGACATGCTCTGGGAGGAACCCTTCGCCCAGTTTACCGAGCCCGTGATCGAACCCGAGGGCGACCTCGTCGAGGACTGGCAGGTCTTCGTCGGGCTCGCGCGGCGCATGGGAAGCCCGATCGAACTCGCGGGGGGTGTCGTCGAAAGCGAAGACGAAGACACACTCAGCGTGCTCGAGAAGATCTACCCGGCGACCAAGATCTCGCTGCGCAAGATCGCCGAATACGAAGGCGGGCACGTCTTTGAAGAAGTGGCCCCCGTGGTCGGCCCACCGATCCCCGGTGTCGAGGGCAGGCTTCGCGTTGCCTCGGAGCAAGCGATCGCAGAGTTGGGGGACGTGGCGCGAGAAGGCGAGGGCGCCGGCGATGAATTCACCCATCTGCTCGCAGTGCGTCGGCTCAAACACGTGGCCAATTCGGTCGGACGGGACTTCCCGAAGAGTGCAGAAGCCGGGCGGCACAATGCAGCGTATCTGCATCCCGACGAACTCGCGGCACTGGGTGTTCGCGACGGCGACTTGATCGAGATCGAATCGGCCGACGGTTGCATCGACGCCGTCGTCGAAGCCGATGCCGACGTGCGTCCCGGCGTGGTGTCGATGGCGCATGGCTTCGGCCGTCCGAGCGCGAGCGGCGATGTCACCGGCGACACCAGAAAAGTCGGAAGCTCGACCGCGCGCTTGATCTCGAGTGCCGATTCGCTCGACCCGCTGATCGCCATGCCGCGCTTCAGCGCGATCCCGGTGCGCTTGCGCGCGTCCGGCTGAGCGGCGCGCCTGCTCGAGAATCCATCCGGGCTCGTGCTGGTGGTGGGGCCGGCCGGGTAGAAGAACGGCTCCGTCCGACCGCGCTAAAAACTCAGCTCGACCATCATGAACGAGCGCCGTTTGCCCGGGCTCTGGAACTTCACGACGAATTCGTCGTGGCCGAGTTCGACCTCGCGCGAATAGCTCAGCACCTTGAGCTTCTGGTAGCGCTTGAAGAGAGGAGCTTGCGTCTGAAGCTTGCTCAGCGCGTTGGTGCGCAGCGTGACGTCTTCGCCGTCGGTTTCACCCGCCACATCCGACACGGACGAGGGGATGGTCGTGAACGTCTTCGGAAGCTCATGGGGATTGGCGTGGGCGGCCTGCCCGAACGCGCAGGCGAGGGCGAGCGTCAGGAAGGGCAACCAGCCTCTTCTGCTCTTGCGCTGCGTGTCCTTGTGATCGTGGCGTGTCATGGGGAAGGCCTGTGCACCCGGGAGGGGCACCCCCATGAAATGCAAGGGCCGTGCCGCGGTTCGGAAAGCGCCGATTCCGCTGCCCTGGTTTCATTTGGGCTCCGACCTGCGAGCGGAAGACGGTTGCGCATCCCGTGCATGTTGGGGGCTGCGGGCCCCTTCGACGGAAGGCCACTACACACGGCAAGTCGCGCGGTTGCTTCAGCGCTGCGCGCTTGCTGCCTTGCCGAGCAGCACGTCGGCCTTGCGCACCATGCGTCCGATGCTCTCGTCGCCGAGCAGCGGAGCCAGTTCGTCGCGTGCGAACCAGCGCAGGTCTTTCGACTCTTCGCTGATCACGAGTGGTTGTCCCGGCCTTGCGCGTAGCAGGAAGCGGAAGTCGTGATGTTGGTGCGCGGGTTCGCCGGGGCGTGCGGGGATGTCGTGGACGTCGATGTCGATCGGGAAGCCGTCGGCCAGCACTTCGAAATGCGCCATGCCCGATTCCTCCCGGGCTTCGCGCAGCGCGACCCGGCAGATGTCCGTGTCGCCGTCGGCGTGTCCGCCCAGTTGCAGCCAGAGTTCGAGCTTGCGGTGATGGGTGAGGAGGGCGCGCTTTCCGTCTTCGTCGACGATCCAACTCGACGCCGTGATGTGCCCCGGCAGGCAGGTGCGCTCGAAGCAGTCGCTGTGGCCTTCGACGAGGCTGACGATGCGATCGACGCACGGGCCTTCGCCGGGATGATGACTTCGATAGTCGCGAAGCAGGCTGAGTAGCGATTGACGATGCATGCCGCCTCCGTCCAGCCCGCCTAGCGCGGCGTGCGCATGGTGACGAACTCTTCCGCGCTGGTCGGGTGGACGCCGATCGTGGCATCGAACTGCGCCTTCGTAGCACCGCACTTGATCGCGACCGCGAAGCCCTGGACGATCTCACCCGCCTCGGGGCCCACCAGGTGGAGGCCCACGACACGGTCGCTCGTGCGGTCGACGATGAGTTTCATGTACGTCTGCTCTTCACCCTTGGTGAGCGTGTGCTTCAGCGCGCGGAAGCGCGATTCGTAGACGTCGATTTCAGCGTAGTCCTCGCGCGCCTGCTGTTCGGTCAGCCCACAGGTGCCGATCGGTGGTTGGCTGAAGACGGCGGCCGGCACGTCGCGATGGACGGGCTTCATCGGCGTCTCGTTGTAGAGCGTATTCGAAAGGCACACGCCTTCGTGGATCGCCACCGGGGTGAGGTTGATGCGATCGGTGACGTCGCCGATCGCATAGATGCTCGGCACGTTCGAGCGAGAGTACTCGTCGACCTCGATCGCGCCCTTTCGGTTGAGTTCGACCCCGGCGTCTTCGAGGCCCAGGTCCTTCGTGAGCGGGTTGCGTCCCGTGGCGTAGAGAACCTGGTCGACTTCGACTTCACTGCCATCGGTCAGCGAGACCTTCAGGCCGCTGCTCGTCTTCTCGATCGAGTTCACGTTCGTGTCGAAGCGAAGGTCGATGTCCTTCTTGCGCATTTCGCCGGCGAGGTGGGCGCGCACGTCGTCGTCGAAGCCGCGCAAGAACAGCGGGCCGCGGTACACCTGTGTTACCTGCGTGCCGAGACCGTGAAAGATCCCCGCGAACTCGACCGCGATGTAGCCGCCGCCCACGATCAGCACGCGCTTCGGCTGCTGTTCGAGATGGAAGACCTCGTTCGACGTAATGGCGTGCTCGACACCCGGCACGTCGGGAACGTTGGGCCAACTTCCGGTGGCAACGAGGATGGTGTCCGCGGTGTGGCGCCTGCCCGCGACCTCGACGGTGTGGGGGTCGATGATGCGTGCGCGTCCGTCGACCAGGGTCACGCCAGCCGCGGAGAGCAGGCCGTCGTAGATGCCGTTGAGCCGTGAGATCTCGCTGTTCTTGTTTTCGATCAGCGTCGACCAATCGAAACTCGATTCGCCGACCGTCCAGCCATAACCCGCCGCAGCGTCGTGGGCGTCTTCGGGAAAGTGCGACGCGTAGACGAGGAGCTTCTTCGGGATGCAGCCCACATTCACGCAGGTGCCACCGAGGTCTCGTTCTTCAGCGATGGCGACCCGGGCGCCGAACTGGGCAGAAAAGCGCGCACAGCGCACTCCCCCCGAGCCCGCGCCAATGACGAAGAGATCCCAATCCCGATCGGCCATCTGTAGTTCCTTGCTGGTTGGCCGGGCCCGACGGCGGCGAGGGTGCGTTGCGGAGACCCGGCGTGGCGATTCGCGACGGCCAACCATAGCGAGCCGGTCGAGGGGGGCCGAAAACATCGGCGAGGTGGCTCCGGATCTTCTATGGAATGGGGCCCATGAGTGACGCCCCCGACAAGACGACCGACGCGACCCCCGAGCCCGAAGCCGCCGGCCGGCGGATTCCGGCGCTCGTGGTTTCCGGTTTTCTCGGCTCGGGCAAGACGAGCCTGGTGCAGCACCTGCTCGCCTGCGCACAGCAGGAGGGGATTCGCGTCGCCATCGTGTCGAACGAGATCGGCGCCCTCGGCGTCGATCGCGCGCTGCTCGGCGCCGGGGGCGAAGCCTTCGTCGAGATCGAGGGGGGCTGCGTTTGCTGCGAGCTGTCGGACGACCTGATCGAAACCCTCGAAGCCCTCTACCGCGAAGTCGACCCCGACCGCATCGTGATCGAAACCTCCGGCGTGGCGCTCCCCTTCGACACCCAGCTCAACTTCTGGCGCGAGCCGGTTTCGCGCTGGATCGGCGACGACACCGCCATCGTCGTGGTCAACGCCGACCAGGTCCTCGAGGGCCGCGACCTCACCGGCACCTTCGTCGACCAGGTCTCGTCCGCCGACCTGCTCGTGCTGAACAAGATCGACCTCGTTCCCGCCGACCAGCTCGAAACCGTCGAAGCCCGGCTACGTGAAATCGAACCCGAAGCCCCGCTCGTCCGCTGCGAACAGGGCCGCGTCGAACCGGAACTCCTCTTTCCGCCCGATGTTGGTGCCGTCGACCGCAGCGCGGCCGCCCCGAAGGTTCGCCCTCACACTCACGAACACTTCACGACCGAAATCTGGGAAGTGCCGCCGGGCTCCACCGAAGCCGAAATCGAAACCGAACTCCAGAGCCGCGAAGGTCTCCTCCGGGCCAAAGGCTTCACCCAGACCGAAGCCGGCCCCCGCCTCCTCCAACTCGTAGGCCACCGAATCGACTGGGCCGACGCCGAAGGCCCAACCCCCAACCTCAACAAGCTGGTCCTGATCCAGCGCGCCCCCGCCTAGCCCTCCGCGTCAGCCCAACAGCGGCTCACCCCCACCCAACACAGGGCGACACTCGCCCCTCCCGCACAGCAAGGAGCGTTCTGGGGCCGGGGGGGGGGGGGGGGGGGAAATCCCCCCCCACCCCGCCCCTACCCCGCCCCCCCCCCCGCCCCCCACCCCGCGCCCCAGCCCGGAACCCCCCGCAAACCCCCCCCCCCCACA
>JASMLK010000090.1 GCA_030748735.1 Myxococcota bacterium | reverse complement strand
CGTGGGGGGGGCGGGGGGTGGCGGGGGGGGGGGGGGGGTTCCGGCTCATGGCTCCCTTCGCTGCGCTTACCTTCGCCTCCACCCCACCCCCCCCGCGCGCACGCTTTTGCCGACGCGATGAAAGGAAGCCACCTTTCCGGGGCGGGGGAGTGTGGTGCGTGGTTGGTGGGATTGAGGAGGGAGTGCTGTGAGTGAGTCGGTGATTTTGGAGGAGCGGGATGGGGCGGTGGCGACGGTTACGTTGAACCGGCCTGAGCAGATGAATGCGCTTTCTTCGGTGTTGCGGTTGGGGATCGGGGAGGCGTTCGCGGCGTTGCAGGCGGACCCCGAGATTCGGGCGGTGGTGTTGACCGGGGCAGGGCGTGCGTTCTGTGCGGGGATGGATCTGGCCGAGCTTTCGTCTGGAGGTGACGAAACGACCGGGCATGAGTTGGCGGCGGTGGGTCAGGATGAGATGGCCGATGGCATGGCGAACTTCGAAGGGCCGATCATCGCGGCGGTGAACGGGCATGCGGTGACGGGTGGGTTCGAACTCGCGCTGGCGTGTGATCTGATCCTGGCGAGTGAGAAGGCGAAGTTCGCGGACACCCATGCGCGGGTCGGCATCCTGCCGGGGTGGGGCTTGAGCCAGAAGCTTCCGCGCTTGATCGGTATGGCGCGTGCCAAGGAGATCAGTCTCTCGGGCAATACGGTGACGGCCGACCTCGCCTACGAGTGGGGGCTGGTGAATCGGGTCGTGAAGCACGAAGAACTCGTGCCGGCCGCCCAGGCGTTGGCGGCCGACATGGCGTCGTGCGTGCCGCACGTGATGACCGGCTACAAGAAGTTGATCGATGAGGGCATGGCGATGCCGCTGCCCGAAGCGCTCGTCTACGAGCGGCAGGCCGGGATCGAGTCGTCGAAGCAGGTCCAGAGCAGCGAGATCGCCGCGCGTCGTGACGGCGTGCAGTCGCGCGGGCGCGAGCAGAGCGAGAGCTGACACGGGCCGTGCTGTCGCGCGACCGCGCCTATACGTCACCCATCTGGTACACGCCCTGACGAAACCCGTCGCGTGTGTGTCGAGAATCGGCTGACAGCCCCCCGACGCATTGTCTGTGGGCGTGTTCCGTTGCAGAATGGGCACGCCCCCGATCTGCGGCCCCGTGCCGCGCGCACGATTTCACGGAGACACCCGAAATGAGCGAAGTTGCAACCTTGACCCTTGGCGACCAGACGGTGGAACTGCCCGTCGTCACAGGTGTGGATGGTGAGCGGGGCATCGACGTCACCAAGCTGCGCGCGCAGACGGGCGCGATCACACTCGACCCCGGTTACTGGAACACCGGCTCGTGCGAGAGCGGCGTGACCCTCGTCGAAGGCTCCGAGGGCCTGCTGCACTATCGCGGCTATCCCATCGAAGAGCTGGCCGAGAAGAGCAGCTTCATCGAAGTGGCCTACTTGCTGGTTCATGGGGAACTGCCGACTGCGGACCAGCTCGCCGCGTTCGATCAGTCGATTCGCTTTCACTCCCTGTTGCACGAGGACATGAAGGAGTTCTTCGGTGCCTTTCCGAAGGACGCCCACCCCATGGCGGCCTGCTCGGCGGCCGCGGGTGCGCTTTCGACCTTCTATCCCGATTCCCTCGACCCGCGCGACCCGGAGCAGGTCGAGATCTCGGTGCACCGCCTCATTGCCAAGATGCCGACGATCGCTTCGTACGCGTACAAGCACTCGGTCGGGCAGCCGTTCATGTACCCGCGCGACGAACTCAGCTACGTGGGCAACTTCCTCCACATGATGTTCGCCACGCCTTGCGAGGACTACCAGCCCGATCCCGTGATCGAGCGGGCCATCGAGCTCTTGATGGTGCTGCAGGCCGACCACGGACAGAATTGCTCGACCAGCTGCGTGCGGCTGGTGGGCTCGTCGATGGTGAACCTCTTCGCCGCGATCTCGGCTGGCATCAACGCGCTCTGGGGGCCCCAGCACAGCGGTGACAACCGCGCGGTGATCGAGATGCTCGCGTGGATCCGCCAGGAGGGGCTCAGCGGCAAGGCGATCCTCGATCGCGTGAAGGATTCGGACGGCGGCGAACGGCTGCAGGGCTTCGGTCACCGCATCTACGAAAAGTTCGACCCGCGCGCGCGGATTCTCGAGCCCGTCTACAAGGAGTTGATCGGTCGGGTGGGCATCAACACGAAGTTCCTCGAGATCGCGACCGAAATCGAGCAGGGCGTGTCCGAAGATCCGTACTTCGAGGAGCAGGGACTCTTCCCCACCTATGAGTTCTACTCGGCCGTCATGTTCAATGCCGTCGGGTTCCCGTCCGACACCTTCACGGTGCTCTCCGCGATGGCGCGGCTTCCCGGTTGGATCGCGAACTGGTCCGAACTGCACGAAGACTCGAGTTTCAAGATCGCTCGCCCCAGGCAGATCTATACCGGGCCCAACAAGACGGCCTACACCGAGCCGGGCGATCGAAGCTGAGCGCAGTTCACGCTGCTCTCGTGCGGGCGCGGCCCGTCGCAGCGTTGGCCCTGCGTCTGGCGGACCACCTGCGACGCGAAACGGCAAGTTGACCGGGCCGCGATGGGCCCGGAACGCCGGACCTCTGCTCTTCGATCGCCGCGCCTACGAACCCCGCTCGAGGCGGCGGCGAAGCCCCCTGGCTGCCTGCTCGGCTCGGGGGTCGTCGGGGTTGGCCTTCCACGCCGATTCGGCGAAGGCCGCCGCCCCTTGCAGGTTGCCTCGCAGGTCCGCCAGGCGCGCACTCCGCATCAGACGAGACGAAGTCGCGAACGGCGCGTCCGTCGGGAGGAAGGGCTGCCGCCCGCGCCGAAGCGCGTGCTTGGTCGCTTCCACGAGCAACCCCAGGTTACGTGGACGCGCCTCGCGCCAGACTCGCGGCGTCGCCTTGTAGACCGCGAAGTCGAAGGTCGAATCGTTCCAGGTGATGATCGGCCCCTCTTCGAGTACCGCGTCGAGATCCTCGCCGCTCGCGACCCAGCGCGACAGCATGGCTTCGGGGCTCGGAATCAAGAACTGATCGAGATCGCTGCGGATGCGCTGTTTGCGAAAGTGCGACGCGCCCATGTGCTCGCGTCCGTCGATCGCCGTGCGCGAGCCCACGAGCATCACGGCTCCCGGCGCCTCGTAGAAGACCTCGACATGGGGAAAGGCCGTCTGGAACGTTCGTAGAATCGCAGCGAACTGCGCGTGCGGCAGGTCCTGGGGGATCCACTGGACCAGCAGCCCGTCATCGTGAAGACGCCGGCTGGCTGCCGTGTAGAACTCGAGGCAGAGCATCACGACGTTGCCCGAGAAGTCGGCCCCCTGCTTTCCGTCCGAGATGATCAAGTCGTAGCGATGGCTCGATCGCAGCAGGTAGTGGGAGATGTCTTCGACTTCGAGTCGCACGCGCGGGTCGCGCAGCACCTTCGATTCCTCGAAGAGCAAGCTACCGCGAGCAACGGCCGCGCTGATCTCCACGGCTTCGAGTTGCTGAACCGACGCATGGGAAGCGAGCGCATCGAGGGTCGAGCCCGAACCGAGGCCGATGTTGAGCGTCGACTCGATGCTGGGGTCGATCACCATGGGGAGATGGGCGAGCAGCAATTGCTTGCTGTAGATGCCGTAGCGCACGCCTCGACTCACACCGATCTGGCTGCCGTCGACGCTCAAGCCTCGGCGCTCGGGTCGCTTGGGATCCGAGTGGACCTGCACCGTCGCGAGATCGCCTTCTTCCTCGAAGATCAGACGACTGACGCCACCGCCCTTGAGCACTCGTTTGTCGTTGAACGCAAGGCGCTCGGGCAGGACCAGGCTGGCCGTGATCAGCAGTGCGCCCCCCAC
This sequence comes from Myxococcota bacterium, assembly GCA_030748735.1. GTDB lineage: Bacteria > Myxococcota_A > UBA9160 > UBA9160 > UBA4427 > DUBZ01. Next base: position 17,042 of record JASMLK010000090.1, on the reverse strand, counting down.
GACCAGCGGAGCGAAGCGCGCGAGCGGTTTCGCGGGAAGTGACGAGATCACGAAGGTCGCGAGTGCGACGTTGATCATGGCGATTGCCTGCGTTCCACCCACTGTTCCGAATTGCGGCAGGAAGAAGACCGCACCCAGAACCGCCCCCGCGATGCTGCCGAGGTTCGCGAGGAAGTACGCAACTCCGACCTGTGCACCGACACGGCGGACATTTCCCAGCAGCAGGCTGGTCGCCAGGGGATATGACAGTCCCATCACGAGTGTTGCGGGCAGCAGCAGAAGGAGCGCGACGGCGAACTCGGTGGCCAGACGCAACTGCCAACTGCGCTCGGACGCCGCCTGGGAAAAGGCGCTGATCCTCTTGGAGAGTTCGGGGTCGCCCAGGATGAAGCCGAGCCCGCCGATGGCGAACAGGGCCAGTAGCGCGATGGCGAGCTGGGACCACCCGAGCACCCGATCCGCCCCGCCGCGACGGACCACCCCGCGAAAGCACATGCCTCCAAAGCCGAGCCCGAGCAAGAACACCACCAACATCAACGTCAGCGCGTAGGTACTGTTGCCGAAGAGATATCGCAGGGCGCGAAACCAGACGATCTCGTAACTGAGCGTGGCCAGTCCCGAACCGAAGAGCACGATCGCCACCGCAACCCAGGGTAGCTGGGAGGGCACGGCCCTTTCATCGTCGCGGGCAGTCGCTGTTGCCGCTTCCTCGTTGGACGCAGCGAACAGCGGGTGCCGCGCCAGCAGCCACGCACCGAGTGCAACGGCCAGGTTCATGAGGTTGGCGACGATCACCGAGCCGCGCAGGCCCATGAGTTCGATCAGGACCAGCCCCGCCACCATCGCCCCGACCGCTGCACCGATGGTGTTCAGGCCGTAGATACGCCCGAGATGCTGCTCGACGTCTTCCTTCGAGTGGATCAGAACGCTGCACAGTGCGGGATAGGTCGCGCCCATCAGCGCCGCCGGTAGCAGCAACAAGAAGAACACGAAGCCGACGCGGAAGAGCGTCATCGCCAGGCCGGCTGGTACCGAATGCGAAACCGTCGCGAAGAAGCCGGGCAGGAAGACGAAACCTGCGGTGAGGATCGCGGTGCTGATGGCGATTCCCGCTTCGAGGCCCGCGTATAGCCGCAGTGGTGAACGCCCAGACCGCAGCAGGCGATGGAACAGCCAGGCACCGACCCCCATCCCGCCCATGAAACCGCCCACGACGGCACTGGCCGCGAGGGTGGTGCGGCCAAAGGTGAGCGCGAGCATTCGCGTCCAGGCCAATTCGTAGGTCAGCGCGGACATGCCGGAAACGAACGCGAACACGTAGAGCCACCGCACGGCGCTGCCCGCCGAAGCCTTGCCGTCGCGAGCGTCAGTCATATCGAATGGCCCTCGGCCCGCTGTCCACTGCCGATCTCGAAGCGCCCCGCTTCGCGAAGCCGGGCTAGATCTTCTCGAACCAGGAGCGAAGCGGCGTGCCTCCCCGAACCTGGATTTCGGCCTGGATGAAACGCGTGGTGTGGATCGCGAAGCTGATCATCATCCAGCCGAGCACGGCGTAGACGCCGAAGGCTGCGTCGGCGAAGAGCAGCGACAGGGTCAAGATCGTGAGGTTCGGGTTGCGGCGGGTCGTGATCGAGCGGAAGTGCGAATCGAATGGCTGCCAGGTGTGGATGCGCACGGCGTAGCGCTTCTTGAAACGCCACTCGAGCAGGCGCACGAGGGTGTAGAAGACGAAGGTGAGGATCGCCGCCAGGCTCCAGCCGGCCGGTGCGGACTGCAACCCGACCCCCCACCACCATGCGAACCACCAGAAGGGTGGATGCACCAGGTCGATGGCGTGGTCGAAAGTATCGCCCCACTTGGTCGAAGTCTGGGTCACCCGGGCGAGCTTGCCGTCGAGGGTGTCGAAGTACGACATCAAGAAGCCGAAGGGAAGCCCAAGAGCGTGCTGGCCGGTGGCGAAGAGCCACGTGGTGATCACGACCAGGACGAGGCTGATCGACGTCAATGCGTTGGGCGACAGCCCGAGGTGCGCGGCGAGGCGCGTGCCGTAATACGCCGGGGTGGGATAGATGTACTTGGTGACGAAGTCGGTCACGCCCTTGTAGGCGAGGTCGAAGGTCCGCCGCTCGATCTCGTCGATCGTGTTTTCGTTGATGGCGGACACGAAGGGGCGCGTCATCTTGCGGAGTTCGCTGTTGTAGATCTCGGGCAGTGCCGCGGCGTCGAGCATCGAGGCTTCTGCGGGAAGACTCGCGGCGTCGACTTCCCCGGCTTCGAGGAGCGCACGCCATGTATCGACTTCATCGGCATTGCAGTAGGCCGCGACGGGAACCACGCCGCCCGAAGGGCCGGGCATGGTCATGAGGCTCGGAGCATCGCGCAACAGCAGATAGCCTGCGGCGCGATCGAAGAAGTGATCGGCGCGAAGGATCGCTACGGGGGACGTCGCGTCGACATCGCCTTCGCCGTACGGCCCGAGCCCTTCGGCAGCGAGCTGTCGCTCGAGCCGGTGGGACATCGGCCGGCGCCACACCTCGATCGGGCTTTCGTCGAGGATCAGGTAGCGCCCACCGTCTCGCTCGGACGCGTCTCGCACCGCCGACGCCGGCAGGAGACCCGCGCGCTGGGCTTCCGGGTGTTGCGTGGGCGGCAGGCCAGCGGGGCTCGACGGATGATCGGAGGTCATGGTCATGGACAGGCGGTCTCGGGGCATCCCCGGTGGGCGCGGAGACTAGCCTGACAAGACACCGTTTGGCCACGATTGGCCCGGATGTTTCGGCTATGGCATGCGGGATTCGACCCGCCATCTGCGTACGCGGATCGGTGCTCGAGGCGTCCCGTGATCAGCCCCCGTTGGTCTCGACGAGGATGTATCCGCTCCACGGTTCGTCGGGGTTGCGCAAGCCGAGTCTCGGCGCCGGATAGGGGGTGCATGGAAGCGGAGCCTCCCAACAGCGGTCCCCCTTCACCGGGACGTTCAACTCCAGGCCGTTTCGTGTCCGAACGGCTTTCGTTGTTGCGCTTCGCACCTCGAGCGATGGACTCGGCCCGATGATCCAGGCGTCGAGGCTCGCGGCCATCGCGGCGCAGTAGATGGCGAAGCCCGCAGCGACCACCCAACGCACTGCCTGTTGAAGGCGGGCGGGCTTGGCTTGCTCGGAGGCTGCGCTCGCGAGCCACCCGACGGGCACCCAGAGCGCCGCGCCGAGAAAGCGCGGGTCTGGTGCGCTGATGAACCAGGCGACGACGGCGACTGCGAATGGAAGGGTGGCCAGGCCACGCGGGTCGGGTCTGCGCGGTCGGCGCACGCCCGGTATCGCGACGAAGAGTGTGGCCAGGGGAAAGACGAGAAGCGCAACCGAATCCGACTGCTTCAATCGCGCACGCGCCCAGGGCACGAGCCAGTCCCACCCCCGGTTCACCTCGGCCGGGTCTCTTCCCGGCGCACGTGCCCAGCCGCGGATCCAGTCGACTTCTGCACGAACCCGCGACGGGGGTGTCTGCCAGGCGACGTCGGGTGCGAACCAGGTGAGCGGATAGGCGGGATAGCCGCTGAGTTCGATTCCTCGCACGGTCCATGGCACAGCGAGCCACAAGACCAGCGCTGCCGTGATCACCCACGCCCGACTTCCGAGCCGCAGCTTCGAGTTCGCTCGCAATGCTCGGGCCGTGTGGACGATCGCGATCGCCACAGCCAGGGCAGCGAAGCTCAACTTGATCGTCACACCTGCCGCGGCGACCGCAGCCAGGCATACGAAACTCCGCCATGCGTCGTCACGTGCGGGCGTCGAAAGCAGATCGAGGCCGAGCGATCCCGCCGTCAGGCCGAGCACCAGCACCGTCCAGTCGGGGCTCGTGCTGGAGACGTGCATCACGGTGGCGGCGTAGCCCAGGGGAAGCAGCATCGAGGCTTCGAAGCGCTTGCGTCGCGCGTCGCCCGGGCCGCAGATGCGCGCGATGCGTTCCGCCACCGCGCAGCCGATCAACAGACCACTCGCCAGGTGGAAGCCGCGCACGGGCGCGAAGAGCGCGTCGAGAGAACCCATCCAGAGGAACGCGCTGCTGTTGAAGGCAAGCCTTCCGTGCAGGTTCGCGAGTCCTCCCACCAGGGGATGCTGCGTTGCCCACTGGATCGATTGGAGGTGATACAGACCGGCGTCGACCGTGAGGAGTGGACCCAGCGCGCGATTGCACAGCCACGCGACGAATACCGCGAACCCGACCCAGGCGAGTGGATTGGCGCTTGCCCCGGTTCGGAGCGCGGTCCACCAGATGCGCGCGTGCAGCGCGACGCCGACTGCGCCGAGTGCGAAGAGGGGAAGGGAGACACCCCAACCCTGCAAGGCCACGAAGAAGTGCAGGACTTCGAGAGCGCCCAACCAGACCGCGAAACCCAACCAGAACGACCGCGCGAGTGCGGGCGGGGCCCCCGGCGCAACGGCGCGTTCGAGTAGAGAGCCCAAACCCGCGAAGGCGAGTGCGAGGCAGAGCCAACCCAGCAAGACGGCGAACATTGCGGTCAACATCGGGGCGTTCCGCTCCGACCCTGCCGCGCCCCGACGCGCGAGGCGCCCGGCGCCCTGTCACCCGTGCGATCGGGCCGACCTCGAGCACTCACTCAGTCTGCTTCGGGTGAGGGGCCCAGGCGCGCGAACGCAACCGCATCGCCGATGCGGTCACCGCCCCAGAACAGTTCGCTTCCCACGCTGAAGGTCGGTGCGCCGAAGATCCCCAGCGCGTTCGCGCGCTCGTTGTGTTCACGCAGGCGCTTCTTGTTCTCGTCTTGCCCTGCGCGTTCGAGCAGTTCGTCTGCAGCCAGCGCGAGTGCAGCCAGGATGTCTGCGATGCACTCCGGATCGCCAATGTCGCGCCCTTCGGCAAAGTTCGCCTGGTACACCGCGCGCACGAAGTCGGGCAACCACGCTTCGTCCTTGCCCAGCACGGCCACGCGCGCCGCGAGCAGGCCGTTCATCGGGAACTTCTCGGGGCGAGAGAAGGGGAGCCCCTGGGCTTCACACAGGCGCTCCATGTCTCGCCACATGTACGCGCCCTTGCGCGGATACAGGTTGAACGGCGAATCGTTCCAACCCTGCTCGCGGAAGATGGGTCCGAGCAGGAAGGGTTCCCACACCACTTCGATTCCAGCCACCGACGCGACCTTGGTGATGCGCACGGCAGCGGGATACGAGTACGTGCTGGCGAATTCGAACCAGAAGTGAATCGGTTGTACGGGTTGTTGCTCTCCCGTCGAACGGGTCATGTTGCAGCGTCCTGTCGGTCTATTGGTCGGGCGAACCCAACACCTTGGTGTAGCAGTAGACGAGCAGGGCGAGTACGACTCCGATCGAGCCGAGCATGAAGATCCAACCAGCAGTGTTCATGGGTTCCTCCTGCGCGTGCCAGGGCTAGGTGGGCTGGCTGCTCTGGGTTTCCCTGTCCCAGCGCCCGCTCGCGACGTGAACCAGGATCAAGAAGATTGCGAGCACGCCAAAGATGATGCCGACCGTGACCAACGGCACACCGCCCTTCGAGAGACTGTCGATGTAGCCCGGAAGGTTCTCGCGCGACCAGAGTACGAAGATCGTCAGCAGGTAGGCGGGCGAGACGTACTTGATCACGAAGCGAAAGACCTTCGGGAGATGAAGTTGCGCCCCCCGCTCGGCTTCTTCGATGCCCTTGTCGACACCGAGCACCCAGCCGTAGAGGATCACCTGCAAGGTGGCGAGCACGAAGATGCCCGCGGTGCCCACCCAGAAGTCCATCGTGTCGAGCGCGGCGAGTCCTTCGCTGAAGTAGACGACGAACAGCGACCCGGCCCCCGTGAGCAGGCCGAGCAGCATCACCGAACTGTGGCGATCGATGTCGAGCCCTTCTTCGAGGAATGCGATGCCCGGTTGCAGCATGGAAAGGCTGCTCGTGATGGCCGCGAGGAAGAGCATGAAGAACCAGAGGAAGCCGAAGAACTCGCCTCCGGGCATATAGAGGAACACGACAGGGAGAGCGTTGAACCCGAGCCCGAAGGTGCCGCCCGTTGCACCCGCTGCGCCGAGAAAGATGAAGGCCGCGGGGATCGTGATCAGGCCGCCGAGGCAGACTTCGAAGAACTCGTTGGTCGACGATGCCGTCAGCCCCGACAAGACGACATCCTTGTCGCGATGCAGGTAGCTCGCGTAGTTGATGATGATCCCGAAGCCGACCGAAAGCGAAAAGAAGATCTGCCCGGTCGCGGCGAGCCAGACGCCCGGGTCCGCGAGGCTCCCGACCCACGAACCATCGACCGCCGACGACTTCGGGTTCCACATGAAGCCGAGTCCGTTGAGCACGTTCTGGTCCGGCAGTTCGGGGTTCGGCGTGCCAAGGGTGAGGACGCGCACCAGGACGATCACTGCACACAGCGCCATCAGCGGCACCGCGTACTTGCAGAAGGTTTCGATTCCCTTGGAAATGCCGCGATAGATGAAGGCGAAGTTCACCACAAAGACGAACAACCACAGGTAGACCGACGTCGAGATCCCGCTTTCGTCACGGAGCCCGTTGCCACCGATCCCGACGAAGTCACCGAACCAGGCCGCGCTGCGTTCCCCGTAGGTGGAGGGGTCGTTACCGAGATCGATCGAGCCCGTGAGATAGGCCAGCGCGTAACCGAGGCACCAGGACTCGATCACGACGTAGTACATGTAGATGATGATCGGGATCAGCACGCCCAGCGCGCCCATGAAGCGCCAGCGCGGGCGCCCCGCGACCGCGCCATAGATCGCAGGGCTCGAATGGAAGCCCATGCGTCCACCCATGCGCCCCATCGTCCATTCCGCCCAACAGATCGGAATGCCCAACAGCAGGAAGGCGATGAAGTAGGGCACCATGAAGGCGCCACCGCCGTTCTCCGCAGCCTGGCCGGGGAAGCGTAGGAAGTTCCCGAGGCCTACGGCCGAACCCGCCACGGCGAGGATGACGCCGATGCGGCTCGTCCATTGATCGCGCTGCTTGCGCACGGACCCGCCGGGTTCGCCTTGCTGTCCCTCTTGCCCGTCTTGTCCGTCGTCACGGCCGTCTTGCATCTGCTAGAGCCCCCTCTCCATGCATGATACGCGGCGGAACGTAACGTCTTGTGCGGTGTGTTCAACGCGCGAAAGGGGGATCGACTTCATCGGCCTGTCGCCTTCGTAGCTCGAGACCAATCCCGGGAGCGGTTCGCCAAGGGCCCGCGATCGATCGAAAGGGTTTAGGATCCGGTCCCTTGGCGCGGTCGGAGGGGAAACCCGCCAGTCTGTCTGCGAGATCGGAGGCAGCGTGCCGAGGTTCGGGGCTGCGTCCCGGAAAGCCCGTAAAGCCCGGGAAGAAGGGTGCGAGGGGAAGTTGCGGTGAGTCGCAGAGGTGGAGCGAGGTGAAGCCAGGGCGAGCGATTGGGTGGGGGGCGCGCGGCTTCATGGGTGCGTGCCTGGTGCTTGCGCTCTTTCGCATCGCTGCGATCGGGCACGGCGACGCGCCCGACCATTTCGACCATGACGCGGCCTTTTCCATGCTCGTGCTGGGCGACACGGGCAAGCGCCACCGCGCATTCGCCCGTGGGTTCGAGGGCCAACTCTCGGTCGGCGCCGATCTCGCTGCCGAAGACCGAGCCCATCCCGCCGATGCCTTGTTGCTGCTCGGGGACAATTTCTACATGCGCGGCCTGCGGGCGGAGGAGTTGGTCGAGCGCATCCGCATGAACATCGTGCTTCCCTATTGCCGCTTCGTCGATCTCACCGGCCCTCGTTCCGAAGAAGTGGCGAGCGCATGTCCCGGCGGGCCGGCAAAGCCGCCCGTGCGGCCGATCTTCGCGCTTCTCGGCAACCACGATCATTTGACGCGCGAGAGTCCGTCCCTGCAGCGCGACGTTGTCCCCGCCTACGTGGCCAACTGGAAGCTCTCTACCGACGTCGTCGCGCGTCGCGAGGTGGCCAACGGCATCAGCTTGATCCTGGTCGACTCGACCCGGATCGAGAGCGAACAGGACCTCCCGGCGTACCGCGAGGCGCTGGTGTCGGCGCTGCGGGAGAGTGCCGGGCCGTGGCGTGTGCTCGCGGCGCACGCCGCAATGGCAGTGGGGGACAACGGTGGCATTCCCGTAGCCGAGAGCGTGCGTGGGCGCTTCGGGACGTTCATCCGCGCCGCGGTCGCCGAGGCCGGTGTTCCCGTCCAACTCTTCGTGGCGGGGCATCATCACAGCCTGCAGGCGGTCGAAGGGAGCGAGCCTCCCGGCCCCGCCTTGCATGTCATCGCGGGGAGCGGTTCGCGTTCGCGACCGCTGCGGACCCTTCATCCTCGAGCCCGCCACGCGAGCGCGAGTCTGGGGTTCGCGCGACTCGACTGGGCGGGGGAAGGGCAGCAGGCGCAGCTCACGGTTTCGTTGTTCGAATCGGCGTCGTGGCCCCTGCTGCGATGGGGGGCGGCCGAACGTGTCGCGGTGCTTCGTGTCACACCCGATGGAGACGTTTTCGAATAAACGTCCATGGGAGTGATTCGAACACCATGAGAATGCGCGCGCGGATCGTGAATCCACGGGGCTGTGGAACCGATAGAGCCCGGCGAGGATCGAAAACGCGATCGATCGCCCGCGTGGGGTCGATTACTCTTTGCGCCTTCACGTCGCTCCGGGTCGCGGGGTCGAGCGCCTCGCGACACGCGATCGTGTGACGCGCATACCGGGGGGGGGCACATGCGTAGGTTTCTGGCTGGCCTGTTTCTCTTGCTCATCGTGCTCGGGGTGGGGCTGGCCGTCGCGGTGAGCAACCTCGACAGCTATCTCAACGAGAACAAGGGCTGGGTGGAGGAACAGATCGAAGCGGCCCTGGTGCGTCCCGTGTCGTTCGACGAGGCGGGGCTTTCGTTTCGCAGTGGCCTCGGTGTGCGAGTCGCCGGCTTTCGCATCGGTGAGGACGCGGACTACGGCGAAGGCGATTTCTTCTCCGTCGGGCAAGCGAGTGTGCGGGTGGCGATCTGGCCCGCGTTGTTCGGTCGCATCGAAGTCACCCGCATCGCCTTGCACGATGTTTCCGTAGTCGTGATCAACGACGTCTTCGGCATGAACACCGACACCCTGGGCGGCGCCCCGACGGGCGCGGAAGCAGCACCGCCCCCGGTGCCGGCAGCGGAAGAAGAGGGCAGCGCCGCAATCGAGTTCACCGTGGCGCTCGCCGAGATTCGTAGCGGAAAGCTCCGCTACATCGATCGCACGAGCGACCCGGAGACCGAAGTTGAAATCGACCGGCTCGAATTCACGACCACCGACGTGGGGCTCGCTCGTCCGCTGAACTTCCGCTTGACCGGCGAGCTGTTGGGCGAAGAGGAAAAGCGCAGCAATCTGGAAATCGAAGGCAGCTTCGGCCCGCTGCCCAGACTCGCGAACGTTCCGACCCCGCTCGACGTGCGGTTTTCGATCGACCCGATTCGCGTGGAAGGGCTGCGCCAGTTGCCCGGGATCCGTGACGCCCTCGATCCGAATCTCCCCATCGCGGGCACCATGCGTCTTTCGGGCCGGGCTTCGGGGCAGCTCGAAAGCCCCTCCTTCGAACTCGATCTGGATGCGACCGACGCGCTCTTGTCCTGGTCGGAAGAGGGGCGCAAAGATCGCGGCGTTCCCTTCGGTCTCGCCTTCGACGTGGGCATGGTCGAGCGTGACGTCGAGATTCGCTCCGCCGACCTCACCTTTGCCGGTGTCGCCGCCCATCTCGCGGGCAAGGTCACGAACCTCGACGACCCGACGGTCGACCTCGCCCTGGAGGTGTTCGACGGACGCATCGACCTCGACGGCGGCTGGACCGCCGACGGCAACCTCGCCCTCGACACGAAACTCGAAGGCATCGATCTCGGCGTGATGACCCGTTCGCTGGCGAGTGAAGGGGTTCAGGTCGTCGACGGCCGCTTGAACATGTCGCTCGCCCTCTCCGGGCAGGGAACCACCGTCGATGAGCTACTCGAAGTCGTCGAAGGTGCCGGACGTGCCTCGATCGAGGGAGGCGTGCTGCACGACATCAACCTCGTCGAAGAAGCGCTTGTGGGCTTCACCGGCGTGCCCGGGCTCTCGTCGAAGTTGCCCGACAAGCTCGCCAAGAAGTACCCGGCGCTCTTCAACACCGGCAATACCGAGTTCGAGACCATGGAAGCCGATGTCGAAGTGCGCGACGGAAAGATTCACATCGATGGCATCCAAGTGGACGTCGCCGACTTCGCACTGAGCGGGGACGGAAGCCTGTCTCTCGTCGGCGAGATCAAGCTCGGCACCGTGCTCGAGCTTTCCGAATCGATCAGCGACGCCTTGATCGACGAAGCCAAACCCCTGAAGCACCTACGCGGGGACGGCGGGCGGATCGAGGTGCCGATCAAGATCAAGGGCACGCTGCCCGAGCTCTCGGCGAAGCCCGACGCCGACGTAATCGCCAGGAAGCTCGGCGCCGGTGCCGCCGAAAACCTCGCCGAAAAGGCGATCGACAAGGTCCTCGACAAGGTCCGCGAGAAGAAGCTCGGCAAGAAGCTCGGCAAGGCCTTCGGCAAGCTGACCAAGAAGGGCAAGAAGAAGAAAAAGAAGAACAAAAAGAAGAAGAGCACGGCGGGCTCGAGCGCCGAAGAGCTGCCGACGGACGTCGACGAAGACGGACGCGAACTACTCGAATCGCTGCTCGAGTAGCGATCAGCTCGGTTTCGGGGTGTGCGACGCCGTCTGGGACCAGTCGAGAAGCTCGCGTAGGGCGACGGTGCACATCGGCAGGTCGAGGGGCTCGGCACTGTGGAGGTCGGTGAGCATCTGGGTCCAACGCTTCGCGGGCACGTCGTGGAGTTCGAGCCAGCTTTCGATGGCGCCGGCGGCGTTCGCGTCCGGCGACAGCGTGGTGAGGATGCTCTCGGTCAGCGCGCGTTCCTGCCAGTCGAGGTCGTCCAGGCAATTCTCGCGAGAACGAGCCTGCCAGTGATTGTCGATGCGCAGTGCATCGATCTTGCCGCGTAGCCATTGAAGGTCGAGGCGTTCCGCGACCCGGAAGTCGACATCGAGGGCCACGTCGACGCCAACGCCCGCACGGTCGGCGGCTTCGATCATCGCGAAGGCGTTGTGCAGGTGGGGCGCCGACGCGACGAAGGCTGCGAGTTCCTCGGGAACGCCACCTTCACGCAGTTGCTGCTTGCGCTTGCGCCAGGCATGAAGAGGCGCCCCCGACAGTGCCTTCGGGAGTGCGCGTTCCACCTCGTCGCTGCCGGGGCGGAAGCGGTCGAGTTCGTTGCCGGCGACGAAGTCGCCCCGGCGATTGCGCAGCAGCCAGCGACATCCTCTGCGGGCCAGGCCCATGAGCGCCGTCATCAGTGACACCTGAAGCGCACTTTCGACCCGGCCACTGAGGGATTCGATCTGTCGGAAGCGGGCTTCGAGATCGAAGATGTCTCGGGTGATCGCGTAGGCGTTGGCGATTTCGGGCATCGTCGACCCGGTCGACTCCAGCAGTCGCGAAACGAAGGTGAAGCCCATGCGGTTGACGATCTCGTTGGCGAGCTGCGTGGCGACGATCTCGCGTTGCAGCCGGTGGCCCGCGAGTTCCTCACCGAAGCGTTCGACCAGCGCCGGTGGGAAGGCGGACTGCATGGTGTCGACGAGGGTCGGGTTCTGCGCGATCTCGTCACAACACAGCGCCTCTTTCAGGATCACCTTGGTGTACGAAACCAGCAGGCTGATCTCCGGGCGGGTCAGCCCCTTGTCGGCGGCTTTACGCTCGGCGAGTGCATCGTCGTCGGGGATGAACTCGATTTCGCGATCGAGCTGGCCGGCGTCGACCAGCGTCGTGATGTAGCGACGGTACTCGCCCATGCGGGCCAGCCCCTGGTGGTCCGCGATGCGAATTGCCTGCACCTGTCGGTCCGAATCCCGCAGCACGAGCTCGGCGACGGCGTCGGTGTTGTCTTCGAGCAGGCGTCGTCGTTGCTTTTCGGTCAGATCGCCGCGCGCGACGAGTTCGCCCAGCGCGATCTTGATGTTGACCTCGTGGTCCGAGCAGTTCACGCCCGCCGCATTGTCGATGAAGTCGGTGTTGGCCCGTCCGCCTTCGAGGCAGTACTCGACGCGCCCCCGCTGGGTGATGCCGAGGTTCCCGCCTTCGGCGAGCACCCGGCAACGCAGCTGCTTCGCGTCGATGCGAACGCAGTCGTTGGCCTTGTCGCCGACTTCGGCGTGGGTTTCGCTACTGGCCTTCACGTAGGTTCCGATGCCGCCGTTGAACACCAGGTCGACCGGGGACGACAGCAGTGCTGTGATCAGCGCGTTCGGATCGAGTTCCTCCGCATCGATGCCGAGGCTCGTGCGAACCTGTTCCGAGAGCGGGATCGATTTGGCGCTGCGCGAGAACACGCCGCCGCCCTCGGAGATCGCTTCGGGGTCGTAGTCCGACCAGCTCGAACGCGCAAGCTCGAACAATCGCTTGCGTTCGGCGTAGCTTCGCTCGGTACACGGGTCGGGGTCGAGAAAGACATGTGCGTGATTGAAGGCCGCGACGAGTTTGATCTTGCGCGACAAGAGCATGCCGTTGCCGAAGACGTCCCCCGACATGTCACCGACGGCGACCACGCGAATCGGCTCTTGCTGGACGTCGATGCCGAGTTCTTCGAAGTGACGCTGCACCGAGACCCAGGCGCCGCGCGCGGTGATGCCCATCTTCTTGTGGTCGTAACCGATGCTGCCGCCCGACGCGAAGCCGTCTCCCAGCCAGTGCCCGGCCTCGATGGAGATCTCGTTCGCGATGTCGGAGAAGGTCGCGGTGCCCTTGTCGGCTGCGACGACGAGATACGGGTCGTCTTCGTCGTGTGCAACGCAGTCGCGCGGCCGGGCGATCTCGCCGTCGATGTAGTTGTCGGTCACGTCGAGCAGGCTGCGAATGAAGACGCGATAGCACGCGATGCCTTCGCGCTGGATGTCGTCTCGACTCTCGAGGTTCACGGCGCGCTTCGCGACGAACCCGCCCTTCGCACCGACAGGCACGATGACCGAGTTCTTCACCTGTTGGGCCTTCACGAGCCCGAGGACTTCCGTGCGGTAGTCCTCCTGCCGGTCCGACCAGCGGATGCCACCACGGGCGACGCGCCCCCAGCGAAGGTGTACGCCTTCGACCCGCGCCGAGTACACGAAGAGTTCGAAGCACGGCAGCGGCTTGGGCAGGTCGGGGATCTCGCGCGCGGCGAGTTTCAGTGCCAGCGCTTCGGGAAGCCCGCCCGCTTGATCGCGCTGATAGTAATTGGTTCGCAAGGTGTTCTGGATGAGTGACACGTAGCGGCGGATGATGCGGTCTTCGTCGAGGCTCTCGACCGCGTCGAGCGCACGCATGATGCCCGCCTCGATCTCGGCACAGGCCTGCTCGCGATCTTCGGTCGCCTCGGGTGAGAAGCGCGCGTGGAAGAGGGCCACCAGGCGTTCGGCCATGTCGAGATGGCGCGAGAGCGTTTCGGCGATGTACTGCTGCGAGAAGGGAAAGGCGGTCTGCTTCATGTAGCGCGCGTAGGAGCGCAGCAGCATCGCTTCGCGCCAGCACAGGCGGGTCCCGAGGATCAGGCGGTTGAAGCCATCGCTATCGGTCTGTCGGTTCCAGACGCTGCGAAACGCGTCCGGGAAGCGGGTCTTGACCAGGGCGAGGTCGACGCGATCGGCGAATTCGTACTCGAGTTCGAATTCGTGGACGAAGATCCTTCGACCATCCTGGATACGGACGGGGTAGGGGTGTTCGCCGATTACGCGCACGCCGAGGTTTTCGAGAATCGGCAGCACGTCCGACAAGGCGATCACTGCGTCGCGTTGGAACAACTTGAAGCGAAGTCGGTTGTCGGAATCCTCGACTTCGCGGAAGAAGGTGAGGCCGATCGCGCCTTCCTCATCGAGTCCTTCGATCGTCGCGATGTCGTGAACGGCGACGCGAGGTTCGATGTCTTCCTTGTAGCTGGCCGAAAACGCGCCCGCGTAGAGCCGCGCGAGTGCGACCCCCTGTTCGGCTCCGAAACCGTTGATCAGGGCGTCTTCGAGATGCTGGTCCCAGGTGCGCGTGGCTTCGACGATGCGAGCTTCGATTTCGGCGGCGTCGAAGTCGATCTCGCGCATGGGGTCCACGCGCAACACGAAGTGGGTGCGCGCGAGCACCGAGTCGGAAAAGTGCGTCGTGAACTCGACCTCGTCCGAATCGAATGCTTCGGAGAGAATCGTCTCCACGCGACGGCGCAATTCCGTGTGGTAGAGATCGCGCGGGACATAGACCAGGCATGAAAAGAAGCGCCCATAGTCGTCGCGCCGCACGAAGAGGCGAACCTGTCGACGCTCTTGCAGGTTCGTGATCCCCTGCGCGATGCGGCCGAGGGTCGGGACCGAGATCTGGAAGAGCTCGTCGCGCGGGTAGCTCTCGAGGATGTGCTCGAGGTGCCGTCCCTGGTGGCTTCCCGACGCCACGCCACGATCGCGCAGCACGCTTTCGAGCTTCTTTCGCACGACCGGAATTCGGAAGGGGCTCTGGTTGTAGACACGCGACGTGAACAGGCCGAGGAAGCGGATCTCGCGCGACACCTGCCCCGATTCGTCGAACTGCTTCAGGGTGAGGTAGTCCGAATAGACGTTGCGATGAACTGTCGATCGCACCGACGACTTCGCGAAGCCGAGCAGGCTGGGTTCGAGCCAGAGGCTTGCGGCCCGCGGGTTCATTTCGTGGAGCAGCTCGACGGGGCGGCTGCGGTCGTGCTTCTTCAATAGGCCGAGACGACGGTCGGTGTCTTCGCGCACGGCACGTGCGCCGTCGCGCAGGTCCGAAACGACTTCGGTCACCCCCAGAAAGGTGAAGTGGTCGTCGAGCATCCAGCGAAGGAAGGCGCGCGCCTCGTCGACCTCGTCCTGTGGGATGCAGTCGGGCTGCGACTTCTCGAGACTCTCGAGCAGGTCTCCAGCGCGCGTTCGCATGGCGTCGAAGTCGCCCACGGCGAGTTCGACATCGGCCATGACGCCCGCGAGGTCGGCTCGCAGTCCGGCGAGTTCGTCGTCCGACGAACGCCTGTGGATCTCGAAATAGATGACGGCTTCTCGCCGCTGGTCGCTCTCCCGCGTCGAAGGCGCCCCTTCGCCAATACGGCGAAGTGACTGCAGTGCGCCAGCGTCATCGCGTTCGACTTCGACCACTGCGCTGTGGAGCAGGTGGATCGCAACGTCACGTCGATCGAGGGTGAGGCGCAGGGAGTCGACCAGGAAGGGGCGGTCTTCGGTCACGATGGTGACGACGGTGTCCGGTGACGCGAACCCGTGCGATTCGAGTTCGGGATTGAAAATCAGGGTCGTGGGTTCGCGATGGCAGTGTTCCGTGAACGTCTGCCATAGCAGGTAGGTGCACGCATAGACGTCGCGGACTTCTCGTCCGTTGATTTCGTCGAGGGGGAAGTTGTGGAAGAAGGCGTCGACGAAGGTGCGGAAACCGTCCGGGGCCTCGTCGCCGAGGCGAGAGGTGATCTCCTGGCTGACGGCTTCGCGGAATCGGTCGGCGTTGCCGCCTTGGACGAGAGGCATGGGGGCCGTCTCCGGAATGTCATGGACGTGGCGTGTCGACTGTCGAAGGAATCGGATGACCGCTCGGCCGGGTTGAGAACGCCGCGTTGCGAGGAGCGGGTTTGCCTGATGGCGAGCGGACTGCGGAGCTGCTGCGTCGAAGCTGCCCACGGGCGAGCGCCGGTTGCCGCTCGATTCGAATTCCCGGCACGGCGGGGACGTCTGACCGGTGGACGCCCCGAAGTGGGACGATTAGGATCCGCGCGGAGACCGACGACTCCGCCGACGGGAGATGAAATGAACGATCCGATCCAGCTGCAGCAAGCAAGCAATTCGAACCGTATGCGTTCGCGCATCGCAGCCATCAGTTGCACAATCGCATGTGTCCTCTTGACCGTGCCCGTGACGGCGAGCGCCGAATACCTCCTCGGTACGGCGAAGTCGGCAGGGCAGGTGGGCGAGCAGCGCGACGGCTACCTGGGCCTGATCGACCAGCGCGCTCCCGAGAACATCAAGAAGATGGTGGTCGACACCAACGAACGTCGAAAGCAGCGCTATCAGAAGGTGGCGGAGCGCATCGGCTCACCCCTCGAACAGGTTGGCAAGACGGCGGCCATGCGTCACTTCAAGCACGCAAAGCCGGGCGAATTGATTCAGGCCGAGGACGGCAGCTGGATCAAGAAAGGGCAGCTGGGACAGAAGCCGGGGAAGAAGGCGCTGAAGGCCCCGAGCGATAGCGCGCCAACGGCTCCCGCCGACAGGCAGGCCGCGGTGCGCCTCGGCGGCAGCGACGACACAGCCGATCCGTCGTCGCCAGCAACCTCTTCCAACTGAACCGGCAACGCCGCAACGACCTCCGCCGTCACCCGCTCGAGCACCTCGCCGGGGGATAGCGGCGCGCCCTCGACACGGTTCGCCAGGCGTTTCGTGCGTTGCCACTCGAACGCCAGAGGCGTCGTCGCCGAGATCCGCACCCAGCAACTCTTCTCTTTGGGTCGATCCGTTGCTGCCGAATGCTCGCAGGCCCCCGCTTCGAGTGCCCCGCGATCGACGACACGCAGCTCGCGCTCGAGTGTCTTCACACTGTGCTGCTCGGCGTAGGCGATCCACTCCCGTTCGTTCTCCGCTTCGACGAACCGGGCCAGCAACCTCACTTTGCTCCACGGCAGCCGCCCCGACGTCAACGCTCTGCGAAGCGCCGGTAGTTCTTCGAGCCGCGCCCCGACGCAAGCGAAGTCCTGAAGCGTGCGCTGGGAGGTCCCCAGGCGCTCCTCCGCTTGCAGCTTCTTCAACCACCGCTGAAGTTGAATTCGAGCCCACCCTCGAACTCCTCGGGCCTGACTTCGAATCCCCGCAGCCCGACTTCGACTTCGACCAGCGCCCGCACAACGACGGTAGTGGCGACGACGAAGCGGAGATCTGAAGCTTCCCAGTGTTCTCGCGCGAAGCGCACGAAGTCACACCAGCCACGCCAACCCGTGCGATCCCAAAGCCCCCCTCGAGTCCCAGACGCCGCCTT
>JASMLK010000089.1 GCA_030748735.1 Myxococcota bacterium | reverse complement strand
AAGGCGGCGTCTGGGACTCGAGGGGGGCTTTGGGATCGCACGGGTTGGCGTGGCTGGTGTGACTTCGTGCGCTTCGCGCGAGAACACTGGGAAGCTTCAGATCTCCGCTTCGTCGTCGCCACTACCGTCGTTGTGCGGGCGGCTGGTCGAAGTCGAAGTCGGGCTGCGGGGATTCGAAGTCAGGCCCGAGGAGTTCGAGGGTGGGCTCGAATTCGGTGCAGTCGGCGAGCGCAGCGGCCGCAAGCGGAGGCGCACGAGGTGGGAGCTGCAGGCACGCGAGGATGCGCTGAGCCACTGCCGGGTCGGTGATCGCCGTCATCGCGCGCATCGTGTCTCCGCATCGTGGGCAGCGAAGCGCCTCGATTCCGAACACCCGCTTCATTAGCTCCGACCAGGGCAGGCGTCGGGCGCGCAACACCGCCGAGGTTCGCGGCGTTTGTTCGACCTGGGATCGGACGACCTTCGGCGCGTGAACGCCTCGGGTGGTTTGGAGGCGCGCGGCATCAGGTCGGACGGTATTCCTGTCGTTTCCGGCGCCCGTGGCAGTGGGCGTTCCGGTTCGCAGAAACCTTGTGAGCCTGGGACTCTGGTCCGGCGCCGTTCCGGGATGGATTGCGCCTGCGGTCGTGCTCCTGCCGCTCGTTGCTCTGCTCTGTTCATCGTCCAACGTCGGAGCCGCACTCCCGATTCCGTTAGTAGGGACCACGAAACGCCATTGCCTCGAGCCCGAACTCGCCGTCTCCGGTTCGCTTGCGCGTGACCTGGAGTGCCAACAACCCGCGGTCGATCACGTGATCACTCTGAAAACGTCTGACACCCTTTCGGTCTGTTGGAGTATCCTGAACGAACGACGCGACGGAGGTCCCAGGCGAGTCGACCGACGTGACTGAATAGAGAGAAAGAAGAGCGAAGAACAAAATAGAAAGAACAAGAAGGCGCATGAACCTTGCCTGTACCCGACTGGCTGCTGGATCTCATTGCCGACGGCCCGGTGCTCCTCGACGGCGCTTGGGGGACCGAGCTGCAGGCCCGCGGCCTTGCACCTGGAGAGATGCCTGACGTCTGGAACCTGACGCAGCCAGAGCGCGTAGAAAAAGTGGCGCGCGCCTATGTCGAGGCGGGAAGCCAGATCATTCTCACCAACACCTTCCGGGCCAGTCGCATTGCCCTGCGCAGCCATCCCGACGTCGATCGCGTCGCCGAGGTCAACCGCGCGGGCGTCGAGATCTCTCGCCGTGCCGCCCGAGGAACGAGCCGCGTATTCGCTTCGATGGGGCCCTCTGGCAAGCTTCTGATACGGGGCGACGTCAAGGCCGATGATCTGCGCGCGAGTTTCGAAGAGCAGGCACACGCGCTGGCCGATGCAGAGCCGGACGCGATCGTCGTCGAAACCATGACGGATCTGGCAGAAGCCGAAGTCGCAATCGCCGCGGCCAGGTCGACCGGACTGCCCGTCGTCGGTTGCATGGTCTTCGACTCGGGTAAGCACAAGGATCGAACCATGATGGGAGTGACACCGGCGCAGGCCGCAGAAGCACTCACCGGTTTCGGTGCGGATATCGTGGGTGCCAACTGCGGCAACGGAATCGAGGGGTATGTCCCCGTCTGCGCAGGTCTGGCGGCCGCCACGCCATGCCCGATCTGGATCAAGGCGAACGCGGGGATTCCCGAGTTCATCGATGGCGAGGCTCGCTACACGACGACTCCCGAGGAGTTCGCCTCTTTCCGCCAGGCCCTTGTTGATGCGGGCGCTAGCTTCCTCGGTGGGTGCTGCGGAACGTCACCCGCATTCATACGCGCATTGGCAGCTACGGGTGGCGCTGCATGACGGCCGAAGACGACGCAACGAGATCGCTATACGAGGCGCTGCTCGCGCTGAACAAGGAGGAGCTGCTCGCGCAGGTGGATGCGCTGATCGAAGCATCCGGAACGTCGCGCGCGCAGGAAGCCGTGGACGCGATCGCCGCGGCCCTGCAGGTCGTCGGTCAGCGCTTCCAGGACGGGGAGTGGTTCCTCAACGAACTCGTCTACTCCGGAGAGATCGCCAAGGAAGCAATGGAGAAGCTCAGCCCGTTGCTCGCAGCATCGGGCCGGCAGGGCAACGGGCTCGTCATCGTGGGGACCGTCCAAGGGGATCTCCACGATCTCGGCAAGGACATCTTTGCCAACTACGCGCGAAGCGTGGGCTTCGACATCGTCGACCTTGGGGTCGATGTTTCGGTCGATGAGTTCACGAAGGCTGCGCAGGAATACAGGCCTGTGGCCGTGGGTATGTCCTGCTTGCTGACTTCGTGTGCAGGAGGTGTGGACAGGGTCATACAGGGCCTGGCCGGCGCAGGGATGCGGGACGAAGTCAAGATCATCGTCGGGGGGGCAGCACTGACCGAAGGATTCGCGAGCGATGTCGGTGCAGATGCGTTTGCCGAGGACGCGGTGACGGGAACCAACATCGTTCGCAAGTGGGCAATCGATTGATGGACTTCAAGGAACGCATTCTGACTGCTCTGCATCACGAGGAACCCGACCGGGTCCCCGTCATGGGTCTCATCATGGACCCGGCAACGGTCAAACAGATCACGGGCAAGAGCGCGACGGATGGAGGCAGCCTCGTCGTCGAGGATCCGGGCGTCCAGAGCAAGCTCGAGGCGCTGTTCGAGATCAGCCCGGGCTGGAATCGGACCTACTACGGAAACTCGGCGCTTGCCCTCGAGAGTGCGATCCAGCTCGGCTTCGACGCGAACTGGTCCATCTACGCCATGATGATGCCCTACGAGAATCCCGACCCGGCTGGCGCGGCTGTGATGGCCGACCCCTATGGTCGGTTGTGGGAGATGGGGAGCAACGACCGGGGAGACCTCTCGGTCGACTACACCCGGGGACTGTGTCCGACTCCGGCCGAGTGGGAGGCTTGGGTCGAAGCCAAAGGCGATCTCCTCGACCAGATGATCGAGAGCACGAGAGCCTTCCACATTGCGCTCACCGGCCAGTTTGGCGATCGCATCATGCCCATGAGCTACGCCGCACCCGGGATCTTCGAGAACAGCTGGCAGGCCATGGGCTTCGTCGAGTTCACCAAGCTCGTCTATGAGAACCCGAGCTTCATCAAGCGAGTCGTGCGGTTCCAGTCCGATCTCTACCTGCGAAACGTCGAAGCCGTGATGGAAGCAGGCGGCGAAGTCATCCTGGGCGGAGATGATCTCGGCCAGAAGACGGGCCCACTCATGCGCCCGGAGCTCATCGAAGAACTCTACGGCGATTGCTACCGTGCGGTGGCAGACCTCGTTCACGCTAGCGGGCGCAAGTTCATATTCCACTCCTGCGGAAAGATCTACAAGTTCCTCGACCGCTTCGTCGACTGGGGCTTCGATGGGATCATCACCATGGAGCCGACCGCCGGTATGGAACTCGCACGGGTTCGCGAGCAGGTCGGCCACAAGCTGGCGTTGATCGGCAACCTCGACGTTTCGCATCTACTCGTAAGCGGAACCCGCGCAGAAGTCGACGCAGCCGTGAAGAAGGCGATCCACGATGCGGGTCGCGGCGGTGGCTACATCCTCTCGGCCGCCCATTCCCACCCCTTCGTCGACGCCGAGCGACTCGAGTGGATGTTGGAAGCCGCTCATGAATACGGTCGCTACCCGCTGCAGGTCTAGCCCGGATAGCACTGCCATTTCACGGCCTTCTCCCTTCGGCCTCCTCGACGTACTGAAAGTACGTCTGCGGGAGCCTGCGGTCCGAGGTCCGCGAACTGTCAGCGCTTTCGGACTTCTCGCTACGGGCTTCATGAATAATCCGGTCTAGCGGCGGGTAGCGCTGATCATGGCCCGAAGATTCGCTTCGGGAATCTCGTGTTGCAGATCGCAGCCCGGCGCAAGGATGAAGCCCGCCGCGTGCCCACGCCCCCGCTC
>JASMLK010000088.1 GCA_030748735.1 Myxococcota bacterium | reverse complement strand
GCGTCGGAGCAGCTCACGATCCCGGTCGTCACGCACGATCACGACTATGCATGGGAGCGGGGCGATCGTTACGCGACCCCGTTTCGCGAAATCACGGAACTGGTCGACTCCACCTTCCCACTCCGCATCCCCGGGGTGAAGCACGCAGTCATCAACACGGCGGCACAGCGAGAATTGAAAGAACGATTCGGCATGCAGTCGATCGTGGTTCCCAATGTGATGGACTTCGAGCGCGAGTACGGGCGCAAGGATGACTACAACCGTGACCTGCTCCCGAGCATCGGCATCCAGGAGGGCGACATCCCGCTCTTCCAGATCACGCGCATCGTCAAGCGCAAGGGAATCGAAGTCGCCATCGACCTGGTGCATCGCATCGAAGATCCGCGCGTCAAGCTCGTCATTACGGGAAGCGCCGCAGACGATGAACGCAAGGGCTACTTCAAGGAACTGATGACACGGGTCAAGGAAAAGCAGCTCGAAGATCAGGTCTACTTCGCGTACCACAAGATCCTGAGTCAGCGCGAACGCGGGGCAGATGGCCACAAGATCTATTCTCTCGAGGACGCCTACGCGAACGCGGCCGGGGTGACGTACTTCAGCGAGTACGAAGGGTTCGGCAACGCCTTCGTGGAGGCCGTTCTGGCCCGCAAGCCGATCTTCGTCAACAACTACGAGCCCGTCTACTGGCCGGATATCGGCAGCAAGGGCTTCCGCACCGTTCAGATCGAAAATGGGAAACTCACCGACGAGGCCGTAGCCGAGGTCGATCGGATCATTCACGACCCCGATCTGCAGCAGGAGATCACCGAGCACAACTTCCGGCTCGGCCGTGAGCACTTCTCGTTCCAGGTCCTCGAAGGCAAGTTGCAGGAACTGTTCTCCTTCTGATCGAAACCATTTCTTGCACGGACTCGAACGGATCGGTTGCCCCCGCGCTCCCAGCCGGCTCCTCATGCAACCCGTGGCCCCGCGCTAGACTCCGCCGAACTCGCATCTACATAGAACGTGGGTGGAGGCGACTGCCGTGGGACCACAGAAGAAACTTCGTACGGACCGGGTGCTTCGCGACCTGCGCGCCGAAGGCGTCGCCACCTGGTTCGACCTGGGGCTGCTGCTCGATCGCCTGAGAGATGGTCGCCGCGTCCCCAGCACCCGGGGTCCCAGGGACCGCAGGGCTTTTCGGCACAAGCTTGCTCGAGGTGTCGCTTTCGTCACCTACGAGTACGCGATCGACGGCGTCACGATGGAGATCGCGAAGTACGCAAACGCTCTCCAGCGCGTCCTTCCCGACCCCGCGATTCACTTCATTGCGGGGAACTTCGATCCGCGCGTAGACGCCGTGCTGGATCCCGACTTCGATTGCCATGTCGTCGACGGGCTGCTCGCGTTCGACCGATGTCCGCTCTACAAATCCTTCTTCCACAAGCGACTCGAACGCGGAAGCCCCCGCTACAACCGCCTGATCGGCGAATTCTGGGAAACCACCCTCCAGATCGTCGAGGACCTCGGGCACACGTTCGAGGACAACGAGATCGAGCTGATCTTCGCAGTGAACACCAACTCCAACCCCGGGAACCCCGCTCTTTCCCTGGCCCTGGTCCTGCTCTCGGAGCACCTCGGGATCCCCGTCCTGAGCAACAATCACGATTTCTACTGGGAAGGCGGCAGCAGCGAAATCGATCGCGAAGTCCAGGGCAAGCCGAAGGGGCCGAGAGACCACTTCCATACGAATGCCCATCTCGGTGAAGTCTTCTCGGTCATTCAGATGACGTGCCAGTGGGAAGCACGCACCTGGATCGCGCTCAACCTGAATCGACTGCAGTGCGACGAACTGATCTCTACCTTCGGTCACAACCCGATCAACGTGATGGAAGTGGGTACCGCGGTCGATGCGGAGATGTTCGCCCCGCTCTCCCGCCCGCGTCGCAGCGAGGTCTTGCAGCAACTCGCGGTGCTCCTCGGCGGTAAGGAATGCATCGTTCCAGTCAAGTGCATAGGCGCCGCGATCGAGGAAGGGCAGTTTCGAGAGGAGCCCCATCGGCCGACCCTGCTGGGAAACAACGACAGCCGGGGCGTGGACTTCACCCGCGACAACATGATCCTGCTCCAACCCACGCGCATCATTGCTCGCAAGCGGATCGGCCTCATCTTCGACATGCTCGGGGAACTCTTCGAAGACCCGCTGTTCGCACAGGTCTTCGAGGCCACCCCGTCTCTCAAACTGACCGTGATGGTCACGGGCCCCGTGGCCGATGGGCAGCAACGCTACTTCGAGGGACTCCTCGACAACGTGCGCGAGTTGTTCGAGCGGTTGCCGGCATTCGTTCGCGATCGGGTCTTCTTCGCGCCGCTGTTCGCGGGGCTCGATGCCTTCGGGTTTCGTAAACAGTTCAAGAAGCCAGCCTTGATCTCAGAGGTCTACGGCACGGCGTCCCTCGTGTGTCTACCCAGCGAGACGGAGGGACGTGGACTGCCGATCATCGAGGCGGCGGCCTGCGGCGTGCCGGCCCTGGTGCGCCGCTATCAACCCGAGGAGGTCTACGCCCATGTCATCGGAGAGCACCTCGCCGCGGACAACCGACTGGACGTAATCGAATTCCGCGGACAGCGAATCGGGCGCAAAGCGATCGAACGAACGCGTGATCTCCTGCTCCGTCCGCACAACCATCTCGACGTGAGCCACCACAACCGCAGAGTCGTCGAGAAGCGCTACAGCACGAGAGCATTGCACGAGGATCTTGCAGAGGCCGTCGACCGACTTCGCCTCCAGCTCGGTCGCAACAAGAACCCGATGACGCGCGCAGAAGATGCGCTCTCGCGCTTTCGTCGACGTATGCATGGGGCCCAGGGGCGGATCACGGACCTCATCGATGCCGAAGCCCGCGAGTATCTGCCCGGGTATGGGCGCATGGGCTTCATGTTGATGTTGAAGTCGCTGATCGATCCATCGTATTTCCGCGCCGAGGAGCAGCGGATTCGCGGCATGGCCTTCGAGTTTGCTCGACGACTGATGGAATCCTGCGACGCGCCCGAGATGCGTGATGCGAGCCACGACTTCTTCAATACGGTCGACTCGCTCTTCTTGTACCAGAATGGAAGCCTGCCTGTGATCTTCGATCACTCGATCGCGTATCGGCATCGGAGCCGGCACTACTACCCGTACCGCGATCTCACCCCGCAGGAGCTGTGGTCCGTCATCAATGGACTCCACCAGGAAGCATTCACGTCGCCGAATCCGCGCGCCGAGCCTCACCCCGCCCATCACTTCTCGTCCTGGGAGCTTGCCATCGAGCAGCTCTGTGGAGGCACCCCGGCGATCGATCAACGTAGCCGGTTGATGAGCCGCCTCGAAGAAGATCGGCCGCTGGCGTTCATTCCCGGAGCGCACCTCGAACTCGAACTGGAACTCTTTCTGGTGCAGGCCGTCAAGGCGCGACTCGGGGTCGCGATGCACGAGCATCTCGAGCCGGATGATCTGAGAGACGCGGAGATCGCACCGATCTACGTCATCGCGCGAGAGTTGCCGTGCGCCGACCAGCCCACGGTCGAAACGGTGAAGACGTTGATCGCCGAGACTTCCAACGAGGAGTTGCGGCTGATCTTTCGCCACCGACTGGGACGCGCCGTCGCGAGTCAGCAGCTCGGGCTCGGAATCGATGTTCGCGAATTCGGCCGGCGCGCCCTCAACGTTCTTCGTGAAGTCAAGGAAGGCGGTGGTTTCGTCATCGCGTGCGCGGAACAATCGGCTTCGACGACCGACATACTGGACATCGAGCGCTTCCATGTGGGTCGAGCCGAGGATCCCTTCGCCGCGAACCTGCTCGGAATCCAGCCCGGAGAGGGCTTCGTGCAATGGGTGCCACCGGGACTCCGATTTTCGCTCGCCTACCCGACCCCGGTCCAGACCGGGCTCAGTCTGGCAGAAACACTGGAGAGCCCGCGCTTCGAGCGCCTCTGCGATGAGCTGGGTGAGTCGAAGATCTTGATGGCGTTGCGCAACGACGCGGCCGAGCGCTGGACTCCCGTCGCGAGGCAACTGGAAGTCATCGAATCCGGGGCGCACACAGATCCATCGATCGTCGAAGAGCAGGCGATCGGTGGGCTCTACGAGGACGGACAACCGTGGTCGGGCAATCTCGCACGGGTTGGCGAGGGAGATCGTCCGCTGCGCTACCGGATACTCTCATCCGACACGGGACCGCGCACCGTGGTCGAGTTCGTCGAGGCGTTCGAGGCCGAGTCGGGTGAGAAGGCGCAGATCGCCTGGAACGGCGGCTACATCCTGAATGCGGAGCTGGTCGGGAAGCTCGGACTGCCAGAACCCTATATCGGCAGTCCTCTGGGTCTCATCGTTTCGGGCGGGCGGGTCGTCTGTCCGCCCCTCTACGCCAAACCTGCGCTCACGGTCGACTCCGATGGCATGATGGAGATCCGTCGGGTTGGCTGCGCGGGCGGGCTCCGCGTCGCCACGAGTGAGTCCGACCTCCTCATGCCCGCTTCGGCGCACAATCCGGCAACGCCTCCCGACGAACCCTGCTACTACGACCTGCTCTACTCGGACGACGCGCTTCCCGGTAACGGCCGCACGCTGATACGACTCGCGGGCAGCCGAATCATGGAGATCGTTTCGACGGTCGAAGGCCAAGACGTCGCCGTCTTCCCAGTGGGTCTGACCCTCTCGCTGCCGGCAGGGCCGCTTCCGCCGGGGTTCGACGAGGGTGCGCAGTTGCAGCTCGAGCTTCCGGAACTGGCGGGGATCGAGCAGGCCGTCGAGGCGGGGCCGCTCCTGGTCGAAAACGGTGAGATCGCGATCGACATGGAACTCGAAGGCTGGAAGACCGCCAACTCCATCCGAACCCAGGCGGCGCGCCTCGACTACCTCGACATGCGAGGTCCCAAGATCGCAGTGGGGCTCGACGAAAAGGGATGCTTGATTGTGCTGACCGTCAACGGTCGCATCCGAGAATCGGTGGGCGCGACTCACGCCGACATGGCGAATATCATGCAGAGCCAGGGCTGCGTCGCCGCGCTCGGCTTCGACCCTGGCGGCAGTAGCACCCTGGTCGTGGGAAGCGCGACCGTCAACATCTCCCCATACAATCCAGCCTACGCAACGAATGTCTGGTCCCTTCCCCCGTGCCCGCGTGGCGTATCCAACGTGGTGATCGGCTACTGACGGACAGGCAAGTTGGCGGCAGCGGCAGGGGCTGAAGGAGAACGAGCGGCAAGCTCCACGTCGGTCGAGACCGTGTTATTTTTTGGGAGCGGAAAGTACTCTTCGAAGAACTGCTCGGAGAAGTAGTTGCAGAGCGTCCCCCCGCATGCGATTGCCGAAAAGCTGGTCGGTCTTAGCGAGGCCGATTGGAAATACGCGGATCTCTACCTTCGAGATGCCGAAGCCGCGATGTCGACCCTGTGCACGCGGTCGCAGTTCCGTGGGCTTCAGGACCGCCGCACCCGAGTCGAACGGCTGTCGGCGGACCTGCAACGCGCGATCCGCCTGGGTGACTGGGGCAAGGCAGCGTCGCTCGCAGATGAAGGCAGCCGACTGCGGGGTTCCGTCGGGCGCGACAGGCATGTTCTTGCGCTCGCAGAAAAGATCTATGGAAGGCGGTCGTTTCACGCCACCCCGACTGTCTTCGGCTTCAGCGGCACCGTGTCTCAGCCCGCGCGCGTATTGAAACGGGAAATCTCCCGCATCGTTCGCGACCTTCGATCTCTAGCGACGGTTCGCGACTCGCAGCGAGGCTTCTATCAGACCCGCGCCGACCAGTTGGACCGTTTGATCGTCGACCTGCCCGAGGAATCGACGCAGCGCCCCGACCCTTCCGAGTTCAGGGAAAGGGCGCTCATCGCTGCCGGCCGAGCTGATTTTTCCGAAGTCCTACGGATCGCCCGCACCGCCGCGGAACGCGAAGCAGAGCCACTCGGACGGACTCGTGCACCGCGTCCCAACTCACGCTGGATCGAGCGACTGGCAGACCCGCTCCCGGCCGAAGCCATTGCGCGCGCGAGCAAGCTGGGGTTCGAGCCCGCTGCGGTGGAGGGGATCAATCCGTTCAATGTCTATCTGAGCTGCCGCTGTGTAGATCGAGCGGTCCTCTGGCCACCCTCGCGCACTGGACAGCGATGGATGGCCAAAACCGGCACGTGTGGTCATACCTGCCCCCCAGAGATCGGGATGGAACTGAAGAGCACCTTCGACACGCTCATGGGCCATCCCGCTCTGACTTCCGCGGGAACCCGGTACCTGCCGTGGTTCGGAACGGAATTCGTTCTCGTCGAAGCGTTTCCTGAAGACGAACCCGATACGAAGAGCCCGCTTCTGGACGCGCTATCGCTTCCGCACAGGCAGGGACTTGCCCGATTCACGATCGAGGACGCGCTGCTTTCCAAAGGGGCCGCAGTGTGTGAGGACCTGGGGCTCGATCCGATCGAGTACCGGATCACCTGCATTCCATTCGATATCTACAATCGCCTCGCCACTCGGCATGGCTGGGGCACCGAGCGGCTCTGGACGCACTTCGACGGATACCACGTCACCCGCGAACTGAAGCTCCTGGCTCTCGTGGGAGGTGACGTCCGACACGGCGGCCCCGATGATCTCTGCGCCGTTGGACGAGCCTACGATTCCAGACACATCACGGCCCGGTTCGCGATCGTGCGACGCGACCGCTTCGAAGCTCGATAGCCCGGAAACCAGAGCCCAGAGACCCGCGATCTTCGAGTCGACCTGGCTGTGCGAGTCACATCGAGTTCGCCGAGCGGCGCAGCGACGCTCCCCTACCAGATCTCCGGCACGAAGTTCTGGTCATCGAGGGGGGCCTCACATACCCCTTGGCCTTTGGCCGCGGCGGCAGAGTCGGAGGCGACGGGGTCAGGTCCTTGTAGTCGATCTGGCTGAGCAGGTGGCTGATGCAGTTCAGGCGCGCCCGCTTCTTCGTGTCGGCGTTGACCACGTGCCACGGGGCTTGCTTGATGTCGGTGTGCTTGAACATCTCATCCTTGGCCTGCGAATACTCGACCCATCGCGATCGCGATTCGACGTCCATCGGACTGAGCTTCCAGCTTCGCGTCGGATCGTCCATGCGGCGCTGGAAGCGCCTCTCCTGCTCCTCGTCACTGACTGAGAACCAGTATTTGATGATCTGGATGTCCGCGCGAACCAGCATGCGTTCGAACTCTGGACAGGAGCGCAGGAACTCCTGGTACTCCGGGTCGCTACAGAAGCCCATGACACGTTCGACGCCCGCGCGGTTGTACCAGCTGCGATCGAAGAGCACGATCTCCCCCGCGGCCGGAAGATGTGGGACGTAGCGCTGGAAGTACCAGGATGTCTTTTCCTTTTCGGTCGGGGTCCCCAACGCCACGACGCGACAGATGCGGGGGTTCAGGCTTTCCGTGATGCGCTTGATCACACCGCCCTTCCCGGCGGCGTCGCGCCCCTCGAAGATCACGACAATCCGGAGGCCTTCCTTCTTGACCCACGCCTGTAGCTTGACCAGCTCGATCTGGAGTCGGGCAAGCTCTTGCTCGTAGACGTCGTTCTTGATCTTCTTCTTCGTGGCCTTGATGTCGCCGGCGATCAGTCCCGAAGACGCGTCACTCGACCTGGTTTTCTTCGCGCCCTTGACCTTCTCGGGTTTGTGGTCCTGTTCCACCGGCTCGTGGGCCTCCTTCAGCTTTCGGGTCTTTCTCGTCTTCGCCATCTCGATTCTCCCGCCGCACCGATCCCCCCCGCCGAACCCGCGGAGGTGCCGCGTCTTCTGGAATGTGTCTCGTGAGCCCGCAATCTTCGCGCCGATTCACCATAGGCCATATCGGCTGGCGCTTGACTCATACGAGCAGAAAGAGGATGACCCGAGCAACTCTCACTACGCACTCGGTGCGGTAGTGTGACATGCGTTCCCTGCCACACCTGGAGGGCTTTGCAGCATGGGGATCAGCGCGCAGGACGTCGAGCGGATCTACACGAACGGATCGCCCCGAACGTACGACGCCTACTTGTCACGCACCTTGGGGAAGTACAAGAAACGGGCGTTCGCCGATTCGTCGCTGCAGGAGGGCGACCGGGTCCTGGTGTTCTGCTGCGGGACCGGCCTCGACTTCCCCTTCATTCTCGAAAGGGTGGGTGCCAAGGGCGCAATCGTTGGGGTCGACTTCTCGCCGGCGATGCTCGGACGAGCTCGGGAACGCGTCGAAGAGAATTCGTGGCAGAACGTCGAGTTGATCGAGGCCGACGTCACCAACTTCGCGTACACGAGCGGTGACCCCTTCGACGCCGGGGTCTGCACGCTGGGGATCTCGATCATTCCCGATTGCATGGCGGCGTACCGGAATCTCGTCTCTCACGTCCGTCCGCAGGGACACGTGGTCGTCGGCGACATGCAGCTCGCTTCCGCTTGGGAGGCCATCTTCAATCCACTCACGGTGTTCCTCTCCCGCGACTTCGGTGGATCGCACACGGGGCATGAGAACAGCGCAGCGTTGCGCCAGCTGATGAAGTCAGAGCTCGCCGATGTTCGCACGGCGGAGTTCTTCCTGGGGTCGTACTTCTACTGCGTCGGGCGAGTCGCGGGCCCGCAATGACACCACCGACCAATACGGGCAAGAAGGCCGAGGCCAGCCAGTCGGGCGTCGCCCGTGGAGAGGCTCGACCGCTCGGCCGCGTCACCCATTACTACCCGCACGCGAATGCGGCCGTCGTGTCACTCGAGGTCGGAGCGCTGCGCGTGGGCGATGTGATCCACGTGCACGGCCACACGACGGACTTCGTGCAGGCGGTTGCGTCGATCCAGCAGGACGGCCAGGCGGTCGACCGCGTCGAGGCCCCCGGCTCGGTCGGGATTGGGTTCGATTGCGCGGTGCGCGAAGGCGACCGCGTAGACAGGGTCGCCGACCGCGAAAGCTGAAGCTGCACGCGAGAAAGCGCGGGAAGTCAGACTCCCCGCGCTCGAAACACTCTCGTCACTCGTGCGCGAAGCGCGCGACCGCTCCCGAGAGGAACGCTCGCTAGTTCTTCGAGCCGCCTTCCGGCGCCTTGTCGGACGAACCGGGAACCGACTTCAGACCACTCGCCTTCGCGCCGGCCTTGCCCATCGAGAGGCTGCCGTTGAAGATCGCGCCCTTCTCGATCACGATCGAAGGGGTTTCGATGTCGCCGTCGACCTGCGCGCTCTTGTGGAACACGACGCTGTCGCTGGCCACGATGTTGCCCGTGACGGTGCCGCTGACGACGACCGTCGGCGAGTGGATCGTGGCTTCGATCTCGCCGGACTCGCCGACGATCAGCGTGTTCTCACTGGAGATCTCGCCCTTGAAGCCGCCGTCGATGCGAACGGTGTCCTTGAAACTCAGCTTGCCTTCGAAAACCGAGCCCTGATCGATGAACGCAGAGAGGTTGGCCATGCCACCTCCACCGCCAGAATTGACCGGTGCCGACACGTTGCTCTCTCCCTCTTTGCGCCCGAATCCACTGATTGCCATTGGATCCACCCTCCTCCAGTGGTTGATGTGTTTCCATTCGGTTCGGTGGCGCGGACCTTGAGGTGAAAGTTTTCGAATCTCCCGCAAATCGGAGGAGTTGCCCCGAAATTTGCGTAGCCGTGAGCACGCAGGCCCCGTGCTAAAGTGCGCGCCCCATGCCTCCCACTTCGACATCCGCCCGGGATTTACTGGACCGCGCGCTCGCAACCGGGCGAATTCATTCGGCTTATCTATTGGCGGGACCCTCCGGAACGGTGCGCGACGAAGCTCGGCGTTTCGCCCGAGCGCTCGTCTGCACCAGTACCGACGAGCGCCCCTGTGAACAGTGCAGGGAATGCCAGCGCTCGTCCGAAGGCGACGGCACGGTCGAACTCGACGGCAGTGGCAAGAGCGGGCCGCTGTTTCGTCACATCGGCGACCACCCCGACCTCTACTGGGTCGACAAGGGGCCCGGTGGAACACGGGTCCGCATCGGCCAGATCCGGGCGGCCCAACGAGCGCTGCGCCTCGGGGCCAACGAGGGGGGCTACCGCGTGCTGGTGATCGCCGACGCCGAATGGCTCAACCAGAACGCCCAGAACAGCCTGCTCAAGCTGCTCGAAGAGCCGCCGGACCGCACCACGTTGATCCTGGCCAGTTCGAGTTCGGCGCCGCTTGCGGCCACGATCCGCTCGCGCTGCCAGAAGGTCCGCTTCGCCGACGAAACGGGCATGTCCTTGCGCGGCGACGATCTCCCGGAAGACCGCGCCATGGTGCTGAGGCGCTTCGACACGATCGACCGAGCGGGCTTGCCTCAGCTGCTCGATTGGGCCGAGGAATATCGCGGAAACCGGGCGACTGCGGCCGAAGCCGTCGAAGTGCTGCTCGAAGTCGGGTCGAGTTGGCTCGGTGAACGCGTGCGCAGCGAGGTGGACGCGGGCAACAAGGACCTCCGCACGAAACTCGATGCGCACAAGACGCTCGCGCAGTGCCGCAAGGACCTCGTGCAGCGCAACGCGAACCCCCAGATGGTGGCCGAACGCGCGCTGCTCGCCGTCCGCCGCAGCCTCGTTTGAGGCGAACACGTCAAACAGGAACCCGACTCGATGTGGATCGATACCCACTGCCATGTCACCGCGTCGAAGTTCGACGACGACCGCGAAGACGTGCTCGCGCGTGCCCGGGAATCGGGGGTCGACCTGCTGGTGGCGATCGGTTCGGGCTATGGCATCGCGGGCAACGCAGCCGCGGTTGAACTCGCCGATCGGGTGCCCGGGATCATCGCGGCGGTCGGCGTGCATCCCCACGAAGCGAGCGAACTCGACGACACCAACCGCGCAGCCGTTCGAGACCTGCTCGCCCACCCCCGCGTCAAGGCCGTGGGCGAATGCGGCCTCGACTACCACTACATGAACTCACCGCGCGAAACGCAGATCTCGGTGCTCCGCGAACAACTCGCCCTGGCGCGCGAAGTCGACATGCCGGTCGTGATCCACGTACGCGGCGACGAGCCCAATTCCTACGACGACCTGCTCGACGCCTGGATCGAAATCGGCGAAGGCCAGCTCGACGGCGTGCTTCACTGCTACACGGGAACGCTGCCCTTCGCGCAGCGCGCCCTCGAGCACCGCTTCTACGTTTCGTTTTCGGGGATCGTGACCTTCAAGCGCAGCGACGATTTGCGCGCCGTCGCACAAGGGCTCCCACTCGAACGCCTGATGGTCGAAACCGATGCGCCATTTCTCGCGCCCCAGGGCCATCGAGGGCGGCGCAACGAACCGG
Source organism: Myxococcota bacterium (assembly GCA_030748735.1). Taxonomy (GTDB): domain Bacteria; phylum Myxococcota_A; class UBA9160; order UBA9160; family UBA4427; genus DUBZ01. Next base: position 35,969 of record JASMLK010000088.1, on the reverse strand, counting down.
CCTGGGTGCCCCTGGTTGGCGAGACCCTTGCGAACCTCCACGAAACGAGCGTCGACGAAGTCGCCCGGGTGACGAGCGAAAACGCGCGTCGCTTCTTCCGCATCGACGGCGAAGACGACGCCTGACTCGACGCCCAGCCGCATCACGGACGCCCCCTTGAACGACCGCAACGAACTCGAAGCGCGACTCGAAACCGCGACCCGGCTCGCCCGAAGCGCCGGTGCGATTCAGCGCGAACGCTACGAAAGCCGTCTGCAGATCGACACCAAGAGTGCCTCGATCGACCTGGTCACCGAAGTCGACCGCGCCTGCGAAGCCCTGATCGTCGACGGCATCCGCGCCGCCCACCACGAGGACGCGATCCTCGCCGAAGAAGGCGGCGATCACGTACGCGCGGACAACGCCGCCACCGGCTACCGCTGGGTGATCGACCCCCTCGACGGCACGGTGAACTTCGCCCACGGCTTCCCGCGCTTCTGTGTTTCGATCGCGGTCGAAGCCGAAGAGGGGGAGAGCCTCGTCGGGGTGGTGTACGACCCGCTGCTCGATGAGTGCTTCACCGCGCTACGCGGTGCGGGGGCCCGGCTCGGCGACCGCCTACTCGCAGTTTCAGGGGCGCCACGCCTGGGCGATGCACTCGTGGCCACCGGCTTTTCCTACGACGTCCACAGTAGCGACCACGACAATCTGTCCCAGTTCGGTCAGATGGTGAAGACGGCGCGTGGCATCCGGCGCGACGGCAGTGCGGCACTCGATTTGTGTTACGTGGCCGCCGGACGTCTGGACGCGTACTGGGAATTCAAGCTACACCCCTGGGACGTTGCTGCCGGACGCCTCATCGTAGAGGAAGCCGGTGGTCGTACTTCGAACGTCGGCGGCGGCCCCGCCCCGGCGTCGGGTGCCGAGATCGTTTCGAGTAACGGGCGCATCCACGAAGAAGTCCTGGCCGTGCTGCGTGCGAACGATTCCCGTCGCTCACGGTTTCGTTGCGTGGACAGGTAGGCCCCGAAATGGGGATCCAAAGGCCACGGACCTCGACGCACTGGCCCGTTCACGCGCCACACGGATCGAAACACTCCTGGTCGAAGAGCACGGGCTCGCACGCGACCAGGTCGTGATGGACCCACAGGCGCCAGTCGGGTCGGGACACCGGGTGTACTGCTCGCGTTGGTTCCGCGGCCAGCGCCCTCCGACGAGGCGGAGAAACCGGCATGCAGTGCAAGAAGTGCTCGCCCGTCGCCGGCACGTAGAACGGAAACACGCCCTTCGGCGCATTCGCATCCGCGATCTTCAGGTCCTTGAAGTTGCTCGCTTCGCCGACCTGCTCGAGGTGCCCGGCAAAGTTGCCCGCAACGCCGAGACCGATCGTGCGTTGTAGTTCGTCGTTCCAGTCCCGCGTCCCTTCGCTCTTCGACGCTGAGCACGCCGAGTGGAACTCGGTATTCTTCGTGACGAGCAACAACATCCCGCGCACGTTCTACGGCAAGCTCAAGCTCGAGTTCTGAACCACTACGGTACCGGCGGAACCCCGGTCGGACCGTCGCTTGCGCCAGCCGCTGCAGGCGCGAGGAACTTCGCCTCATAGCGCTCGAGGTCGAGGGGGATCGCATCCGCGAGATCCTCGTCGATGCGGTAGATCACCTGTTGCCCGCGGGCGCGCGCCACGATTCCGACGCCCTCGTCACTCCGGCCCAATTCGACTTCGGCGAGCAGCGGAGCCCCGTCGGCGCTGTCGGCTTCGGCCTTTCCGAAGGCGCGCAGGATCACGCGCGGCGGCTGCAGCCCGAGCGAAGCGAGATCGACGGTCCCACCGACTTCGGCCACGACCGAAGTGGCCTCGAGGCGGGCAAGTTCGGCGATGAGTCCGCCCGCCTTGCCGGGACGCCAGTTCGCCCCGCTCGCCTTCCAGCCCTGGGCCACGCGTTCGACCCGCACGCGCTCCGGTTCGACGGACCTCGTCTCGGAAGCCGCTGCGAACTCCAGGCTGAAGGCCTGCGCATCGGAAACCTCGAAGTCGCTGATCTGCTTGAAGCGATACGCAAAGACTTCACGAGGCATTTCGACCAGGCGCCCGCGCGCGACCTTGAACAGCGATGTCCCCTCCCTGCTTCGCACGAGGAAGTCGTCGCCAGCGGGGTCGTTCACCGCCCGCAGCCCGATTTCGAGCGGATCGCCTTCCACCGGGGCGAGCCCGAGTCGCACGGTCAAGAAGGCTTCGTCCTCGATTGCGGGCGTCGGATCGTCGACGAAGTCGTCTGCGCGCAAGAAGGCGAGAGCGCTCAGCAGGCCGTCGATCGTCGCTTCGTCGGCCGGGCCTTCTGCGTGACTGGGATGGGCCACTCGCCACCCCCCTCCCGTCTCCGCACCCGCGGTCTCGCGCACGAGGGTCACGCTGCCCCCCCGCCAGCCCATCACGACGCGATCGACGCGCGTTCGATCGAAGTCGAAGACGCGCTTGTCCCGCAGATCCGAGAATTCGCGATCGAACGAACTCACGCGAAAGGAAGGAACGGTGTAGATCTCGTTCGCCCCTTCCTTGGCGACGTAGACGTTGCCCCCGACCGGGGTGTCGGAACCGATGCCGAGGGAGTGCGTCTGGCTCCCGACGCGAAAGCGAATCCAGCGCGCGGCAGCGCCGAGACCGTAGATCTCCGGTGCGCCCGGGTCTTCGATACTCGCCTCGGTTTCGAGGTTGGCGAGGGTGCTCGCCATGGCATCGAGGCTGACGTCGTCCCCCGCGAAAGCGAGCGGCGACTGGATCAACCAGCTCGCGTCCTGGCGCACGGCTTCGAAGGCCTGGTCGCCACGTGTGCGAAACGCGAGGAACCCGATCGCGTCGGCTTCGACGCCGGCGAACATGCGCCGGCTCGAGCGTTCGTCGCTCTCACGCGACGCCTCGCCTCGGATCTCGTAGAGATACACGAAGGCGCCCAGCGCCGCGGCCACGAGGAACAAGATGGCGGCATTGCGCGGTTGCATGGCGAACTACCCCTGGCGCTTGCGCCGCATCCACCAGGCGAACACGCCGGTTGCGGCAATCAACTCGGGCACGACGAAGAGCGACAGCAATTGGATGCGCGGGAAGGTGTCGCCCGTCATCTGGAAACGTGAGGCGCGAGACACGGGCGGACGGATCGAGATCTGGTCGGTGTCGTCGACGAGCCAGTTCACGGCGTTCACGAAGAGATCACGGTTCTGGTAGTTACCGATCAACTCGTTGCTCGCGAAGTCCGAATCGCCCACGACGACGATCCGCGCCTCGTTCGACGCGTCGGCGTCATCGGTCGCCGGGCTTCGCTCACCCGCGATCATCAGCGACACGGGACCGAGCAGATCGTCGGCGTCGTAGCGTGCTTCGCCGGTGGCCGCCCAGTCTTCGAGGTTGCGCTCGGCCCACGATTCCTCGCCCGTGAACACGATCGATTCGATGAACGCGCTCCCCTCGGCGGGCACGACGCTGCGCGCCATGTGGAAGAGCACCGTGTCGCGCAGCTTCTCGGTGATGGGGTGCGCGGCGAAGCCACCCGAGAACGGCGACGTCGCCTGGCCGAAGAGCGCGAGGCGCGCGTCGAACACGACGTCTTCGCCGACTTCGATGCCCCAGCCGCGCACGTCTGCGGTGATATCGCTATTCGCGCGCGGGTCGATGAGCACCATGACCGCTCCGCCCGCGTTCACATAGGCATCGAGGGCCGCATGTTCGACCTCGACCAACGGTCGTGTGGGGCCTGCCACGACCACGAGGTCGGCGTCGTCCGGCACTGCGCCCGTCGAAGCGAGAAAGAGCGTTTCGACTTCGTAGGTTTCGTTGCGAAGCGCGGCCACGGCTTGCGAGTAGCCCGCGCCGCTGTTGCCGCGCTCGCCCTCGAAGGTGCGCTCGTTGTGGTTTTCGAGGAAGTAGATCTTCCGCCCCTCACCGTGGGTGAGACGCAGGAGTGCGTTGGTGATCTCACTTTCGCTGAACTCAGCGAGGTCGAAGTGGGCTTCTCCCATCGAGATACGCACGAGGCCGCGCGCGAGGTCTTCGTCGCCGATCCCGAACGCGTCGACGAGGTCCGGGCGGTGATTCGGGTCCGCGAAGAGCAGGGACACGCGCTCACTCTCGTGGGCGTAGCGATCGAGCAGGTCGCGAATCGGGGGCGCGTCGGCCGCATTGAAGAAGGCCGTGACTTCCACATCGCTGTCGAGACGCTCGAGCAAGCCGAGGGTCTGCTCGGAAAGGGTATTGATCTTCGCCTCGGTCCAATCGAAGCGCATGCTGTAGCGCGTGGAAAGGAAGGCCAGCATGGCGAGGATGGCGATCGCGAAGAGCGTCCCGAAGAGCGCACTCGCACCGTACTTGCCCACGCGTTTCGCTTCGCCCGACGCCATGCGCTCGCGCAGGGAATCGAGGCTCGAGAGCGTCGCCCCGCCGATCAGCATCGCGCCAACCACGAGGTTGAGGAGGACTGGAGTGAAATCGGCCGCCGGTTGGATCAAGGCCAGAATCGCCGACAAGATCCCGAACCCGAAGGCCACCGCACCGAGTGCACCGAGCAGCGCTGCTATGCCCGTCATCTCAGCGCCACCTCACGCTTTCGAGGGCCGACTTCGAGATCACCATGCAGACGCCGATCACGATCGCGAAGTAGGCGAGATCGGCCGTATCGACGACGCCACTCATCAAGGTCTCGAAGTGCGTCCCGGTCGAGATGTATCGCATCGTCGGACCGATCCCGATGCCACCGCCGCCAGAATCACCTCCGAGACCCACTTCCACGATGAAGGGGAGCATCAAGCCGATGACCAGCAGCGACACCATGGTGATCACGAACGCGATCAGTTGGTTTCGCGTGAGCGATGACGCGAGCGCACCAACGCCGACGTACGACATGCTGACGAGCAGCAGCCCGAGCAGCCCCGCGGCCGTCTTGCCGACTTCGGGCTCGCCGTAGATGAACAAGATGGCGGGAAAGAACGCCACGATCAGCGTCATGATGCCCACGAAGGCAAAACCCGCGAGGAACTTGCCAATCACGATTTCCCACACCCGAATCGGCGACGTATACAGAAGCTCGTCGGTGCCGTTCGCCTTTTCGTTCGCGAAGAGGCCCATCGTGACCGCGGGCACGAGGAACAAGAGCACGATCCACATCGAGCCGAAGAAGGGCGTGATGAGGTGATCGTTGAGGTTCATCTGCGCCAGGAATTCCTGCGCGCCGTACTGGCTCGCCTGCGCGATCTGCGTGTCGAAGCCGATCAGACTCGAAAGGAAGAAGGTGCCGGCGAGCACGCTCCAGAGCGTGAGCACGACGTACGCCACGGGCGAAACGAAGAGGGAACCGAGTTCGCGGCCCGCGATGGCCAATGTGTGATTCACGGGGCGGCCTCCTCGCCCGCGGCCGCGGCTTCGCTGGCTGTGGCCAGGCCAGGAGCGTCGTCGAGTGATTCGTCGAGCGACGTCGCCCGGGTGAACACCTCTTCGAGGCTCTGCCCTCCGGCGATCAGTTCGGAAAGCGGCTGATCGAGGGCCTTGCGTCCGCGGTTGATCAGGATGATGCGCTCACAGATCGCTTCGACCTCGGGCAGGATGTGGGTCGACAGAATCACCGTATGCCGCGCCGCCCCCTGGTCGGGCGCCGCGAGTTCGGCGATCAAGCCGCGGATCTCGCGAATCTGGATCGGGTCGAGCCCGACGGTGGGTTCGTCGAGGATCAGCACCGGCGGGTCGTGCACGATCGCCTGCGCGAGACCGACCCGCTGGCGAAAGCCCTTCGACAGGTCTCCGATCACGCGCCGGCGCACGTCGCTCAAGCCGCAACGGTCGAGGGCCCGCGACACCGCCTGCGCACGTTCGCCTCGCGCGACATCCTTGAGCTTCGCCACGAAATCGAGATAGGCCTGCACCGTCATCTCGGGATAGAGCGGCGGCGTTTCGGGCAGGTAGCCGATGGCGCGCCGTGCGTTCAGTGGATCGGCGAAGATGTCGTGCCCTGCGATCGCGGCGCTGCCGTCGGTCGCGGGCAAGAAGCCCGTAAGCATGCGCATCGTCGTGGTCTTGCCGGCGCCGTTGGGACCGAGGAAGCCCACGATCTCGCCCTTGCCCACGGTGAACGAGAGATCCCGAACGGCCTCGAGATCGCCGTATCGTTTCGAGAGGCCTTCGGCCTCGATCGCCACACCATCCACCACACCAGCCATCGAAAGACGCTTCCTCCAAACCCTCGCGCCGGGAAACCAGCCTGCGTCGTTCTCGACGCGCCGTCCGGAGCGGCACCCCACCCGCACCGGGTACCCCGGGGCGCGGAATAATAACGGCAAGATTCTCGAAATTGCCAGGTCGAAACCGCAATGGGGGCGGTGGTTCCCGGCGGAGCGGGGATCGTGCTGCGCGGGTACTCTTTACCAGGCTCGTTCAGCGTCCGGGGCGAACGGCCGAACCGAACGATGAAGAGGCGATCGAAAAGCCATCGAAAGGCGATCGAAAGGCGATTCAGTGCAAGCGCGAATCCCGAATTCCATGCGAGGCAAGTGGCTACGAGGTGGCCTGACCACCGCCCTCGCGGTCGCGGTCCTCTTCGCCGCAGCGGTTGCACTGAGGACCGCGCCAGCGCGCGCTTCCGAAACTTCGTCCCCGCCGAAGGTCGAACCCACCCCACCCCACGAGTCGAGCTTCGCCCGCGAGGTCCAACTCGCCTGGTGGCGCGGTCGCACGTGTGAGACGCCGGCGTGTCGTTCGGCGCGACGCGGCAATTTCATCGACGTCGCTTCGTTCGGCCTCGCGGCCGCAGGCGGCGTCCTGCTCGCGCGACGCCGCGAGGACTGAGCGGCCCCGCGATGCGCGTTGCGCTCGTGATCGAACGCTTCGAAAACGCCGCGGGGGGCGGTGAACAGGTCGCGTGGAACGTCGCGCGCGAACTCGTCCGAGCCGGCGACGACGTCCACGTGCTGTGCCGCGAAGGGGCGGATGCCCCGGGCGTGCGGGTCCATCGGCTGGGGGCGCCCCGCTTCTGGCAGCCGGTCCGCGTCACGACCTTTGCACACCGTGTGGGGCGCGAACTCACTCGCGAGCACTACGACGTCGTTCACGCATTCAGCAAGGCCTACGGTCCCGACGTCTTTCACGTGGGCGGAGGTTCCCACGCCGACTTCATGGAAAAAACCTACGGCGCACGCGGCGCGCGTTGGCGGCGCCTTTCGCCGCGCCACCGCACGCTGCTTTCGCTCGAGCGGAAGATGTTCGAAACGCCGGACCTGATCGGCCAGTGCGTCTCGCACCAGGTAAGACGCGAGATCGCCGCGCGTTACGGAATCGACGAAAGCCGCCTGCCCGTCATTCCATGCGGTGTCGATACCGCGCGATTTGCCCCCGAAAACCAGGGAGACGCGCGCGACGAGGTCCGTTGCGAGTTCGGTCTGGGGGACGAAACGGTCTGGCTGTTCGTCGGCAGCGGTTGGCGACGCAAGGGCCTGGACATCGCACTCGACGCACTGGCGAAGTGCGCCGATTCACGTGCGCTCTTGTGGGTGGCCGGAAAGGACGACCCCGCCTCCTGGCGCGCGCTCGCGAAACGCCGAGGGATCGAAGACCGGGTCCGATTCCTCGCTGAACGCAAAGACGTCGAACGGCTCTACGCCGCTTGCGACGGTCTGCTCTTCCCGAGCCGCTACGACGCTTTCGGCCTCGTGTGCCTCGAAGCCGCCGCAGCCGAACGTGCGGTCGTCGTGAGTGCCGACGCCGGAGCCAGCGAGCTGTTCGAAGACTGTGGTCGCGTGATCCAGCGCGCCGGAGACCCCACCGAATACGCCCGCGCGATGAATGACTTGTCGAATCCCCAAACCCGAAGTGACCTCGCCTCGCGCGCAAGGTCGATGGCAGCCGAACACGATTGGTCGGGCCATGTGGCAAGGCTTCGCGACCTCTACGCCGAGGTACAGCGATGAAGCCTCGCTGGGTCGCCGGGACGCCCGAACTCCACAACGCCGTGGAACAAGCCATGGCGAAACCCGAGGCCTCCACGGTCGAAATCGTCGCGGCCTCGAAGCACCGCCGCATCACCCGGCTCGACCTCCCCCTGCTCGGCAAGAACGTGGTCGTCAAGGAATACCTTCCGGCGTCGCACCACGAAAACCTCGGAGCCCGCGCGATCGACACGATTCGCCCGTGGTTCGGACGCTCTTCCGCTGAACACGAGTGGTCGAGCTACGAGGTGCTCCACGCCAACGGGATCCCCGTTCCCGACCCTCTCGGTTTCGCGCGGCTACCCGGTGGAGGCGCCTGGATCGTGATGCGCTTCATCGAGGGCGCGGCGCCGCTGCAACAGCGGCTTTCGGGTTACCCGTTCGAAAAGCGCCGCCGCATGCGCGAGCTGGGCGAGCTCATTCACGAGCTTCACAAGACGGGGCTCAGCCACAGCGACCTCCACGTGGGCAACGTGTTGGTTTCGGCAAAAGAAATGTGGCTGGTCGACCTGCAACGCGTCGTTCCCTTCAAGCACACGAGCGACCGGGTCCAGGACGTTTCGTTCATGGACTTTTCGCTTCACCACGCGGGCGTTTCGGTTGCCGCCCGTCTGCGCTTTCGCATCGCCGCGCTCGGGCTCGGCCCGTTTCGCGTGGCTTCCGAACGCGAACTCCTGCGCGAAGTCGGCCGCGCCAGCCACCGTCGCGCAGTCGACTACTACCACGGACGCACGCGACGAACGCTGCGCGAAGGCGAGGGCTTTGCGCGCTTGCGAAGCCGCGAAGGCAGCGGGATGCGTCTCGAAACCGTCAGCGAAGAAGCGATCGACGCCATGCTCGCCGCGCATCGCGACATCGTCGCCACGGGCGGGCCCGCCCGACTCAAGTGCGACCACCGATCGAACGTGACCCGGGTCGAATTCGGCGACGGCACCGCGATCGTGAAAGAGGTGGTAAAAACGAGCGCGCGCAAACGACTCGCCGACCTGTTTCGCGGTTCACCGGGGCAACGCGCATGGCTTGCGGGTCACGGCCTTCGCCTGCGCGGCATCGGCGCCGCACAGCCGCTCGCCTACGGAGAACGCTTCGATCGTGGCGTACCGGTGGGTTCCTGGGTGATCCTGGAAGACCTCGGCGATGCACCGAGCGTCGCGAGCCTCACACCCGAAGACGCCAAAGAAGCCGAACTCGGCAAACATCTGCTCGACCTGCTGCGACGACTACACCGGGCCGAAACCGTGCACGGCGATCTACAGGCCGTGCACATCCATTTCGTCGAGGGGCGCCCAACCTTGATCGACCTCGAAAGCGTGCGCTTTCTCGAATGCCTCTACGACCGTCATCGCATCAAGATGCTCTGCGAACTCAACGCGAGCGTGGCCGACGAGGTGCTACCCACGACGAAGCGCTGCGATCTGCTCGACCGCTACCTCGTCGCCCTGCCCTTCGACCGCGGCAACGCGCGCGCGGTCGGCGAGATCGTCCGGCGCAGCCTCGCGCGGCGGCAACGCTGGCAGGGCGTTGGCTGCGACCTCAGCCGGCGTTTCGTCGAATCGTGAGCCACTGGAAATAGCTCGAAGAGCCCGGCACGCGCGAAGTTTCACCACCTTCGTACTCGACCTTTCGCGCGGTCGGCGAGCTTTCCATGATTTCCTTGAAGCCCTCGATCTTGCGCGTTGGATCTTCCGGATTGAGCCCGTGGAAGACGATCTCGACGGCCTTGCGATTTTCGAGCACGTTCAACACGAGGGTAGCGAGGGTAAAGATCTTGCCGATGCCCTCGACGGCCTCGACCGAAAAACGCGGTACGTCGATGTCGTCGATTTCGAGCTTGAATTCCAGGCGCATGCAGGGTCTCCGTTGGCTTCGCGGGGGTCGGGTTGAACGTCACGTTCGACGTCGGAAAGGGACGTCACGTTCGACGTCGAAAGAAAAGCAATGAATCACGCGGTGGTCTGGCGCTGCTGCGCCCGCACAGGGCGGAGCAGAGTCGCGTCGGGTCCTGGGGGTGTCAACCGGAAGTGCACCGATTGATGGCGTGCTTCTCGATGGCGCAGTGGAAGAAGTGCGAGCGAGTGAGGGGATCGAACGTCAATCGCCAGGCAGATCTCCTTCGTCGCATGCGCTCAGCACGGCAATGCGCTGTTGGAATTCATCGCGGGTCATCAAGCCCTTCTCGATCATGATCTGGGCAAGCATTCGCAGTGCCACGTGTCGCCGAGCCCCCTGAAAGCCGTGTCTCGTCGTCGGCTTCATCGACCTCGGGGCGCGGTTGCTTGACCACGAATGCGCAGCGGCCGGGGAACCTCCGCGAAATTCGCAACGTTTCAGCTTTTGAAGAGGGCAGCAACCACCATTACAATCCGCGCCGAGCTGCAGCCACGGCCCCCCCTCGTCGCGTCAGTCAGAAAAGCATGCCCACGATGGAGACCGTCCGAACCATGACCCTGCCCGTTCGCCGCTGCACCCGCCAGGCCCCCCGAAGCGCCTTCGACCACCTGGTCTTCGCATCGCTCGCGCTCGCGACCCTCGCAATCGCACTGCCTGCCGCGGCAAAAGGCGACGCGCGGGAACTCGACGACTTGCGGATCTCCTATGAGAAGTTCGTCCTCGACAACGGGCTCCGGCTGATCGTCCACCGCGACCCCAAGGCGCCGATCGCCGCGGTCAACGTCTGGTACCACGTCGGCTCCAAGAACGAGCGCCGCGGCAAGACCGGCTTCGCGCACTTGTTCGAGCACCTGATGTTCGAAGGAAGCGAGCACTACAACGCCGAATTCACCCTGCCCTTCGACCGGGTGGGCGCGACCGACCAGAACGCGACCACCAATTCCGATCGAACCAACTACTTCGAAACTGTCCCGATCAATGCGCTCGACCTCGCGCTGTGGATGGAGTCGGATCGCATGGGGCACCTGCTAGGCGCCATCAGCCAGGAACGCCTCGACGAGCAGCGCGGTGTGGTGAAAAACGAGAAGCGCCAGAACGAAAACGAACCCTATGGCGCGGTCTATCGGCTGATCGGCAAGAACGCCTATCCCGATGGCCACCCCTATCGCTGGCCGACGATCGGCTCGATGAAGGACCTCGACGCGGCGAGCCTCGACGACGTTCGCAAGTGGTTCGAGCGCTTCTACGGCGCGGCCAACGCAGTCTTGACGATCGCGGGCGATGTCGATCCCCAGGCGGTGCGCGAACGGGTCGAGCATTACTTCGGCGGCGTCGCACCCGGGCCGCCCGTGGGCCAGCGCGAGCGCTGGGTCGCCGAACGTAACGAAGCGTCGCGACTGCGCACCTACGACCGCGTGCCACAGTCGCGCATCATCAAGGTCTGGAACATCCCCGAAACCGGGCACCGAGAAACGGACCTGCTCGACATGGCGAGCAGTATCCTGGCAGAAGGCAAGTCGTCACGGCTCTACAAGCGACTCGTCTACGAAGACCAGATCGCCACCGACGTGAGCGCCTTCACCTGGGAACGGCAGTTGGGAAGTCTCCTCGTCGTGTGGGCCACGGTAGCGCCGGGTGCCGACCCCGTTGCCGTCGAGCGCGCACTCGACCAGGAACTCGAACGTCTCGTATCGAAGGGGCCGACCAGGAAGGAAGTCGAACGTACGAAGACGCAGTTCCGCGCGTCGTTTCTGCGCGGGATCGAATCGGTGGGTGGTTATGGCGGAAAAGCCGACATCCTCGCGCAGAGTGAAGTCTATTTCGGTTCGCCGGACGCCTACCTCCACAGCTTCGAGACGATCGCAGGCGCGCGAGCGAAGGACATTCGTGGGGCGCTGAAACGCTGGATCCACGACGGTGTGTTCGTCCTCGAGGTCCATCCCGCGTCACAGGCGAAGGCGGGCGAAGACGAAGCCGATCGCGCACATCTTCCGGTCGTCGGCCCGGCGCCGCAGGTCGTGTTTCCGAGTGTCGAGCGGGACACCCTCGAGAGCGGCCTCGACATCATCGTCGTACCGCGCCACAGCGTCCCGACGGTGTCGTTCCAACTCCTGGTCGATGCCGGCTATTCGTCGGACCCGAGTGACGGTGCGGGAACCGCGAAGCTCGCCCTCGACATGCTGCCCCAGGGTACGCGCACGCGAAGCGCGCTCGAAATCGACGATGCCCTCGCGGACCTGGGGGCCGAACTCTCGACACGGTCGAACCTCGACCTTTCGATCGTCGAGCTTTCCGCCCTTCGCAGCGACCTCGACCCTGCGCTCGAACTCTTTGCGGACGTCATCCTGAACCCCGCCTTCGCTCCCGACGAATTCGAACGTCGCCGGGCCATGCAGTTGGCCGCGATCGAACAGGAAAGCGTGACGCCCTTTCGCATTGCGCTTCGCGTCTTTCCCGGGCTGCTCTTCGGCCGGAACCACGCGTACGGGCTTCCCTTCACCGGCTCGGGAACACGGAAGTCGGTCGAAGCCCTCACGCGGAACGATCTCGTCGCGTTTCACGCGCGCTGGTTTGCGCCCTCGGCATCTACCCTGGTCGTCGTCGGCGACACGACGCGACAGGAGATCGTTCCGAAGCTCGAGAAACTCTTTCGCAAGTGGAAGGCGCGTAAAGCAGCCAGCAAGGACATCGTGGAAGTGGTGCCGCAGGCGAAGTCGCGCGTCTTCCTGATCGATCGCCCCGGGGCGATTCAATCGATGGTCTTTGCCGGGCACCTCGGCCCACCGAAGGCAACGCCGCGCGAACCCGCGATCGAAGTCATGAACGAAGTCCTGGGCGCGGGCTTCAACTCGCGCATCAACCGCAACCTGCGCGAAGACAAGCACTGGTCGTACGGTGCGCACAGCGCCTTCGTGAGCGCCCGCGGGCAGCGCCCCTTCTTCGTCTACGGAGCAGTGCAGACCGACAAGACCACCGACTCGATGCTCGAAATCGTGAAGGAGTTGCGTGAAATCCAGGGCGCTCGCCCACCGAGCGCCGACGAAATCGAGCGCGCGAAGAACGTGCAGACGCTGTCGCTACCGGGGCGCTGGGAAACCGGAGCCGCCGTCGCGTCTTCGATCGCCGAGATCGTTCGCTTCGGCTTCGATGACGACTACTGGAATCACTATGCAGCCGCGATCGAGGCCGTCGACGGCGGTGCAGCAGCAGAAGCCGCAACATTCGCTCTTCGCCCCGACGCGTTGACCTGGATCGTGATCGGCGACCGCGCGCAGATCGAGGCTCCGATCCGGGCCCTCGAACTCGGCCCCATCCAGTTCATCGACGCCGACGGAGAAAGCGTCGACTGAGACATCAATGGACTACGCGCTCATCACGCTGACTGCGCTCTTCGTCTCCGGGTTGACCCTTTTTTCGGGATTCGGCCTCGGCACCTTGCTGATGCCGGCGTTCGCCGTGTTCTTCCCGATCCCCGTCGCCGTCGCGGCCACCGCGGTCGTACACCTCGCCAACAACTTGTTCAAACTTGCGCTGGTGGGAAGGCAGGCCAAATGGCGTGTGGTGGCACGCTTCAGTCTTCCTGCGGCGGTCGCCGCGGTGTTCGGCGCAGGCGCACTCGTTGGTGTTGCGGGGCTCGAAGCGATTGCGAGTTACGAATGGCTGGGTCGTACCTTCGAGGTGACGCCCGTCAAGCTCGTGATCGGCTCGCTCATTGCCATGTTCGCGTGCCTCGAGCTGTCCCCCGCATTCGCGGCGCTGGCCGTCCCCCTGAAGTACCTGCCTCTCGGGGGCATGCTCTCGGGGTTCTTCGGAGGCCTTTCGGGGAATCAGGGTGCGTTTCGATCGGCATTCCTCATCAAGTCGGGTCTCGACAAAGAAGCGTTCATCGCGACAGGCGTCGTTTCGGCCGTGATCGTCGACTGCACCCGACTCACGGTCTACGGCGTGTCGTATTTCTCGACGAGCTTCGAAGCGCTTCCACCGGAAATCGTCGGCTTGGTGCTGAGCGCTTGTCTCGCCGCGTTCGCCGGCGCTTTCATTGGCTCGCGACTGCTGAAGAAGATCACCCTGCGCGGTCTCCAGGTCGTCGTCGCGCTGTGCATGATCGGTGTCGGCACCGGACTCGCAGCGGGCTGGATCTGAAGCCACCGCTAGCCCGCAACCGACTGCAGATCCCCTTCGAAGCACCCGACGAGTTCGCGCATCGCCTGCGGGCCTTCGGCCAGCCGCGCATGCGCCTGCTCGCACCACGGTTGCAGGTAGCGCTCGCAGAGTTCGGCCACCATCACGCGGTCGCCTTTGTCGATCGCCGCAGCCAACGCTTCGCACCCCGGGGCCAGATGATCCGGGGGAAGCGCTGCGTCCTGCCAGGCGAGTCCCAGGAACTGCAGCACCCGCATCCACTCTTCGCGTGCGTGGCCGCCTTCCATCCCGAGTGCTGCGTGGAAGACGAGCGGCACGGGCGGTGGTGATCCAACGTGGAAGATCGCCCAGTAGTCCCCCTCGACTTCACCGAAATCGCCCGGCAGGCCGAGAGCCTTCCAGGCATCGCTGCGAAGATCCTTGGCGGCCACGGGGCTGAAGACGCGCGCCCATGCGACGAAGCACAGCGCCGCGGTGCGGTCCGGCGTGTTCACGAGCCCACCGCGATCCAGCCCGACGACACGCTCTTGAGTCCGCCGCGATCACCTTTCGCGCCCTGCCAGACGGCGACGGCGAGTTGCTGTTGCGCGTCGAGGGCCGACCAGGAGGGGGCGTGGAAGGAAACGCGCCACTTTCCGGCCTGGCGATCCGCCATCGCACTCCACCCGGCCGGGGCATCACTGCGTTCGACCGTACCGAGGCCCTCTGCGCGAACGCCGAAGAGCGCTTCGCGATCCGCACGCCACAGCGCGCCTTCCACCGGTTTGCCCGGCGCTCCCATGCTCATCCAGGGTGCGTCCGGGGCACCGGGGGCGAGGATCGCGGCCGCATCGACGAAGCGATCGACGTCGTCCGCAAGCGATGTGACCGGGTCGCTGCAGTCCCACTCGAGTCGAATCCGCCAACCCGTCAGGCCCTTCACGACTTCGAGTTCCGCAACGGGTGTCTGCGGAGCATTTCGGTCGGCGAAGGCCTTCTTGACATAGCCCCCGGGCGAGAGGCCCGTGGGCGCCGCAATCAATGAAACCTTGTGAACCATCACAGCACCTCGCGCTTGCGCTCACCGAGAGCGAAGTTTTCGTTCCAGTCGTAGGCGATCAAGAGATCCATCAGTTCGCTCGCTTCGCCTCGGCGTCGCTTCGCGCGTTCGAGTTCGAGGATGCGCAGCGCACCGTGCACTTGTTTCCCGAACAGGCTTTCGAGGTACGCGGTGGGGATGCGGGGCTCGTCGGTGGGGCGGCCCTGTGCGTCGAGCTTCGGTGGACTCATCGGCGGCACATAGTAGACGTTGGGCCCGAGATCGAATTCGGGATGCAACGGCAGGGCCACCGCGAACTCGTGCACGAGCTTCCAGATCGGCCCCGCTTCGTCGTCGAGATAGCCCACGAAGCGAAGTCGACCCGGACACTGACGCGCACAGGCCGGGGCCACACCCTCTTCCACCCGCGGCAGACAGAAGATGCACTTGGTGGTCACCTGTCGCTGGGGGTCGAAGTAGACCTTCTTGTACGGGCAGGACTCCACGCAGAAGCGATAACCGTGGCAACGATCCTGATCGACCAGCACGATGCCGTCTTCGTCACGCTTTTCGATCGCATGGCGCGGACACGCGTCGAGACATGCGGGATGGGTGCAGTGGTTGCAGAGCCGCGGCAAGTAGAAGTAGTGGTTGTCTTGCGGATAACTGCCTTCACCCCGGTCCTCGTCCCAATTGGCGCCCCATTTCGGTTTTTCCTTCGGCCGTAGCCAGGGCTTCTGTTCGCCTTCGCCCGCGCGGGCACGCACTTCGTCGTGATTGAACGTCCAGGCGCGGCCGTAGTCTTCGTCGAGATTCGGGACGCTTCCCGCCTTCACCTCCCCCTGGTCGGTTCGACCACCGGTCTCGGTCCAATTGCGCGGATAGCCCGCGCCGGGGAGGGTTTCGACGTTGTTCCAGTACGCGTACCCCGTACCGGTGTCCTTGTTCCAGAGCTTTTTGCACGCAACGGTGCAGGTCTGGCAACCGATGCACTTGTTCAGATCGAGCACCATCGCGATCTGGCGATTCGTTTCGGTCGCGGTCATGACGACACCTCCTGTCCGGCGGGCCTGCCTGGCCGGATGGCCACCCGCGTGTCCTGTACCTGCGTACCCGGTTCCCACACCCCGAAGCGCCAGCTCAGCTGTCCTTCACCACCGGCGAAATGGAGAGGATTCATCAGACCCGGCGTCACGAACTTGTAGGACTCGTGATCGGGGAATTGATGCGGTTCCCAGGCGTGGAAGTAGTACGCGACCCCGGGCCGCACCATCGTCGAGTACTTGACCCGCATGTAGACCTTGCCGATGCGGTTTTCGAGTTCGGCCCAATCGCCGTCATCGATGCCTTCACGCTGCGCATCGTCGGGGTTGAGATAGAGCGCCGGTTCGCCGCGCTGCAGGCGCAACATCATCGGGTCGTCGCGCCAGACGCTGTGGATGCTCCAGCGTGCATGGCACGAGATCAGCTGGAATGGCAGGTCGCCGCCGGCCTTGGGGCTCTCGATGTGGGTCGGCAGCGCTTCGCCCACTTCGAGGAACCAGGGGTGGTCGATGTAGAACTGCTGCCGCCCCGTGCGCGTCGGCCACGGCCACTTCTCTTCGGTGAAGTGGGTGCAGGCGTAGAGCACACCCTCCCCCTTCCATTCGTCGTTGAACAACTGCGGCTGCCCGCTCGGCCCGCCTGCGCTCTGGAACTTCTGGGTGCCGGTCTTCTCGAGTTCGGCGACCGTCATCCTGTCGGTGGTGGCAGCGTTGTTCAGCATCTCTTGCGTGACCTTGTCCGTCTCTTCGGGGCCGAACTTGCCGTAGAAGGAGAAGCGGTCGCCGAAGTTCGAAAGGTCGACCGGGAACTTCCCGCAACCGTCGAGCTCTGGGGTGCCCCGTTCGAGCGCCACACGCTGCACCTCCTGGGCGAGCTTCCAGAAGATCCACCACTCGTCCTTCGATTCACCGATGGGGTCGACGGCCGCGTCGCAGTAGTGGAGATAGGGGATGTACGCGACCGCATACTTGATGCCGCGTTTTTCGTAATAGCCCGCCGCGGGAAGCAGGTAGTCGGCGTGCATGCCCGTGAAGGTGAACTTCGGGTTCACATCGACGATGAGTTCGAGTTCGGGCCAGAGGTGTTCGAGGGAGCGCTGGGGGAGATTCGAACGACGCAGGACGTTGTTGCCCCCCGTCACCCAGGCGCGCGCCTTGTCCTTGGGAAGCCGCGGCATCCAGTCCTTTTCGCGTGCTTCGCGATCGTAGGCGCTGAGTGGCCGGGGGTAGAGTCCGTCCTGTTCGCGATCGAGATCGTCTGCGATGCCCTGGATGGCGAGGTTCATGCTCGCGGCGTTGGTCATGCACGCGATGTCTTCGCCCAGGATGTCGCCGAGTTCCCACATCATGCGCTGCTCGCTGATGCGACCCCGCACCCGGTCGATCGCCATGTCGAAGAGTGTGCCCATGCCGATTTGCGAGAACAGCGCGAGCCGGCCGGCCAGCCCCGTCTTGTCGCCAATGCCGAGGCTTCCGGTTTCGATCCAACCGGTCGAGTGATAACCGGAACCCTTGCGACCGACCGCGCCCTTGAGCGAGAGGCACAGGATCTTCGCGCGGTTCATCTGGTCCGAATGCAGATAGCGGTTGGAACCCCAACTCGAGAGCACCATCGGGCGCTCGGCGCGCGCGAAGCCTTCCGCAAACTCCCGGACCTGCTCGACCGCGAGCCCCGTGACTTCGGCGGCGGCTTCGAAGCTCCAGGCTTCGAGGTGCTCGCGCAGGAGCGAGCCGACCGGTACGACGAAGGTCTCGCTGCCGTCGGCGAGCGTGATGGAGAAGCGTCCTTCGATGGGTGGTTCGACCTTGCCATCGTCGAGGCGCGGTTGCCGCGTGTTGTCGGGGCTACCCGGGGCGGGCACCGGGCGTTCATCGTCGGCGTCCCAGACGAACACGACGGATGCGCGGCCGCCTTCTTCGAGGTCGGACTCGTTGAGAAAGCGGCCCGTGTCGAGGCGAACGAGCACCGGAAGATCCGTCTGCTCGCGCACGTAGTCGAGGTCCATGCGGCCGCTGTCCCAGATGTGCTTTGCGGTCGCCAATGCCAGTGCGGTGTCGGCACCGGGGCGGATCGGCAGCCACTGGTCGGCGTGCACCGCAGTGGCGCTGTACTGCGGATCGACCACCACCAGCTCCGCACCGTCGTACTTCGCTTCGAACAGGAAGTGCGCGTCGGGGATCTGGGTCACCGCCGGATTCATCATCCACACGACGAGATAGTCCGAAAGGAACCACTCGTCCGAACCACCGCCGACATGGGGAAAGCCGAAGGTCAGTGTGGCCCCGTGGTTGAGGTCACCGATCTCGGCCCAGTCGTCGGAGAGCGTCGCGCCCATCATGCCGAAGAAGCGCACGCGTGCCGCGGTCGTGGGGCCATTGTCGAAGTGGGGGCCGAGGTCGTGGATGATGCTGTCGGCGCCGTCCTTTTCGGCGATCTTCACGAGCTTCTCGCCGATTTCGGCCAGCGCCTGGTCCCAGGAGATCTGCTCCCACTGGCCCGCGCCGCGCTCGCCGACGCGCTTCAGGGGAACCGACAAGCGACTCGGCCCATACATCACTTCGGTGTAGCAAGCGCCCTTCTGACAGCCGCGCGGGTTGAAGTCGGGAACACCCGGCTCTGACGCTTCGTAGGTCGCCGACTGTTCTTCGCGAACCACGACGCCGTCCTTCACGTAGAGATCGAAGTTGCACGCGCTGCGGCAATTGAGCCAACCGTGGGTGCCCTTGGCGACGCGGTCCCAGGTCCAGCGTTGGCGATACAGGTCCTGCCAGCTGCCGAGCTTCTCCGTGCGGCCCGCGATCGCACCGTCAGCGAGTGGACCGGCCGGGGATTCTTCCTTCAGGTGCACGAACGGCAAACAGCCCGTGGTCGTGGCTGCGGTGGCGAGGCCGGCCAGCTCGAGAAAGCGGCGGCGGCCGAGTTGCCAGCCAGCGGGCGAATTCGACTGCGTCATTGCGTTTGCTCCTTTGCCTTCGCTTCTCGGGGCGAGCGAAGCTGCAGATAGGCGCCGACCGAAGCCAGGGCTTCGCGCACGAAGTCCTCGTCCGAACGCGTCTCGAAGGGAGATGCACCGGGGTCGCCTTCGAGACGGTTGCGCACCATGCAACCGAGTTGGTCGAGCACGAACGCACAGGCCATCGCGGGGTCGTGGTGTCCGATCTCACTGCGGCGTGCCAGCACGAGTGCCGCGAGCCCGCGGTCGAGTTCGGCGCGCACTTCGCTCAGGTTCTCGCGCACGGTCGGGTCGCGCAGCGACACTTCGAGGCCCGCGCGATGTACACCCGGGCGCGCTCGACCGATCTCGAGTGAGAACTCGAGATAGCCCTTCAACACATCCGCGATCGAAGCCCCCTCCCAACGCGCGGGATCGACTGCGTCGAGGGTGGTGGCGTGGAACTCGGCAGCCAGGCGGTCGAAGAACGCGTAGACGAGCGCCTTCTTGTCGCGGAAGTGGTGATAGACCGCGCCGACCGAGCTGCCCGCGCGCGCCGCGACATCGGCGACCGAGGTCGCCTCGACGCCCTTGTCGAAGAAGAGCACTTCGGCGGCGTCGAGCAGTGCAGCCTGGGTGCGCTGACTGCGCGCCTGGCTACCCACCCTGACCCAGTGGAGATCGGAGATCCAGGGACTCTTGGCCACGAATGGCTCCATAGAGTACTGGTTCTGCTGCTTTTGTTACAGAACCCGAATTCGAGTTCTGATTTTGAGCGAGACTTCGGCCGATGTCAAGCCCCACTTCGACCTCGGACCCTTCGAACGGGTCGCGGGAAGCGCGGCCTCAGGGGGTGACGGTGAAGGAACCGCCGCTCACGGTGACGGGGTCTGCGCCGGCCGAGCCGAGGAACCCGTCGACCCCGGGATAGATCATGCCGCCTGCAGTGAAGGTGCCGGCGGCGTCGGCCTGGATCGTCACGGTGCCGACCAACGATGGCACGCCATCCCCTGTCGCCGTCGTTCCGAACAAATCGAAGTACCCGGTGGAGCCAACGAGTCGATCAGGTACAGGGATCACCGGCGCAGTCGGAGTCATGGGAGTATCGAAGCCCATGTCGACCGTCCCAGAACCGGCGGGCTGATAGTGCCAGGTCCAGCCCGTGACGGTGTGGGAAACACCAGCCCATCCAGATCCCGCGGTCGAGCCAGCTGCAGCCGTCGTGTCACCGGAGAGCGACCAGAACAAGGGGTTGTATTCCTGCCCGTCGATTGCCGTAACGCTGACCTCGAACCGGATGATGTCGCCGATTTCGATCGTGCTCGTCCCCGAAGACGAAGCGAGACAGACGTTGGAAATGGTTGCACCGGGACCGCCCGTGACCGGGCCGCCCACGCATTCGTCGCTCGATCCCGCATCGTCATCGTCGTCTCCGCCCCCACCTCCGCCACCGTTGCTGCACGCGACCGCAACGAGCACGCATACGCTCACGACGAGCAGTGACGAGTTTCGAAAGAAGCGAAGGGAGGTTCGGAATTGGCGCGCGATCATTCGGGCCCCGGCGATTCGGCGGGATCGGTACGCTCCCGCGTGTCTCACCGCATCGGCTCTTCGCCGGTGCCAACTTAGTCGTGGCGCCGGGCATCGCGGGGCCGTCGCGTTGTGAGAAACGCGCCCGTCCACGCCGGTGTGAGGCTCGCGTCATTCCGTCAGAAGCGAAGCCCCACACAGATGCCGCAATCCACGTGGCGCGAGACGGAGCCTGCGCGCTCCAGGCGACGCGAGGTTGCTCTCCTTCGCCCGTCGCTGGTACGCTGGACCGAAAGGAGAAACCATGGGGTCATCAGGCGGGGGAGTTCCCAGGGTCGATCGTCAGGAGCTGCGCGAAGCGATCCAGCGGGAATACGAAGAGGTCGCCCAGCATCCGGACCAGGGCTTCCATTTTCATACCGGGCGCGCGCTCACCCGGATCGTCGGCTACGAGGACGCCTGGCTCGAAGACATACCCGAAACCGCGATCGAATCGTTCGCCGGCACGGGCAACCCGTTCCGCATGGGCATGCTGAACCCCGGTGAACGCGTCCTGGACGTGGGCTCGGGCGCGGGAATCGACAGTCTGATCGCAGCCAAGCAGGTCGGCGATCAGGGTCGAGTGGTCGGCGTGGACATGACGATGGGCATGCTCGAACGCGCGCGACGCGCAGCCAAAGAGGGCGGAGCCATCAACGTAGAGTTCCGCGAGGGACACATGGAGGACCTTCCGGTCGAGCGTGATTGGGCGGACGTCGTGATCTCCAACGGCGTCTTGAACCTCGCGCCGGACAAAGACAGCGCTCTCTGCGAATTCGAGCGTGTACTCAAGCCCGGCGGCCGCCTGCAGATCGCCGACATCCTGGTGACGAAGGAAGTCCCCGACGGAGCGAAACAGAAGATCGACCTCTGGACCGGCTGAATCGCCGGTGCTCTGCTGGATGCAGAGCTCGAAGCGAAGGTCGAAGCCGCCGGGTTTCGCGATTTCGAAATCACGTGGCGCGCAGAGGTGTTCGCCGGCGCACCGCAGTCGAACTCCGCCGCACGATTCGGAACCGTCGGGATCAACTTCTCGGCACGAAAGGCCTGACCGCAGACCGAAGCGGCCGGCTCGGCGTTCGCACGAGCCTGGTCGGGTCGTTCGAGGTCAGTCGCCGAGGATCGGCGTCGTGTCTACGACCCAACCGATCGCGAGCCCGATGACACCGTTCCCGGTCGTCGCGTCGTCACCGAAGAACCCGAGCGCTCGGGCGTCGAGTCCGAGGTACAGGCCCATGTCGGTGGGGAAGTAGCGCGCACCGAACCCGATGCTGACCGCGGGGCCGTCGTCGTCCGCGAAACCGGTTTCGTTGTTGTAGGCCCCGACCCCGATCACGCCGTAGGGGACGAACCGTTCCCAAACGTTGTGGTTGTAGATTTAGTTGACCGTATAGGATTCGAAGTCCGAGTAGCGGCAACGCTCGCCGGTACCCGGGACGTGCGCGCAGACTTCGGTGTCGGAAAGGTCGATCGCCAGCTGGATCTCGTGTCGGTCGGTCGCGAAGAATCCGATCCGGATCCCGGTCGTGTACTCGTCGACCATCTCGTTCACTGCGAGACTGCCGACGTCGTCCTCGCCGAAGATCCCGAAACTCGGCTGCACCGCGAGGTCGAGACCGAGCGCCAGGGGGCGCCCTCCTGCGTAGGAAGGACTGGCGACGAGCAGTGCAAGGGAAACCAATGCCGCGAAGAACTCGAAGCGGCAGGACGGGAACGGGGTTCCACTGCTGGATCGATCGACGGCGCCGAAGGCCATGACTGGCTCCTCCTCCATGCACCGCTCATCGCACCATCGCGTGCACCACCTGGTCAGCGCATCGAAGCGCGACGACGAGCGGTGTGCTTGAAAAGAGGATAACCAAGCAAATCGAACCAGAGCACGCATGACAGACACGACGCGCGAATGCACACGTGACAAACTGGCGCACAGCGAGCGAATTCCACCCAATCGAACAGTCTGCGCTGTCGTCTTCCCGACAGTCCCTGCTAGTCCGACAGGTAGTACTCGATCGTCGACACCACCCTCACCTTCTTGATGTGCGGGGTCTGGCTGTCGCGGCTCGTGATCGAGAAGTGTCCCTGATTCGCGCGCTTGATCTTGCCAAGCTGGCTTTCGGAGTCTTCAGCGAACTTCAGTGCAACGCTTCGGGCGTTGCGCGTCGCTTCTTCGACCATCGCGGGCTTCACTTCGTTCAACCGCGTGAAGATGTACTGCGTCTGGTGCTGGTAGTCCTCAGCCATGAACGCAATGCCGCTCTTGCCTAGAACCCCCAGTCCAGCGAGCGCGCTGCGAACGCGTTCGACGTGCCTCGAGTAGACGGTGAGTGTCTGGGTCGCGCTGTATCGAAGCGCAATCCTCGTCGAATTGCCGTACGCCTGCGCGAGCTTGTCGGTGACGCGAGGAGGAGACGAATTGATCTCATCCGCCTGAACACCAGCCTCGAGGAGGTATTCGCGGATGCGCTGCGAATCCACTTCGAGCTTTTCATACACGGCACCAATGTCGTTGTCGGCCGCATTGAACTGGATGGGCCAGAGCACGACGTCTGCGGGCATCTCACGCTCGGCCAACCCCTTGACGGTGACCACGCGCTCGTATTCGCGAAAGCGCAGCGCGCCGTTACTGATCAGGGCACCGAGTGCAGCGAGACCGGCGAAGATCCAGAAGCCCAGAAGCAACGAACCGAGTAGGGTGGACTGGGACCGGGGGGCCGACACGCGACCTCCTCTACGATGATCGAAGGGGTTGTCGGTTCACGCCGACACCCGAATAGTCATCGTGAAGGTCGTGTTGGTTCCCGGAGACGGCGCGATTTCTCGTTCGCCTCCGCGTGACCGCCGCTACATGTCCCCCGCAACACGCGTCTCGGGGCGCTCGCGGTTGCGTTGTTCGACGAGGCGACGGAAGAGCCTGGGCTCGAGCATCATGCTGGTGGTGAAGGGGCCTTCGGGGTGATCGATCAACCAGACGTGCAGCATTTCGGGGCTGCGGTGCGTGGGCGTTCCGTCTTTGCAGCGACCACTGGAATCGCCGACCCCCACTGAGACGAGTCCATCGAGCAAGCACAGCGTCTGCTTCCAGACGTGGTAGTGCCAGATCATGAGGTTGCCGCCCGGCTGGGGGCCCCGCGCGAGGGGCTCGTCGGTGTAGAACATGAAGCCCGAAAGCCGCTTTCCGCGCGGCGTGCCGTAGTACATGAGGAACTCGGGGCGATCGGGGTCGAGCACGCGGTCGTCGAGGATGTACTCGCGGTTCTCGTAGTGGCGGCGATCTTCGAACATCAGCTGGAAGCCGTCGGCCAGGCCCTTTTCGAAGTCGTACCAGCCGTGTTCGAGGGCCGCGCGGTAGCAGTCTTCCAGTAGCGCGTCGGCGGCGGCCTGTTGTTCTGGAGTCGGGGGTGAGCCGGGTTCGAACGCCGTCAATTCCCACAGCACCATCGCAGGTGATTCCTGGGGCTCGGCCGGGATCTCGCTTTCGGGCCGCCAGGTATTTTCGAAGGGGACGATGCGGCGGGCCCAGCGCGGCGGGCCGGTTTCGGGTGGGGCTTCCGGGGCGCAAGCCGTGAGGTCGAAGACGGCGAGTGTTACGAGCGCTGTGATCGCGCGGCGCAGCCACTTCGACTTCTGCCGTCCACGGACGATCACTTCTCGGCTCCGGGCGCCGCGCGGCCCCTCGCGGGCCATCCACCCTCGGTACGAACGACGATCCACCGCTCCGCATCGCGAACACCGGCTTCGAGTTGCAGACCGATATCGCCCAGCGCCTGCAAGAACGCGTACGCCCCCTTGCCCGGATCCCATTCGAGCACGAAGTCGTAGTGCTCCGGCAAGCCGGTTTCGTCGACGATCGGGCGGCGCGCATCTCGCCGAAGCAACTCGATCAGCTGGGCCATCGTTGCGCCACGCGCCGCGAGCCTCCCCTTCTGCAGATCCAGTTCACCCGCTTGCGACTGCGACGGCTCGATCAGCACGCCGCTGGCCACGGGCTTGAGCACCATGCACATGGTCTCCGCAACCTGCGGCGTGGCGATCAAGCCGAGATGGTCGCGCAGGAGGGTCCGCAACATCGCGTAGGAGGTGTCGGCTTCACCGGGGGCCGGTTTCACGATCGCATCGTACGTGGCCTCGCGATCGGCCTGTGGGACGACGACGTCATGGGGATGCACGTCGTAGGCGAGCGCAACCAGGCGCGCGAGCCCGACGCCCACCATGATGGTTTCGCCCGTCTTCTCGAACCGCCGCACGAACTCCGCCGCCTGGTTCGCCGGCGCAATCCAACGACCACCGGGCGGGTTGTTGGGGATGTGATCGACGGACACGCGCCGCGAAGTCGCAGGTTGCACGTCCGGCGCTTCGTCAGCCGCTCCGCAACCGAGCATTGCGATCGTAACCGCAACCGCCAGGCCGCCATTCCATCGTCTTGTCCGCTTCGTCGAATCCATGCAGCGCCTTCGACTTCACTCTCGATCAATTCCGCGACTCTGATTCTACCCCGGGGAGGACTCCGCAAGGAAGCAGCGACTCGCGCTGCCCTGCCCCTCACCCCCACCACACGGGACGAGCTCCGGCACTTCTTTCGAGCAGCGATCGAACACGGCGGGACAGCGCGTGTGGAAGCGGCAGCCGGAGGGCGGGTTCGCGGGAGACGGCACGTCGCCCAGCACGGGCGGTGCACCGGAACGGCGCGCCGGATCGATCGAGGGGATCGCGGCCAGCAACGCCTGCGTGTAGGGATGCCGCGGGGCCTCGAACAACGCGTCAGTACGGCCCGTTTCGACGACCTGCCCGAGATACATCACCGCAACCTCGTGAGCGAGATACTTCACGACACCGAGGTCATGTGTGATGAAGAGATAGGCGAGGCCGAGTTCCCCCTGCAGGTCCCGCAGCAGGTTCAGGATCTGCGCCTGAATCGAAACGTCCAGCGCCGACACCGCTTCGTCACAGATCAGAAGCTGCGGTTCCGGGGCCAGCGCTCGCGCGATCCCGATGCGTTGACGCTGACCGCCCGAGAACTCGTGCGGGTAGCGCCACATGTGATCGGGATTGAGCTGCACCCGTTCGAGCAGATGCGCCACGCGGTCGGTGTGTTCTCGTTGGGTCTTTCCGATCCCGAAGGAACGCAGACCTTCGGCCACGATCTCGCGTACGCGCATGCGCGGGTCGAGGGACGCCATCGGGTCCTGGAAGACCAACTGAAGCTTGCGGCGGTACGGATGCAGTTCCGCGTTCGACAGCGAAAGCAGATCGACACCGTCGAACCACACCTCGCCCTCTTGCGCGCTTTCGAGCCGCAGGATCGAGCGTCCCGCCGTCGTCTTGCCGCAGCCCGATTCACCCACGAGCGCGAGGGTTTCGCCCGCGCGGATGTCGAGCGACACGTCGTCCACCGCCTTCACGTGGCCAACGGTGCGACGCAGCAAGCCGTGCTTGATCGGGAACCAGGTGCGTAACCCGCGCACGCGCAGAAGCGGTTCGCCCCGCGGTTCGAGTGCGTCAGTCATCGGCACCCTCCCGAGCGATCGCGTGACAGCACACGAACTTGTGCGGACCCTGCACCGTCGCCCCCGGGATTTCATCACCACAGACTTCGAGCACGCGGTCGCAGCGATTCGCAAAGCGGCAACCCTCGGGCCATTCGTCCGGAGGAGGTACGACGCCGGGGATTTCGGGCAGCGGTTCGCCCGGCCGGCTCAGCGCGGGATTCGAACGCAAGAGACCAATCGAATAGGGGTGCACGGGACGTCCAAAGAGCTCTTCGCGCTCGGCATGCTCGACGACTCGCCCCGCGTACATCACCGAAACGCGGTCGGAGAGTTCGTTCACGACACCGAGGTCGTGGGTGATGAGCAAGATGCTCATGCCGGTGTCGCGCTGCAAGTCGCGCAGCAATTCGAGGATCTGCGCCTGGATCGTGACGTCGAGCGCCGTCGTGGGTTCGTCGGCGATCAAGAGCTTCGGCCGCGTCGAAAGCGCCATCGCAATCATCACACGCTGCTTGAGCCCACCGGAAAGCTGATGGGGGTAGACGTCGAAGCGCGGGGCGGCGTCCGGAATACCCACCCGCTCGAACAACTCGATCGTTCGCTTGCGTGCAGCGCCGAAGTCGACCGCTTCGTGGAGTTGAATCGCTTCGACGACCTGCTTGCCCACGGTGACGACCGGGTTGAGGCTCGTCATGGGCTCTTGAAAGATCATCGAGATCTCGTGACCGCGCAGCTTGCGAATTTCGGGAATCGAAAGCCCGCGCACGTCGCGCCCGTTCATCACGATGGTTCCGCGATCGATGCGGCCGGGCTTCGGAACCAGGCGCATGACGGAAAGCGCCGTCATCGACTTGCCGCAGCCCGACTCACCAACGAGCGCGAGCACTTCGCCCTCATCGATCGTGAAGCTCAAGTCGTCGACGACCGGCACATCGCGCGGTGTGCCGGGAAAGACGGTCGACAGGCCTTCGACTTTGAGCAACTCGCTCACGGCGACTCCCGAAGCGTGCGCGGGTCGAGGATGTCGCGGATCGCATCCCCCACCATGTTCACTGCGAGCAGCAGACCAAAGAGCGAAAGCCCGGCCGCCGCGATGTTCCACCAGACGACGGGGTCGCGAGAAAGTTCACTGCGCGCCTGGTCGATCATCTGGCCCCAGCTGCCGTCGACCCCCACGCCCAACCATGCGAGCACGGCTTCGGAAAGCACGAGGCCCGAAAAGGTGAGCACGAAGGTGATGATCACGAGGTGCGCGAGGTTGGGCAGGATGTGCCGCAGGATGATCTGCAGTTCCGACACGCCGAGGGCGCGGGCGGCCTGCACGTAGTCCTGCTCGCGGAGCTTCAGTGTTTCGCCACGGACGAGTCGACAGAAGCCGACCCAACTCGTCACGGCGAGCGCGATGCAGATCGAAACCGTCGAGCGCCCCATCGCCATGATGAGGGCGATCAGGAGCAGCAGCGTCGGCATCGAGGCGAGAGTCGACATCACGAAGAAGACCACGTCGTCGACGCGACCTCCGAAGTAGCCCGCAGAGATGCCGAAGAGAAGCGAAAGGGGGATCGCGATCAGCGAGGTGAGCCCGCCGATCAGCAGCGCGACCCGCACGCCCTTCATGGCGAGGTAGACGACGTCACGACCGATCAGGTCGGTACCCATCAGGTGCCAGCCGGGGTTTTCGAGGGGAGCCGAACCGTAGAATTCGACGTCTGCAAGTGGCGCCGAATAGCTGCGCTCGCGCGAATCGGCGAACAGCCGGTCGATCACGCTCTTGGCTTCGTGCGCACTCACGACGTCTTCGCCGGCGTTGATGCCGCCTACCCAGTAGATCGAATCGAGGATCCCGATCGCGAGATAGAAGGCCACCACACCGATCGCGATGGGCCGCCGCTTCCAGAGCGACCCCATCGCCTCACTCCACATGCGGCTGCGCCGTACGGCGAGCACCACGAGCACAGACGACACGAGCAGCAGCGACGTCACGATATTCGAGATGACCCAGGCTTCCA
The DNA here is from genome assembly GCA_030748735.1 of Myxococcota bacterium. Taxonomy (GTDB): domain Bacteria; phylum Myxococcota_A; class UBA9160; order UBA9160; family UBA4427; genus DUBZ01. The sequence continues at coordinate 7,937 of JASMLK010000088.1, read as the reverse complement.
CGAGGCCGCTCCTACTCGAGTCTCACGCGGGGATCCGCGAGGGAATAACTGACATCGGTCAAGACCTGCGCCACCACGAAGAGCAGCGCCCCGACGAACACCATGGTGCGCAGGGTCGCGAAGTCGTTGCCCTGGATGGCTTCGACCGTGAGCGCCCCCAGCCCCGGAATACCGAAGAACGACTCCAACACCAGCGACCCCGTGAACAAGAAGGGAATCGCAATCACGACCTGGGTGAGGATCGGAATCATCGCATTGCGAAGCACGTGCCTCGCCATGATGCGCGCTTCACCGCAACCCTTGGCGCGCGCCGTGCGCACGAAGTCGCGATGCACTTCTTCGAGGAAGACCGTGCGATAGAAGCGCACGTTCGAACCGATCGACGAGACGATGCCGACGAGGATCGGAAGCGAGAGGAAGCGCATCACGACCTGCGGCGAGGGGTCGAAGCCCGAGATCGGGAACCAGCGCAAGAGCTTCGCAATCAGGAACTGCGCGCCAATGATGTAGAGCAGGATCGAAACGCTCATGCCGAGCACGCAGAGCACCACGCCCATGCGATCGACGTAGGTCTCACGAAACACCGCCACCACCAGCGAGAGCATTACCGATAGCGGAAGCCCCAACAGAAACATCGGCACGGTGAGCGCGAGGCTCGGGCCGGCGCCGGTGCGGATCTTTTCGAGGATCGGCACGTCGTCGGCGTCACTGCGCCCGAAATCGAAGGTCAGCATGCTCTCGTAGTGCGAGAACAACATGTTGTCTTCGAGCGACTGCCAGGGCCACAGCGGTCGATCGTAGCCGTGGTTGATCTTCCACTGTTCGATCGCCTCGGGCGGCGCTTTTTCGCCCAGCGCCCTCCGCGCGATGTCGTCGGGGGTCGCCACCCAGAAGAAGACGACGAACAAGAAGAAGAGCACGCCGAGCACCACGACGCCCCCATAGCTCAGTCTGCGTATCACGTAGGCGAGCACTATTGACGCTCCCTTATCAGGGTCACGATCCCCGGGACGATCACCGCGATCGAGATCGCGAGCAGCACATAGGCGGGCCACAACACCGGCTTGTTGTTCTCACGCCGCCACTCGGCACGCGCCTGCGCGTCGATGTCCTGGTACTTCAGGGTCGAAAACTCGAAGCCCGGCGGCTTGTAGTGCGAGATCCAGTCGTGGAAGAGCACGAAGCTCTCGCGGTACAGAAGCTCGATCCAGACGCGCTCTTCTTCGAGCAGCGAAAGCATCTCGCGGATGGTCTCGGCCCGCACTTCGTCGTTGGGGCGTGCCTTCATCGCGTCGAAGAGCGCGTCGTATTCGGGGTTGCGGTAGTTCGAGCTGTTCGGCCCACCCGGCCCGGCCATGCCCGACGACAACAAGAAGAGAAAGTTCTCGGGGTCGGGATAGTCGGCCACCCAACCCCACTGGAAGATCTGGTGTGCCTTGTTGAAGACCTTTTCCTGGAACTTGTTGTAGGTCGTGCTCTCGACCTCGACGTCGAGGCCGAGCTTGCGCCAGGAATCGACGAGGTATCGGATCGGAATGAGCTGTGCGGAGTTGGTCGCGTAGGTGTCGAAGCGCAGCTTCAAAGGAGACCCGGTCTCGGAGTCGACGCCCTCCGGATACCCCGCCTCTTCGAGGAGCGCGCGCGCTCGCGCCAGGTCGGGCTCGCGGTATGCGTTGCGATAGTCGGCGTCATAGCCGAACAAGCCCGGCGGCAACACCGACTGCGCCGGGATGCCGCGGCCGTTGTGGAAGAGTTCGATGTACTCCTCGGCGTCGATCGCGAGGCTCATGGCCTGACGAAGTTTCTTGCCGCGTTCACCGGCCGGCGCTCCGAGGGTCTCGTCTGCCTGATTGAATGCGATGTAGTAGATCGCCAGGTCGACGACGCGATCGAGCTGGATCCCCATGGCGGCCATGTCTTCCGAAAGCTGATTGCCGTCCATGACCTTGTCGAAGCTTTCTTTGTTGATCCCCGACTTGTCGTAGTACCCCTGCAAGAACTTGTTGAAGACGGGGATCGACTCCTTTTCGCGTCGGAACTCCACGCGGTCGAGGAACGGAAGCTGTCGTCCGGCGAGCGCGTCGCTCGTGATGCCCTTCTCGAGGTCTGCGGGCTCGCCTTCCGCGGGATAGACCGCACCCGGCGCCTTCCACTCCGGATACATCGCGCCGTACCAGTTGGGATTGCGCTCGAGCACGATGCGGAACTGCTTGTCGTAGTGGGTCATGCGAAACGGCCCCGCACCCACCGGATGATCCGCGAAACGCGGCCGCCCCTCGTTGCCGTCGTAGTACGCAATGGCCTCCCACGGCACCGCGGTCGTGAATGGCATGGCGAACCAGTAGAGCATCTGGGGATAGGGAGCGTCGATCACGACTTCGAACGCGTAGTCGCCCTGCGCCACCAGGCCCTCGACCGGTCCAACCGCTTCGTATTGCTCGTGAAGTGGCAAGGCCGCGAAGCTCGGTTCCTTGCGGCGTTCGACGAGGCGTTCTCCGAAAGCGTGCAGTCCCACGATCTTCGAGAAGATGTGGGCCACGGGACTGTTCACCGCGGGATCGGCCAGGCGCTTCAGCGCGAAGAGATAGTCGGCGGTGACGACAGGCCGGGTCTTGCGACCCACCTCACCCAACTCGAACGCGGGGTCGTCCTGGTACATGGCGCCTTCGCGCAACGCGAAGGGATAGGCGACGGTGCCATCGGCGCGCTCGACCGGTTCGGGGATCGCGGCCGCCAGCCCGGGAATCAACTCGTACGGGCGCTTCAAGTAGTGGTACTCGAGCAGGGTTTCGCAGATCGCACTGATGATCCGACTCGAACTCACGTTGTACGAAACCGCCGGGTCGAGGGTCTTGGGCGCTTCGCCGTACACCGAGTAGAGAATCTTGACGTCGTCGTCGCGGTCGGGATAGGGGCTGTTCGAGCATGAGAGCGCGAACGCAGCGCATGCGAAGACCGCGACACAGCGGACCACGCCCGCGCCCGACGACACCCACTGCGCGACTCGCATCATTGGCGTGCCTTCCCGTCGCGGGTTCGCAGGGCAAAGAGCTCGTCCGCCAGGTCTACGTGAAGGCTTGCATCGTCGAACACGAGCGTCGCTTCGGCATCGACTTCGGGGAAGCGCATGTGAACGTCGTAGGCAAACTCGTCACCCGCGTGTTCGCGGTAGTCTGCAAAGGTCGCATGCCAGATCACGCGTTCGTTCGCGTCGTAACGGATGAAGTCGACGACGCGCCCCTCGGCGTCGAAGTCGATGCGATCGCGCATCTGCCCACCGCTGTCGCGCAAGTCGAGACTGATCCCCCCACCCGGTCGCGCGAAGGCCGCCGAGACGGTGGCCTCGTGGCTCGGCATCGGTGCACCGAGCAACAATTCGACCGCTTCCTCGGGCAGCAGATCGACCCGCGCGATCCGCCACAGCAGATCGTCGGTCACTTCACCCGACTCCACCGCGCCACGCGCCGCATCGAAGCTCTGGAAGGTCACACCGTCCGTCACCAACACCGCTGCCACCTGCCCGAACAGACCCAGGATTTCGAGCCGCAGGTCGGCCGGGCGGCGAACCGCCAACCGCTGCGGGCGCCGAAAGCGCAGGTCCGGTGCGTCGAGAGAAAGACGCAGTGCTCCGCGCAAACTCGATCGCGCGTCTGCACGTGTCTCGTGGGCGCGCAGCCAGGCGGCCGGCCGCGGGTCGTCGGGCTCCAGCGGCATGCGCGGCGGAAGAGTGCTCTGGCAGGCCAGCCCCCCCAACAACGATACGAACGCGATCCCCACCTTCATGCCGCGCGGGAAAGAGCGGCGGTGTTTCACAGCTCGCCCAACTCCCGACGCAGGTCGTCGAGTTTTTCGAGCAGGTTCGGCTGCTCGTCCTCGCGGTGATTCATGTCGACGGCCTGCTGGTAGTAGTCGAAGGCGCGACGCTTCTCGTTCAGCGTCCGGTACACGTCGCCGAGGTGTTCCGATACCACCGGGTCGCCACCGGTTAGTTCCGCGGCCAGGGTCAACTGATCGCGCGCGCGAATCAAGAACTCGCGCCCCTGGGCGTCGAGATGGGTGTTGAGCAGTGAACGACCGCGCATGTAGTAGACCCAACCGAGGCTGTCGGTAATGAAGCCGTCGTTGGGGCGCTGCTCGAGGGCGCGGACGATCATCTCCTCCGCCTTCTCGAGGTTCTGCCCGCGTTCTGCCCAGGTGTATCCCACGTAGTTCAGCGCATGCGCGTTGTTGGGGTTGATCTCGAGCACCTTCGTCATGGTCTCGACCGCCCGGTCGAGCCGATCGGCCATGCCGTAGTAGACGCCGAGCTGATACAAAGCTTCTTCGTCGTTCGGATCGTCCGCCAGAATGGCGTCGAGGATCTGCTTGCCCGTGTCGAAGTCGCCGGTGCGCTGGTACAAGCCGGCGGCATGGAAGTCGAGGGGGCGCGAAGGCGCCATCGCGCGAAGCGCATTCACTTCGTCGAGCGCCGCAGCGAAGCCCTCGCGTTCTTCGAGCAACGCAATGATCTGGGCCCGCGCTTCGATATAGCTCGCGTCTCCAACGGGTACCCGTGCGAACGCCTCCTTCGCGCGCTTGGGCTGCTCCATGCTGCGCCGCACCTGGCCGAGCGAATAGGCGAACTCGTAGTGGTTGGGGAAGTCGACGAGCGCCTGTTCGAGGATCGCCGCGGCGCGTCCGTGACGCCCCGCAGCGAACTCGAGGGACGCGAGACGCCGGACGGCTTTCGCGTCCGAGGGGTAGTGCTCGACGATCTTCTCGTAGGTACGGATTGCGGCGTCGAGATCGTTCGCCGTCACCAGTGCTTCCGCGAGGCTCAACAGGCTTCCGTAGTGGGTCGGGCGCTCGCCGAGGGCTTCGCGATAGACCGAGATCTCACCCAGCCGGTCCCCACTGGCGCGCTCGAGTCGGGCGAGGCGGCTGTAGAGCACGAAGCGATCGGGGTGGCGCTGCAGGGCTTCGCGCAAGATGCGCTCGGCCTGCGCGGGTTGCCCCAGGCGCTCGTAGATCGTCGCGAGCGCCATGAAGCCGCCGAGCATTTCCGGGCGGTTCGCGACCAGGTACTCAGTCACGGTGAGCGCTTCGTCGAGCCGCTCGGATTCGAAGTAGACCTGGTACAGCAACAACGCCGCGCTGTCGCTGAAGGGAACGCCCTCGTCGGAGAGCAGCGCGCGTTCGGCAGCCTCGACGTTGCGGGATAGTCGATACAAACCACCCAGCAGCAGGCGCGCCTCTTCGTTTTCGGGATCGAGGGCCAACGCACGCTCGGCGTGAGCGACGGCGCGCGGCAGATCTTCGATCTGCGCTTCGACCCGCGCGAGGCGCAGCTCGAGGTAGACCGATTCGGGGTCCTTCGCGATCGCGCGCTCGAGGGCCTGCTTCGCGCCCTCGATGTCTCCATCGGAAAGAGAAAGCTCGGCGAGCAAGACGTCGTACTCGACGCCGAGATCTGGGCGCGCGGCCGCTGCCTTCGACCCGCCTCCGGCGAGCCCCGAGAGCGACGCGCAACCCGTGCCCGCCGAAGCGGCGAGCGCGACCAGCAGCACGGTGACAACGGCGCGCTCGAATCGCCGAGCGCGCCTGCGCCCTGGTCGCGTCGCACGCGACAGGGATGCACGACGGTCCTGCGACGCACATTGGCTGCACGCCATGACACGTCCTGCATCGCGATGTCGCGTCTGGTGATCCATCTACCCGCACCTGCCCCGCCAACCGAAGTGCCTCATGCCGCTATCGGCGTCAGCACCCGGTGAGCTGAGCTGCGCACCCCTCTTCGCGTGGATCGGGCAAAAGGCCCGCCGCAAGGGCGCAACTAGGCCGATAGATAGCCCTTGTCCTGCAGGAATCCCAGCAACTGGTCGACGCTTTCCTCGACCGAGTGGGCGGCCGAATCGAGCACGACCTCGGGCTTCTCGGGTTCTTCGTAGGGCGCCGAGATACCGGTGAATTCCGGGATCTCGCCCGCGCGCGCCTTGGCGTAGAGGCCCTTCACGTCGCGCTTCTCGCAGGTTTCGACGTCAGCGGAAACGTGCACTTCGAGAAAATCGCCCCCGGCCATGATGTCTCGCACCTGGTCGCGGTCTGCGCGGTAGGGCGAGATGAAGGCGGTCAGCACGATCACGCCTGCGTCGGTGAAGAGCTTCGCCACCTCGCCGATGCGGCGGATGTTCTCGGTGCGGTCTTCAGGCGAAAAGCCGAGGTTGCTGTTCAGCCCCTGGCGCACGTTGTCGCCGTCGAGGATGTAGGTGAGACGCCCCTGTTCGCGGAGCTTCGCTTCGGCGGCCACGGCGATCGTGGACTTGCCCGAGCCCGAAAGGCCGGTGAACCAGATGGTGACGCCCTTCTGCCCCAGGAGTTCTTCGCGCGAGTCACGACTCACCTGCCCGTCGTGCCACGTGAGATTCTTCGACTTGACCATGCTTTGCTTCCCTTCTTCTTTGGATGTGGGTTGGACCCAGCCGGATGCGGGGTCTCGGCGCTCTTTGTGGATGGGGACCGGGTGCGGTCCGGGGCGGACGAATCGATCGATCGCCGGTTGGTGAACGACGCCGCTCGACCTCTCGACCTCTCGGCCGACGTCCGACGCGCCGGGCGGCGCTGGTCGGGGAGGCGGGGGAACCCGCGCCGGGGAGGCGCCGGGTTTTTCGAGGGCGGTTCGTAAGGGCGCGCAGTCTAGCGAGAATTCTGCTTTCGCACCGCCGCGGCGAGGGCCCCGGCCGCCGCCGCGATTTCGGCTTCGGCGGTGCCTCGACCGAGCCCGAAACGAACGGTCGCCCGGGCGAGTTCCTTGTCGCGCCCGAGGGCGAGCAGGACGTGGCTGGGCTCTCCACTGCCCGAGCTGCAGGCCGAGCCGCTCGACACCGCGAGGCCCCGTAGGTCGAGCAGCAGGCGTTCTCCGTCCACGTCGGGGATGGAGACGCTCAGATTCCCCGGGAGCCGGTGCTCGAGATCGCCGTTCACGACGGCCTCGGGGACAGACCGCTCGATTTCGAGACGGAGTTTTTCCCGAAGCCCGCGCAGCCGAGCCGCCTCCCCTTCCTGCTCCTCGACGCAGAGTTCGAGCGCCCGGGCGAACCCCACGATCAGTGGAACCGCCAGGGTACCGGAACGCAGGCCGCCTTCCTGGCCGCCGCCGAAGACCAACGGGCGCAGCTTGATGCGCGGGCGGCGTCGGCGCACGTACAGCGCGCCGATGCCCTTGGGTCCGTAGATCTTGTGCGCGGAAAAGGAAAGCAGGTCGATCTCCGTGTCGGCCAGTGACAGCGGGATCTTGCCGATCGCCTGGGCGGCGTCCGTGTGAAACAGCACCCCACGCTCGTGGCAGTCGACCGCGATCGCAGCGATGTCGGGCAACACACCGATCTCGCTGTTGGCCGCACTCACACTGACGAGTGTCGTGTCGTCTTCGATCGCGGCCGCGATCTCGCTCGGATCCACGAGACCGCTGGCGGCCACGGGAACCTGAACGTCGCGATGTCCGAAAGCGCGCTGGGCCGTCGCGGCTTCGAGCACCGAGGGATGCTCGATCGCGGTCGCCACGACCGAGCCCGCCTTGCCCGGCGTCGCGTTGAGCGCACCGTGGATCGCCAGGTTGTTGCTCTCGGTGGCGCCGCTCGTGAAGACGATCTCGTTCGGATCGACAGCGAGACACTGCGCGATGCGCTCGCGCGCGTCCTCGACCGCCGCTTCGGCACGCCACCCGAACGCGTGGGTCGCGCTCGACGCGTTCCCGAAGTCGCCCTTGTAGTAGGGCAACATCGCCTCGAGCACGCGCGGATCGACCGGCGTCGTGGCCTGGTGATCGAGATAGATCGGCGGGCTCTGGCTCATGGCGGCGTGCGACCCTTCATTTCGACCTGGCCCAGACAGGCGGCGTTCGGCCCGCCCATGGCGCCGCGCTTTCGATCTGGGACGCGAGTCGAATCAGCAGGTCTTCG
>JASMLK010000087.1 GCA_030748735.1 Myxococcota bacterium | reverse complement strand
AGCGACGACACGCGCAGCGAGCTGCTATCGATCGATTTTTCGACCTTCGTGCTCTCACTCTCGACCTCGGCCCTCTATCAGCTGGGGCTCGTGGACGGTCCCGACGGCGCGCCAGCCGCTGAGCCCGACTTCGTGATGGCGCGGCACACGATCGACACCCTCAAGATGTTGCGCACCAAGACCCAGGGCAATCTCGACGAGACGGAGCAGAAGCTGCTCGACAACCTGCTCTACGAGCTTCACTCCCACTACGCCCGCCTGGATGCTGCTGCGAAGGACGCGCGCTAGCGGCGTGGCCAGTTCCGTCACCGTTCGGGCCCCGGCCAAGGTGAACCTCGGCCTGCGCATCGTGGGGTGCCGCGAGGACGGTTACCACCTGCTCGAGAGTCTCTTCGTCCCGCTCGCACTCGCCGACGTTCTCCACTTCGAGTTTGGCGCTGGGGCCGGCGTGCAGCTCGAAGTCGCGCCGGCCTCGTCCCTTCCCGCCGACACGCCGCTGCCGGTCGCGGCCGACAATCTGGTTACCCGGGCGGTCGAGGGGTTCTGTGCGCTGTCCGGCGAGGCGCCGCGGGTGTCGATCCGACTCGAGAAGGCGATCCCGGTCGGTGCGGGCCTGGGGGGAGGGTCCAGTGACGCCGGGGCCGTGCTTCGCGTGCTCGCCGCGCGCGACAGGGAAGGGCGGGTGTCGCCAGAAGCCCTCCATGCACTCGCCACCCGTCTCGGGGCCGACGTACCCTTCTTTCTCGACCCGCGCCCCAGCCAGGTCTCGGGCATCGGTGAAAACCTGCAGCCGAGCGACGACGTGCCCGAACTGCCGCTGGTCCTCGTGAACCCCGGACAGTCTCTCGCCACGGCGGCGGTTTTCGAAGCTTTTGCGGACACCGGGGCTGCGTTGACTCAAGCACCCCCAGGCTCTACGATGCGGACGCTCGAGGGACCCCTCGGGCGCAAAAACGCTGCAGAATCAACCGATTCAACGACACGAGCGCAACCGCATCCCACGCGGCCGCACGGATCGCGGCTGCAGGCCGAATCGCTGGCAGAGGCTTTCGACTCCGGTTTGCTCCACAACGATCTCGAGGCCGCAGCCACGCGTCTTTGTCCCGCCATTGCGGAGTCGAAGCGCAGGCTCGGTGATGTCGGGGCACGCTGGGTGGCGATGAGCGGAAGCGGCGCCACCGTGTACGGGATCTTCGACGACCAGGCGAGTGCAGAGCGAGCAAACGAAGAGCTCGATGCGAAACCGCCCGTTTGGACAACCGTAACGCGAACGACGGGCCAGCCCGGCTCGAGTAGTACGAGACGACACCAAACGACACCAGGAACAGGGAACTGACATTCGAAAGTGTTCCATCGGAAGTCCGGCATCGCGTCCCGCGAACCCGGTCATTCGATCTTGGGGCGTCGCCAAATGGTAAGGCAGCGGCCTTTGGAGCCGCCATCTGCAGGTTCGAGTCCTGCCGCCCCAACCAGTTCATTCCGCGTCGAGCACCGAACAGCCGGCGACTCGCGCGGGGCTATCCAAGACAAACGCAAGCCAACCCCCTAGAACTCCAACGTGCACAAAGAGCGACCCATGAAGCTATTCAGTGGCAACTCCAATCTCGCCCTCGCGCGGGACATCGCGGACTATCTCGGCATGAGCCTCGGGCGCGCCGAGGTGGGCACGTTCAGCGACGGTGAATGCTGCGTCGAGATCACCGAAAACGTGCGCGGCATGGACTGCTTCGTGCTTCAGTCGCTTTCCGCACCGGCCAACATCCACGTGATGGAGCTGCTCATCATGTTGGACGCGCTCAAGCGGTCTTCCGCGCGCCGCGTGACGGCCGTGGTTCCGTACTACGGCTACGCGCGGCAGGATCGCAAGGTGAAGCCCCGCGTGCCGATCACCGCGAAGCTGATCGCCGACCTGCTGACCACGGCGGGCGCCGATCGCGTGTGTTGCCTCGACCTGCACGCCGGTCAGATCCAGGGCTTCTTCAACATTCCCGTCGACAACCTCTATGCGACCAACGTGTTGCTCGATGCCGTCGAAAGGCGCGTCCCCGGCGAAGTGATGATCATCTCCCCCGACGCCGGCGGCGTGGAACGGGCGCGTGCCTACGCAAAGCGCCTCGGTGCCAACCTGGCCATCATCGACAAGCGCCGCGAAAAGGCGAACGTCTCCGAAGTGATGCACATCATCGGTGACGTGCGCGACGCCACCTGCGTGATCGTCGACGACATGATCGACACCGCGGGCACGCTGACCGAAGCCGCTCGCAGCTTGATGGACGCCGGCGCCGGTTCGGTCTGCGCCGCCATCTCCCACCCCGTCCTTTCCGGGCCGGCGATCAAGCGGATCAGCGAATCGCCGCTGACCGAATTGATCGTGACCGACTCGATCCCGCTGCGCCCCGAAGCGCGCGACTGCGGGAAGATTCACGTGGTTTCCGTGGCCGCCCACATGGGCGAGGCCATCCGACGCATCAACAACGAAGAGAGTGTGAGCTCTCTCTTCGACTGAACCCGCGGCGCTGCCAGAGCAGCGCTTTCGCGACACTTACCGAGGAGAACACCGTGGGCGACGCATCCCTTGCTGTCGAACTTCGAACCGAAACCGGAAAGGGCGTGGCGCGCAAGCTGCGCGCGGAGGGCCGCATCCCGGCCGTGCTCTACGGGCATGGCAACCCGTCGGTTTCTCTCACGCTCGAGGCCAAGACCCTCGAGCGCCTGCTGAAGGCCAGCCATGCCGGTCTCAATACGCTGATCGACCTCGAAGGCGCTTCCGAGGTTTCCGGCAAGACGGTGCTCGTGAAGGAACTGCAGCGGCACCCCTTCGCGGGGACGCTCACGCACGCGGATCTGTACGAGATCGATGTCACCTCGAAGCTCCACGTTTCGGTGCCGATCCGCCTCGTGGGTACGGCGGCCGGCGTGAAGCTCGGTGGAGTGCTCGAGCACATGATGCGCGAGATCGACCTGCTCTGTCTGCCGTCGTCGATTCCCGATTCGGTCGACGTCGACATCAGCGAACTCGAAATGGGCGACACGCTCCACGCGAGAGATGTCAACCTGCCCGACGGCGTCGAAACCAACGTCGACGAACAGCTTCCGGTCGCGCACGTCGCGCTGCCGCGTGTCGAAGAAGAAGAAGAAGCCGAAGTGGGCGAAGAGGGCGAGGCCGAAGCGGGTGAAGCCGCTGAGGGTGATGCGCCGGCCGCGGAAGGTGACGGCGAAGCGAAGGACGACTAGTTCCTTTGCGCGTTCTCGTCGGCCTGGGCAATCCGGGCCCACGCTACTTCGCAACACGCCACAACCTCGGCTTCGAGCTGATTGACCGCTTTGCCGCGCGCCATGGCATCGCGGTCAACGCTGGGCGCTTTCACGGTCAACTCGGTGAGGGCGTGGTCGCGCAACAGCGCGTCGTGCTCTTCAAGCCGATGACGTTCATGAACCTCTCGGGCATGGCGGTGGCCGAGTTGGTGGGTGCGCTGCCCGAACTCGACGTCGCCGCCGAGTTGTTGCTCGTCTACGACGACCTCGACCTGCCGTGCGCGCAAATTCG
>JASMLK010000086.1 GCA_030748735.1 Myxococcota bacterium | reverse complement strand
CGCTTCTTTCTATACGAGCCCAACGCGAAGAATCCCATCGTGGCGTTGCAGATCATGCTCGTCCCCGCTGAGGCAGGCGCGAAGAAGTTCGACGCCGCATATCTGGAATCGTTGCTTTCCGGGTTGCCGCTGGGCGGGGTCCACTTCGGGGCCGCGCAACCCTTTCCGCTGCGGCGGGTCGTGCTCCACTACCAGATGGGCCTTCCTGCGTTGGGTCGGGTCGCGCCCCTTCGCGCCCTGCTTCGGGGGGCCGAGCGCGTGCTCGGTTGGTTCGTGCCCCGTTCGTTCTGGTGTTACGTGACCGCCACGGGGACGCGCTCATGAGTGCGCGATCGCTCGCCCTCGTCTTTGCGGTTGGGCTCGGGGTTCGCTTCCTCGTGTTCTTCGAGCTGCGGGATTCGGTTCTTCTCGAAGTCCTGCTCGGAGACTCGCTGGGCTACGTGGAGTGGGCGCGCGAGATCTCGGGTGGGGCGTGGCGAGGGAACGAAGTCTTCTACCAGGCGCCCCTCTATCCGTATTTCATCGCGGTCGTGTTCGCAGCAAGCGATGGATCGCTGATGGCGGTACGCGTGCTGCAGCTCCTGCTCGGCTCGGCGGCATGCGTGCTGATCACGCTTGCGACGGCGCGCTTCTTCGCGCGAACCGGCTTCGCGCAGCAGGCCGCGCTGGCGGCGGGCTTGCTGCTCGCCCTCTACCCGGTGGCGGTCTTCTTCGACACGATCATTCAGAAGACGTCGGTGGCGTCGTTCCTGATGGCGTTGCTGCTGTACCTCGTTTCGCGCTTCGACGAAGTCGATGTCGTGCGTTGGCCCCTCGCAGCAGGAGGTGTGCTCGGTGCACTGATCCTCACGCGTGAGAACGCCCTGATCTTCTTCCCGGTGATCGGGCTCTGGTGCGTCTTGCCCGTGCTAACGGGCAACGCGGGCGAGCGCGCACTGCGACTCGGTTTGTTCGCGGTCGGCACGGCAATGATCCTGCTTCCCATTGGAGCGCGGAATCTATCCCTCGGTGACGAGTTCCTGATCACGACGTCCCAACTCGGTCCCAACCTCTACATCGGCAACAACCCCGAAGCCGACGGGCGCTATCGCGCACTGCTCCCCGACCGTGGAGACGTGCGGCACGAACGCCACGACGCCCGTCGCCTGGCCGAACACGCAACGGGCCAAAGCCTTTCGCCCGCCGAGGTCTCGGACTACTGGGCGAGTCGCGTGTTCGACTTCATGCGCGGGGAACCCGCGGCGTGGCTGCGACTCAACCTCCACAAACTCTGGATGGTGTTCAACGCCGAGGAGATCGCGGACACCGAGAGCCTGGATTCGTATCGCGTCGAATCGTTCGGCTTGAACGCGCTGGGTTGGCTCTACCACTTCGGCGTTCTCTTTCCACTGGCCGTGATCGGGATGGTGAAGACGCGCAAGCATTGGCGCGAACTCGCGGTGCTGCACGCCATGGCGCTCGCGATGGCGCTGGGGGTTGCGGCCTTCTTCGTGATGTCGAGGTACCGCTTTCCCCTCGTCGCGATCCTGGTGATGTTCGCAGGTGTGGGCGTGGCTTCGCTCTGGCGAGCAATGCGTGAAGATGGGCTGTCGGGTGTGTGGGGGTCGCGCGAATCGAAGCAAGCGTTGGTGACCGGTCTGGTGGTTGCGGTGCTCTGCAACCTGCCCGTGGGTCTCGCCCAGGAACCGCGGGCGCTTACGCAGTTCAACGTTGCGATGGCGATGCTGCAGCGCGAGCGCTTCGAAGATGCACAGCGCTATCTGGAACGCGCGGCGGAGGTCAGCGTCGAGCCGGTGGTTCATCTCCAACTGGGCGCCGTGTTGGAACACCGTGGCGCACTCGCCAGGGCGGTCGACCACTATGAAACCATGCTGGCCGATCGCAGGGCCGATCCCGCCGAACTGAAACGCAGGCTTGCCGCGTTGCATCGTCGCCAGGGAGACGAAGAGCGCGCGAAACAGATCGAAGGCGAGGCGCCGTAGTGGCTGCGGCATCTGCAGGCGCGGCAGCCGCGAAGGCGACGAGCGAACGCCTGGTGCTCGCCGTGCTGCTGTTCGTTTGCGCTGGCTATCTGGCGTGGCTCGGGCCGCGTGACTGGATCCCCCACGACGACGGTGCGCTCGCCCATGCGGCAGAGCGCGTCGTGCAAGGCGAAGTTCCCCACCGAGACTTCAACGAACCCTATACAGGGGGGCTCACGTATCTCCACGCGTTTGCTTTCGAGGCGTTCGGTACTTCGTTGCTCTCCCTGCGGTGGATGCTGGGTGCGTTTGCGCTCGCGTTCATCGCAGCGCTGTATCGCATCGCGACCCGGTTCGCGTCACCGTGGGCTGCGGGTGGCGTGACACTGCTCGCCTTTGCGTGGAGCCTGCCCAACTACTTCGTTCCTCTGCCGTCCTGGTACAACCTCTTCTTCGCGACTTTCGGAACGCTCGCGTTGTTTCACTACATCGACGACAAGCGGCGTCGCTGGTTGGTCGTTGCGGGTGTGCTCGGCGGTCTATCGATCTTGTGCAAGATCGTCGGGTTGTACTACTTCGCCGCGGTCCTGCTCGTGCTCGTCCATCTCGAAACTTCCCCGTCCACCCAGGCGCCGTCGCAAGACGGCGCGTCCGCGGGTCGCGGCTTTCGCTTGTTCGTCGCGTTGGGGCTGGCGGCGTTCTCGCTCGTCGTGATTCTTCTGGTCAGCAATCGCTTCACCATGCTGTCCGGGCTGCTCTTCGTGGTGCCATCGCTTGCGCTTTCGCTCTACCTGGGCTGGCTCGCGTGGCGCCCGGCGAATGCAGGGAGCATTCGCACCCTGTTTACGAATGGTTCGATCGTGCTCGTGTCTGGCGCGGCGGTGTTGGTCGTCTACGCGAGCGTGTTTGCCGCGACCTCGAGCCTCGATGCGCTCTGGGATGGCACCGTGTCGGTGGTGTTGCGCCGACTCGATTACACGGGTGCGCCCCTGCCGGGCATCGCGACAGCCCTCTACGCACTGCCATTCGCGGGTCTCATGGCGGCGTGTTTCAGCGGCGAACCGCGAAGAGAGCCTTTGTGGCTGGTTGCGCTGTTGGGCGGACTCGGTGTCGTGTTGTTCGTCATGGGTGGTCGCGACGTGATGTACCAAGGCGTCTGGTACGCAGTCCGGCCGTTGGTGCCGATCTTGGTCCTCGCCGCGGTCGTGAAACTCCGCATGCTGGATGCGACGGCATCGAGAGCGCGGCTCTTCGCCGTGGCGGCGATGACGGCACTGCTGAGTCTCGTTCAGTTTCCGTTCAGTGGCGGCGTCTACTTCTGTTACGCAGCGCCGTTCGCCGCACTGCTCGCGCTGGCGATCATCGAAGTGAGCGAGCACGCGCCACGTCGTGTTGCTGCAGTCGTGGCCATCAGCCTGGGGGCCTTCGCGACGCTCTGGTTCCACACGGGTTCCACGTACCTTCTGGGTGAACGGTACTACTTCGTCGACGCCGACATGGAGATCGAACTTCCCCGCGGCAGCATCCGGGTTCGCGAGCGGGATGCCCTCTTCTACATGGAACTCGTGAAGCGCATCGATCGCTACACGGCACCCGACGACGCGATCTACGCTGCGCCCGACATGCCGGAGGTCTACTTCCTGGGTGCCCGGCGGAACCCGACGCGCACCTTCTTCGACTCGACAGACGTCGATTATCTCGATGTCGACGCACGCGATACGCGCATCATCGACACCTTGCAGCGCGCGGACATCGCCTTCGCGGTCCTGGGGCGCGCGAGCGAATTCTCGCGCGCGCCAAGCCCCGCCCTGCAGGCCTTTCTCGCGGACCATCTCCCCTACGAAGAGAAGATGGCGGGTTATCTGCTCCGCTGGAGAGATCCGCGTTAGCGGTCCGCGCGAGCCCCTTCATCCGTCTTCGACCGCACCGCGAACGGCGGGCGCCCCATCGTGCGGAAGTGCATGCGCGCGAGATACTCACCCAGGATGCCGAGTGCAAAGAGCTGTGCGCCGGAGAAGATCGCGATGACCGAAGCCAGGAATGGAAAGCCCGCCACCGTGGTGCCCTGGATGAGATAGCGACCGACCACGTAGACGAGCACCAGTACGCCGAACAACGTAAAGCCAAAGCCCGTGAGGCTCGCGATCTGCAATGGCATCACGCTGAAGCCGGTGAGCATGTTGAGTGCGTGGACGAGCAACATGCGCAGGGTGTAGTTCGAGGCGCCAGCCGCACGCTCGTCGTGTCGCACCGTGACGGACGCAAACCGCGTACTCCCCCAGGTGAGCAGGACGTCGATGTTGACGAACGGGCTGTGGTTGGGGCCGAAGGCGTCGCGAACTTCGGTACGAAAGGCGCGGAAGGCCGAAATACGGCTCGCGGTCTCGGCCCCCATGGCGTTCTCGAGCACGAGCTTGGTGATCCGCGAGGCGAGGTCGCGAAACAGGCCGTGCTGTTCGCGGTCGGGTGATCCGTAGACGACGTCTGTGTCGGCGTCGAGGCGGTCGAGTAGCTTGTGGATCTCTTTGGGTGGGTTCTGCAGGTCGTCGTCCATCGTCACGACGACTTCGTTCTTTGCTTCGCGAATGCCGCAGAGCAGCGCGTTGTGTTGCCCGTAGTTGCGCTTCAACTCGATGCCGCGCAGCCAGTCGCGCGATGCCGCGAGATCGCAGATCACATTCCAGCTCTGGTCGGGGCTCCCGTCGTCGACGAGGATCACCTCGAATGGGCAGCCGAGGTCGCGCAACGCGGGTTCGAGGCGATCGACGAGCACCGGCAGATTCTCGGCGCTTCGGTACACGGGGATCACGACCGAGACGGAGAGTCGTTCATCGCTCTGCACTGCTTGGCTCATGGTCTGCCTTCGATCATCGATCAGCTGGGTTCGTTCGCCTGGGCGGTCGCACCATCGCGCGGCCACAAATGATAGATCGCCTCGCGCTCGGCTTCCGAATAGCCGCAGGCGCGATAGAGCGCACAGGCCGGGTTCTCGAGCTGGGTGGTGACGGTCGCACACGCGATCTCGTGGTCGCGCATCCACGCCAGGCCCGCAGCGAGAAGCGCCCGCCCAATCCCTCGCCCTCGCATCGGTTCGTCGACCGCGAAGAGTTCGAGATTCGCGTCATCGCCGACGACTCGGACGGTATAGAGGCCATGGAGTTCATCACCTTCGACGTAAGCGAGAACGTCGTCCGCACGCTCGCGCGAAAGGGAGTTTTGCATCCACACCCGGTAGAGCGCGTCGGTCCACGCGTCGGGAAAGCGCGGGTCGGTGCGAAACCGCGAATACGTCGCCGCCTGGGGTGCGAGTTCGAGGGCACGATCGGTGAGCGGGTCGGTCACGCCGAGGCTGCGGATTTCACCGGGAAGCGAGGGTGCGGCGATGTCGCCTCCAGCTACGGTCCGCGCGAAGGTCACGCGCCGATCGACGAGCGCGCCGTTCCATTGCTCGCAGGCATTCTCGTCGAGCGCGCCGTCGCTTCGAGTGCGGGCATAGATCAGGTCGAAACGCGCAGCATCGTTCGCGAGTGCTTCATGGGCCCCGGCTCGATCGAGGTCGATCGTTCCAACGCCGATTCCAAACTGCGCACTGTCCCAGGGAAGTTCCTGCACACTGGCGCGCGCCTCACCCGGGTGTTCATCGACAGGACTCATCGCGCGCGACTTCCTTCTTTGGCGAAGAAGTCGTGAATGCGGCCGATCACTTCGCGTTGCTCTTCCGCAGTGAGCTGCGGAAAGAAGGGAAGCCGGAGCACGCGCCCCGCGAGGGCCTCGGTGACGGGTAGCTGCGCAGGCGTGCCACCGACGAGCCGCTTTCCCATCGGAGAGGTGTGGAGCGGCACATAGTGAAAGACGGCAAGGATGCCGTGCTCGCGCAGGTGGCTCATCAGTGCGTCGCGGGTTTCGCTACTCGGCAACAGGATCGAATAGATGTGCGCGTTGGTCTCGCAGTGGTCGGGGACGATGGGGAGCCGCAAGCGCTCCTGTTCCGCGAGGTCGCGCAGAGCATCGGTGTAGGTGTTTGCGATCTCGCAGCGTCGTGCGACGATGCGGTCGATCTGTTCGAGTTGGGCATATAGAAAGGCGGCACAGAGTTCGCTCGGCACGTAGGAAGACCCCACGTCCTGCCAGGTGTACTTGTCGGTTTCTCCGCGAAAGAAGCGCTGCCGATCGGTGCCCTTGTCGCGCAGGATCTCGGCGCGCTCGACGAACTCCGCTTCGTTGATCACCAGAGCTCCACCTTCCCCGCAGATGAAGTTCTTGGTTTCGTGAAAGCTGAAGGCACCGAGCTGACCGAGACTGCCAAGTGCCTTGCCGCGATAGCGCGAGCCCACCGCCTGGGCAGCGTCTTCGACGACCGCGAGGTCGTTCGCATCCGCGATCTCCGCGATCGCGCCCATCTCGCACGCCACACCCGCATAGTGGACGGGAAAGATCGCGCGGGTCTGTGGGGTGATCGCAGCTTCGATCGCCTGCTCGTCGAGGTTCAGGGTGTCCTCGCGAACGTCGACGAAGACAGGCTTCGCGCCTTCACGCACGAAGGCGCTCGCGGTCGAAACGAAGGTATAGGAAGGAAGAATGACCTCGTCGCCCGGTCCCAGTTCGAGCAGCATGGCGGCCATCTCGAGGGCCGCGGTGCATGAAGGGGTCAGGAGAACCCGGGCTGCGCCTGTCTGGGCTTCGAGCAGTTCCTGGCAACGACGCGTGAAGTGTCCGTCGCCTGCGAGCTGTCCGCGGTCGACGGCCTCGCGGATGTAGTCGAGTTCGTTCCCCGCGATGTATGGCTTGTTGAGCGGGATGCGGATCGCTTCTTCCATCGCTGCCTCGTCCGAGGGCGGTTGCCCGTTCACCAGGCCGCGGCTCCTCTTGCGAGTGCGCCTGTCGCAAACGAAGACTCTAACGGATCGATCGAAGCGGCGTCGAGCAGCGGTGTGTTCGCACCGCGTGGCTGCGAACGCGCTGCGTCGACATTGCGTGCTGCTGAACCCCGCCCCGGCGAATTGCTACGCTCGCCTCGATGGGTGACGTGCAGACACGAGAGCAGACGGCAGTCTTTCACGACGGACTCGTGTCCATCGTGTCTCCCGCGTGGAACGAAGCCCCAACCATGCCCGAGTTCTTGCGCCGCATTCGCGCAGCACTCGACGGTGTTGCGGCGAAGGTCGAGATCATCATCGTGGTGCCTTCACCCGAAGACCCCACGGCCGGAGTGGCCCGCGCGAACGGGGCGCAGGTGATCTATCAGAAGCGGCCCGGCTATGGCGGTGCCCTCAAGGAGGGGCTGCTCGCCGCGAAGGGTGAGTACGTCGTCACGATGGACGCCGACCTCTCGCATCCCCCCGAATCGATCCCCGACATCCTTTGCCATCGAGGCGATGCCGAGATCATCATCGGGTCGCGCTGGATCGAGGGCGGCAGCGCGGACATGAGCGCCTTTCGTTTCATGCTCAGCAAGATCCTCAACGCCATCTATCGCCGTGCCCTGGCCGTGCCCGTGCTCGACATGTCGAGTGGCTTTCGCGTGTATCACCGGCGCATCCTCGAGCAGCTCGATCTCGAATCCGAGAAGTACGACATCCTCGAAGAGATCCTCGTCAAGTGTTATTCGCTCGGTTGGCGTGTGGCCGAGGTGCCCTTCGACTACCAGCCGCGCATCGCGGGCGAATCTCATGCGAGCGCGATCGGGTTCGCACCCCATTTCCTCCTCACCCTCGTCCGGCTCTGGTCGATGCGCAACACCTTCGACTCGGCGGACTACGATTCGCGTGCGTACGACAGCCTGGTGCCACCACAGCGCTATTGGCAGCGCAAGCGGTACGACCTGCTGAAGGAGATGTCGGGTCGCGCGGCACGCAAGCTCGACATCGGTTGCGGGTCGGGTCGCTTCATCCAGTCGGAACCCGAGACCGTCGGCCTCGACATCGCGCTCCCGAAGCTTCGCTTCTTGCGTCGCACGAACCCCAAGCTCGTGCGCGCCACCTGTTCGTCACTGCCTTTCGCGGATGCGAGCTTCGACGTGGTCGTGAACTCGCAGTTGATCGAGCACGTCCCGTACGACCGCGAGATCTTTCGCGAAATGAACCGCGTGCTCGAACCTGGCGGCACGTTGGTCGTCGGCACCCCCGACTACGGTCGACTGGTCTGGCGCATCACCGAAGCCATCTACAAGTTCGTACTCCCCTACGGGTACGGCGACGACCATATCACCCACTACACCCGCTTCCGCCTGCTCGAAGAACTCGCCGCCGCGGGTTTCGCGACACTTGGCTATCGCTACGTGGGTGGGGGCGAGTTGATCGTGAAGTGCATCAAGCGGGAGGAACTGTGACTCGCAGGGGGGTGGCGTCGCGCGCGATGCTTCGAGAGGTCGGCTCGGTCGTGCTGCTTGGCGTGTTCGCGTTGCTGCCCGCGGGCTGTGGCTCCGAAGCCGCGAAGCCTCCGAACGTGCTCTTCATTGCGGTCGACGATCTCAACGACTGGACGTCGCTCCTGGCAGGTCATCCCCAGGCCCAGACCCCGAACATCGATGCACTCGCACGCGAAGGCATGACGTTCACCAATGCGCACGCTCCCGCGCCGACCTGCGGTCCCTCGCGCGCAGCCATCTTGACCGGCATTCGGCCCAGCACGTCGGGCAACTACGAGAACATCGACACCTTCATCGGGAACCCGGTCCTCAATGGCGCCGTGAGCCTGCCCGAGTTGTTTCAACGTTCGGGCTATCAGGTGACCGGTGCGGGGAAGCTCTATCACGGGCGCCACCACAAGAGCGAACTCAAAGGACGCGGCTTCGACGTCTACTGGCCCTCGAAGGAAAACGATCACTACAAAGAGCCGAAGGCGCGCGCGCGCCCGAAGCCGATGGCGGACTGGGGACAGGGCGCGAAGAGCTTCTGGGATTGGGGCCCCATGGCACCCCATATCACCTTCGACGACATGTCCGACGGACGCATGGCGAACTGGATCCATGAGCAGTTCGAGTCGGGCGAGATCGAAGCGCCATTCTTCGTCGGAGCGGGGATCATCCGTCCCCACCTTCCTTTCTATGCGCCGCAGTCATACTTCGACCGCTATCCCATCGACGAAGTCCAGCTGCCCGAAGTGAAGGAAGACGATCTCGCCGACGTCCCCCTCGCGGGTCGCATGATGGGGATCGGCGAAGGTCAGCACCGCGCCATCACTCGAGCTGGACACTGGAAGACCGCGGTCCAGGCCTACCTCGCCACCACGACCTATGCGGACGACTGCGTGGGTCGCATCCTCGAAGGTTTGCGCGCGAGCGGTCACGCGGACGAGACCATCGTCGTGCTGTGGTCGGATCACGGTTTCCAGTTCGGAGAGAAGGAACACTGGTCGAAGTTCACGCTCTGGGAACGCTCGACGCGGGTCAACCTGATCATCGCTGGCCCGGGTATTCCCAAGGGCGTGCAATCGAACGCTTCGGTGAATCTCCTGGACCTCTATCCGACGCTCTCGGCGCTTACCGGGCTCGCACCGCCCGACGAACAACTCGAAGGGAACGACCTGGCGCCGCTGTTGGACGCACCCAAGACCCCGTGGCCACACCCGAGCGTCACGACCTACGGCCAGGACAACCATTCCATTCGTGACGACCGCTATCGCTACATCCGCTACGCAGACGGCAGCGAGGAACTCTACGACCACCGCACCGATCCAAGCGAATGGACAAATCTCGCCGCGAGCGCAGAACACGAAGCGGTGATCACCCGCCTCAGCGCAGCGATTCCCGAGCGCAACACGCCCCGCCTGAAAGGCGTCGCGGCCCCGACGGTGCGCGCGCTCGACTAGCTAGCCTCGATCGTTCGCCACGAAAATCGGCGACGACCACGCGCGCTGCTCGGTTTCGGCGAGGCAGTCGTCCGAAGCGGGCGTGTCGCCCGAGCAGATGTCCACCTCGAGGCAGTGCCCTGCGTCGTCGTAGGTGCAGCGCAAGAGGTCGGCGTTCACGGCCTGCGAAGGCGACTCGATCGCGCGTACGTAGTAGACGGCGTCGCGCGCCGAGTCGGCGAATTCGGGGTCGGTGAACGTGACCGAGCAGCCGGCCGGATCGGGTTCGCACTCGAAGACCCGCCAGGCGTCTTCGATCAGGGGGTCGATGGGTTCGTCGCGCTCGATCTGCGGCCGGATGCGCACGACTTCGATGCGCGTGATCACGCGACGCGCGTCGCTCGGGTTGTAACACTCGCCCCGGCACAGAAACTCGAGTCGCTCTTCGCCGAGCGCTTCGTGCGAGGCGTCGGCGCAGCCTGGGTTCTGTTCGAGCGAACCCGTCGCGCGTACCTGGAAGATCGGCGCGCGGTCGAGCGTCGTGCTTCCCCCCATCGCAACGCGGCCGCCGGTCGTGCCCGAGGCGTTCAACAGGTCGAACCAGAGCAGGATGCGGGGCCCCGACGTGCCGTACACCTCGCGGCGCTGCATGGCGTCCCAGATCTCGTCGCGGTTGCGTCCTTCGGCGTGCACGGCGATCAGGCCGCCCGTCAAGAAGAACGACGAGCCGCGCTCGGCTTCGCGCAGGTTGAAGAAGGCGCCGCCCGCTTCGGGGTCGAAGGGAATCGAACGAGGTTCGGGTGAAACGTCGGGTGTGGGCAACACGGCGTCGAGCATGCGGCCACCCGCTTGCGTGAGCCGCGATTCGGTGGTGTAGACGCGACCGTATTCTTTGTATCCCGTACCCGGGCGTGCGGTGTGGTTGTCACTCGACGCCATGAAGCCAAAGTCGAAGCGCTTGGGTTCACCTGGCTCGTCGAAGTTGCGGATCGCCATGATGTATTGGGCCGAACTCTTCGGGCGATAGTTGAACGAGGGCTGGAAGCAGTCGCGACACTGGTCCGAGTCGAGCCATTCCTCGGCCTTTGCAGCCGGAACGGTCACGTGGCCCATGATGCCCGCATCGACGTAGTTCTGGCGGGCGACTTCGGCGCGCGATTCGCATTCGGCATCGCTTTCGCCCGCCGTCTTGCAACGCTGGAAGATGATCTCCCCGGCGCGCCAACACGACGGCAGGAAGTCGTTTCGCGCGGCCGGGCAGCTCATGCTGCCGTCTGCGGCGATCTCGACTTCCTTCCAGCCTCGGTACTCCTCGCTGTTGCCGTGACCCGAATAGATCTCGATCAGGCGTTGGCGATTGGGGTCGTGCATGTCCCCCGCGAGCTGCTTGTCCCACGCCGAACCGTGCGGCGTGTAGAAGCCCCAGGTCGTCCCGTGCGGGATGACCATCGAATCGAAACCCCAATCGTCGAGCTTGTCGAACAGGCCGCGTGGGGTGAGGGTCGACTCACTGCAGTCGAGCGGCAGGTCGCGCACGGGAACGTCGTCGGCGCATTGGTCGACGTTCAAAATGCCGTCGAAGTACTTGATGAAGTCGAAGGTGTCCTGGTTGGGGCGGACGAGACCGAAGAGACCCATCGCGAGGCGACCGGGCGAAACGTTGGAGGTCTGTCGGTCGAAGGCTTCGGCCGGGGCGCGTGCGGCGATCGGGCGCGCGGGGATGTCGGCGTCTTCGAGGCCGCGCAAGATGACGTTCTTGTGGCCGTAGTGGTTGTCGGGGTTGGTGCCCATCTGCGTCCATTCCCAACCCAGATACGCCGTGACGTCGGGGTTGGTGGGATCGCCGGCGACGTCGTTGCACTGGCGGATGGCTTCGACGGTTTCGCTCCAGCGCTGTTCGTCCAGGCCGATGGCGTGGTCGTTGATCGACCAGAAGTCGAGGGCCGAACAGTGGCGTGCGAAGTCGCATGCGTCGGCGACGGGGTGCGCGCCTTCGCCGCCAGTGGTCGGAAGCGCCATCATGAAGGCGTCGAGGCTGAACGTGCTGTGTACGTGGAGGTCGCCGAAGAGGATCTGCTTCGGGCGCGCGATGCCGATGTCCTCCGCGGCGCTCTTCTGGTCGGCGCTGCGGGCGGCGACGGTGACCATCGAGAGCGCCACGTCCCCCGGTTCGCCTGCGTCCCAGCGGTTGCCGAGGCCCCCGCGCCCGATCCAATTCAAGACCAGCAGGGCGACGAGCAGCACGATCACGATGGCGACGATGACCTTCTTCATGGGGATACTCCGGGGCACCGCGAGGACTTCACGGAAGGCGCGCAATTTAGCCAACTCACACGCGACCGGGCGAAGGCATCGTGGCTTTCTTGACGGTGACGAAGTACCCGCCGAGCATCGCCTATCTACTTCTCGCACTCGGCTCGAACGCGATCTTCATGTGGTTGATCTTCGTCGGTCGGCGCCTGCTCGTGCGCCCCGCCAGGGCACTGCTCGTCTTTGGCCGCGCCCCCCTCTTCTATTACGTCGCGCACCTCTATCTCTTCGCACTCCTCGGCCAGGGCTGGCCCGGAGACACCACCCTCGCCGGCATGTACGGGGTCGTACTGATCGGCCTCGCGATCCTCTATCCGGCCTGCACCCGCTACGAAGCCTTCAAACACGCAAAGTCCGAAGACTCCATCTGGCGGATGTTCTGACGACCCGCACGCTCGCAGGTAGGTCAGCCCGCGTGCGTCAGCACCTTTGCTTCCGCCGCGCGAGTCCCGCGACTACCGCTGCGCAGAGTCCGTACTGGAGCACGACGCCGGGCTCAGGGACGGTGGCCGTGATGGCGTTGATGTCGTCGGCGTAGAAGGAGATGTCTGCGACCAGGGTGGCGTTGTCGCGTAGGGCGGACGTGCTGCCGTTCTGACCGTTGTAGCCCGCGATGGCATACATGATGCCCGCGAGCTCCCACGTCATGCCCTGCTTCGCGAACACGCCACCCCCCGAGTCGCCGCCGGCCCCCTGGCATTCGTGACTCGTATGGTCGGGTGAGCCGGTGCCGTCGAAGAGCGTGTAGAAGCTCTCGGTTCCGGTCGAGCTGAAAGTCCAGTAGTCGGTGACTTCGTTGGTGCCCCAACGCATCACGCCACTGGGGGACCAATACCAGCCCGGGATCGGGGTTGCGGGGGGGGCGGGGGGCGCGGTCCAGACCCCCGGGTCGTCGCTGTCGGTTGCAGCACCGCGGTTGCGACCCTTGCCGATCATCGTGACTTCGCCGTTGGGAAGATTCTGGTTCGTGCGCAGAGGGATGTCGGGAAGCGGAGGAAGTGGCGTAATGGAAAACAGCAACAGGTCGGCAAAGGTGCCGTCGCCGTTGTCGAGTTGGATTCCGCTTCCCGGCACGTGGTCGTACGTCGTGCCGTCGAGGGTCACGTCACCGATCCCGACATGGTTCGCGGTCAAGATCCAACCGTTGCGCAGGTAGACGACACCCAAGCCGTTGCGGGTGCCGACGTTCGCCCAGCCGGGATCGTCGGCTGGCGCGGTGGTGTTCCCACTGCCGTCCCCGCTGTCGATGATCACCGCACTCGCAGGGGTCGTGATCAGAGCCGCGGTCAGTAGCGACGCAAGCAGTGCAACCACCAGCCCGTGGATGCACCGAGATCCGCAAACAACCCATGCTCGGGTTCCAGCCTGATTCACCATTCACCTGCTGCAGGGATAGCCACTACAAGTCGAACTGCCGCGCGCGCAGTGTATCGCACGACCGCCAGGGGTTGGCGTGGTGCGGCGACGCGGCGCCCCTGTCACTCGCAACATCGGCGCTATTCAACCGGGATTTGAGGAGGAATTCGGCACCACGCAGTGGGCCTACGATCTCATGCAACTCGACGCGAGCGTTACACCGACATGGCTGCAGCGCTGATGACCCCGATCGCGATGTTCACCGTGAGCGCCGCCGCCCAGCTGATGCTGATGGGCACGTCCTGCTCGAGGAGTCCGCGAAAGACCTTCAGCGCAAGCGCGAACGAAACGAAGATCAGGGTATCGAGTGCAAGGCGAGCCGCGAAAGACATCGCGCCGGGGTCTTCGAACTGCACGCCGAAGGTCAACGCAAGCAGCAGCGCCCCAGCAATGAGGAAGCGCCGCGCCACGATCCACGCGCCGGCTTCTCCCTTGCCACTCGGACCGAACCAGCCTCCGGGTTTGGGGATGGGCCTGGCGAGGATGGCGTCGGCGGTTTCGCGCGCGGCCTGCGTGCTTTCGGGGTCGCCGCCTGGGCGGAACGGACCGAGACCGCGACGGACGAGTTCTTCAACGGCGAGCTTCTGGAACTCGGTGTTGCGCCCCATCACCATGTCCGTCATCCCGATGTGGCCCGTCGATCCATCAGCTTTACGAGGCTATGCAGGAGCTTGAGTTCGCCGACGCTCGGGCGGGCGCGGCCGAACAAGCGGCGCAGCTTTGCGTAGGTGGCCTCGTGCATGTCGGGCAGGATGAAGTCGCGCGAGGCCAGGGTGTCTTCGAGATGCTTGTAGAAGTACTCGAGATCGCTGTGGCTCGGGTAGTCGACTTCCGGCTGCTCGACCGGTGGCGCCTCGCCCGACGCGAGGAAGACCTCGTAGCCGAGCAGCTGAACCGCGGAACCGAGGTTGAGGGATGCGTACTCGGGGTTGGTCGGGATCCTGACCTGATGCGTGCAGGCGTCCATGTCCTGGTTGCGGAGCCCCGTTCTTTCCGGGCCGAATAGAATGGCGGCCGGCGCGCCGGTGCTCGCCTCGCGCACGATCGTCTCCCCGCATTCGCGGGCACTCAAGAGCGGCAAGGGAAACGCACGCCCCCGTGATGTCGTCCCGACCACGTAGGCACAGTCACCAACCGCCTCGCCGAGCGTTCCGGCCACGTGGGCGCGTTCGAGCACGTCATGCGCTCCCGAAGCGCGTGCATGGGCTTCGTCGCTCGGAAACTCGCGTGGCTTCACGAGGACGAGGTTCGCGAGAGCCATCGTCTTCATGGCGCGCGCCACCGCCCCGATGTTGCCGGGATGTTGCGGTTCGACGAGTACGATTCGAATGTCGCGAAGGCTCACGCTGAGGCTCGGGGAAGGCGGGGGGAGAATCGGGACGGGTGCGGACCGCATGGTAGCTGCAAGTGTGGAATCATCCGCGCGATGACGGCAGAAGGCGAAACGAACACCGCCAAGGGTCCGCATACGGGTCTCGCGATTGCGACGTTCGTCCTGATCGCCGCGCTCCACTTTCTACTGCTGACGCGCGGTACCGGCGACATTCTGGGCCCCGAGATGCTGAGCGGGTCCTTCGATTCCCTGGCGCAGAGCTTCCTGCGCGGGAGTGCGGAAGTCGACCCAGACGCGATTCGCTGGGAGGCGTTCGTCGTCGATGGGCGTGCGTACATGTACTTCGGCCCCTGGCCCGCGCTGCTCCGTTTGCCGCTCGTGCTGATCGCGCCGGGCCTCGCCGGCGAATGGGCGCGACTGTCCTGCTTCGTGGCGTCGCTCCTCTGCCTTGCGGCCTTCGGGACGCTCGTGCGTGCGATGTTGGCGAAGAACCCATACCTCGAAGCAGAACATCGCAGCTTCCTCCTGGTGACGTCGCTGGTCGGCTTCGGCGTGGCGTCCCCGCTTCTCTTCTTGATGAACGCGGCTTCGATCTATCACGAGTCGATCGTCTGGGCGCTCGCCGGATCGCTCTGCTTCAGTGCCATCGCGGTGCCCCGGTTGGGTCGCGTCGAGGCCCTGGAGTCGAAGCTCTTGCTTCTTTCGTTCATCGCGGGGGCCACGCTGCTCGCGCGGGTGACGTACGCGGGGCCGCTCTATCTCGTCCTTCTATTCATTGGCTTTCGCGCGATGAAGAACGGGACCGGCGCTCCGCGAATCGTGATGCTGCTGCTTCCCGCGGGCGTGATGCTGCTCTTTCAGCTCTGGTACAACGCCGCGCGCTTCGGTTCGCCGCTTACCTTCGTCGACTACAGCTTGATGGGTTTCATGCGCGCCGACCCCACGACCCTCGAGGTCCTCGACCGCACGGGGGACTTCAGTCTGACGCGGGTCTTCGTCGCACTCGGCAACTACTTCGTGCCCGGATCGGGCCAGGTCTCCGGCGCCTTTCCCTGGTTTCGGCTGGCACCCCCCGCGTATCCCGACGCCGGGCTCTACCCGCGCATCTTCACCTCGTGGGTGATGCCCTTGAGCCTGATCGCGAGCTGGCTCGTGCTCGCGGGTTCGATGGGGCTGGGGCTCTTGCTGCACGACCGCACGCAACGCTTCGCGCAGGCGTGCTTCTTTGCTTTCGGCCTGCAGGCCCTGCTCGTCTGTGCGTACTACATCATGGAACTTCGCTACGAGATCGACTTGTTGCCGCTGTTCGTGCTGGGCTTTGCGGTCTTCGTGGCGAGGCTGGGCGCGCCGGGTGTTCTCGTGTCTCGGGTGCAGGACGTTCTCACCGCGCTGCTCTTCACCGTCGCGCTTTCGGCGATCGTGGCCACGTCGACGACGCTGTCCGCGATCCCGGTCGGGGGGCCCGCGCACCCGAAGGCCTACAAGGCGTTGTGGCAGGACAAGTTCGACGCGATCAACCGGGTGCTGCCGGGGCATGACTAGCCGGGCGATCGTACGCGGCTCTACTCCTTGCGCTCGAGGCGGTCCCAGACCATGTCGGGTTCCATGTAGTCGAAACCAGGCTCGCGCGGTGGATCGCGTAGAGGATCGAAGAGCGGTTCGAGGCCGTTTGCCTTCACCTCGTAGAGCAACCCCAGGAGCTTGCCGATGCGCCCCTTCGGGTATCCGTTGCGCTGAAACCACACGACATAGGGTTCGGGAAGGTCGATCAGCAAGCGTCCCTGAAAGCGCCCGAAGGGCATCTCCATGCGGGCGAGGTCATAGAGCATCGATGGGTCACCGAGTTGTTCCGCCAACGGTTCGAGTGCGGCCATCGCTTCAGGGTTCTTGTTTGCCATCGATCGTGTGAGGATATCACTATGTCGACGGGACGCCGGGTGGTGGACAGGAAGTGCCCGACTACGTGGTCATCACCGAGCACAGCAATCACGAGTTCCGCCCGCTGGGCCACGAAGACTTGAACTTCCACACCACGCCGAACGGCGTGCACGTGATGATCTGGCAGGCCGAGTGGTCCTTCGACGTCGACTTCTCGATGCAAGAACTCCACTTCGTCGAAGTCACTTTCGCCAACGTCGCAAGCGACATCGTGAACAACCGCGACGCCGAAGTCGAGACCAACGGCACGAGCAAGAAGAAGAACTTGCGCTACGTCTACGTACCCGAGGCGGATACCGACGCGGTGTCGTACTGGGGTGCCGAAACCCTCACCTATCCCCTCGCTTACGATCTCGCCTCCCGGAAAAACGGCCAGGTGAAATGGGACGAGGTTGCGCTCATCCGCTACGAACTCCAGGACCTCGCGGACATCCTCCCGGCGCTCTGGAATGGTCAGCGATGTGATGCCGATGGTGGTTCGTGCACTCCGTCTCCCAGCTGCAACGGCGCCTTCGTTTCGCTTTGCGTGGGATGGGGCATGCTTGCGCGCTGGACGGGGCGGAGGCAGAGGGCCGGGTGGAAGACGGGAGCGCAAACCGACACGCGCGTGGTTGGACGATCGCCGTTGCGCTCGTCGTCCTCCTCGTCGCGTTCGCGCTCCGCGTAAACGGTCTCACGGCCGGCGGGCTTCACCTCGATGAGGGTTATTCCCTCATTCAATCCGAACGAAGCGTCATCGACATCTTCGCGCTGAACCGCTTCGACGCGAACCCGCCCTTCTACATCCTGACGCTCCATCTCTGGCGCACGCTGTTTGGAGACGGGGAGTGGGCGCTCAAGTCACTCGGGATGATGGCCGGGGTGGTGGGCGTCGCGGCGATCGGCCTTGCGGCGCGGGTGCGATTCGGTGTGACGGCCGGGTTGGCGGCTGCGTGGTTCGTGGCACTCAATGCCTTTCACCTTCAGCAGTCGCAGGAGATCCGCGGTTACAGCCTGCTGCTTGCCGCGGTTGCGCTGGCGGATTTCGCCTTCGTGCGTTGGTTCGAAACGGGTTCGCGCCGCGCGCTGTTCGGGTTTGCGCTGGCGACCTTCTATGCGGTCAACGTCCACCACTTCGCGTGGGGGTTTGCGCTGGTCCAGATGGGGTCGGTACTGATCCGGCCGCGCAGCGAAGCCCAGCGCAGAGACATCGCACGCGTGCTCCTGGGCGTGGTGGTGTTGTCACTCCCGATGCTTGCGTCGTTCGCGATCCATCTGGTGGTGCACCAGAGCCAGAGCTGGATACCGCTTCGCGGCCTCGATGGGTTGTTGGGTGTGCTGGGCGAGATCGCAGGGCGCGATGCGTTCGCCGTGCTCGCGGGCCTTCTCGCCCTGCTGGGTGGCGTTGGCGCTGCGTTTCCGAAGCAGCGACTGGCGGCGTTGGGATCCTTCGTCTCCCCCGAGCTCGAAACCGATCGCGTGCGTGCAGTCGCGGTGCCGGCGCTGCAACTCACGCTCCCGGTGGTCTTGTTCGTCGGCTCGTATCTGTTGTTTCCGATGTTGCTGGCCCGCTACTGCGTGATCACGATCCTGCCGCTCGGTGTGCTCGTGGGCGCTGGTGCGGCCGCACTACGCCCGAGGCTGCTGCTGTTGATCGCGTGCGCGGCCCTCCTCGTGCTTGCACGCGGGCCGATCGTTGCCGAGTACGCGAACGAACTGCGACTCGCCGACCAACAGCGATGGAGTGAGATCGTTCGCGACGAATACCGCGAAGGCGACGTCGTGCTCTACACCGACAAGTACGTCTTCGTCCCCGCGATCGCGCTGCATCCGCCCGAGATGCACGAATACCTCATGCCCAGACTCGAGGGTCGCAACGTCAGCACCGTGCTCGAGCACTACACCGTGCGTACGGTTCGCCGCGAGCCGCTGCGCCCGGGAGAGTTCGAACGCGCGTGGATCGTCAAGCGACCGAACGAACCGCTCGACCGCGTCTTGCGAGACCCGATGCTGGCGGGGACACGACCGCGCTTGATTCGCCGCGTCCGGGAAACGGAGATCTATCTCTTCGCCCTGCCCGCGTCGCGTTAGCGCCGCCGCCGCAGGCGCCTCCGCGGCTTGCCGCCCGGGCTCTTCCGCGTGCCTTTGCTTTGTTCTGCCGCCGCGGGTTGCGGTAGACCTTCGGCCAGCGCGGACGTCGGCGTCGCGGGGCCACCCGCGAGAAACCCCAGATCCCCGATCATGCACTTCACCGAGCCGCCGCCCTTCTTCAAGAACTCGCTGACGTCGACGGTGATGGGGGTGACGTCGCGCTCGCGGATCTGGGCGATCAAGCGGTCCGAAACCCCGCCCGGTATGATGAGGAAGCAGTCGCCTTCGCGTTCGTAGCAGAAGGAGTTGGCGGCGTAGCGCTCGGCATCTTCTTTCGAGAGTTCGAGCAGTCGTTCTCCAAACCGGTCTTCGAGCAGCTTCATGTCGCCCGGCTCGATGGCGTCACGGTAGACGAGCAGGTCTCCACGGTTCGAACCGAATGCGCACAGTGCCGTGTCACCGTGGTAGTGGGCTTCGCGTACCAGGCCGATCTTCAAGATCTCGCGCGGTGCCACCTTTGGAGCCAGCAGAGCCGCGACACGAACATCGGTGCGGAAGCCGTAGACCCGCTTCCAGGGCGGAATGCCGAAGGTTGGTACGAAACGCTGCTCCTCGAGCGTGCCGTACGTAAAGAGATAGACGTCTCCGGCCGGAAAGAAATCGGCCTCGCCTTCGAAGCGATACGCCTCGTCGATCTCCGAGGTAAGGAACCCCATTCCCTCGAGCAGCCGTTTGTAGTGCGCCTTCTCCGCCGCGCGTGTGGGCAGCAGGTTCGAGAGCGTGAAGACCTTGGCGCCGATCGGATCGGGGTGGTCGACGTCGCTCTGGCAGCCCGCGTTGGCGGGATAGACGAGTCCGGGTTGTTGCTCGTCGGGGGGCACGACGACGACGCGAATGTCGAGCTCTTCGAGGGTCGCCTTCAGCTGGCCCCATTGTTGGATTGCCCGCTCACGGTCGACCTTGCGCTTCGTTCCCCAGCGCGTGCGGGTGTGCGGGTTGGCGCCCCCCTGCACGCTGAAGTACGTGGGGTCGCCCATCAAGACGGTGCGCTGGTAGTCGTGCGCTTCGTGTTCGTTGTCGACCTGCACTCAGTCGTCCTCGCGACGCGGAAAGCCCGGGGGAAGCGTATTGGGGTCGAAGGCTCCGTCCCCTTCGAGATGGGCCTGAGGAAAGGTCGTGTAGAGCGAAGCCGCAATGCCCGCCGGCCGATCGTTGCCGCTCTTGCCGAGCCCGCCGAACGGCAGCTTGCCACTCGCGCCCGTGGTTCCCTTGTTCCAGTTCAGGATACCGGTCCGCACGCGTCCTTTGTAGCGGTCGTAGTCGCGGGGGTCGCCAGTGAAGAGCGCGGCCGCGAGTCCGTAGTCACTGTCGTTGATGGCCGCGATGGCTTCGTCGATGTCGGCCGCGGGATAGATCGCAGCTTCTGGCCCGAAGATCTCTTCGCGCTGGTAGGGATGGGTCTGGCTCAGATTGTCGAAGCGGACCAGACCAGGCCCGACGTAGGGCGCAGCCAGACCCGGGTCGATGCGGAGAATGCGCTCACCGCCCGCCGCACTCGCGAGCGAACGAAAGCGCTCGACTCTTTCGGCGGCCTCGCCATTGATCAGCGGGCCCATGAAGACATCGGCCTCGAGCGGATGGCCGATGCGAACGCGCTTCAGGGTGTCGACCAGTCGATCGCAAAACTCGTCGATGATGTCGCTTGCGACGAAGACACGACTCGCGCACGTGCAGCGCTGCCCCGTACTCACGCAGATGGAAAGCGCGGTCTCGGCCACCGCGAGGTCGAAGTTCGCATCGCTCTGCACCGCGATCGCGTTTCGCCCACCCATCTCGAGGGCGAGGATCTTGTTGGGTGCGTCGAGCACGGCTTCTTCGAGTGCGCGGCCGACCGCATAGGAGCCGGTGAACAAGATCCCGTCGACATCCGAAGCTGCGAGCGCGCGCCCCGTTTCACTGCCGCCCTGCACTACCTCGAAGACACCAGCGGGAAGTCCGGCCTCTTCCCACAGCCGTGCGAGATAGGCACCGGTCGCCGGCGTGTGCTCGCTCGGTTTGAACACCACGGTATTGCCCGTAGCCAGTGCGGGCACGATGTGACCGTTGGGAAGGTGCGCGGGAAAGTTGAACGGTCCATAGACCGCGAGGACACCGCGTGGATGATGGGTTGCGCGCGCCCCACCTCCGACGTCCTGCTCGGCAACGAGTTCCATGCCAGGCCCCAGGCTGACATCGACCTTGGCGGCGATGAGCTTTGCTTCCGCCGTTGCGTCCCAGAGCGCCTTGCCCGACTCCATCGCGATCAACCGCGCAAGTTCGTCCACGCGTTGCTGCGCCAGTGCCCCAAAGCGCCGAATCAACGTCGCGCGCTTTTCGAAGTCGGTGTTTCGCCAGTCTCGGAACGCGCGGCGAGCCCGGTCGACGGCGGCTTCGACCGCACCGGTGTCGCTGATCGCAAAGCGCCCGAGTTCGCGACCCGGTTCGGCGGGAGATGTGCTGATCAACATGTCGGTCATGGTTTCACGCTCGAAGCTTCGACGATGGAGTTCAGGGAAGGGGTGTCACACTCACGCGGTCGCCCGCCGTGACGCCCAGCGCTTCGCGGCACTTCTTGGTGGCGAGCGGCGAGCCCGATTCGTCGATCGGCACGACCGTCGCGCGAAAGCCGCGCCCCGTTTCACTCGAAAGCAATGCCAGGGGTTTTTTCATCTCGGCGTCGTTGTCGGGGCAGCCGCCGGGCAGCACGAAGTCGCGCCGCTCGCGCACCGACGTAATCGCGTCGCGCGCCGCACCGAGGTAGGGCCCGCCATCGAAGGGGTCGACCTGGTTGAGGTAGTGGAAGCCCACCTTTTCCAGGATGCGCACGGCCGCCTTCGCGGTTTCGTTCGGCATGCCGATGGTCGCCTGAACGTCTTCGGGAAAGAGCGTCGCGTACACGGGGTCGCGCGGGAACAAGTCGGCGATGAACTGCTTGTTGTGGGCCGAAAGGTGATCGGCCTCGCGGTATGCGAGCCCAGTGAAGCGTTTCCCGAACGCGTCCCAGAGCACGTTTCCACCGGACGCTTTGAAGGGCGAGAGCATCTCGGCGATCACCTCACGCTCGAAGCGGTCGGGGTGCATCGACATGTAGGCGAAGCGAACGATCGAAAGCGCTTTGCCGCACTTCTCGGGGTGGTTGCGGTAATCGGGCTCGAGGATGAGCCCCCCGATCTCACTCGGCCCGTCCTCGGTCGAACGCAGCCGCAGCTTGGTGTGGACGAAGCGCTTGTCCAGTTCGCTCGACTGTCGTTCTTCCTGAGAGACTTCGAACCAGTAGCAGGGGTGGCCGGGAATACCGTGCTTCGCGAGCACCATAGACGTGCCGATCACGTGGCCGAGTTCGTCGTCTTCCATCACGAAGACGTAGACCCCGGGTTCGTCCGCAGAAAGCTCCTGCGCAAACGAACGCTGCGACCTTTCGATGCGGGCCTGCAGGAAGGCTTCGTTGCTCGGCAGGTTCATCGAGTCGAGTCGTTCGGCGAGGGTGTGGAGATCGCCGAGATCGCGTTCCTCGATGGGCCGTAGGATCAGCACGGCAGGTCGTGGTCTTCGCGCACCCGCGCCAATGCCTTTTCGAGACACGCGAATGCGCTTTCGAGTTCTTCGTCGCTCGTGTTCACCGGCGGCAGCATACGGATCTTGCCGGGGTTCGAGCCCGCACCAAGCAGGATGAGCCCTTCTTCGAACGCGGCTTCGAGGACGGCCTTCACGATTTCGGGCGCACCGTTCCAGGGGACGAAGGCCATCATGGCGCCGGTGCCCACGATGTCGCCGATCGCGCGAGGCATGCGCTTGGCAAGGGACTGAAAGCGTCGCCGGATGCGTCCGCCGAGGAGCGCGATGCGACCTTCGGGTCCGAGGTAGCCGTCGTTTTCGAGTCGTTCGATGAGTCGGGCGCCGACCGCCATGCCCACCGTGCTGCCCGCATAGGTACCGGCCACCAGACCGGGCCGCGGGTTGTAGGCCTTCGTGTAGAGCGTCGCGCTGCCCTGCAGGAGCTTGCCCGCCGTCACGATGTCGACGTAGTCGTCGAGTTCGAGTTGTCGGAAGGCGAAGAGTTCACCGGTGCGAACGAAGGTCTGGACTTCGTCGACCCAGACCGCGATACCGACTTCCTTGCACAAACCCATGACGGCGGTGAAGAACTCGCGGGGCGCGGTGTTGAAGCCGCCTTCCCCCTGGATGATCTCGAAGCACATGCCCGCGATCTGTCCGGGGTAGCGGCGCAGGTGGCCTTCGAGGGCCTCGAGGGTCTTGTCGGTCGAGTCGGGATCGCTCGGGTCGTAGAAGGGAACGTGAAGCACGTTGCCCTTCTGCGGCAGGCCTTCGCGGAACGCGGGGCGGTCGGTGAGTTCCGCCATCGCCATGGTGCGCCCGTGGAAGGCCTTTTCGAAGACGACCATCTTTTCAGCGGGTGTGTGCTTCTGGAAGATCATCTTGAGTGCGTTTTCGTTCGCGGCTGCGCCCGAGAGCGCGAGCCAGACGTGCTTCATGTTGTCGCCGGCGTGTCGCAGCAGTGCGCGTGAAATCCGCAGCTCTTCTGGACCAGGCATCAGGTGACCCTGGAAGACGGTGTCGCCCGCGGCGGCCACCACGGCGGTTTCGAGCAGGTCGGCGTCGTTGTGCCCGAACGCGTAGACCCCGATGCCGCCGATGAAGTCGAACTTCATCGTGCCGTCGGCCATCCAGACCCGTGCGCCCTTGCCCTCGCCCGAAGCCAGCATGGGATAGATGAGAGGTCGGCCGCGCAGCCGCTCGAGTTCGCGGATGCAACGCGTGTAGTTCCTGGCCGCGAGTTTGCGGCTCGCGCGTTCGTCTTGAACAGCGGCGATCAACGCGCGCGCGGCTTTGCGCACGGCATCGTTTTCGACCAGGGAGTCGATCGGTGAGGAACGTTGGCGGTTGGCCATGACGCTTGGTCGTATCGGCGGGTTTCGGGCACGCCTTGGGCGAGAATTCGGGCGCGCCGGGGCCGGTGCGTTCGCGTGAGCGTGCCCCTGCGTCCGGCCTACCGCCGTGCCGCGCTTCGGCGGAGGCTGGGCGGGGTTTCTGCGTCGCCGGCGCCCCGGCTCGTGGGGATTTCACCCTGTTGCTAGACGCTCGCCGGACCGACGTTAGCGACGTGAGCCGCCCATTCGGATCGAGACGAGGTCGCGTTTTCCGATAAGGGGGCTTGCGAGTGGAGTTGGGCGCGAAGGGCCCCCGTGCGTCGAAAAGACTTCGGCGGAGACGGGAATTCTGGTGTCCATTGCGGCACGGTCTTCGCCGGCAAGGGGGTGAGGTGGCGCTGCGGCGCAAACAGGCGCGGAAGACGCGCGCCAAGAAGGGTGGAGGGATCGCGAAGGCGATCGCTCGCGGTCGTGCTGCGCGCAAGGCCGCAAAGCGCGCTTCGGTCCAGAAGTCCGAGGCCCGAAACCAGGCCCGCACGCGCAGACTGGCCCCGCTCGAGATCGTCTCCGCGCCCCATTCGCGCGTCGCTGCACAGCTCGGCGACGAAGCCGTGGTCGCGACCTACAACGTGCACCGCTGGACGGGAGCAAACGGTCGCAGTGTTCCCGACCCCGCGCGTGCCGGGTTCGTGATCTCGGAGATCGACGCCGACGTCATCGCGTTGCAGGAAGTGCTTCGTCCCTATGACGGAGAGGATCCACTTTCCTCTTTGTCCTCGGCACTCGGGTACCACTACGTGTTCGCAACGACGCGCGTGCACAAGCGCGGCGAGCAGGGCAACGCGATTCTCTCTCGCGTCCCGATCCAATCGTGTTCGGTACTCGACATTTCACACTCACGCATCGAAAAGCGCGGTGTGTTGGCGGCGCAGTTCGGCGACTTCGATCGCGGTCTCTCGGTGATCGCGACGCACCTCTCGCTGGTCGATCGCACGCGCGGACGCCAGGTGGAGTCGCTACTGCAACACCCCGAACTCAACGCCGGGCCGTCCGTGCTGCTGGGTGACATGAACGCATGGCGCAAGTGCAAGGCCACGCGCACCCTCGATGACGAGTTTTCCCGTCACCACAACCGCAAATGGCCGGCGTCGTTTCCCGCAAGGCGCCCCGTCCTCGCGCTCGATCGCATCTATTCGATGAACGCCGAGATCAAGGAAGTCTTCTCCCACAACACGGAGGCTTCGCGGCGCGCGTCCGACCACCTTCCCGTCGTGGCGCGCGTGCGGTTGCCCGGGCGATAGAGAACTCGCCCCGGACCAAAGGCGATCGGGAGTGTGACGGGTCGCCCCGACACGCAGATCGTGTGCAAGTGATTGCAACGCATCAACGTGTTGCTCCCCGCGGTACGAGTTTTCGCATTCGATACGACTCGCGTTCTCACTTTCCCATTGGGTTCGCGACGTCGCTACCGAGTGCATGCAGTAGGATGCCGTCGCGCTCGACCCCCGTGAAGAAGGAATGAAGAGATCCAACGCTCGGTGCACGTTTCTGTTCCGCATATCCGTGCACTCGACGGACTTCGGGGACTCGCAGTACTACTGATTCTGCTGTTTCACGCGGGCCACCTCGAAGGAGGTTGGCTTGGCGTCGACCTGTTCTTCGTTCTGTCGGGCTTTCTTGTCACGTCACTCCTGCTCGTGGAATGGAAAGGCACGGCATCGATCTCGCTCGTCTCCTTCTGGAAGAGGCGCGGTCGTCGACTGCTTCCGGCGCTCTTCGTCTTTCTCCTGGGCGTGTGTCTGTACGCCGTCACCGTCGCCACGCCCGAAGAGTTGGCTCGCATTCGGGCAGAAGGTGCGGCCACCCTGCTCTACGTCGCGAACTGGCACGCGATCTTCTCGGGCCACGACTACTGGGAGATCTTCCGCGCTCCTTCGCCCCTCGATCACACGTGGAGCCTTTCGATCGAGGAGCAGTTCTATCTCGTCTGGCCGACGCTGGTCTTGCTCTTGATGCGTGCGACGCGTGGCTCGCATCGGGTGCTCCTCGTGGTGGCCACGTTGCTCGCCTGGCTTTCTGCCTGTTGGATGATGTTCCTCTTCGAACCCGGTGTCGGAACCGCTCGTGTCTACTTCGGCTCCGACACGAGGGCGGCCGCCACACTGCTGGGTGCCGCGGTGGCGGCAGGGTTGAAACACCGCGTCGAAGTCTGGCCCGGCACGACGTCGAGCCGAACGGCCGACGGGCTCGCAGTACTCGGGCTCGGCGTGCTCCTCGTCGCGAGTTGGGGGCTTGATGGAAGCGAGCCGACGGTCTATCGGGGTGGTCTCTTCGCGGTCGACGTCGCCTGTTGTCTCGTCGTGATCGGTCTCGTACTCGCGCCGAATGGGTTCGTGACGCGTGGCCTGAGCTCGACACTGCTTCGCAAGCTCGGCTTCGTGAGTTACGGCGCTTATCTCTGGCACTGGCCGGTCTTCATCTTCTTGACGCCCGAACGAGTGAACCTCGATGGCTGGCTGCTCACCGGTGTGCGAATTGCGACGACGCTGGTGATTGCGACGATTTCGTACCGTGTGCTCGAACATCCGATTCGCAGGGGAAAGGTCCCGGATCGCATCCTGTGGCGAACCACCGGTGTCGCGACGCTCGCACTCGTGCTGCTGGGTTGGGGGGCGACGATCGATGGGCCCCGAAGCATCCCGGCCGAAAGCCCGTCCCTTGCTTCGATCGCCCCCGACGGCCGCAACCTCGACGTCGTGGTGATCGGCGATTCGATTCCCTACATCCTCGGCGCCCAGTTCCTCGAAGAAGCGGCACGCCGTGGAATCAGGGCGAAGGTCATGGGCGTGGAGGCGTGTGGTGCTCTTCGGGCGAGCAAGCTCCGCTATTTGTCCGGCCACACCTTCAACCTCGAAGTCTGTACCGCCTATCGCAAAGGCTGGATCGCAACGGTTGCGGCGCAGCAACCGGCCGCCGTGATCTTGCTCGAGGGGTGGACGGGCGAAGGCAGCAAGCGGATCGACGGGGTCTGGACGCATCCTTGTGAGAGCACGTTCGATGAAGCCTATGCGCGAGACCTCGAAGATCTATTCGAGCAGTTCTCGGCGGCCGGTTCCGTTGCTGCGGTCGTCACGGTGCCTCCGCCTTCGGTGCAGGACCTTCCGTCTCGTTTCTCGAAGCTCTGGGGCGGTACCAGTTCGCAACAACTCGATGCGCTTTTCCGCGAGCGAGTCAGCTGCCAGAACGAGGTCCGGAAGAACGCCGCGGCAGACCGGGGTGCCGTGGTGATCGATCTCGAAGACCAGGTCTGCCCGAACGGCAAATGCCGCCGCTACCTCGAAGGCGAGATCCTTCGAAAGGACGGGATCCACTTCGAGGGAGCGGGCGCCAGCTGGGCTTCCCGCCAGATCCTCGAGCGACTCGAAGCCGCTCTGTAGATCGCCGGCTCAGATTTCGATCGTCTTCCAGGTCCCCCCGCGAAAGCGCTGAAGCAGGATCAGGGTCAGACACGCGATGTAGACGAGCCCGCCGACCCACGCCCAGGTGAGTCCACCTTCGAAGTACACGCCGAACAGCCATGCGGTCGGCAGGAAGACGAACCAGGCGAACAGGAAGCGCGCGATCATGGGCCATCGCGTGTCGCCTGCCCCGCGCAAGCCACCGTCGGCGAGGATCGCGAGGGCGTCGAAGATCTGGAACAGCGCACCGACGAAGAGCAGCGGTCGGCCGAGTTCGATCACGCGTACGTCGTCGCTGTAGATCCCGATCAACTGATCCGGAAACGCGATCAACACGGCACCCACGACACCCGCGAGCAGCAGGCACAAGCGAAGCCCCGACCCGAAGCTTCGCTCCGCGGCCGCGAGATCCTTTGCGCCGATGTACTGCCCGACCATGGTCGACACCGCGATCGCGATGCCCTGCGCCTGCATGAAGGAGATCGAGAGCAACGAAATGAAGGCCTGGCTGGCCGCCATCGGTGCGTCGCCCATGCGCGCCACGAGGGTCAGGAAGAGTGCGAAAGACGCCATTTCGAGCCACCACTGGCCGCCCACCGGAAGACCGGTTCGCATCAAGCGCCGGATCGGTTCGCGCGCCGGCCGGGCGATCCGCGTACCGAACTCGCGCACGATGTGCGGCTTGCGAAAGAACCAGAACAGCAAGACGAAGTTCGCCCATTCGGCGATCGACGTGGCGATTCCCGCCCCTTCGACACCGAGTTGCGGCAAGCCGAGTCGTCCAAAGATCAGCCCGTAGTCGAGCACGGCGTTCAAGAGGTTCGACGCCACGCTCGCGTACAAGGGCGTGCGGGTATCGCCGAGACCGCGAAAGAACGAAGCCAACGCAACCGCTGCGATGATGCCCGGTGTTCCGTACGCGCGCGCCACGATGTAGTCCACCGCGAAAGGTGCCAGCGTGGGGTCTGGGTCGAGTGCGGCGACGAGGGCTTCGGCACCAAGGAACAGCGCAGTCGCAATCACGAGCGCGATCGGAACCACGGCGTAGATGCCCTGCCACGCCCAACTCCCGCACCCGCGATGCTGACCCGAGCCGTAGGCCTGTGAAACGAACGTCTGTACGCACGTCGTCGTGCCGACGAAGAAGCACATGATCGTCCACAACCACACGCCCCCGAAGCCCACGCTCGCGAGCTGCGGTGCGCCGAGTTGGCCGACCATCACGCTGTCGACGATCTGCATCGCAGTGATGGACAGGTTGGTGAGCACCACCGGGATCGCGAGTTCGATCACCTCGGCGAGTCCACCGCGGCGTTCGGGCGGGATGGAGGATGTCGCTGACGACGACGCGTGCGACGCCGAAGAGGCCGCGTGCGTGTCGTGGATTTCGTTGGAGTGGCTCATCGGGTGGCTCCAGGGGCGGCGATCATGTGATCACCTTGGGCGGCACGGGGCGCGCGACCGGGTCGTCGAACCCGGAGTCCGGAGGTCCGAAGGAGCGCCTCCGTCCATGCACGACGAGTGCAGTGGGCGGTGGCGCAACATCCGCACGAAGCGGATGGTTTCGGGCTTTCCCGGTCTCGAACACCGTCGATGTCGGCGAATCGATCGTTCGAAACCTGTGGACTCGAATCGGGCTTCGGGGTCGAGCTGGGTTGGACTTGCGTCCGCTTCAGCCGACCCACCCGATTCGCGGCTCGCGCGGGCTAGAGGTCCGGCGGGTCGTTCGTGCCTGCGAAGCGCGGCTTCATCGTCTTCTCGACCATGATCTTCATATCGATCGACATGGCGAGAGCGGTATGGGGATTTGTAGCCGTGCGCTTCATTTTCCGACCTCCCGAAACGCCGCAACGTGTACCACCGGCGGCACGCCGTGGCAATCACGCCACCGGATTCGCTCGATCGATGCTCTACACTCGACCATGTTTTTCACCCACCCGGGGTTCCCGATGATGGATCTGCGTCATGCCGCAGTGCGTAGAACGCGTCGCGTCCTCGGCGTCGCGACCCTCGTGCTCGTGCTCCTGGCCGCAGGAGGGTGTGCGAATTATCGCGCGGCCGGGCTCTACCGCGCCGGAACCCAGGCTCTCGATGCCGGTGAACCCGAGCAGGCGCTCGCACAGCTCGAGGAAGCTGCCCGACTCATGCCGGAGGCTTCCGAGATCCAGAACCACCTGGGCCTGGCCCTGGTGGCGAATGACCGCCACGCCGACGCTCTCGTGGCCTTCGAACGGGCCGCCGAGCTGGACTGCACCAATACGGCTGCGGCCCAGAACCTCGAGGGCGCCCGACGCTTCGCGGCAACACGCACCCGAACCCCCGATCGGTCGGACGCCCCGTCCTTGCGCTCGGGGACGGGAACGAAGTAGAACTCAATCGCCATGAAGTACGAAGCCGAGCGCACACAGCTGTCGACCTATCTCTCCGGGATGGGGCTCAAGCACACGAAGCAGCGGGACGTGATTCTCACGATCTTTCTCGACAGTGACGATCACGTGAGCGCCGAAGACCTCTACCAACGCGTGCGCAAGAAGTCGCCGAGCATCGGGTACACGACCGTGTATCGAACGCTGAAACTCTTCGTCGATGCGGGGCTTGCGCAGGAGCATCGCTTCGACGACGGGCTCACGCGCTACGAAAACGAACACGCACACCACGACCACCTGGTGTGTCTCGACTGCGGAAAGATCATCGAGTTCAACAGCGAACTCATCGAGGACGCGCAGGAAAAGGTCGCAGTCGAATACGGATTCAAAGTTCTGCATCACCGACACGAACTCTACGGCCGTTGTTCAGATTGCGAGAACAAGTCGCAGTGATGTAGGGGCATGAATGCGCGCCGATTGTGTGCGCGGCGCCTGATAGACCGTCAAGTCGTGTCGACTGTCGTCCGATCACCCCCCCCGGTGGCGACTGGATCCAGAGAAAAGATGTGCCCCACCTGCGACAGCCCGCTGCTGATCGAAGGCAACGAAGGCATTGGGGACGAGATCTTCTGCGACTACTGCGGCAGCATCTACAAGGTGACGGCCGTCGATGTCGGCGACGGCGGCATCGAGTTCGAAGACGACTGGTAGGCCGCCCGCGCAGCCCCTCCCCAGCACACCGGACCCGCAGCGCGTGCTCTGGCCGAACCTCTAGAGGTCCGGCCGAATCTCTAGCCCGGCAGCGTTTCGGGGTCGATGTCGGCGAGAAGCGGTGCTTCCGCGTCCTTCGGCGATAGCAGTGGCTCGCTGATGGGCCAGTCGATCCCGACCTGGGGGTCGTTCCACGCGACCGAAAGCTCTCCCGACGGGTCGTAGTAGTCGCTGCACTTGTACTCGACGTCGGCTGTCTCGCTCGTCACCACGAAGCCATGCACGAAGCCCTTCGGAATGAAGAGCTGGCAGTAGTTCTCGGCCGAAAGCGTTGCGCCGACGTACTGACCGAAGGTCGGAGACCCACGCCGCACGTCGACCGCAACGTCGTAGATTTCACCGTCGAGCACGCGCACGAGCTTGTCTTGCGGCTTTGCGGCTTGCGAATGCAACCCGCGAAGGGTGCCGCGGCACGAGTGCGACTGGTTGTCCTGCACGAAGTCGACATCGATGCCGCCGGCCTTGTAGCGCTCGGCGTGATACGACTCGAAGAAGAAGCCGCGGTCATCGCGATGCACGTGCGGCTCGACGAGAATGACGTCGGGGATCTCGGTGCGCGTGAAGTTCAACTGCGGCTCTCGGCTTCGCGGGCGAGTTGGATCAGGTACTCGCCGTAGCTGTTCTTCTTGAGGGCCTCACCGCGTTCGAGCAGTTGTTCGCGAGTGAGATTGCCCTGGCGAAACGCGATCTCTTCGAGGCACGCCACCTTCAGCCCCTGCCTTTCCTGGATGGTGTGGATGAAGTTCGACGCCTGCTGGAGCGATTCGTAGGTGCCGGTGTCGAGCCACGCGATCCCGCGCCCCAACACCTCGACCGAAAGCTCCTGGGTTTCGAGAAACTTCATGTTGAGGTCGGTGATCTCGAGCTCACCGCGGGGTGAAGGCTCGAGGGCCTTGGCGCGATCGACGACAGAGTTGTCGTAGAAGTAGAGCCCGACGACGGCGTAGTTCGAACGGGGCTTTTCGGGCTTTTCGAGGATCTCGAGTGCGCGTCCGTCGTCGTCGAATTCGACCACGCCGTAGCGTTCGGGGTCGCTCACCCAGTAGCCGAAGACCGTGGCGCCTTCCTTGCGTCGCGCCGCGCGAACGAGCGCGTCGGTGAGCCCGTGGCCGTAGAAGATGTTGTCACCGAGGGCGAGCGCCACGCGGTCGTTGCCAATGAACGATTCGCCGATGAGAAAGGCCTGCGCGAGCCCGTCGGGGCTCAGCTGCACCGCATATTCGAGTGAGAGCCCGAGCTGACTGCCGTCACCCAGCAACCGCTGGAACGAATCCTGATCGTGGGGCGTGGTGATGATCAGGATCTCGCGGATGCCCGCCAGCATGAGGGTCGAAAGCGGGTAGTAGATCATCGGCTTGTCGTAGATGGGCAATAGCTGCTTGCTCACGCCCATCGTGATGGGGTGAAGCCGCGATCCCGATCCGCCAGCGAGGATGATGCCCTTCAAGGGGACACCTCCATCCCAGCGACCCGTGTGCTCGTGGGTTCACTCATCTGCGCAAACTCGACATGAACCGGCTCCCTCCTCGTCCCTGGTCATCGGCGGAACACGAGGTTAGCTCGAATTTTCGCGTGCTGGCGGCACGGAGAGGGCCGCCAAAGAGTGGGTCGCGCAGGCGGCGGAGGGGTTCCGCTCTGGCTCAGAAGCTCTCGATCGGTTCGCCGCGAAAGTTTCCCACCAGCCTGACGTCGCCGCGTCGAAGCAGGCGTCGTGCTGCTGCGGCGACCTCGCGGTCGTCCTCGATCGTTGCTCCGAGCAGGCGAACGAGTTCGAGCAGGGTGACGTCCGCGTGCGCCGGCGCGAGGCTTGCTCGCTCGCCCGGAGAGGCGGGTGGCTTCGAACTCGAGTGATTCGGGTTCGGCATGGCGGAGGGGCTCCGGTGCTCTCGATTCCCGATGAGAGGATGCAGGTTCAGTGTCACCGCCCGTGGAGCGTCGCCGCCGCATCGCGGTTGCACGGTTTCAAGGACTTACGGATTCCGGCTGCATGGGCTTGAGCGATCACGTGCGATGGAGTGTCAATTTTCGAACGTCGCAGTGACCGATTGCGGCGTTCAAGCAAGCCCCGCGTTCGACCCCTGGGTTTCGCTGCGCGTTGAGAGCGCTTCCGCGATGTCGGCCGGGGTGACGTTCGCGTGGCCTCCCAGGTCGGCGATCGTTCGTGCACATCGCAGGACCCGGCGTGCTGCACGGGCAGAGAGTCGAAAGCGATCGACTGCGTTTCCGAGCAGAGCACTGGCTTCGGGTTCGGCGCCCACGCAAGCGTCGAGTTGCGCGTCGGGGATGTCGGCGTTTCGCTCGACGCCCCGCGCCCGTTGCCTTTCGCGTGCTTCGCATACGCGCTCGCGTCGTTCGTGGGTAGACGCCCCGGCGCTCGGTGCCTCGAGTTCGCGCCACGCCTGGGCGGGAACGCCGACATGCAGGTCGATCCGGTCGAGCAGCGGACCCGAAATTCGCTGGCGATAGCGCGCGATCGCGGCGTCGTCGCAGCGGCAGTCGCGCACACCACTCTGGTACCAGCCACAGGGGCACGGGTTGGCGGCCGCGATCAGTTGAAACGCGGCGGGAAAGGTGCAGGAGACCCCCGCGCGAGCGAGTCGCACCAGGCCGCTTTCGAGCACTTCTCGCAGCGATTCGAGGGTGCGCCGGTCGAATTCGGGTAGCTCGTCGAGAAACAAGACACCGCGGTGTGCGAGCGAGACTTCGCCGGGCGTGGGTGGGCTGCCGCCCCCCATCATGCCGGCTGCACTTGCCGTGTGGTGTGGGGCGCGAAACGGGCGTTCGTGCACGATGGGCGTATGGGCGTCGAGTCGTTGGGCGGCGCTGTGAATGCGCGTGACCTCGATCGCCTCGTCGAGGGATAGCTGGGGCAAAAGACCGGGCAGACGTCGTGCGAGCATCGACTTGCCCGAACCGGGTGGTCCGCTGAACAGAAGCCCATGTCCACCCGCGGCCGCGATCTCGAGCGCCCGCTTCGCAGTTTCCTGGCCTCGAACGTCGCGCAGGCACAGGGTGTGATCTTCCGGGTCACCCTCGCCCTGTGCCTTTGCGTTGAAGGCGTTGAATGCTTCGATGGCATTGGCGCAGTGAACATCGAGCGC
Source organism: Myxococcota bacterium (assembly GCA_030748735.1). Lineage (GTDB taxonomy): Bacteria > Myxococcota_A > UBA9160 > UBA9160 > UBA4427 > DUBZ01. The sequence continues at coordinate 2,135 of JASMLK010000086.1, read as the reverse complement.
TTCCGCCCCGCGAAGGTGCGCCAGGACTTCGCCCAGATGCGCCGCCCCGAAGACGTCGATCCCCGGCGCAATGGCGGCTTCTTCGGCGCTCGCACCTGCGACGAAGGCTTCGCGGCAGCCGAGATCGCGAGCAGCGAGCACCTGCGAGAGCGCGCCCCGTACCGGGCGCAGGCGTCCATCGAGCGCGAGTTCGCCCGAGAACATGCGTCCTTCGAGGCGGTCGTGTTCGAGGACGCCAGCGGCGGCCAGGATGCCGACCGCGATTGGCAGGTCGAGCCCCGCGCCGCTCTTCTTCAAGCTCGCGGGCGCGAGGTTCACGGTGACGCGCCGGTCGGGGAACTTCTCGCCCGTGGCCGCGATCGCCGCACGCACCCGTGCAGCGCTTTCGCGCACCGCCGCTTCGGGTAACCCCACGATGTCGATCCGTGGAAGCTGAGAACTGATGCGGACTTCGACTTCGACCGCGACCCCGTCGACGCCCACGAGGGCGGCACCACAAACGCGTGACACGTTGCTTTTCGCTTTCCCGGGACCGGGAAGTCGGGGCGGGGGCCTGCTGGGGGCACCCAGACAAGCGAACGCCGACCGGTAACCGTCCGCGGCTCAACGATCGCCCATCGGCGCTCAGAGACGAAGGAGACAGGGCTCACAGGGGTGGAACCCTGCCTCCCCTTCTGAAGAGTCCCGCGAGGACGGGACGCCTGTTGTTAAGGATGTGGCTCGAAAATTCCGAATGTGTCAGGAGATGTGCAGAACCGATTGCGAAATAGCGGAATTTGTTTCGACGGTGACAATCGCCCCCCGCTTCTGAACACAATTGGGTCGATCGGCGTCGAGCGCTGGTGAAAGTGAGTTGGTGAGAATCGTCGCCAGGGCCCCGCGGCACCGGTCGGAGCGATAAGTTCTGGTGCAGGGGGCCAGGGGCTGGCGGGATCGGTTGTTGGGTGGTTGGCGTGGTGAGTGGCGACAGAGCGGAACGAAGTGACGACCGGCTGGCCGGAACGCAGCCCATGAGAGCGGCAATCCGACTGCAACTCATCGGCTTGGCGGTCGTACTTGCCTGCTCGTTGCCGGTGGCTTGCAGTACCGACCCGGCTTCGAACGCCCCCGGGCGGTTCACACCCGACCGCGTGTCGGGGCCTCCCGCCTTCTCGGGCCAGGCGGCCTGGCAGTACATGCGCACCCTCAACGGGTTTGGCCGCCGCGTCACGGGGTCGCGCGCAGCTTCTCTGTCGCGCGATTTCCTGCGGGACACCCTGGCCGACGCCGGCATCTCGAGTCGCGAACTTCGCACGGTGGCGACGGCGAGCGAAGGAGAAGTCGTCGAGTTCGCCCACGTGCTCGGGAGCGTACCCGGCCGCTCGAATGACGTGATCCTGCTCGCGGCGCACTACGACAGCCCCGCCGCCGCGGCCGATTCGGACGAAGTGCTGCGACGGGGCGACCAACGCGCCTCCGGTACCGCGTTTTTGCTCGAGTTGGCCCGGGTACTGCGGAGCGGGCCTCCGCCCGAGTACACGTTCTGGTTCGCGTTCATCGACGGTGACGCGGCGCGCGCGGAAGAACCAGCGCCGCGACTCGGAACCCAGAGCCTGGTCGACGATTGGTCGCGAAGCGGAGAGGTCGACGACATCCGTGCGGCGATCTTCTTCGGCGCGGTGGGCGACCGCGATCTGCCCATGTTGCGGGACATCGACTCGCCACGGGTCTACCGCGAAGTGTTCTGGGAGGCGGCCGCCGACCTGGGCGACACGGCGACGTTTCCGGCGGCGAGCCCCTACGGGCGCGCCGAGACCGGCCGCTCGATCTTCGCGCAGCTGACGTTGCGTTCTTCGGTCGCACTCGAGAATGCCGACGCCGAATTGGCGCAGCCCACCGAACCAGCTGGTGCAGACGCCGCAACGGAAACCGCGACCGATACCGCGAAAGAGAGGCCCAGAGCCCCTGTTCCCGTCACGCGGCGCGCGTCGGCGGGCTTCGACACCGTCGGGCGCGTCACCCTGGAGGCGCTTCGAAGAACTGCGGCGAAGCTGCGCAAGATCGACCGCTTCGCGCAGGCCCCCCTGATGGTTGGCCGCGACCCCGTGGAGCCCCCTGCCGCGCGTCCCTGACCCATTGCCGGTGCTGCGCCAGAT
>JASMLK010000085.1 GCA_030748735.1 Myxococcota bacterium | reverse complement strand
ATCGCGCCCGCCGGGCTGAAGTCGGTATCGGAGTCTCGAAACCGTTCGTAGTGTTCGGTGCCCAGGGTCAGTTGGGTGTTGATCCCGTCGCCGATCGTGAAATTACCCCTCAGGTATCCGCCGACACTGTCGAAGGTCGTTCGCCCGGGATTGTTGTAGTCGCCGCGATAGGGTTCGCGATCGAGCACGCGATCTTCGGCGAGGTTCTTGCCCAGCTCTTCGAAGGACTTCGCGATGGTGGTCGCCCTCAATTCCGCGCTCTCTTCCGCTGTCAGGCCGGGAAGAATGTCCGCGCTATTGAGCTGGTCCCAGGTGAGGCCCGATCTGCGCGTGGCGATATCCTGGAATTCCTCGAGTTGTTCGGGTTGCCGGTAGCCGTTCGCCGAGACGTCACCGAAACGCGAGGTACTTCCACCGTCTGGTTTGGGGCTGATCTTTGCACCGATGGTTTCCCCCACCGTCGAATCCTGTTCGAGGCGGCTCCCGTGGATGTTCAGCAGGATCTCGCTGTCGGATTCGAGCGGCGAAAACCGCAGCGCACCGCGAATCGCCCAGTCGTCCTTCTCACCCAGGTACTTCTTCAGGCCCGGCGGGACGTGGGAAATCTTTCCGAACTGGATCGGCTGGGTCGGGTTGGCCTGCTCGCCGCAGATCGAACCCTGCGTTGGATCCTGACTGATGAACTGTTCGCGTTCATCCAACGGTATGGCGCCCGCACAACCGTTTTCGATGTAGGGCTCCGTCGAACGAACCCGAAAGGCGATGCGCGTGGCGAGCATGTCCTCGATCAGCGGGACGTTCATCGCACCTTCGATTTCGCGAATGAACGCATCCCTCGCGTCATCCGTCCAGAACTTGCCGAAACTGGTCTTCAGCTTCGCTTCGTAGTCGAGGGACGGCTTGTTTGCGAAGATCCGAATGGCACCCGCCGAAGAATTCCTGAACAGGCCGTGACCTTGAGGGCCGCGCTTGACGTCCACCGTCTCGGTGTCGAACAACCCGCCCAGCTGGATCGCTGGCGCGTTGAGCTGAACGTCGTCCTGGAAGATCCCGACCGCACCGGCCGCATTCGAGCTGAAGTCCGCGAGCCCCACACCGCGGATGAAGAACGTTGCGGTGGTCGAACCCGCGCTACGAATTTCGACGTTGGGTGTGACCTTCGCGAGGTCGGCGATGTTGGCCGCGCCCAGCGCATCGATGGTTGCAGCATCGAACTGTGTCACCGACTCGGGAACGTCCGTCTCGATGCCGGAAACTGCGCGCCCCTTCACCTTCATCATTTCTACGCCGACCGGCGGCGCGACGGAATCGGTGGTCGCCGCTTCGGGATCGTCCGACTGCTGTGCGTTGGCGGCCTGAGCAAAGACCGCGACGTCGAGAAGCAACGCTGCGATGACCCCGGCAAGGACGAGAACGAGTCGACCTGCGCGACGCTGCGGACGAGAGCCGGTTCGCACGACGACGCGACAGAGGTGATCGACTGGGAAACTGTGACCGGGGCGCATCATGTGACGATCGGTATCCGAGACTTGGAAGTGGGCTGAGCACGTTCCCCATGAGTGCGTGAAGTACAACAACGATGCGGATGATGACAAACAGCCTACTCCGCGCCCTTGCATTCGCACCCGGCGGTGCGCCATCCTCGCCCCGATGCGAATCTCAGTCAAGAGACCTTGGGCCTGTCTCGGGCTCATCGGGGTCGTTCACTTCGCGACCGTCGCACAGGCTCAGGATCCGCCGGATGAACCAAACGGTCCAGTGTTGATCGCCGAAGCCACCGATGAACTCGATCGCTGGGTGCCCTCGCTTACGACGGGGCTCGGCATGTTGATGCAAGACATCTCCGGCGACATCGGATCGACGGACCTGCTCGGCCCATTCGACCACACCAGTGAAGTCATCAACCCCATTTCGGTGGTCCGCCCCCCGACAAGCGGCGAGGACCTCACGCTCACCCCACTGTTCTGTGCTGGCCTGGAGTTCATGACCCCGGGACTCCGCGCGATTCCTTTCGCTCCGGAGATCGAAGTCCCCGGCGCTCCCCGGCTGTTCGTTCACGGAGAGGTGATCCCCGCTTTCGGCCTCACGTACCGGACCGCAAAGGAAGGCGACCCGTCACCGAACAGGATCGGTGCCCCCTATTTCCCCCCCAACAACTTGATCAGCGAGCGCGTGGTGTTCGGACAGGGGAGCGTGATCGAATCACAGGTGCAGCAGTGGTCGTATGCAGCCGGCGCAGGCATCGCGATGACCCTCGACGTCTTCGGTCGCCGGTTCCGCCTCAAGCCGTCGTTCGAGTGGATGACCGAGAAGGTCCAGATGACGGGCGAGGCGAGGCGTGCCGTCGCCGTGATTGCAGAACCCAGAGTGGTCACGGACTTCCGCTACGAAGTCTTCAAGGCGGCGAAGACCAAGCGGTTCCATGGGCTCGGCGTGGGGCTCGAATTCGAACTCGACACGCGACGCGCGGGCCCCTTCCTGCTTTCAGTCTTCGGCAACGCCCGCGGGTATCGCTTCATGGGCAGTGGCAAGATTCGCGCGAAGGCGTCCAACATCCACGGCGAAGAAGTCACCTACCAGATCAAGCGAGATCGTTACGGGTACCGGGCGACCACGGGCATCCGCCTTCGACTCGCCGTCGAGTAGCGCTCCGACTCGAAGGGCGGACAACGATTGAGTCCGTTCAAAAGCGACACTGCGAAGAGCAACGACGACGGCGCGACACCACGCCTTGCTCTTCTCTGCGCTCACGCTTGTGGCGCTGCGATCGTCGCAGGGCTCCTTGCCGTCGTCTCGCGCCCCATCTTCACCGACGACCTCTGGTGGCACCTCGCTCTCGGCCGCGCCTACGCAAACGCCGGACCGTGGCTTCTGGAAGACCCGCTGCTCTTCACGGCGCCGGGGCCACCTGCACCGGCCGCGTGGCTCTCGGATCTTCTGCTCTACGACCTGCACGTGGTATTCGGCTTCACGGGCCTTCGCATCGCACACGTGCTTCTCGTCGCGGCCATCGCGTGGCTCGTATGGTCGACGATCCAACGCACTTGCCGTTCCGCCGCGCTGGCAAGCCTGTGCATGGGCTTCGTTCTCGCGGCGTCGACCTACAGGCTGGTTCAGCTTCGCCCCCACCTCTTTACGATCATCGCCGCGTTGCTCCTGGCCCGTTGGTTGTTCGCGACACCGCAGGAAGATGCGCGCTGGCGCGCCCCCGCCGCGGTCGCCCTGCTCGCCTCGTGGGCGAATCTGCATGCCGGGTTCGTGCTCGGACCGGCCATGCTGGGCGTGGTCGCTGCTGCCTGGCTCGTACACGACGCGGTGCGCTGGGGACGCGTCGCACCCGGTGCGTTGTCCCCGCGAACGCGGGGGCTACTCGGCGTACTCGCTGTCGCGACCCTCGCCACCCTGCTGAACCCGTCCGGCATCACGCCGCATCTCGCCTACTGGATGGCCGGGGACGAAACCCCGTCGCTCGCCCGCGTGGGAGACGAATGGAGTCGCATCACTCTGTTCGCACTGCCGCGCACGAATGACGCCCTGCATTGGTTCGGCGCATGGGGGTCGCTGCTTGCGACGCTTGCGGGGTGGTCGGTCATCGTTCGCCGTCGCAACGCAGACGCACGCGACGTGGCCTTCGGCGCGCTCGCGCTGCTGTCGGCTGCCTTGATCCTGATGGCGGTGCGCTTCAGCTGGCTCTGCGTCTTTCCGCTGGCGTTTCTCGCCCTGGTCTCGCGCAAGCCGCTGGATGCATCGCCAATGCGAACGGCGTGGATCTGCGCTGCAGCTTCGATCGGCCTGGCCGCTGCGTTCTTCCAGGTGGGTGCGTGGCCGACCTTTTCACAGGGACTCACCCACGGCTACCAACGTCCCTACATGCCCGCCCGCTACAACGCGCACGCCGTGTGGTGGCTCGCCGACGCGGGACTCACGGGCCCGTTGTTCGCCGAATACTCCCAGAGCGGCTTCCTCGGCTATTGGCTCGCGCCGGGCATCAAAACGTTCGTGAACGGAAGCTTGAACGTCACGAGCAAGGCGATCGACGCGAACCTGCCGATTCGCGAGCGGCGATCGGGGGACCCGGCAAAGAACTACGTCGACATGCTCGACGAGCAGGGGGTCGAGCTCTTCCTCGGCATCCGGCTTCCGCAGGCCAGGCCCACGACCCAGCCCTGGTTCCATACGACTGCACACCTCGAAGGGGCAAGCGAGTGGGTGCAGGTGTTCCGCAACCTCGACAGCGCGGTCTACCTGCGAGACCAGAAATCGAATGACGACAATTTCGAACGCGTTGCGTCCTACTACCGCGAACGAGACATCCCGTTCGACCGGGCGCGCGGCTTCGACCCTGCGGCTGCAATCGAACGAAGTCCAGACTGGTCAATCGAACGGGGGCTGATCCCCCCCTATTACGATCAACTCGTGGTCACCGCGAACACCGCCGAAGGTGAGCGCGGGCATCTTTCGAAGCTGGCACTCGCCGAATTGAACGCGGCCCTCGGTCTGTATGCGGAAGCCATCGAACTCGACCGCGAAACACTTCGCCGCAGACCGCGAACCCTTGACGCTCAGCGCCGCCTGATCTGGTCTCTGCTGCGCGACCATCGCTTCGATGCAGCAGCAGCCCGCGCTCGTGCGTTCGCCGCGCACAAGCCCGCTGACGCGTTGAGCCGCGATGTGATCGCAGTCGCAAATGCGGCTTCGCAGGGTCGACTCGAAGGCGAAGCGCTCGAGCAACGGATCGCCACCCTGCCCGTCTTTTCGGTGGCCGACGCTGCACGAACCCGTCGGTCCATTCAGCCGCCGGAAGTCCGGTTGCCCTGAAGCTCGTGCATCACCGGATCAGGTGCCAACCAGCCAATCAAGTGCCGACCAGCCCAATCAAGTGCCGACCAGCCAATCAAGTGTCGGCGTTGGATCCGGTCTCGCGCGCGATGTGATTCAGCCACGTGGTGGCTTCGGCCTCCGTTGCATCGAAGCGCTTGGCCTTCACGAACCAACTCACCGCGTCATCGGGGCGCTTGCGGCTGTAGTACGAGATCCCCATCAAGAGCTCGGCCTGCCCCGGGTTGGGAAGATTGCCCTTGTCGATGGCGAGCTGCAGTGCCGCCGCGGCTTCGTCCCAGCGTTCGCGCTGGATGTGCACCTCAGCCAGACGCAGGTAGATGCGGCCGCTCTCGTCGAGTTCCGCGGCTTTCGTCAACGGCTCGACTGCGTCGTCGTACTCGCGCGCCATGATCAGGCCGTTGCTGAGCAGTTCGTAGAGCTTGCTGTCTTCCTCGATCACGTTGCGGTCGAGACCGTCACGCAGCACGTCGACGGCGCGGATCGGCAATTCGAGAAACAGCAGCAATTCCGCCAGACGGCGCACTTCCGCGTCCTCGGTCAGCATGCCCTGCGTATGGGCGAGCTGCAGCGGGATCAACGACTCGTTGTAGTTGCCGAGTGCACCGTGCAGGGTCGCCAACTGCATCCAGTAGCTCTTCTTCGGATAGCGGCGCACGAGCATGTCGTAGACGTGGATCGCCTTCTCGTAGTTCTTTGCAGTGAGATGGATCGCGAGGAGCAACTGCATCCAGCGTTCCTGCGGCTCGCTGGTGAGTTCGACGGCTTGCCGTGCGGGGACGACCGCATTTTCGAAGTCCTTCAACTGCCAATAGGCGAGCGCCAGCATGTAGTAGGAATTGGCGTTCGGCTGCCCGGCGATCTCGAACCACTTGTTGAAGTTCTCGACCGCAGCTTCCCAGTTGCTTTCCTGCATCGAGATCTGTCCGATCTGGAAGCGAAGCAGTTCGTGATCGTCCACCGTGGCGGACTTGGTCGCGAGGGCGAGTTCGAGGTACTTGCGCGCTTCAGGGAGCTTTTCCTGATTGAAGTAGATGTAGCCGCGCAGTTTGTACAGCTTGTTCTTTTCGAGGTCGTTCAAGCTTCGGATGCGCAAGCGATCGAGGGCCGCGTGGGCTTCCGCGTACTCCTCGTCTGCCAGCAGTTCGGTGGCCTTCTGGAGTCGCTTCGCGGTGAGCTTGTCGATTTCGTTCTGTCGCGCCCACGACCCGCTCTTCTTGCGTTCGCGCTGCTGCGCGACGGCTTCGACGGGCGCAAAGAGCGGCGCGACCGTCAGTGCGATCAACAGACCCGCGAGAAAACCTCGAACGATTCGTATCGACATCGCTCAGTTCTCCATCTCGAAGGGAAAGACGATCTGCTGCCCCGGGCGTTCGACCGGTATGCCGTTCACGATCTTGGGGTTGTACTTCCAGCGACTGACGGCGGTGATCGCGGCCTCTTCGAACACACCAGGTGGCTGCGCCCCCGCCACGACGGGATCGATCACCGTGCCCGACCTCGAGATCGTGAACTGCACGTGCACCCAACCCTCGATGCCGCGCTGACGCGCCCGCATCGGGTATTCGGGTTCGATTCGCACGAGCGGTACCGCGTCTCGGTCCGAGCCCGCGCCCGCGGCCAGTCCACCGTCGAGCGCTGCCGAAGCGTCGATGTCCGGCGTGACCGCCGCGAAGTCGGTCGTCGGCTGCAGGCTCGCCTTCGAAACGCTGATGTCCGGCGGCGGTGGTGCCTGCTCGGGTTTCTGCCGCTTGGGGGGCTCGCGCTTCTTCGTTTGCGGGGTGCTGTCCCGCTTCAAGCGCACGAACTCGACTCGTGGCGACGGCTTCGCGTCCTTGAGGTCGTAGCCCACGCTCACCAACGCCTGCATGGTCCAGAACAGGCCGAAGGTGATCACGGCTGCGAGCATCATGGCGAGCGGGACGCGCACGGCCATCTTACTGAACCACCTCCGCAGCGAGCGAAATGCTCTCGACGCCCGCGAGTTTGGCGGCGTCCATCACCTTCACCAGCAAACCGTTCTGGCTCTTGATGTCGGCCTGGATGATCACGGCACCCTGCGGGTTCTCGGCGCGCATGCGTTCGATGTTTGCGCGCAGCGCCCGGGGATCGATCTGCCGACGGTCCATCCACACCTGGTTGGTCTCGGTGATCGCGATCAGGATGTTGCCCTTTTCCTTGCGCGTCGCGGTCGACGCACCGGGGCGGCTGATTTCGATGCCGGCTTCCTTCACGAAGGACGCCGTCACGATGAAGAAGATCAACATGATGAAGACGACGTCGAGCATCGGCGTCAGGTTGACTTCGCTTTCGGACTTGTTTCGGTTTCGTCTACGTCGCATTCCGCATCAGTCCTCAGCAGGCTCGGTTTCGATGTCGAGTGTGTCCTGGATCCCGGCCGCCTGGCTTTCGGCAAACTGATCGAGCTGGGTCGAAAACAGCATGCCGGAGATGGCTGCAACCATGCCGGCCATGGTGGGGAGCGTGGCTTTCGACACGCCGGCCGCCATACCGCGCGTGTTGCCGCCGCCAGTCGCCATCACGTCGAAAACCTCGATCATGCCCGTCACGGTGCCGAGCAGGCCCAACATGGGGCACACGGCAACGAGGGTACGAATGAACGCCAGGCTGTCGGTCAGCTTGAGTTCCGTACGCGAGACGAGCAGGTCCCGGATCTTATGGGCCGTCCACGAAGCGTGGTCTGCACGCGTGTTCCAGAACGACTGGGTCTTCGCCACGGCCTCTCGATGACCGAAACGGAAGTACCAAAGGCGCTCCAGGATGAGCGTCCACATCGTGGCTGTGACGAAGGCGATCACGAGCAGCACGTCGCCCCCGGTTTCGATGAAACCGCGGACCGCCGCAAACGCCTCAATCTCCCACATCGGTGCCCTCCGCCCGTGCGGCGATCAAGCCCGCGCTCTGGTGGTCGAGGATGTCGACGACCCGACTCGCGCTGTTGCTCACCGTGTCGTAGAGCAGGACCAGCGGGATGGCGGCGATCAGACCCAGCATCGTGGTCACGAGGGCCTCGGAAATACCGCCGGCCATCATCTTCGGATCACCTGCACCGAAGAGCGTGATCGCCTGGAAGGTCTGGATCATACCGGTCACCGTCCCGAGCAGACCCAGCAGGGGTGCCACGGCCGAAACCGTCTTCACCAGCCAGAGGTACCGCTCGAGGGCACTCGTTTCCTTGAGAACCGCCTCGTCGAGGCGTAGTTCCAGGGCTTCGCTGTCGCTGATCTCAGCCGAGCGCGAAATCGCGAGAATGCGTCCGAGGGGATTGTTCTCGCTGGGCTGCTCGCTCTTGAGCTGCGCGTTCACCTTGCGGCTCGCGGCGGAGATCATGATCCAACGCCAGACACCGGTCAGGAAGGCGATGCTGCCGAGGGTCATGATCACGTATCCCACCATGCCACCCTGGTTGATGCGCTCGGTGAAGCTCGGCGTGTCGAGTAGCGCGTTGAGCAACGCACCGCGTGACGGATCGACGGCGAGCTTGGCGAAACCACCGCTTGCAGCTTCGAAGGGCGCCACCGTGTCGAGGTACTTCGATGGAGGCTGGCGTGGCAATTCGGTGAGCTTCTGGTCGACCGGATCCCACAGCAGGTACCCACCGTTCGAGATCGCGGCGAACGGTCCCGCGCGAATGATCTCGCGTTCGGCTTCGCCGCCCCCAGTGGTCACGACGCTCGCGGTAAAGCGAGCGACCTTGCCCTGCGCGGTAATTTCGCGCTGCATCTCGAACCACAAGGCTTCGAGATCCTGAGTCGTGGGAAGCTCCTTGCTGCGACCGAGACGATCGAGGAGTTCCTTGCGCGGCCCGAGTTGCGCGGCCGTCAACGATTCCCAGGTCTGCCCGGCAAGATCATTCGAGACCTGGCGCACGACACCGAACAGCTCGCCCATCTGCCCGAGGCGTTCGGCGAGCTGTTCCTGAAGCGTGCCGATCTTGGGCTCGTTTTCGTTGTAGGTGGTCTCGAGTCGCTGGCTGCGCGCCTCTTCGTCGGCGAGCACCGCGAGCACCTCGTCGAGCAGGCGCTGTTGATCCTCCTTCGCGGCGAGGAAGCGGGCTTCGCGTTCCTTGTTTTCCTTCGACTCTTCGATGAAGCCGCTCTGGACCATCTCGAGCAGTTCGTCGAGGGTCGCGGGCTCCGGCGGCGTGGGGATCGAGTCGCCCTGTGCGAGCACGACGGACGGCTGCGCCACGACGATTGCGAGCGTGAAGGCGAAAACTGCGGAAAGCATCGGTCGATCGAATCGCATCAGCCCTGCCCTCCTGCGGCACCGGGTACGGGAAGTGGGAGTCGGATGAGGTCCGGGGCCGTCTGCTTACGCGCGATCTTCAGACCTTCCTTGATCGCGGTGCGGTAACTCGAATCGAGACTTTCCCACTGGCGCGTTTCCTGGTTCCACACGCCGGCTTCGCGACCGTCGAGCGTCTGGTAGACCAGCGCGATTCGGCCGAAGCGCAGCAGGTCCACCTTCACCTCGGTGCCACCCAGCGTCAGTGTCGAACGATACGCTTCGATCGTGCGGCCGTATTCGTTTTCGGTCTGATAGGCCTCCATGATCTGCCGGTACTTCTCGGCGTTCGAAACGTCGGCCCGCCCCATCAGGGTGTGGAGGCCCTGGATGCGTTCGGCTCGTTCGTTTTCCAGGAACGGGATGTCGAGGCGCACCGTCGCGTCGATCGCGTCGATCATGCGAAGCATCAGCGGCGTCACGCTGCGGCTCACCAACTCGACGCGGTCGACCTGGTCACGCAGTGACGCGATCTCTTTGTCCTGGAATGCGATCAGGTCATCCATCTGGGCGTTGTAGACCCGGATCGAATCGATCTGCGCCAGCGCGTTCTGATAGCGGGTGAAGAGGCTTTCGGTTTCCGCACTCACGGAATCGATCCGCTTCTGCGAAGCCTGGCCTTCTTCGTTGCCCTGCTGTCGCACGGCAACCGCTTCGTCGAGCGCATCGTTCTCCTCCGCGTCCTGGGCCTGCACGACTGCCGAAAGCAGAAGCGATAGACCGAGCACGAGTGTGAAAGAGCGCGCCGCAATCCGTCGCCGCGAAGCGAGCCGCGGACGCGGAGAGGGTGACATCCGGTTCATCGTCGTTCCTTTGTCGTTAGCTTTGTCTTTGCACGGGTCGCACCGGGGGTCGCGCAGTAGCGTCGAAACTGCTGGCCACCAACGGACCGTTGCGAAACCGTCTTCGATTCTAAACGCCGCGGGTAATCGCCGTCAAAGAATCTGAGAAGGCGCACTCTAGCATCGTGAGGCAGCGGAGGTACGGGGAATGGAGACCGCGTGCCCCGCCGGCGCGTGGTCAACGTAGTCGGATTCGGAACGTTCGAACGCGCGAGGCGGGCCTGCCACGAACGGGCGGGCACAATGCGCCGCGGGGGCTTCATGCTGCGGTCAGCCAAGAGCATCCCCGCGCAGAACGATCGGTCCATGCTGACCCCGCCCCATGCCGACCCGACGAAGGATCAGCTGGCACGGTGCGTTCACGCCGCGGGATGTCCCGGCCGGTGCAAGCGGAAGACGCTACGACAGGAACGCACCGTACGGCCGACGTCACAACTCACGCCCGTTCTGGTACGCGCGTTCGCAATCGCACGAGCCTCGATGGTTCGCGCACGGATGCAAGCGACTGCACATGCGCGAATCCCATTTGTTCACGACCGCGTACACACCTGCCTGCGTAGTGTTTTGGGGTCAACTCCCAACCTGCTGCTCCGATAGCTCTGAATGATCGATGCGCGATCCCTCATCGGAGAAAGCCCGTGCCCCTGTCCAACCCCTCCCATTGCCCGAAGGCCCCCGAGCGAAGGTTGCGCGGACTGAGCGCCGCGCTCCTCGTTGTCCCCAGCGCTTTTCTGCTGATCAGCGGAGCATCCGCATACGCGGGAGAAGCCGATGGGGCAGCGGTCTACACGAAGCAAGAAGTGGCGATCATCCAGAAGGCGTCGAATGATCTCACCATCCGGACCAACGAGCGCCTCGATGCGATCGTGCGGAACCAGACGGTCCACCTGATGAAGGACCTTCGCCAGCAAGCGAACGCACGCGTGCTCCTGCGCGAAAAGATCGCGAAGCGCGTCGACGCGGATCGCCATGCCCGAGATCAGCCGCGGAACCAGACCGCAGTCGCCAGGCGCTGACTCGCAGCACGCTCCGCCAGCCCGAACACCCATCGCTCCCGCTCTCTTGACGTCGCTCCCCGGGGTGCGAGCCTGCCTCCTTCACTCTCTGAAGGGGGAAGCAACGTGCAGCACGGTATCCGCCTTTCACGCTCGACCTGGCGATCACTTGCGTTCGCTTCGGCGCCTTTCGTCCTGCTCATGCTGGTCGGCCAACCCGCCTTCGCCGGCGCGAACGTGCGAACCGAAACGCGCGAAGACTGCGCCGAAAACGATCCGCTGCGGCGCCCCTTCTTCGGCGACCTGCACGTTCATACTCGCTACTCGTTCGACTCATACGTATCGAGCCAGCGCAACGACCCGTGGGATGCGTATCGCTACGCCAAGGGCGAGAGCATCATGCTGCCCGACGAAAACGGGGAGCAGACCATCGAAGCCAGGCTCAGGCGCCCCCTCGACTTCACCGCGGTGACCGACCACGCCGAGTTCCTCGGCCAGATCAGTGTCTGCACCGAAGACCCCTCGAAGCTCGGCTACTGGTGGCCCCACTGCATCATGACCCGCAGCGATCATTTCTGGACCCAGCTACTCGCAGCCAGCTGGTGGGTGAGCCTCGGGGTCGCGGGGGAATCCGACGCGCGCGACTACTCGTTTGCCTGCACCCTTTCGGACTGCGACGCCGCCGGCGACGACTTCTGGGCGCGCATCCAGCAAGCTGCGGACGAGCACTACGACCGAAGCTCGAGCTGTAGCTTCACCACCTTCGTCGGCTACGAATACACCGACGCGCCGGAACACAAGAACCTGCACCGCAACGTGATCTTCCGAAACGATCGCGTGACCAGGCGCCCGATCTCCACCTACGAAACGGGCATGCGCAACTTCCCCGAACTCTGGTACCGCCTGCGCAGCGAATGCATCGACGGCGACGAGGGCTGCGATGTGCTCGCCATCCCCCACAACCCGAACCTTTCGGGAGGGTGGATGTTCCCGGACCCGAAGGATCCGCGCGAAGCCAACGAGCGGCTCTTCTTCGAACCCATCATCGAACTGACCCAACACAAGGCGGCCAGCGAATGCCGCTACGACCGCCTCGCCGGGCGCGGTCTGTTCACCGAAGACGAACTCTGCGACTTCGAACAGGCGAAGGCCGACAACCTCACCATGCTCGGCACGATCCACGGCGAGGTGATGGACGAAAAGGCCCGCTACGTCCCGATCGACGAGTTCGGTCGCCGCAACATGGCCCGCAACGTCTTGAAGGACGGCCTCGCTCTCGAGCAGAGCAGCGGCACCAACCCGTTCAAGTTCGGCTTCATCGGCTCGACCGACACCCACAGCGCAACACCGGGCGGCGCCGAAGAAGACAACTACGTGGGCTCTCTCGGCCGACGCGACGCGGGCTATCGCAACGTGCAGGATCACTTCTTCGACAATCCCGGCGGCCTGGCCGTGGTATGGGCAGAGGAGAATTCGCGCGACAGCATCTTCGAAGGGATGCGCCGACGCGAAACCTACGCGACGAGCGGCACACGCCCCGTGGTGCGCTTCTTTGCGGGTTGGAACTACGCCGACAGTGTCTGCGGATCGAAGGACATGATCGCCGCCGGTTACGAAGGCGGGGTGTCGATGGGCAGCGACATGGAGACGCGCCCGAGCGAAATCGACGGACCGCCGCACATCCTGGTTTCGGCGTGGAAGGATCCAGGGCCGCCCGAACGCGAGGGCACCGACCTGCAACGCATCCAGATCGTGAAGGGCTGGCTCGACGATCGGGGGGCGACACACGAACGCGTCTACGACGTAGTGGGCGACACCGACAACGGCGCAGACGTCGACCCCGACACCTGCGCACCACGCGGCCCGGGTGCCGCCCATCTCTGCAGCGTATGGCGCGACCCCGACTTCGACGCCAGCCAGCCGAGCTTCTACTACGCCCGTGTACTCGAAAACCCGACCTGCCGCTGGTCGACCCTGCAGTGCCAGCAGGCGGGGGTGAACCCGTTTGCGGCGAACTGCGAAGAACAAGCCAGCGCCGCCAGCGCGAAGGCCCAGGAGCGCGGTGCCCAGGGCGATGTCTACGGCCGCTGCTGCATCGACCCCGCAACCGAGCCCTTCTACACGCCGGTGATCCAGGAGCGTGCCTGGACGTCCCCCGTCTGGTACACGCCGGCCCCGGCTTCAGGCAGCTGAGAGCACCCTCGGGGCTTCCTTCTTTCTATAGGTTCCGCGTCCGATGCGCGGCCCGACACGCACGAGCGCGCCGAACCCATCGCGGCCACGTCGAAATCACCTGTGATTTCCACGGGTTCGGGGCTCAACGTGGTGGCGTCGGCCCTGCTTCGCCGCGACGCCTCGCGATGCTGTAACAGGGTCGTTCGAGCACCGTTTCGTACGCGGATTCATCGAATAGCGCGCCGACGGCGTCGCCTTCTGGAAGCCTCATCCACGTGAACGGCTGCGCGGGAATGCAGATCATCTCGACCGCAACGTCGGGCATGGACCCGTGGGCCTCGAGTCGCTTTGCGTAGACGTTTCGCAGGCGAGTCGTTCCCTGGAAGATGCGACTGTTCGGGAACATCCAGAGGCCGGGCGTACGAGGGCGCAAATCGCTCATCAGGTAACCGGCGGGGAAGTAGTCGAAGAAGATGACCGTCTCGGCGTCTCCGCGGATTCGCTCCAGGTCGTCCCGCAACTCGTTCATGAACAGAATCTTCAACGTCGTCGTCTTGATGCCCTTCCAGGGGCCGCGATCGACGGTCTGCTCGAGTTCGCTCGGAACGAATTCCCGATAGGCGTGCGTCCACAGCTGGTGGGCCTGAAAGAAGATCAGCGACACGATGAAGATGGTGAACGGCACGCTTGCAGTGCCCCCGCCTTTCGCTTCGCCTTCACTGCGGTTCGCCGCGAGACACCCGAGTGCCGCCAGCGCCGCCGGCGTCAGTCCAATCGCCGCGTTTCGCAGGCCGTTCGCCGTCGACCAGAGGATCGCGACGGTGGCTGCGATCGAGGTGACGGTGACGATCGCTCCTGCAATTCGCTCGGGTCTCGCGAACCGCTCCTTCGAACGCAACAGCACGACGGGTGCGGCCAGCCCGATGATCGCAAGGACGTAGGGAACCGTCGTGAAGGGAGCATGAAACTGCCGATAGGTCGTCGACGCCGCGGCGAGTGCCGGCCACAGCAGCGCCGCTGCAACCATCGACAAGCGAACCGTCCCACCGCGTGCGACGCCCAACGAGACGATCAGGAGCACGGTCGCGAGTGCGGCGAACAGCTTCAGCTGAAAACGAAACTCGAGTGAGATCGCCTTCCATTTCACCGCGCCGCCGCCCTGTGCTCCCTGCGCCTGGCTGAAGTCGAGCATCGAACCGAGCGCGGCGGGAAAGTCCAGGATCAGCAGGATTGCACTGCTGCCGACGAACACTCCCGCGACTGCGACACCAGTCCAGAGCAACGCCTGCTTCCGGTCATCTGCCGAGCACGTCGCGTGGACAGCCCCCAACCCGCCAGCGATCGCGATCGTCGCGACCGGCAACATCGTCGGGTAGGCGAAAGCCACCGCACCCATACACAGCGTCCCGACGGCCATGTGTCGTGCGACCGCGCGGCCGAGAGCGGCGGATGCGATCAGCGAACTCCCCGCCAACAACCCGAAATACACGATGCTGTTGTAACTCAGGCTGATGATGCAAAGCGGGATGTACGTCAGCGCAACGGCCGCCAGGAGATTGCCGGTCCGCTCGCCCTGCGCGCGGGTCCAGAAACCACGCACCGCCCAGACGGCCAGCACGCCACAAGCGAAATAGAGATGTCGGCCGAACAACACCAACCCGTCCGTCGATCCGACCAGGTAGAGGTAGGTGCTGACGAAGGGTTGGATCAGCAGAGCCGCAAACTGGTGCACCGCGTGCTCATCGAGAAATGGTTGGTACCCGGACGCGAACGAGACAGGGAGTGCCAGGTAGTAGGCTTCGTCGAAGAACTCGATGCCAAAGAACAGGCGCGGATAAACAACCGCAAAGGCCAGCCCGAGAACGACGCGTCCGAAGATGTCGATCGGCGGCGAATTCAAGGCATCGACCCCACGCCATCCGATCGGTCAGACCGCGGCGAGCCCCTTCGATCGCGTATCCAGATCACCAGGCAAGCAACCCATGCGACCGACGACACCGCCCAGGCCAGCAGGGTGATCCGGTTCGGCACGAGTAGAAAACGGATCTCGGCCGGCCCCGCTTCGACCGCGACCCCCTGAAAGGCGTGGTTGAGGCGCAGCGACGAACGACGGACGCCGTTCAACTCGACCTCCCAGCCCGGAAACCACGCCTCCGCGATCACCAGGGTTCCCGCGCGTTCGAAGTCGCACTCGAGATGGATCACGTCGGCCGCGCGGGCAACGATTTTGCACGGGGCTCGATTCGCGGGGCGCGTTGCAGCGGTGGGCGTTTCGCGGAACGGGGGCCGTGCGGGCAACTCGATTGCCGTCGTCCCCGCGAAGTCCTTCGCGGCGTCGCCCCGCCAATAGTCGACATGCAGCGAACTGTCGGGGCTTTCATCCCCGCGCCCAGCGTCGAGGGTCAACGACGCGATGCCCTCTTGCGCGAGAGCACCGACGAGCGGGACGGTTTCGTTGACGCTGCCCATGAGAAGCGCCAGCTCCGGGTAGAACTGCACGTAGGGAAGCGCCAGGCGGTTGCGATACACCGCGGCATGCTCGTTTTCTTCGATCAACTCGAACTCGTCGGCCGCGGGCATCAGAGGACTCACCCCCGCGAGCTGCGATACGTATCGAACGTTGGCCAGGCCCGAGAGCTCGGCCGCGAGCCGCGTGTTGGCTTCACGCACATCGGGCCGCGCGCGGGCGATTCGCATGGTGTCGAAGAAGCCGGTCTTGATGATGTCACCGATGAATCGCGTGCTGCTCCAACTCAGCCAACCCCACGCCAGGTCGCGCTGCGCAGTGCCGACCGCCAACGTGTCTGCCACGGGGTTGTAGTGGTGCGTGTCGAGCATCCGACCGGGTGATGCCTGCTCGAGGGTCGCAAAGGCTTCGGTCCAGCCCGCGACGCGCTCGTCCGGGTACGTCCAATCCTGTTGAAAGCGATACGGCGACACGTCGAGCAGGATCAATGCCGTCACCGCGACGACCAACGCGGCCTGTCGCCTTTCACCGACCGCACGCAACCACGCGGGCATCACCAGACTCACCGCAGTCGCGAGCAGAAACGGCAACGCGGGAAAGGCGAAATGACCTGGCGCGCGTAGGTGCGCGTATACGAAGACGGTGTCGGCCAGCAGGACGAAGGGTTTGGCGAACAAGAAGATCGCGAGACCAACCCCGACGAGCGCGAGCGCGCGTACGCGGCGGTTGGCAGGCACTTCCCCTGAAGCCTGCGCCATCGGCAGCATCGATCGGTAGAAGAGATGGAACGCCGACCCGAAGAACAGCACGACGAGAGCCCCGGCCATGAGCAGCGTGGCGACGAGACGCCAACCAACGGAACGCTCGAACACGCCCGCGATCAACGCCCCGTGTTTCGGCGCGATCGCGTGGACACCGAATGCAACGAGCAGCGCAACGACGAACAAGAAGAGCACGACCGTGAGTCGATTGCGGCTGCCTGAATCCGAGGAACGCCTCGCCACCATCACCCCACCGGCGGCAACCAACAACATCGCCACTACCCCCTGGTACCACTGACCGGGGAGCGAGACGATGGATTGCCCGCCGCCACTCCCCATCTGCGCAGCGAGCACGCCATCGCGATCGAACAGGGCGAACAGGTGCGGAAACGAGTAGTACTGGCGAAACACATCGATGCTCTGGGTGTCGTGCCATTGCAGCAGTGGCCGCTCGAACAAGCCCGGCAACGCGGGAAAGGCCACGAGCAGCGTCATCCCGACGCCAACCGCGACCGCGAGCACGAGCGCGCGACGCAACTCGGCGGCCCGCTTCTCCTGGTGGGCATTTCGCCAGACCACCACCCCATAGATGACCAACGCGTGCGGGAGGATCAACCAGAAGCGCTCCATGTCCAAGAACAAGAGAGCGGATGCGACGGCAGCAATGACTGCGGTCGAGGGACACGGTGCTTCAGCAAGGCGCGTCCAGGCGAGGAAGAGCAGCGGAACGATCGCCATCGAAATCGGTTGATGCACCTGCCCGACCTCACCCACGAACACGAAGACCGACGGGTGCAGCGCGTAGACCAGCGCGCCAACGAACGCGGCCGCCTCGGAACCCGTGAGGTGCCGACACCAGCGGTACATCGCGATGCCCGCGACAGCGACGAAGAACGTGTCCCCGATGCGAAGGCCATCGACCGCTCCCCAGACCTGGGCAAACGGAAGCAGCAAGAACGAGGAGATCAGGGGATGCAGGTACCAGAACACCAGCGACGACCCGGAATTCCAATCCGACGTCCACAGATGCAGGCCCGGACGCTCCACGAACTGGTCGGCGAAGGTCGTCATCAACCCGACGTGCCCGGCGAAGTCCGACTTCCCGAGGCCGGCGTGCCAGCCGCCGCTCCACGCCACCAGTACGAACACGACGATCAACCCCGGGTAAAGGACATTCTTCAGCTGGGCCACCGTCGCGTTCACCTTTGCGTCTCGAACCTGGCTTGGTGGACCGGGGCGTCTCGAAGCCCGCCCGGTCGTTCGATCGAAGATTCTGGACCTTGGTGCTCCGGGAGGCTACAGCAATCGCGATCCGTACCGGCTGCGGGGGTCGCATGACCGTGCTCCGCAGCGACGCGATTGCGCCGCAGCGCGCGAGCCGGCACAGTGGCGGCACGGAAGACCGTCGCGCCGCCCCCGGGTCCCGAGCGGACCCGCCGGACCCGAACGCAACCCCTCGAAGGAAGCCCCCATGTCGACATCCGAAGACAAGCCCCTCAATCTCTCTGCGCTGATCCCGGATCACTTCGCGCGCTTCTTCGAGTTCTTCCGCCCTGGCCATACCAAAGGGGTCGTCCCCGGGCGCATCAAGGAACTCGCGCGACTCAAGGTCGCCGCGATGAACGAGTGCGACACCTGACTGTTCGCTCGCTACGCGTCGGCGACGCGTGACGGACTGGACGAAGAAATGGTGGCCCAGATCCACCTGCCCGAAGCCGAGCGCAAGCTCGAACCGCGCGAAGCCCTCGCAGTGCGCTTCGCAGAAAAGATGGCCAGCGACTTCCGCACGGTCGACGCCGCCTTCAAGGCCGAACTCCACGCGCACTTCGACGATGCAGAGATCGCCGAACTCGGCATGATGATCGGGCAGTACCTCGCCCTGGGACGGCTGCTCGTGATCTTCGGCGGCGACAAGCTCGCCTGTGAGATCTACGTCCCCGAGATCTAGCCCGCATTATTCATGAACATCCGTAGCGAGACGGTGCAGATTCGTGCTCTGGCATGAGAAATCGGCGTTCCGCCGCGCAGACGTGGTTCACCCCACGTCGAGCAGCGGGACGTCGATTTCTCTTGCCAGAGTGCGGAGATGTGCCGTCGCAGTAGGATGTTCATGAATCATGCGGGCTAGCCCGGCGAAGTCGTCGACCCCGGCCCGATGCCGAGGGCCGCGAAGACGCTCGTGAGCGCGATCGACGCCACGCCGCCGTAGAGGGGAGCGAGCGCGTGTCCGAGCACCATGTGGAGCGGGTCGGGGTGCGGACAGGTGAGATGAACCATCACGGCGGCCAGGCCCATGCCACCGGTGAATGCCGCTGCGAGCGCGGCGGGCAGGCTGCGCGCCAGACCTCGCAACACGTAGCCTCCGACGATGATGCCCGCAGGCAGCGCGAGCCACAGTGCGCCGGCCGCGCAGTGGAGCGACGAGCGGACGCCCTCGACGAGCGCCGTGGAACCCGCGAACCACTGAAAGAAGAAGAGCGCCGTCGCAACGCCGACCCCCAGGCCGAAGATCCGCCGTCCGACGCGCGCGTCGTTTTCGCGACCGGGGATCACCGACGTGAGACCAAAGACGAGCCCACCCGCTGCCAAGAGCACCATCACCAGGGCTGCGAGGATGTACACGAGGCTCGGCGCTTGGCCCTCGACGAGCTGATGCCGCAGCCCCTGCCCGCCGAACCACCAGACATAAACGGGGAGAGAAGCCGCAAGGGCGAGCCCCGCAATGGTGCGCGCGCGCGCCATGGGCCTTACCGGAGGCAGGTCCCCCGACAGCTCGCGAATGAGGTCTTCAGTCGAACCGGGCACTACCTTCGCCCCTCCAGGAGTTCGCGTAACCGCGCGCGTCCACGGTGCGCGCGCACCTTGAGCGCCGACGCCGAGGTGCCCGATCGCTCGGCGGCTTCCTTTACCGACAACTCCTGGAAGTGGAGCATCTCGACCGCCTCGCGTTGTCCGTCGGGCAGCTTCGCCAGTGCGGCTTCGAACTCGGGAGAGATCGCGTCGGGATTCCCAACCGGAAAAGGGTTCTCTTCGTCTGCGATCTCGAATTCATCGAAATCCTGATGGCGCCATTCGTGACGCCGGGCGCGCAGCGAATCGATCACCGCGTTGCGCATGACCGCATTCAACCACGGCTTGAAACGCCGGTTGGGTTGATAGGTATGTCGTGAGCGATGGATGGAAAGCAGCACGTTCTGCACGACATCCTCTGCGTGATCGCGCCCCCCGAGCCGACTGAAGACCTGCGCGCGAACCCGCGGCAGGATTTCACGCAGCAGCGATTCGAAGGCCTCCGCGTCGCCCGCCTGGGCAGCGCGCATCGAAGCCGCCCAGCGGGCTTCGTCGTCTTCGTTGGGCACACTCTTCTGGCTCACTACGACGGTGATCCCCGCTGGTTACCGAGTTGCCGCGCCGCACGCTCTCGATCCTCCTGGCCCGCCCACAATCAGTAGCACCCGGAAGGCAGCTCCCATGAGGGAAGCGCCCGAGCTCCGAGAGCGCCCGCCATCCACCCGGAACTTCGCTGCGCGGCGCAGAATCCCCCCGGGGCCAGGCAGAACGCCCAATCGCCGAAGGTAAAGTTGTGTTTCGGTGGGTGGACAGGCCTTCAGTGCGGGGTAAGATGCACCGAAACGAAGCTGGTCGGACCAACTTGGTCGGACCTGAACCAGTCAGGAAGGCCAGGAATCTGACGATCTGAATCGGCCGACTTCGGGGTGCCTTCCCTCCTCGCGCAGCCAGCGCAGAAGACGCCGCACCAGCCTGGGAGCCCTGCTCCCCGGTTCCGCAAGACCACTCCAGCGCGCCCGCCGGAGCTCAACCCAGAATCATGGAAACATCGACCCGTAGTTCGCGGAGTGCAGCGATCACGGCGGAGCTACGCGACGAGATCCTGCGTGGGCAGTACCGCCAGGGCGAACGCCTGCCCAGTGAACGCGACCTCGCCGAGCGCTTCGGCGTGCACCGCGGCGCAGTCCGCGAAGCACTCAAGCGACTCGAACAGCTGGGCATCGCGACCGTGCAGCCCGGCGGGGCCCGCGTCGCGCCGATCGAAGAAGCCAGCCTCGACGTCGTCGAACACCTGCTCGATCTCGAAGACCCGCCGGACCCGCGCATGGTCGACCAGGTGCTCGAGGTGCTGAGCGGCTTGTTCAGTCTTGCGGCCCGCCTGTGTGCCGAACGCGCGAGCGATACCCAACGCAGCGAGCTGCTCGACCTGCTCGAACGCGCGAAGGCCGACCTTCCTCGCGGCGAACGCGTCGCGTTGATGCACGAGATCGGCGACCTCTGCGTCGAAGCCAGCAACAACCTCGTCCTGCGACTCGTACGCGGCGGCGTCAAGACCAACTTCATCGACCGCGTCGACCAGAACCGCCCCCACCTGCTGGAACCCCTGCGCCCCGACCCCGCCCACTTCGAGAAATTCGCCGACGCGATCCATCAACGCGACGGCGCAGCCGCAGCCGACGCGGTGCTCGAACTCACGAAAGAAATCAGACGCCACGCCATGGAAGCCATCGAAACCGAACGCGCGCGCCCCTCCCTCGAGAGGATGTCGTCATGAAGAAGACCATCATTGTTCCCGGCCTGGTGCTGGCGCTGAGCGTGCTCGGTGCATTCGCGCTCGTCGCGACCGCTCCCTCCGTCGAAAACAAAACGCCCGAACGCGCGCTTTCCGCGGTGCGCGTCCGCGCACCGATCGCACAGGACCTTCAGCTACGCGTTCGCAGCCAGGGCACCGTGGCACCGCGCACCGAGAGCGCACTCGTCCCCGAAGTGGCGGGGCGTGTGATCTGGGTATCGCCGAGCCTCGTGTCGGGTGGCTTCTTTGCCGAAGGCGATCCGCTGCTTCGCATCGAACCGCGCAGCTTCGAACTCGCGGTCGCACGCGCCGAAGCCTCGCTCGCCCGTGCGCGAAGCGAGGTCACCTTTGCCGTCGACGAACTCGAGCGCCAGCAGGGCCTGGCCGACCGCAACGTCGCGAGCCCGGCAGTGCTCAGTGCGGCCCGGCGTGCTGAGCAGGTCGCCAAGGCCAACCTCACGGACGCGCAGGTCGCGCTCGATCAGGCGCAGTGGGACCTCGAACGCAGCGAGTTGCGTGCACCGTTCAGTGGGCGGGTTCGATCCGAACAGATCGACGTGGGTCAGGTCGTCGGACCGAATGCTCCAGTCGCGACGCTCTACGCGACCGACTACGCGGAGATCAGACTCCCCATCCCCGACCATCAGCTCGCCTACCTCGACCTGCCCCTGCAGCCTTCGACCGAGGACGAAGCGGGCCCCGGCGTCGAGCTGCGTGCGCGCTTTGCCGGACGCGATCATCTCTGGCGTGGTCACGTGGTTCGCACCGAAGGTGAGATCGACCTCAAGAGCCGCATGGTCCACGTGGTTGCGCGCGTCGAAGACCCGTACGGCGTGAACCCCGAAAACAAGGAGCGCCCCGCCCTCGCCGTCGGGTTGTTCGTACACGCCGAAATCGAGGGACCGGTGGCCGAGAACGTGATCGTGGTTCCGCGTCACGCGATGCGCGACAACGACCAGATCGTCGTCGTCGACCGCGAAGATCGGTTGCGCATTCGCGAGGTCGACGTCCTGCGGATCGACGGAGAAGACGTGCTCATTCGTAGCCGCCTTGCTCCCGGTGAGCGTCTCTGCGTTTCGCCGCTGCAGGTGGCGATCGACGGCATGAAGGTACTGCCGGTCGAAGACGACGCGGCCGTGGCGCGGGGAAGTCGCTCATGAGTCGCGTGATCGCATGGTTCGTCCGCAACCCGGTCGCCGCAAACCTCCTCATGGCCCTCCTGGTCGCGGGCGGTGTCCTGGCACTCCCCATGATCCGGCAGGAAGAGTTCCCGGCCATCGAAACCGACATCGTGCAGATCAGCGTCGAATACCCGGGCGCGTCACCAGGCGAGATCGAGGAGTCGGTGTGCGTGCGCGTCGAAGAAGAAATCGACGGCACGCCCGACATCAAGCGCATCAACACCAAGGCGGTGGAAGGCGCGTGCGTGATGTTCGTCGAACTGGTGATCGGTGCCAACACCGACGCCTCGGTGAGCGAGATCGAAAGCCGCGTCAACGCCCTCGACACACTGCCCGACGACTCCGACCCTCCGGTGATCTCGAAGTTGATCACGAAGCGTCAGGTACTCGAGGTCGCGCTCAGCGGTCATGTGGCGGAGCGGGAACTCAAGGTGATCGGTGAACGTGCGCGGGACCAGATCGCCAGCCTGCCCGAGGTGTCGCAGGTCAATCTCAAGTACGACCGTCCCTACGAAATTTCGATCGAAGTCTCCGAAGACGCCTTGCGGCGACACGGGCTTTCGATCGGCCAGGTGGCCGACGCC
Organism: Myxococcota bacterium; assembly: GCA_030748735.1. Classification (GTDB taxonomy): domain Bacteria; phylum Myxococcota_A; class UBA9160; order UBA9160; family UBA4427; genus DUBZ01. Next base: position 6,256 of record JASMLK010000085.1, on the reverse strand, counting down.
GTGCGGCGGTCGTCGCTCGACCTGCCCGGCGGCTCGGTCAAGACCGTTGGCGGTGAGATCCTGCTTCGCACGGTGGCACAGGCCTACGAGGGCAACGAATTCGAGCGCATCATCGTGATGACGCGAAACGACGGCACGATCGTTCGCCTGAACGAGATCGCGACGATCATCGATGGGTTCGAGGAGACGGATCTGCGCGCCACGATCGACGGCGTGCCAACGGTCGTCGTCGAGGTCAGCCTGATCGGAGACGAAGACATCCTCGATGCTGCAGCCGCGGTGAGGGAATGGATGGCCGACTTCATCCCGACCCTTCCCGAAGGCGTCACGCTGCAGGTCTTCAACGACGAATCGATCGATCTCACGGCACGCCTCAATGCCCTCACCCGCAATGCGCGCAGCGGCATCATCCTCGTACTACTGGTGCTGACGTTGTTCCTGCGCTTCCGCCTCGCCATGTGGGTCGCCGCGGGCGTACCGATTTCGTTGTTGGGCGCCGTGATGCTCTTCCCGACCTTCGCGATTTCGATTTCGACACTCACCGTGATGGCCTTCATCCTGGTGCTCGGCATCCTCGTCGACGACGCGATCGTGATCGGCGAATCCGTCCACCAGCACGAACAGAAGGGCAAGTCGCAGGAGCAGGCCGCCATCGAAGGGACGCAGGAAGTCTTCGTTCCGGTCACCTTCGGTGTAATGACCACGGTCGCGGCGTTCCTGCCGCTGATCCTCGTCCCCGGCAACATGGGTGAGTTCTTCGGCGTGATCGGATACGCGGCGATCATCTGCCTTGCGTTCTCGCTGATCGAGTCGCAACTCATTCTACCGGGACATCTCGCGCATCGACGCACGTCGAGCAAGAAGGGCAGACCGAATCCGGTGGTCGCGAAGTGGCAGCAGCTTCAGGAGAGCATGGCCGCCGGCCTCGAGCGCGTTGGGCGCAGCGGCTACGGTCGGTTGCTCGACAGTGCGATCGACTGGCGTTACGCGAGTACAGCCGCGGCCGTCGGCGTGTTGCTTCTCGCCATGACGCTCTTCACCAGCGGCCGAATGCGGTACCAGTTCTTCCCACCCGTCGAAGGCGACATGGTCTACGCCACGCTGACCATGCCGCAGGGCGTACCTCTCGAACGCACCCAGATCGCGGTGAAGCAGCTCGAAGACGCGGCCGCGCAGGTCAAGCAGGAGTTCGACGAGAAGCTCCCCGGCCCATCGATCGTGAAGCACGTGATGGTCACGATCGGTGACAAGCTTTTTCGTGGTGGGCCCCAGATGCCCGACTCGCAGGGCGGCGGCTCCCACCTGGCCGAGGTCGGAATCGAGCTGGTATCGGCGATGGAGCGCGAGACGTCGGCCGGCGAAGTCGAACGCCGCTGGCGTGAGGTCGCCGGTGCGATTCCCGACGCCATCGAGCTGACGTTTTCGTCGATCGATTTCTCGGCCGGCAAACCCATCGAGATCGAATTGCGCGGCGGCACGCTCGAAGACCTCACGCAGGCGGCCGCCATGCTGCGGGGCGAACTCGCGACCTATCGCGGCGTGATGGACATCGCTGACACGTTTCGCGCAGGTAAACAAGAAGTGAAGCTCCGCTTGCGCGACGAGGCACGCATGCTCGGCTTGACCCAATTCGACCTCGCCAGTCAGGTGCGACAGTCGTTCTACGGCGAAGAAGTGCAACGCATCCAACGCGAGGGTGACGACGTTCGCGTCATGGTCCGATACACCGAGGATGAGCGGCATTCGCTTGGCTCGCTGGACGACATGAGGATCCGCACGGTCGAAGGGGTGGAAGTGCCCTTCTCCGCCGTGGCCGACGTCGAACTCAGTCGCGGTTTCGCCACGATCGAACGCACGGATCTGCAGCGCGCGGTTTCAGTCGTCGCGGAGGTCGAACGTTCGACGACGACGCCGGAAAACGTGCTCGGAGACCTCACGCCCAAACTCGACGGCCTGCTGGCTGGCTACCCGGGCGTCACCTGGCGCCTCGCGGGTGAACAGGAGGAACACCATTCCGCGATGATGGGGCTGTTCCGCGGTGCGGCCCTCGCATTGCTCATCATCTACGGGCTGCTCGCGATCCCACTGAATTCGTACACGCAACCCTTCATCATCATGAGCGTGATTCCGTTTGGGATCGTCGGCGCGATCCTCGGCCACTACATCATGGGCTGGGACATCGTCTTCTTCTCGATCCTCGGGATGGTGGCGCTGTCCGGCGTCGTGGTGAATTCGTCTCTCGTCCTCGTGCATACCATCAACCGGCTGCGCGGCGAAGGACTCGAATTCATGGACGCGGTAACACAAGCTGGCAAACGGCGGTTCCGCCCGATCGTCCTGACGTCGGCCACGACCTATCTGGGTCTGCTGCCGCTCATGTTCGAAGCGTCTCCGCCCGCGATCCCACTCATCCCGATGGCGATCTCACTCGGCTACGGCGTGCTCTACGCCTCGATCATGACGCTGCTGATGGTGCCGGTGGGCTATGTGATTCTCGACGACTGGCAGCGCCTGTTGCGCGGCCTGGGCTCGCGCGAGAGCGATGTACTCGATGCGGGCGAAGACGCAGAAATCGTTCCGATCAGCGACGAGTTCGAAATCGCTTCGGGCCAACGAACCTGATCACACCCGCCGCTTCGGTCAGGCTTCGCGTACGACGATCCGGGTGCCACAGATCTCGAAGCCGCCATCTCGCACTTCGAGGCCGGCTTGCTTCGCGTTGGTGAGCACATCGTCCACGCGATTGACGATGAACTCGAGTGCCGCGACGCCGTCACCGCGGTCGTCGCACGCTTCGACGAAGCGCAGGCAGCCGGCTTCGAGGGGGATGTCGTAGCCACCCTCCGCACCGTCGATCACGGGAAAGCCCACGATGCGCGACCAGTGGTCCGCGGTGGCGCGCGGGTCGCTCGTCTGGATCTGCACGCCGTCGATCCAGCACGTCGTGTCGGTGCGCCGATGCGCTTCCCATTCGGGCCCCGCCCAGCGCCACGAACTCGGCGGGTCGGCGACGTCGAGTGAGAGGATCGCGCCGCCGACGTCCTTGGGATGGAGGTGAACCGTCGCAATGTCCTCGAGCGCGTGCTCCCACACGATGCGCACGCCGATGTCGACGAGTTGCTTGCGGTGGGTGTCGAGGTCTTCCGTCTGCAGGATCACCATGTAGCCGCCGTCACCGCTGCGGCGTTCGAGCAGCCGACCGGCCGTGGTGTCTTCTTTGATCGGAGAAACGACTTCGAGGAAGGTGTCGCCGACCGGCATCAGCGCATTGTGCAGGCCGAACAGCTCGACCCCCGGATCGCGAAAGCAAACCTCGAGGCCGAGCACGTTGCACAGGGTTTCGACGACCGGATCCAGGTCCTCGGCCACCAACGCGATCTGTCGAATTCTCATGTCTCCACCTCGCCTCGTGAAGGTTCGAGTCGGCAAGCATGTCAACGTACGGGCGGTCCTGCCACGCCACGAGGCTGCTTCCCAACATCCTGCAAAACCCCGAAGCCCCCTGTGGCGTCTTCCAGACGCTCGGGCCGACAAGCGTATGAGAATCCTCACAGGGACGCAGAAAAGAACCGAGAAGCACAAAAACCCGAAAGATTCTTCCAGGCCTAGATAGACCAATAACCGTAGAAAGCTATCAGTAGGTGGCAACACAGAGCGCTGGTTTCCCCCAGACGAATTCAGCACCCGCGGCGCGTCGCGCCACCCCGCGTATTCGAAGGTTCGCGCACGGACTCGAACGACCGGTGAGTTGCCAGTGTCGCAAGACCTGCTGGTGACGCGGAGCGAGCGAGGGAGCACGAGATGACCGACCACGACCAGAACGAGCGTCTTCGAGCGCGTGAGGGCGGAGCCGTCAGCACGTCCCAACATGAATTCGACGCCCTGTCCCAGACACGATATGGCGGCGGGGAACTCGACCTGTCATCCGAGACCTACAACCAGGCACTTCGCGACGTGGCCGTCGAAGAACTCGCGGTCGTGCGCGCTCGGTATCTGGAACACCGTGACCCCGTGCGTTGCGCGGTGGGGATCTCCCTGGTGCTACGCAACTTCGCACGAGACGTCTTCGGTGAAGAGCGCGTCAACAAACTCAAGCGCATCACCTGGTTGAACTTCCTGCTCCGCACGTCGAACGCACAAGTCCTACGCCCTGATTTCATCGAGACGATGAGCGCCGCGCTGTTCGGCGACCCGGTCGATGTCGAACTCCCAGGTGATTGCAGCTTCTGGTTCGAAACCGCCGAGCGTTGGATCGCCCATCAGTCAGGGCAGCGGCCCCTTTCGACCTGCACGGCTTCCTTCGGTCGGAACCTCTGACGAAAGCGGGGGGCCGTGAGGCCGCCATCCCGTCGACTCGACCGCGTCGAGGTGCGCGCGAAGCGCCGCGTGACGCGCAGCCAGGTCGGCATCGAGGTCGAGCCCCAGCAGATTGCGTTCTTCTCTCGGATCGCTCGGGAGGTGGTAGAACTCCTCCCTTCCCTGCCCCGGACCGGGGTCGGTGAAGCGGATCAGCTTGTAGTCGTCCGTGTCCCGAATCGTCTTCGCCGTGGGCCACCTCGGATCTGACGCACCGCGCTTGAAGAGTTCGGCGTAGGTAAAGCTCCGCGAAGTCTGCGGCGTGTTTCGCGTGTCCCCCCGCAGTGCCGGAAGCAGGCTCGTCGAATCGAGCACGAGCGGTCCACCGTCTTCGTCGGGTTCGAACGTTGGAGACGGCAGCACGGCAGGAACGTGCGCGGCCACGTCGAGACCCGCCAACTCGAGAATCGTTGCGAAGAGATCGGTCGTATTCACGAGTGCGTCGGAGGCCGCGGTGGCCTGCGCGTCCACTCCCGCGCCCGAGATCACGAGCGGCACGTTGACACCCCCCTCGTACGGGGTCCCCTTCAACTTGCCGAGCAGTCTCGTGTCGGTCGATGCACCCTTGACCGAACCATTGTCACCGACGAACAGGACACTCGTTCGCGCACGCGACGCAGGTGAGAGTTCTCTTTCGAGCAGCCGGCCGAGTTCCGTATCCATGGCTTCGATCATCGCCTGGTAGCAGGCGCGAACGTCCTGCGGCCGATCGAAGGGAGGTGGGTTGCGACACGGCAGGTCGGGGTCGTCGAGCGAGCGGCCATGCAGATGGCTCGGGGGCTTGTGGAACGGGGCGTGGGCGGCGTTGAAAGCGAGCCATACGAACCACGGTCGGTCCGGGAACTGTGCTTCGAAGTCGTGAATCCAGCGTGCGGCGTCGTCGACCACCGCCGTCGTGTTGTAGGTGGTGTCCAACTCGCCGTCGACTTCGATCTGTCTTGGAGCGACTTCGCGCACCGTGATCGCGCGCCACTGCGTATAGCTGTCGGTGATGTTCTTGAAGACGCCGCGAAAGAACGAGAAGCCCGCCAGGACGGGTGCGGCGAGCACGTCGGAGCGACCATCCGAGACCCGCCCCGACGTGAGGTGCCACTTCCCGAAAGCCGCAGTGCCATAGGGCGTACGGGGGTGGCGAGAAAGCAGCTGCGCAAGGGTGACCTCGTTCAGCCGGAGGTCTTCGCCTCGGCGGGCCACGAAACCAACCCCGGTGCGAAAGCCGTAGCGTCCCGTCAGGATGGTGGCGCGCGTCGAGGAACACACCGGGTTGGCCCAGACGCGGGTGAAGCGAACACCGTCGGCCGCCAACGCGTCGACGGTCGGCGTTCGAGCGGAGTCGTCGACCCCATAGGCACTGATCTGGTCGACCCCGACGTCGTCCGCGATGACGAGCAGGATGTTCGGTGGGCGCGACGGGGGTTCGACCTTCGTCGTCGCTTCGGCGCAACCCCATGTCGCAAGCGAAGCCCCGGCCAACAACACTGCGCACAGAACCCCGCCAGCCCCTCGCATCGAGGGTTCTTTCCGTGCGCACGCCGTCATGTGCGGAGCGTATCCCAGCCGATCGAAGAGTTGCGAACCGCAAACCGTGCCTGCGCACCCGCTACCGACGTCCTGCGCGATCGGGTGGCGCGTGTACCGCCCAGCTCGCGGTAGACGACGAACTCGACCACCCGCCGATCACCCGCCAACGCGCACGACTCGTCGCACAGCAGCCCCGACATGCTCTGCACCCCTACGCTCGATCGTTCGCTGATCGGGGCTAGCCCGCATTATTCATGAACATCCTACTGCGACGGCACATCTCCGCACTCTGGCAAGAGAAATCGACGTCCCGCTGCTCGACGTGGGGTGAACCACGTCTGCGCGGCGGAACGCCGATTTCTCTTGCCAGAGCACGAAT
>JASMLK010000084.1 GCA_030748735.1 Myxococcota bacterium | reverse complement strand
ACGACTGCCTGTTCTACGTCGTGCAGCACACAGAGCCGGACCTCTAGCCCGGATGATTCATGAAGCCCTACTGCGAAGCCCGAAAGCACAGCCATTTCACGGCCTTCTCCCTTCGGCCTGCTCGATGGACTGAAAGTACGTCTGCGGGGGCCTACGGTCCGAGGTCCGCGAACTGCCAGCGCTTTCGGACTTCTCGCTACGGGCTTCACGAATCATCCGGGCTTAGAGGTCCGGCCCGAAACAAGGCCGGGAGCCGCGTCAACAATGCCCCCAACCCGGCGCCCGTCGCATTGCTCGCCACGTCGACGAGCGAAGACGACCGCCCCGGCACGTAGGACTGCACGATTTCGATTCCAAGGCTCAGGCTGAATCCTGCAAGCAAGGCGAATGCCACCCAGCGCGTCGATCGTCGCCACGCCATCACAATGCCAAGCGGAACGAAGAACAGGATGTTGAGCCCGACATCGCGACCCGCCCAGATGCGGTTGTTGCCATCGAGTGCATGCAGAGACAAGAAGTTCCTGCGCGTCGGGCGCGTCATCCGTTCGGGAAAGTGGAGATCGGGGCCACCCGGCACTGCGCTGCGTGTTCGCCGCCCCGTCCCCTCTTCGAAGCGGTACAAAGCGAGCAGATTGCGGTCCTCGACGAAGCGCGCGTCGGCCAGGGTTGCGGGTCTTTGCGCGTGGTCCCAGAGTTCGGCGTCGCCGAGTGCACGGTCGTAGATCGAAACTCCGCGGATCGTGCCGACCCAGACCGTCCAACCGGTATACGAACCGCCGACCAACAGGTGACCGCCGAACGGTTCACCGAGTCGAGCCACCGTCTTCGGAAGCGTGAGCCCGCTCGGTCGACCGTTCACGTAGAGGCGCGCACCGCGCTCGCTGACCACGACCGCGAGATGCTTCAGGTGATCCGGGCGTTCGAGCCCAACTTCGTCGACACCGACGTAGGCGTCGTCACGAGGGTCGCCCTTGGGGTTGTCTGCACGGCCGCGCAGGATGAACCCGCGCGGAAACTGGCCGATCAACAACGGTCGAACGAGCTCGGTGTCGTAGAAGGAGAGAATCTCCTGGTTGTACTTGCCCGGCATGAAGCCCTGCTTCAAGAAGATCTCGACACTGAACTCGCCGGTTTCGGAAACGATGGGCCCCTCACTCAGCGCCTGGGCCTGCGTGCTGAAGTAGAGACCGGGCCCTGGGTCTGCCCAACGGATCCCGTTGGGCCACAAAGGGCGGCCGGAAGACAGGGTGATCGCGCACGCGAGACACACGAATGCGGCGATCAGCAGGGCGCGGTAGCGCTCGATCAGACCCGGGCGACGCCCTCGCGTCTGCGGTTCGTGCGCCTGCGTGTCCAGCGGCGACTCCAATCTTCCCCCCAGAAAGCCTGCACCGCGGTGATATCGCTCGCGGTGCATCCCGCCACGCGGCGAAACCACCGCAGGACGTATCGCTTTCGGATCACTTGTGACCCGAAACTGCTTGCCTGGTTCATCTTCGTCCGCAGCGCGCCGATGCTTAGCAGACGAGGATGCGAATCGAGGGCCCACGCCCGTTGGTTCCACGCGGTTCGGGTACCTTTGGGATTCTCGCGCGTGATCGCAATCGCGCGCATCGCGAAACAGGCCGAGCAGGGCACTCCTTGAAGCTTCTGACCGTCATTCTCAACTACAAGACCGCCGAGATGACCACCCAGTCGATCCAGGCCGCCCTGCGTGAACTCGCCGCCTACCCCGACGCCCGCGTGGTCGTCGTGGACAACGACTCGCAGAACGGCTCCTTCAAGCAGCTGTGCGAAACCGTCGAAGAGCGCGGCTGGTCGGATCGCGTGCGTGTCGTGGCGAGCGACTACAACGGCGGCTTCGCGTACGGGAACAACTTCGCGATCCGCCCGGCGCTCGAGGCCGAGGGGGCGGACAAGCCCGACTACGTCTACCTGTTGAACTCGGACGCCTTTCCCGACAAGGACTGCATCAGCGAGCTCGTTGAATTTCTCGACGCCCATCCAGAAGTCGGCATCGCGGGCAGCTACGTGCACGGCCCCGAACCGGTGCCCCACAAGACGGCCTTTCGCTTCCACTCGATCCCGAGCGAATTCGAATGCCAACTCGGCCTCGGTATCGTGACGAAGCTCTTGAAGCGCTACCTCGTCGCACTGCCACTGCCCAAGGAATCGCTTCAGGTCGACTGGCTCGCGGGAGCCAGCATGTTGATTCGCCGCGAGGTCTTCGAAGACATCGGCTTGATGGACGAAACCTACTTCCTCTACTTCGAAGAAACCGACTTCTGCCTGCGCGCACGCCGCGCCGGCTGGGCGACCTGGTACATCGTCGAAAGCTCCGTCACCCACGTGGGCTCGGCGTCGACGGGCTTGAAGGACAAGAGCGTGCCGACGCCGCTGTTCTGGTTCGCTTCGCGCCGTCACTACTTCTTGAAGAACCACGGGCGGCTCTATCTATGGCTCGCGAACCTCGCCTACCTGGTCGGGGGCAGTTTGCGCCGCGTCGTGTGGCGAAGTATCGGACGCGAAGAATGCGACGCGACGCGCCACATGCGAGACTTCTTCAAGTACAACTACAGCCTCGGTCCTGTCCCGGAGGGACATCCGAACAGGCCCGCCGCGAAGACGGACTAGAGGTTCGGCCGGAAAGTCCTCCGTCGCACCGAGGGTGTGGCTGCGGCCTTCGTTCAAGGCGCGCGACCGAGGCGTAGCCGTCGCTACGGCGATGGGAGCGCAACGCAGAACGAAGGCCGCAGACGCGACCGAATGCAGGGGGACTTTTCGGCCGGACCTCTAGCTCCGCACAGCGAGAAGCTGCGTTAACCTCTGCGCAACCAGAACGAACGGAGGTGACATGCTCGCTCGAATCACGTTCAGCGTATTGGCCTTGATGCTCCTGGCCGGTCCCGCTTTCGCAGGGGACGTCTCGTACCGTCTGGCGACACCCGGCGTCAAGTGAGGCGGCACTGCTGCTGCGGCCCGTGAGGCCGTCCAGAGTGTCGAGGGTGTCCAGTCCGCCAGCACCGACATGAACGCGCACACCGTGACCGTCACGTTCGACGACGAGGTGACGAACCTCGCCGCGATCGTGTCAGCACTCGGCGAAGCCGGCTACACGGTGCCCCGAAACGAGAAGCTCGAATAGCGGGTAGCGGCGCCAAGCTGGGGAGAAGGGCGAACTAGCCCTTCTTCCCTCGCGCCTCTGCTTCGGCGATGCAGTCCTGTAGCTGCTGCGCCATCACGCGGACGTTCGGTTCGAGGACCATCGAGTCGTGGTCGCCTGGCATCTCGAAGATGTCGATCGAGTCGGCGTACTGCCCGAAGCCGTTGTCGTGCCAGACCCATTCCTTGGCGGAATCGAGCACGCGGTCTTCGCCGAGCACGTAGGCGCGGTCCTGCTTCGGGCGGAAGAGGACGAGCTTTCCCGGGTACTTCTCCATCGTGTAACGCGGAAGCGCTCCGAGGAAGGCGGCTTCGATCGCCGAGTTGTGGAACTGGTCTTCGGTGTGACCGAGATCTTCTTCGTCCGCGAAGCGGGCCTGGATCTGTTCGATCTGCCACTTCGCGCGGTTGCGCGCCCAGTCGATCGCGTAGCCGGGACCGCGCTGTTGCAGTCGCTGCCATTGGATCCTGGCGCGGTCGACCCTGGTGAGCCGCGGCGTCTGGGGAAGGCGCGAGTCGAGTAGCAGGAGCAAGCCGACTTCTTCGCCCGCCTTGCGGAGCTGGTGTGCGATCTCGAATGCCGTGAGCCCACCACCCGAGAAGCCACCCACGAAATACGGGCCGTTGGGCTGCACCGTACGCATTTCGGCGATGTACGCCTCGGCCATCTCTTCGAAGGTTTCGTGCGGGGGTTCGTCACCGTAGAGACCCTGCGCCTGAACGCCGTAGAATGGCCGGTCGCCACCCACGAGGTTCGCCAGGTGTCGCAGGTTGAGCACGTTGCCGAACATGCCGGCGACGAGGAAGAAGGGCGTCTTCGGCCCGCCTTCGCCTTGATGCATCGCAACGAGATACTTGAAGCGGGTGCGTCGGGTTTCGCTCGCCGGCGCGGCGCCGTCACCGGCCGCCGCCGCGTCACCACCGATCGCGTCCTTGATGAGGTCCGCACACCCTTCGATCGTTGGGGCCTCGAAGAGCACCGAGATCGGGAACTCGACCGAGTACGCCTTCTTGATCATCGAGAACAGGCGCACGGCGATCAGCGAGTGACCGCCGAGATCGAAGAAGCTGTCGCAGACGCCGAGGTTCTGGACGCCGAGCAGTTCTTCCCAGAAGCCGACGAGGGTGCGTTCGACTTCGTCGCGCGCTTCGACGAATTCGCTGTCGAGTTCGGGGCGTTCGAACCTGGTGCCGCCTTCGCTCGCCTGCTCGGTCGACGTTTCGACCTGTCGCATCATCTTGTGCAGGTCGAGAGACGAAACCGCCACCTGGGGATGCGCCTGGCCCGCGACCACGCGCGCGAGCGCCTCGCTGCCCTCTTCCGGCTTGATGCCGCGCTCGTAGTTGCGCCGCAGTCGCAGTTCGGCGGGCGATAGATCGCGCTCGTTCCCGCTGCCCAGCGCCGCTTCGAACTCGACGTCTGCACGCGTCGGGCCGGCCGTCACGCCGAAGTCGATCGATTCGGCGAGCTTGTGGATGGTGAACTCTTCGATCTCGAGCAGCACCCGACCGGTTTCGTCGGTGATCGTGATGTCGAAGACCGCAAAGTCGTTGTCGTTGCTGTTGGCGGCGTGATTGCGCACCCAACTGAAGACGCGCTTCGGCAGTGTGTCGTGCACCGCGAAGCGGCCGTACGAAACGGGCACCCACAGGGCTTCGCCTTCGACGTAACCGCTGATCAGCTCCATCGCGTAGCCGGTCGAGTAATCGAGCAGCGCCGGGTGGAGGCCGAAGCCCGGAAGGTCCGAAGCGAATGGGTCGGGAAGTTCGAGCTCGGCGAGGGCTTCGTCCTCGCCATAGAAGACCTGCCGCAGCACGCGCCAGCGCGGACCGAAGCGAACGTGATGCTCCTGCCCCGACTTGTGACCTTCGGGGTTCACGTCCGAGCGGCTTCGCTGACAACGCGCGTCGATCTCCGAAAGGTCGAGGGTCGCCGGCGCGTCGAGATGGCCGTACTCGATGCCCGCCTGCGCGTTCAACTCCCAGGCCGTGCGTCCTTCGAGTTGACACTTCGTGCGCACCTCGAAGCGATACCCGCGTTCGTTGGGGACCAACATCACGCGCACATCGCGCGTTTCGTCGTCCGGCACGTAGAGCGGGCGCAGGAAGTAGAGATCGCGGATCTCGAACGGCCCCGTTTCGTCGTACTCGGCGAGTGCCGCACGCGCGAGTTCGGGATACCCCGTGCCGGGAAGCAGGGCATGACCCGTGTGGGTGCGGTGTTCGTCGAGCACCCAGTCGCCCGCGGCCGAATACGTCTTGCTGAAGACCGTGCGCCCGTGGCTGTCCTTCTCACGTGCTTCGAACAGCGGGTGCGCGGGCGTCTTCATGCGCGCCTCGACGCCAGGCGTTGCTTCGCCTTCGCCACCGAAGCTCTCGGCCGCCATGCCGACTTCGTTCCAGATGCCCCAGTTGATCGCCACGGTGCGCACCGGGCTGCCCGCGCGCTTCTGCGCGTAGGCGTCGAGGTAGGCGTTCGCCGCGACATAGTCGACCTGGCCCGCCGGCGCGGCGATCGAACTGGTCGACGAGAACAGAACGAGCAACTCGACACCCGCTTCTTCGAGCAGGCTATCGAGCACGACAGTGCCGTGGACCTTCGGGCTGAAGACGTCCGCAATGTCGCTTTCGAGCTTCAGCTGGATCAGCTCGTCCTTCACCACACCCGCGGTGTGGATGACACCGTGCACGCTGCCGAAGCGATCGCGCGCGGTCTGGAAGACGTCGCGCATCTGGTCGTGGTTGGTGACATCGGCCGAGCAGACCAGCACGTCGGCGCCGGCGTTTTCGAGTTCCTGGATCTTGCGGATCTTGCGACCCACGACGTCGCTACCGCCGCGGCTACGCAGCCAGTCGTCCCATTCTTCGCGCTCGGGCAGCGGGGTACGGCCGACCAGCACGAGGTTCGCCTTGAGTTCGGTCGCGAGGCGTTCCGCCATCGTGAGACCGAGGCCACCGAGACCACCGGTGATGAGATAGGTGCCGCCTTCGCGCATCGCCGCGCCCGCTTCGGACGCCACGGGCGCGAGCTTCTCTGCGCGGTAGCGCCGAGCGAACCGTTCACCGTCGCGGTACGCCACGACCTCGCATTCGCTTTCGCTCTGGAGTTCTTCTTCCAGCGCTTCGGCGATGCGGTCGAGGGTTTCCTTGCCACCTTCGTTGCGCTTCTTGAAGCTCGTCACGAGCCCGGCGAGGGTGCTCTCGGGACGCACCTGCAAACGCACGTCGATGCTGCGGCACGTGATACCCGGAAGCTCGCGCGGAATCACCTTCACCGGTCCCAGCACGGTGGCCTTCTCCGGATACAGCACGGCGTCGCCCTCGCCCACCGCCTGCATGCCGTTCGTGACGACGTCGATGTGAAGCGGCGTCGGAACGTTCTCGTCACCGAGCGATTGCGCGAGGAAGAAGAGGCTGTAGAAGCCGTCCTGCAGATTCTGATGGAAGAAGCTCGAGCCGGGGCGGAAGCGCTCGCGATCGGTCACGAGCCAAAGGTGCGCGATGTGGGTCGGCACCTTGCCGGTGGCGACGAGGTCCTGCACCAGCGCGTCGTAACCCGCACGTCCACGTTCGGGTGCGAGTGCGTAGGTGTCTTCGCTCTTCTTGAAGAACGCGTCCGCGCTCTCGACACAAACCACCGTGTGGCCGCGCGCAAGCAGGCGCTTGCGCAAACGCTGGCCGAGGCCGGCGTCGTCCATGAAGAGCAGCCAGGTCTGCGGCTTGTTCTCCGCCAATCGAGTCGCAGGAGCATGCTCCCAGACCGGAACGTGTGCCCAGTCGGCGAGGTCTTCGACGCGTTCGAGGTTGGTGAGGTCCTCCTCTTGCGCGGTCACCACCGTAGGCTCGATGAAGTAGCGCTGATGCGACCACGCGTAGGTGGGCAGCGGCACGCGCTTGCGCGTTTCGCCCTCGCGCAGCCCCGTGAGGTCGATGTCGAGACCCGACGCCCAGCACCGGCCGAGGCTCGCGAGGAAGAACTGCGAATCGCTGAGTTCGTCGTCGCGATGGCGCATCGAGGGGATGACGTTTGCGTCCTGGCGCGCGCTCGGGTGCTGCTTCGCGAACGAACACAGCGCCTGACCCGGTCCGACTTCGATCAGCACGCGCCCGGGCTTCGAGAGCAGGGTCGAGATGCCGTCGGCGAAGAAGACCGTGTGGCGCAGGTGGTCGACCCAGTAGTTCGGGTCGGTCGCCTGTTCGTCGGTGATCAGCTTTCCCGTTCGATTGGAGATGAAAGGGATCTGCGGCGGGCGCAGTTCGCGGCTCTGCAGGAAGGCGCGGAATTCGTCGAGGATCGGCTCGAACATCCGCGAATGCCCCGCGACCGGGACCGCGATGCGGCGGAAGTCGATGTCCTTTTCTTCGAGCTTGCGCTCGAGGGCTTCGACAGCGTCGACTGCACCCGAGGCCACGCAAAGCTGCGGCGTATTGATGATCGCCAGATCGATCTCGCCTTCGAGCAGCGGCTTCAGCTCGTCGGGGGAGAGCGCGACGCTCGTCATCGCACCCGCGGGCGCCTTCGTCGTGAGCACGCCGCGCAGGATCATGAGATCGAGGGTGTCTTCGTAGGAGAGC
>JASMLK010000083.1 GCA_030748735.1 Myxococcota bacterium | reverse complement strand
AAGAAGGCCGGGAAAAAGAACAGACTGTGTTGTAGCCTTGGACATGCAGAGGGCCTCTGAATCGCGGTTACGTGCCTAGACAACACGTTTCTAGCGACTCAGTGGCCTTCTTGCGTTAGGGCTCGTGAATAATCCGGGCTAGGGCGCCGTTGTCCGGACGGGTGACTGTGCGGATGGAGCCGACCGCGGCTTCCACCCTCACCACCTCAAGGACAAGTCCTACTATCCACTCACCGCTCATCTCGCGCAGGCGGGTCAGATCCTCGATGTAGAGAACCGCTCTGGCCGCGTGAACGACTCGGCCGGCCCGGTCGAGATGCTGGATGCGCTGATCGCAGAAACGCGGAGCCGTCGGGAATCCATTCCCATCGATGTCCGCCTCGACGGTGTCTTCTTTCGGAAGCCCGCTCTAGACGTTCTGGAGGGTTCTGGCGCCGAGTACGCGATGAAGATGCCGATGCGGAAATGGCTGGGCATGCGGGATCGCGTCAACCGGCGAAGCAGCTGGGTTCGCATCGACGAGAGGCGAAGCGCGCTTTCAACTCGGTTGTGGTCGAACCGTGGAAGCAAACGGTTCGGGTCGTGGTGTACCGTAAGAAACTCTCGGGCAAGCCTTAGAGGTCGTTCCAGTTGGATCTGTTCCAACCCGACGACGGGTTCTACGAGTACTCGACGGTGGTAGCGAACGAGACAACGTCGGAACGATCGGTCTGGCACTTCATGGCGGGCCGCGGCGGGCACGAGAAGACGTTGGGTGAGATCAAGCAGAGTGTGGCGTTCGCAACTGTGCCGACCAACGACGAAGGCGTCAACAGCACGTGGCAACTGTTGTCAGCGCTCACGCACAAACTGGTCCGGGACTTCCAGGTTGCCACCGGGCTGGCGCCGCACCACCGCAAGGCCCCACAAGCGGACGTGCCGATGGCGCTTCCAATCCCTGAAAACGCGGCGCTACACGATGCTGGCGCTAGCGGGCCCAATCGCACGCCCGAGTGGTCGCCAGCGACTCCGACTGGTCGCCTTGACGACGACCCAACGCAAAATCAGGCGGCTCGAAGGTCAGCTCGCCGCCTGATACGCGCACGGCTACCCTCGAAACGGCGCGAAGCTGTGACGGGTCGCGGCTAGCAGCCAGACGTTGGGTGCCGCACGGGAGTTCGGAACCCAAGGGTGGGCCATCCGCGCGTTGCTCCGAGCGACCGCACTTCGCGCGCCCGAGATCGATACGAAGAGAAAGGGAAGAACGACTTGGACACGATCCACGAGCGCGTGCGCGCGACCACGGTGTTGGCCGTGGTGAAGGACGGTCGCATCGCGATGGCGGCCGACGGGCAGGTCACGGTGGGTGACACCGTCATGAAGGTGGGGGCCGAGAAGGTCCGCACCCTGTCGAAGAACCGCGCCATCGTCGGTTTCGCGGGTGGGGCCGCCGATGCCCTCACCCTGCTCGAACGCCTCGAAGGCAAGCTCGAAACCCACCCCGGCAACATCCGCCGCGCCGCCGTCGAACTCGCGCGCGACTGGCGGATGGACCGCGCACTTCGCCGCCTCGAAGCGATGATGCTGGTGGGCGACCCCGAAAGCCTGCTGGTCGTGTCGGGGAACGGCGACGTGATCGAACCCGACGACGGCATCGCGGCGATCGGTTCGGGCGGTGCCTACGCGCTTTCGGCTGCACGTGCGTTGTCGCGCCACAGCGACATGGAAGCCAACGCCGTTGCCGAAGAGGGGCTGCGCATCGCCGCCGAGATCTGCATCTACACCAACGACAACATCAAGGTGGTGAGCCTGCCATGACCGCGAAGCACAGCTTTACACCGCGCGAGATCGTTTCCGAACTCGACCGCTACATCATCGGCCAGCGCGAAGCCAAGCGGGCGGTGGCCATCGCCCTGCGCAACCGCTGGCGCCGGCAGCAGGTGCCCGAAGAACTGCGCGACGAGATCGCACCGAAGAACATCGTGATGATCGGCCCCACCGGCGTCGGCAAGACCGAAATCGCCCGCCGCCTCGCCAAGCTCTCACAGGCACCCTTCATCAAGGTCGAAGCTTCCAAGTTCACCGAGGTGGGTTATGTGGGGCGCGACGTCGAGTCGATCATTCGCGATCTGACCGAACTCGCGGTTGGGATGGTGACCGAAGAAGAGCAGCGCGCGGTTCGCAACAAGGCGGAAGACCTCGCTGAAGAACGCGTGCTCGACGCGCTGTTGCCCCCGACGCCAGCGCCCACCCCGGGCCCGCATGCGATCGACGAAGCGGCGTCGCGCGAGTCGAGCGACACGCGCGAAAAACTCCGCAAGCTGCTGCGGCTCGGCGAACTCGACGACCGCGAGATCGACGTCGAGCTTTCGGACGATGGCGGCGGGCCCTCGATGTCGATCATGACGCCCCAGGGCGTCGAGGAGATGGGCGTCCAATTCCGCGATCTGCTCGGTGGCATGATGCCGCGCCGCACCAAGCAGCGGCGAATGAATGTGGGCGAAGCCCTCGAGGCCTTCGCCCAGGAAGAAGCCCTGGGCCTGGTGGACCAGGATCGCGTGCGAGAGTTGGCGGTCGAGCGCGTCGAGCAGAACGGCATCGTGTTCATCGACGAAATCGACAAGGTGGCGACCGGTTCGAATTCGGCGCGCGGGCCGGACGTGTCGCGCGAAGGGGTGCAGCGGGATCTGCTTCCGATCGTCGAGGGCTCGACGGTTCAGACCAAGCAGGGCCCCGTGCGCACCGACCACATCCTCTTCATCGCGGCCGGCGCGTTCCACTTCGCCAAGCCCTCGGACCTGATCCCCGAACTCCAGGGTCGATTTCCGATTCGTGTGGAACTTTCGAGCCTTGGGCGCGATGACCTCGTGCGAATTCTCACCGAACCGCAGAATGCCCTGGTGCGGCAATACGCAGCACTTCTCGAAACCGAAGACGTGACCCTCGAGTTCAAGGAGGACGGCGTCGCGGCGGTGGCCGACATCGCGGCGCGGGTGAACGAACGCAGCGCCGACATCGGGGCCCGACGCCTCCACACGGTGATGGAAAAGCTGCTCGACGAGCTGTCCTTCGACGCGCCCGACCTGCCCGATCGGGCGTCGATCGTGGTCGACCGCGCGATGGTCGAGGAGCGGCTCGTCGATCTCGTCGAGGACCAGGACCTTTCGCAGTACATTCTCTGACGCGGGGCTTGGCGAGCTGATGCCAGGGGGCAGATCACCAATGCGCGACGAACGGGTTTCAGTACTCGTCGTAGACGACGAGCGGTTCTTCCGCGAAGCGATCGTGGACATCCTTGCGGCCGAAGGCTTCGACTGCGAAGCCTGTGAGGACGGCGAGGGCGCACTCAAGCTGATCTCGAACCGGACCTTCGCGGTGGCCATCGTCGATGTTCGCCTGCCGGGTGTCGACGGTGTCGAGGTGTTGCGGCAACTGCGCGCAGCGCGTCACGACATGCGCGTGGTCATGCTTTCGCAACCGTCCGATCAGGAGCGGGTGCTCGAGGCGCTGCGTTCCGGTGCCTGCGACTACCTCACCAAGCCGCTGCACGACGAAGAGCTCGTGCTGGCGGTGCGGCGGGCGGCGGGCGATCACACGATCGAGCGCGACTCTGTGCACCTGCGTCATCGCGTCGATGACCTCGCCACGCATCTCGACGACTTCAACCTCGACCTTTCGTCAGCGGCCCCTGCCGATCGCGTGCGCGTGTTGCATCAAGGCGCCGCGCAGCTGGCCGCACGAGCCGTCGGTGCAGCCAAGGCATCGCTCCTGCTGCTCGATCCCGCGTCGGGGCAGCTCCATGTCGCAGCGGCCGTTGGCCGTGACCTGCCGATCGAAGAGATGGATTCGGTGATGCTCGGTAACGGATTGGCGGGGCGTGCCCTCGAAGATCTGTCGGCGATCGTCGTCGAAGACGCCCGGGCCGAGAGTCTGTTCGCCGACGATCTCAGTCCAGCTCGCTACCGAAGTCACTCCTTTGCGATCGCGCCCATCGCGATCGGTGAGCGCGGGCTCGGTGTCCTGTGTGCGACCGACCAAAGCGAACCCAAACCGATGTGCCATGAAGACCTCGCCGTGTTGCGCCTGGTCGCCGCCCAGGTCGCAGACCGGTTGTGCGCGGCGGAACAACGCGGCGATCCGCTGGCGATCGAAACCGAACTGGGAGAGGCGTTCGCGGAAGATCTTCCCGAAGCCCTGTCGGGGGCGTTCGACGAACCACTCGTCCACGACGCTGCGGAAGGAACGGCGACGGAACCGGCTTTCGTCGAGAGCGGCGATTCAACAGCGGTGGAACTCGGCGAGCAGCATGCTGAGGAGATGGCGCTCGACCTGGCCCACGAGGTGGCCGACGCGGCTCGCATCGTGGGAGACGCGGGGCTTCACGACGCCGAACTCGCTCGCCGCATCTGTGATGCGATGGTTCACGAAGTCGAACCGGCGAGTCTGTTGCGAGAAGTCTTGCAGGCCGTCGAAATCGAACTCGGGGCCGATCCCGCGAGCATCTACCTCGTGGACAACCAGTCCGGGCAACTGGTGCTCGAAGCATCGGGGGCCCGGGGCCTGCGCACGGACTACGAGCGGCTGGCGGCGGACGGCGGGCTGACCGCGAGCGTCGCGCAGCGCGGCCAACTCGTGGCGTCGTCCGACCCCGAGAGCGATCCGCGCTTCGATGCGGCGGTCGACGCCCCTACGGACGGTCGCGCCGGACCGCTCTTGATGCTGCCGCTGCAGATGCGGGGCAAGACGATCGGCCTTGCGCGAATCCACCTCCCGGGCGGGGCGAGTGTTTCGGCGCGCACCGGAGAAGTGCTGGTCGCCGTCCTCTCGGCGGCGATTCGCAACGTCTTCCTGTACCGTAGTCTGCTCGAAAGTATCGAGGAGGTCGCGCTGGCGCGGCGAGAAGCGCGCGCTTAGCCGCGACTTCGGTCTTCGCGCAACCCTCTGCAGCCCCGGTTGCAGCCCGGCTGCGGACCTCCCCTTGCAGGAAACGCGGATCTCGACGCGTCGTCCGGAAGGCCGGCCGCGAGACCGGGGGGCATGGTTCCCCCATTTGGTAGACGTCATGGAAGAGCTGGTCGACAAAGCGAAGGTGCTGATCGAAGCGCTGCCCTATATGCAGCGCTTCGTGGGCAAGACGATCGTCATCAAGTACGGCGGTCACGCGATGACCGACCTGGCGCTGCGCCGGTCGTTCGCCACCGACGTCGTGCTGCTCAAGCACATCGGCGTGAACCCCGTGATCGTCCACGGTGGCGGGCCCCAGATCGCCCGCACCCTCGAGCGACTGCAGATCGAATCCAGTTTCGTGGGCGGGTTGCGGGTCACAGACGACGCCACGATGGAAGTCGTCGAAATGGTGCTCGGCGGCACGGTGAATCGCGAGATCGTCGAACTCATCCACCAGGCCGGCGCGTCGGCGGTGGGGCTCACCGGCAGCGACGGTGCCTTGTTGCGCGTGCGCGAAAAGCGGGTGGACGGCCAGAGCCTCGGGCGCGTCGGCGAAGTGACGGAAGTCGATTCGTCGGTCATCGAAGCCGTCGCGAATGCGAACTTCGTTCCCGTGGTCGCACCCATCGGTGCCGATGCGAGCGGGCTCACCCACAACGTCAACGCCGACGAGGCGGCCGGCGCCATTGCAGGTGCGCTGCGGGCCGAAAAGCTGATGCTGCTCACGGACGTCGACGGGGTGCACGACGCGGCCGGCGAGCGCGTCAGCCAGCTGTCGAGCGAAGAAGTGAAGAAGTACATCGACGAGGGCACGATCGAGGGCGGCATGATCCCGAAGGTGCAGTGCTGCATGAGCGCGCTGACCCTCGGCGTGGCGCGCACGCACATCGTCGACGGTCGCGTACTCCACGCGCTGCTACTCGAAATCTTTACCGACGACGCCGGCGTCGGAACCCTGCTCGTTCCCTGATCTTCGGGATTGGGGACGAGCACCTTCACGAGGGCACTTCCATGTCACAGAAGGGTCAGTCAGGGCTGGACCAACGGGGGTTCGTCTCGGTTGCAGACTACGAGGCGGGCGAACTGCTCGACCTGCTTTTCCGCGCACAGCATCTCAAGCGCTTGCACCACGAGGGCGAAAGCTGCCAATCCCTGCGCGGTCGCACGCTCGCGATGTACTTCGAGAAGCCCTCCCTCCGCACCCACGTGACCTTCGAGGCCGGCGTGACCCAGTTGGGCGGGCACGCGATCCTGCTGCGCCCCGAACAGGTGGGGATCGGCACGCGCGAAACCCCGCGCGACGTCGCCCGGGCGCTTTCGCGCTGGGTGCATGGCATCATGGCGCGCACCTTCAGCCACAGTCTCGTCGAGCAGCTGGCGCGCGAAGCGAGCATTCCCGTCATCAATGGCCTGACGGACTTTCTGCATCCCTGTCAGGCGATGGCCGACTTGCTGACGATGAGCGAGAAGCGGGAACCAACCAGCTCGACCCTCGCCTATGTCGGAGACGGCAACAACGTGGCCCATTCGCTCGTGCTGCTCGGCGCGGTGCTCGGCTTCCGCGTTCAGCTCGCCACGCCTTTGAGTCACACCATTTCACCGCGCGTGCGTCAACTGGCCGAAGATCTGGCGAGCAAGAGCGGCGCCGAGATCCTCTGCACCGAGGACGCCCGCGAGGCGGTGAAGGGCGCCGACTTCATCTACACCGACACCTGGACCAGCATGGGACAGGAAGACGAGGCCGAGCCGCGGCGCAAGATCTTCGCGCCATATCAGGTGAACACCGGACTCCTCGAGGTGGCTCCCGAGGCCTGGGTGATGCACTGCATGCCCGCCCACCGCGGTGAGGAGATCACCGACGAGGTGCTCGATGGCCCGCGCAGCCTCGTCTACGACCAGGCGGAAAACCGCCTGCACGCCCAGAAGGCGATTCTCGAATACGTGATGGCCTGAACGTCATGCGTAGAAGATTTCGCATCGGCGAATTCGCGCGATACGCGAAACCTCGCGCCCTCTCGTAGCCCCCTGGCCCGTCCTGGCGGGGCTCCCGGCGGAGTTGCGCTTCGCCGCGGTCAGGCGCGCGTCTGCTCAGCTTTTGCCGACGTCCCACCGATGAGGTGCCGTGGATTGGGCGAATGCCCGGGTCGGCGGAGTCACGCGTGAAAATCGAATGCGAGGTGTCTGAAGAGGATCTTGCGAGGGTGCCGCGCCTGGCCTCCGGCTGTGATCCGACCGGCCTCGAATTGTCCCCAGCGGAGGGGTTCTTGCTCTCGAGAATCGACGGCCAGACGTCGTGGAAGCTCTTGCGCGAGATCGGTGGTCTCACCCCCGATCAGGTGGACCTGTGCATCGAGGAATGGTTGATGGAGGCATACATCGACATCGATGGACGCCCCCCGCGCGTGAAGCGCCGCGAGACCGCGATCCCCGAAAAGCCCAAGCCGAAGCGCACGATGCTCCCCGGCGAAATCGACGAATCGTTGATCGACTCCAGCCTCGATCTGGACGTTGCGCTGCAGCGCGAGATCCTCGAAGTCGAGCAGAAACTCGAATGCGACTACTTCACCCTGCTCGGCCTCGAACGCGAGGCAGACGGGAAGGAAATCAAGCGCAGCTACTTCGTGCTCTCGAAGCGCTTCCATCCGGACCGTTACTTCCGCAAGAACGTGGGCGACTACGGCGAGCGACTGCACACGGTGTTCAAGGCCATCAGCGAGGCCTATGAACTGCTGAGCGATCCGGCGAGTCGCAAGGAAATCCTGGCATCGCTGGCCGACCCGTATCGCGTCGAAACCTTCAGTGAGCCCGGCGATCCGGCCGCCGGGACCACGACTTCCCGAAAGCCCTTGAGCCCCGTCGAACGCCTGCGGCAGCGCATGCTTTTCCGTATGCCCGAGGGCATGCGCGACGAGAAGACCGCCCAGGGTGACGATCTCTTCAAGGCAGCGCAGCAATCGGAGCGCATGGGACGCTTCGCCGAAGCCGCCGCCAACCTCCGCCTCGCGGTCGCCTTCGATCCCTTCAACCGCGAGTACAAGCGGGCGCTCGGCAAGCTCCAGGCGCAGATCGCGCGCGACCGCATCGAAGAGCTGCTGTCGTCGGCATCGGGTGGCCTGGGCGAAAACGAAAAGGGTGAAGCGCGACGCCTGGCCCAGGAAATGGTGCTCCACCGCCCGAAGGACGCGAAGGTGCTCTCGCTCGCGGCGCGTCTGTACGTCGAACTCGAAGACGCGGATCACGCGGACGAATACGCCGACCGCCTCGCGACGGCGGCACCGGACGACGGTGAGCATCACCGGATCAGAGCGATGGTTCACCGCTTGCGCGGAAACAAGGGCCACGCGGTGAGCGAAGTCAACAAGGCGTTGGAACTCGATGAGATCGACGCCGAAGCCAAGAAGTTGTTGCACCTGCTGCGGGGTGGCTCGCGCCGCACGTAGTCAGGGTACGGCCGCATCGCCCGCTCTCGTGGGGCGCCGCGAACAGTTCGAATGAACGCTGTTGGGAACAGGGACGGAGGAAGAAATGGGTCGTGTAATTGGGATCGATCTCGGGACCACGAATTCGTGCGTCGCGGTGGTGGATAATGGTCAACCCGCCGTGGTGCCGAACACCGGTGGTTACAAGACGACGCCTTCGATGTTTGCGATCTCACAGGACGGGAAGCGTCTGATGGGACACCTCGCAAAGCGTCAGGCGATCACCAATTCGAAGGACACGGTCTACGCCGCCAAGCGTTTGATCGGTCGTCGTTTCGATTCGACCGAAGCCCAGCGCTCGATCGACCTGTGCCCCTACGAAATCGCGCGCGGGCCGAACGACGATCCGCGCATCAAGATCGGCAGCAAGACGTTCACCTGCCCGGAGATCTCCGGGATCATCCTACGTGGAATGAAGCGCGTCGCAGAGGAATATCTCGGCGAGCCCGTGCAGGAAGCGGTGATCACCGTGCCCGCCTACTTCAACGACACCCAGCGCCAGTGCACGAAGGACGCGGGCAAGATCGCCGGTCTCGAAGTGCTCCGCATCATCAACGAGCCCACCGCCGCGGCCCTGGCCTATGGCATGGGGCGCGAGGGCGACGAGAAGATCGCGGTCTACGACCTCGGCGGTGGCACCTTCGATATCTCGATTCTCGAAATGTCGGACGGGGTCGTCGAAGTGCTCGCGACGGCGGGCAATACCTTCCTCGGTGGTGAGGACTTCGATCGCCGGGTGGTGGCCCACCTCGTCGAATGGTTCCAGGAGAGCGAAGGCATCGACCTGCACTCCGACACCATGGCGCTGCAGCGCCTGAAGGACGCCGCTGAAAAGGCGAAGTGCGACCTTTCGATCCGCGAGAGCACGGAGATCAATCTTCCGTTCATCGCGAGCGACGCGCAGGGCCCGCGCCACCTGAACTACGAACTCGACCGCGCCACCCTCGAAGGGCTCGTGGACGACATCGTGCAGGGGACGCTGAAGAGCGTCGAGCAGTGCGTGCAGGACGCCGGCGTTGGCGCGACGGACATCGACCAGATCGTGCTGGTCGGCGGTCAGGCCCGCATGCCACTCGTGCAGAACGCGGTCGCCGAGTACTTCGGCAAGCGACCGCACAAGGGCGTGAACCCCGACGAGGTGGTGGCGCTCGGTGCGGCCATCCAGGGCTCTTCGCTGGTCGAGGAAGAAGGCAACGTCCTGCTGCTCGACGTGACGCCGCTTTCACTCGGCATCGGGACCTTCGGTGGTCACTTCGCGCGCCTGATCGACCGCAACACGACGGTGCCGGTGAGCAAGGCGCACATCTTCACGACCACGCGCGACGACCAGTCGGCGGTGAAGATTCGCGTGCTCCAGGGCGAGAGCGACATTACCCTCGAAAACGATCTGCTCGGCGAGTTCGTGCTTTCGGGCATTCGCCCCGCGCCCAAGGGCGAGCCCGAGATCGAGGTCAGCTTCGACATCGATGCCAACGGCATCGTGAGTGCGTCGGCGCGAGACACCGCGACCGGCAAGGAACAGTCGATCACCGTCAACGCCACGGGCACGCTCTCCGACGAAGAGATCAGCCAGATCATCGAAGAGAACGAGCTCTACGAGGTCGAGCTCAAGGAGTAGCCGGCGGACATGTCGGAAGGCCGATTCGAAGAAATCGCGGCGCTGCTCCAGGAGGGGCTCGACGCGTACGGTGAAGACGAAGTGGGACGCGCGATCGCGGCCTGGCGGAAGGTGCTCGCGATCGACCCCGATCACACCGAGGCGCTCGACTTCATTCAGACAGCCGATCGCCGCAGCGTGCCGCGCGAGGAGTCGGTGCCCGAGCGCAAGAGCGAACGCGCGCGCGACGACGCCTGGGCGGAAGCTCGCCGGCAGCTCGCCAAGGGAGAACTCGAAGAAGCCCTCGAGTTGCTGTCGCGATCGATCGACGGGGCCTGCTTTTCGCTCGAACGCGAAGCGACGATCGAGTTGGTGCGCAGTGCGCTCTATCGCGACTACCTCGTCACGATCGGCGATCTCACCGGCGTGCCGGTCGTGATGGCTGACGCAAGCGAACTCACGAAACACAACCTGCCCGCCAACGCGGGCTTCCTGCTCAGCCTGCTCGACGGTGTGACGGATCTCGAGAACCTCGTCACGGTCTCGGGCATGGACAGCTTCGAAGCCCTGCGAACCACGCGCAAGCTGATCGACGTCGGACTCGTCGAAATGCAGCCGAGCGCGGCCAGCGCATGAACAGCGAAAGGTCAGACCTTTGAGCGATGTCCAGGGACAGTCCCTGCTCGACTTCCTCGATGTACCGATCCTGGTCGGTGACCCGGAAGGCAACGTCGTGTTCGCCAACAAGGCGTTCGTGCGTGACCTGTGTCCGAATGGCGAGCTGCCGCAGGGCCAGCCACTCGC
This sequence comes from Myxococcota bacterium, assembly GCA_030748735.1. Classification (GTDB taxonomy): domain Bacteria; phylum Myxococcota_A; class UBA9160; order UBA9160; family UBA4427; genus DUBZ01. Next base: position 852 of record JASMLK010000083.1, on the reverse strand, counting down.
ATTGCTGTTTGCGGGTGGCGGGCGCGAAGCGGTACTCACCGCCGTGGCCGAGGTGTGTTCGACCGGGGAGAGCGTGAAGTTCCGACTGCGCGAAGCGGGACATGGCTACCTCGCACTCGCGTCACCCATCCAGCACGAACAGAGCCGTGTCGGTGTGATCATGCAGCTCACCGACGAGCCGAGCATGGACTCGCGTCTGCTCGACTTCCACCGCGAGATCCAGGAACCCCTCGACGAAACGACCGCGTGCCTCGAAGAGCTCCTCGAAGCAACCGGCGGACGTCGGCACGAGCGATTTCGCGATCTCGTCGAGCGCGGCACGCAGGCCCTCGTGCGCGCGCGCAAGTGGAGCGAAGGACTCCACACGATCCTTTGCGGCGGCCGCGCGAAGGTCTGCACCGAGAGCATGGCTCCGGCGCGCGTGCTTCGGCAGGTGGAAGACCGTCTCGCGACCGAAGTCAGCAAGGCCCGATGTCGGCTCGATCTGTTGATCGACCCGAAGCTCGATACGGCGCTCGGCGACCCGACGCTCCTCGAAACCGCGCTCGTGAGGCTGTTGCGCCAGCGCTTGTCGGATTCGTCGTCCCGGAGCGTCCTCGGACTGCTGGGCCGCAACGTCGAAGGCGACGCCGGCCCGGGTGTGTTGATCTCGGTCGTCGACCCGGGAACACCGCACCCGACCTCCGGCGATGGCGATGCTGAGGAGCCAGCTGCCGATGCAGCTGGAGAGGCCCTGGCCGCGCCCGAGCACGCCCGCTTGGTGGGTGATATCGTGAATAACATGGGTGGCGATATCACGACCGTGAGCGAGCCCCCGGCCGGTCGCGTCACCTCGATCTGGCTCCCCCGCCC
>JASMLK010000082.1 GCA_030748735.1 Myxococcota bacterium | reverse complement strand
GATCTTGCGCGAGTCGGATCCCGCTGAACTGCCAACGCGTTTCGGCCTGGAAGAAGTTGCGATAGCTGGGGCGCATGTGGGACTGCGCTGTCGCGCACGAGCCTCCCCGCAACACCAACTGATTGCACATGAACTTGCCGTTGTACTCGCCGACCGGTCCTTCGGGGGCGCGGAATCCCGGGTAGGCGACATAAGGGCTGGCTGTCCATTCCCAGACGTCGCCATATAGCTGGTGTTCGCCATCGCCGTTTGCCTCGGCCGAGCGCGGGTGCAGGTAGCCGCGTTCGACGAAGTTGCCTTCGATCGGATGCCCCGTGGCGGCGGTTTCCCATTCGGCTTCGGTGGGGAGGCGGCTTCCGGCCCAGCGCGCGAAGGCGTCGGCCTCGTAGAAGCTCACGTGGGTGACGGGTTCGTCGGCGAAGACACCGCGGGGGCCGTGCAGGGTCTGGACCTGCCATGGCTCGTCGTCACTGCGTCGGAACCAGTACCCAGGCGCGTTCCAGCCTTCGCTGCGAATCGTGTCCCAACCCTCGGAAAGCCATAGCTCTACACGCGCGTAGCCGTCGTCTTCCATGAAGTCGAGGTATTCCCCGCACGAGATCGGGCGCGAGCCGAGAGCGTAGGCTTCGAGATGCACGCGATGCCGGGGGCGTTCGTTGTCGAATGCAAAACGATCGCCCTCGTGTCCGATCGAGACGAGACCCTCTGGATACTGGACCCATTCGTGTGAGGTGAGCGCGGGCGGGTTGGGGAGCGGTCGGGGGGGGCAATAGGCGGGCAACATCGGGTTCGCGTAGAGCGCGTGCTTGATGTCGGTGAGGATCAACTCTTGATGCTGCTGCTCGTGATGAAGGCCGAGTTGCAGCAGGCCACGACGTTCGGGATCGTCGTCGATTCGCCCCGAGACGAGCAGCGAGTGAATCTCGGCGTCGACGACTTCGCGGTATGCGAGGACTTCCGCGGCGGTCGGGCGGGAGAGCATTCCGCGCTGCGGTCGTGCATGCATCGGGCCGACGCTGTTGTAGTAGGAGTTGAAGAGGAATGCGAAGTCGGGGTGAAAGGGCTTGTACCCACCTCCGTGCATTCCCTCGGTGCCCATGAGAATGAAGGTCTCGAAGTACCAGGTGACATGGGCGAGGTGCCACTTCGTCGGACTGGTCATCACCATGGACTGCAGGCATTGGTCTTCGGGTGACAACGGTGCTGCAAGCGATTCGGTTGCCGCGCGTACCGTTTCGTAGGCCGGCAGCAAGGACTTGCAGTCGAGGGGGACGCGAGCTGCAGCTTCGACGGGTTTCATCATCACGCGGCCTCCGGGGGGTGGAGCGAGGTTGGTTGCGAAACGGGCGCTCGTTGCAGAGTGGTGTTGCGGGTCAGTACTCGAGTGAAGGAAAGAAGTCGCCGCGTCCTTCCGGCGTCAGGTCGAGCACGTTCCACAGGGGCCACAGTGGATCGACGTGACGGGGATGTCCGTCTCGGGGCACGAAGTAGAGTTCGCTACCCCAGTAGTGATGGGCTGGGCAGGAAAGCGTGCCGGAAAGGGATGCAGCCCACAACCGAGTGTCACCGCGCGTCTCTGGGGCTGCCGCGGGCTCCGCGGTTGCACTCCCGATCCGGCCAGCCTGCGTTTCACGCAAAGTGAGCCGCAGGAAACGATGAGGGCAGCTAGAGTGCGCCGCGCCATGATGTGCTTTCGCTTTCCCGTTGCTTTCGGTGGGTTCGCCAGTCTCGTGCCGCCCTTCGCGAAGGCCTGGCGCCTTGCGCTCGTGTTGGGGGTTGCGGTGGGCTTCGTGGCTGAGGGCGCCGCGTCTGCCGGCTCGCGCAAGTCCTACCAGGTGAAGCGGACGGACCTCGAGATCGAGATCGACGGCCAGCTCGACGACGAAGCGTGGTCGCACGCCAGGGCCGAGGATTCATTCCGTCAGGTCATTCCCGACGAGGGTGCTCCCCCAACGGAAGGCACAGTGGTTCGCGTCCTGCACGACGGCCGCTTCCTCTACGTCGGGGTCCGCATGACCGACAGCCGGTCCGATTCGATGATCGCGAACCAGATGGTTCAGGTACGACAACGGCTCGGAGAAGATGGGTCATAGCAGCATCTTCCGCTGGGAGATCGAATCGGGCAACGATCTCTATCTGATCTTCAACTACGACTGGATCGAAGATCCGGGTGAGAGCCGCATGCGATCGACGCGCGCCGAAGGTGCGGTGAAGGTTTCGTGGACGTTCCGCTTCTGATCTCGTGATCGCGTTCCGAGATGGCTTTCGAGAACACGACTCCGTTTCAGATCGCGAAGTTCCAGTGCCTTCAGCTTGAAACAACGATTCCAACTCGCACATCGCATTGTCGAGAATCAATCTCGATAGTGAGGTGAAGCCAACTCGACTTGCACTTTGGCGATAGAAGCGAGAAGTGGACTTGCATCTGGCTGATTCGCATTCCCCATTGTGTTCCACCCTGGCATCCCCCTTGCACTGACAAGGCTCGCCCACCCCGATTGAAATACGAGCCGGCGTGGGCCCACACGTGAATCTCCGCCAAGGAACGGCGGGGAGGCGAACCTCAAGGAGGAACGACTCGCCATGGGTCTACGAGTCAATAACAACATTGCTTCAATCAACGCGCAGCGCAATCTGGTCAACACGACAGATCGCCTCGCCAAGTCACTGCAGCGACTGTCTTCAGGTCTTCGGATTACCCGAGCCGCCGACGACGCCGCAGGCCTGGCGATTTCTGAAAACTTCCGTGCCGAGGTGAGGAGCCTCGGACAGTCACAGCGAAACGCGAATGACGCGATCTCGCTGTTGCAGATCGCGGAAGGCGCCCTCAACGAAACCAGTGGCATTCTGATTCGTATGCGGGAGCTGGCGGTCCAGGCCGCCAACGGAACCCTGGGGTCGAGCGAGCGAACGACCATCAACACGGAGTTCCAGGATCTCTCGTCGGAGATCACGCGCATCGCGAGCGTGACGCAGTTCAACGGCCGACTGCTGCTCAATGGCAATTCGTCGATCACCTTCCAGATCGGCACAGAGAATACGGCGAGTGACCGGATCTCGGTGAGCAGCGTCAACGCGACCGCGAGTGCGGTCGGGGTCACGAGCACGACTGTCGTGACGACGGCGGGTGCCGCGCAGAGTGCGTTGGGCACCCTCGATAGCGCCATCAGCCAGGTCGCGAGCCTGCGTGCCTCCTTCGGTACGGTGCAGAACCGACTCGAATCGACGATTCGGTCTCTCGCCATCGCGATCGAGAACACGGCTGCGGCCGAATCGCGAATCCGCGACGTGGACTTCGCGAGTGAAACCGCCGAACTCACACGAAACCAGGTGCTCCAGCAGGCCGGCGTTTCGGTGTTGAGTCAGGCGAATGTGTCGACGCAGTCGGCGCTGTCGCTGCTCAACTAGACAGCACCAGCGTTTGCGCGATGACGCGTGTGGCGCCCCCGGAGCCGGTCCGCCGGTTTCGGGGGTCACCCTCGCGTTCGCGCGCATTCTGCGTGCGCCTTCGCGGCAACCTTCGCGTCGCGGGCTGCGCCCGCCACCGCCTGCTGTCGCGAATGGGGCTGTGGTTTTCTCGATGCAGCGTTCGCGTGTTACCGTGCGCAGTCGATGGACAACGAAGAGCGCGCGCCACACGAACGTGAGGCTTTCGGAAGAGCGTTCGGCGCAGGACTGATCTTCCTCGCGGCCTTCGCGCTCCGCTACGCGTTCGTCGAAGAGCTGCGCGATCACTCCTACCTCGGCAATCTCCGCGTCTCCGACGCGCGTACCTACTATCAGCTTGCGCGGCAGATCGTCGAAGGCACCGCACCCTTCGAACCCTACTGGCAGGCTCCCCTCTATCCGTTGTTGCTTTCCGCCTTCCAGGCCGTCTTCGGCAACAACCTCCACACCGTGCATTGGCTCCACATTGCGATCGGTGCGCTCAACTGCGCTCTGGTGTTTCGCTTGAGTGAGCGCCTGTTTGGTGTGACGGCCGGCTGGGTCACGGGCCTGGTTGCGGTCATCTACGCGCCTTTCTGGCTCTTCGATGCACAACCACTGCCCGCCAACGTGACGGCGCTGCTCGATCTGCTGGCGGTGCTCGCCTGGCTGCGCTTTCGGGAGAGCGGCTCGGTTGGGTGGTTGGCTTGGACCGGGTTGTTGCTCGGTGCCGCCATCGTCACCCACGGGCTCGCGATCTTCACCCTCCCGGTCTTCGTCTACGACCTCGTGAGGAATGGCGGGAACCGCGAGCGCAGCACGCGCGGCCTGGTCGCGATCTTCCTGGTCGTTGCGACGTTGGCTCCCCTGGCGGTGAGTGTTCGCAATTCGTTGGCCGCGGGTGAGCCGGTCTTCATTTCCTACAACGCCGGCATCAACCTCTATCTCGGCAACCACCGCGATCTCGAAGAAACGCTCGGGCGGCGCGGGGGGTATGAATGGGGCGAGTTGTTTCGTGATCCCTACACGAGTGGGGCGAAGGAGCCCGCCGAGATGAATCGCTTCTTCTTGCGGCGTGCGGTGGAGGAATGGGTCGAGGCCCCGTTGGCGCTGTGCGGCTCGACACTGCAGAAGTTCTTGATCACGATCGGTGGCCACGAAGCCAAGCGGAACTTCCCCATCTATCCACTGCGCGACGACTCGTCGCTTCTTCGCTGGTTCCTCTTCGAGGCGAAGGTCGCGGGGTGGACGGTCTTTGCCTTTCCCGCTGGGCTGCTGATTCCGCTGGTCTTCCTCGGCGTCGTGATGGCCTTCCGCGAGCACGATGCCGTTCCGCGCGAAGCCGACGATGCGCGCTTTCCCGCGCAGGTGGCTCTGGCGCACCTGCTGGGGATGCTGATCTTCTTTCCGACCGCGCGGTACCGGGTGCCCGCGATGTTTCTTCTGCTTCCCTATGCGGGTTGGATGGTGAGCATCCTGTGGTCGCGATGGACGGGGGCGGAAGCCGAGGGCGGTGGCGCTCGGGAAAGGCGAGTGGGGCTGGGGCTTGCCACCGGTGTCGCGGGGTTGCTCGCGCTTGCAGTCGTGAACCCGATCGCGGCGAACGTATTTCGACACCCGATAGAAGACCGCGCGGCGCACCTCTACCACGCGGCGTTGTGGGCGAACGAGAAGCTGCGCTTCGTGAAGAGCGAATCGCTCGAAGCCCGCCTGGTCGAACAGGCCGAAGCGGCCATGCAGATCGATCCCGACTATCCGGAGCCGGTGGGACTGCTCGCGGCTCACTATCTGTACCGCGACATCGACCGATCTCTCGCCTACTTCGCCCGCCTCGCCGAACTCGTTCCCAACGATGCCGAAATTCAGCGACAGCTCAGGGAAGCGCTCGCGATCCGCGACGCGAATCGCTGAATCTATCCGTTCAGCGCCTTCTGCAATTGCATGATGAAGCGCAGGGACTCTCGTCTCGCGAACTTGGAACCGCGTTGTAGCAGGTCGTGGGTCTCGGGGGTCTCGTAGAACGAGACGTCGAGTGACAACCGGTGCTCGAGAATCTGGCGCGAAATGACGCGGTCCAGGTCGAACGCGAGAATCGACTCGACGTAGCCCTTGATCGCCTGGAGAGTCCCGCTCAGAAGCATGATGCCAGCGAACAGGCCGAGCCATGGAATCAATGGTGCCATCGCGAGCTGGTCTGCGGATAGCAGCTGCCCGACGCGACGACCAGCGCGCTGAAGTGGCGCGGGGACGTATCCCAAAAAAGCCGCAAGGAACGCCGTGTGGCGACGGTCATCTCGTCCCACAGCAGGTCGTTCGTTTCTTCTGATCTGGCTTGCTTCGCCGCGATCTTCGCTTCAGTCGGGGGATGGTGGAGTAGTCGTTCGTTTGATCACGTGTGTTGCGTGCTGGATGCGAACACTATCTGCGGGAATCCAGCCTCGCTAAGTGCCGTACTACGGCATGCACTGCGTCATTCACTCGCTTGTCGTCTCGTCGGGCCGCTAGACCGCGACATCCGCCGCGCCCCCGTCGATTCGAAGCGTCGAACCGTTGATGTATGCCGCCCGGGGACTGCACAGAAACGCCACGAGGTCCGCGACTTCGCGCGGTTCGGCGAAGCGCCCGACCGGGTTTTCGAACATGCCTTCCATGGCCTTTTGCTGGATCACGTTCCAGTCGTCGCCCCAGCCCTCTTTCTCGGCGCGGCTTCGGATGGCGGCCTTCACCTCTTGGGTCGAGATGATGCCGGGGGATACGAGATTCACGGTGATACCGGTTTCGCTGAGTTCCTTCGCGAGACTCAGACATACGTTCGCGAGTGCGGCTTTCGAAGCGTAGTAGTGCGGCATGCGCGCGGCAGGTCGAAGCGCACCCACCGTGCCCAGCCAGACGATCCGGCCCCAGCCGCGATCTTTCATCCCGGGCGCCAGGGCGTTGGTGAGGCGAACGCCGGAGATGACGTTCTTCTGATAGATGTCGGCCCAGTCAACGCTCGTCGACCGCATCCACTTGCCGCCTTCAGCGACCCCGTAGTTGTTCACCAGGATGTCGATCGGACGACCGCGTTCACTCAACTGCTGAACGAGTCGTTCGCTTCCTTCGTCGCAGGTGATGTCGCCGAAGGCCGCTTCGGCCTGGTGTCCCGCCGATCGGATCTCCTCGACGATCGGGTCGGCCTGGCCTTCCTCGAAACCATGGACGAAGACGTGGATTCCCTCGCTCGCCAGGCCAGCCGCGATGGCGCTCCCGGTGCCGCGATGGCTTCCCGTCACGACTGCTGTGCGGCCTTGCAGTTCGAGATCCATTCCTTCGTCCTTTCATGAGGCTTCTGCTCGGATGCGCGGCCTTCACTGTAAGAAAGCGGGCCGGCTACACTCAATCGCGAGCGGGCAGCCGAAAGGGGTTTCTTCAATGCAGTCGAGCGAGTCGCGACCGGCGTGTGTGGTCGTTCTGGGCCTGCCCAGAAGTGGCACCACGCTGCTTACGACCCTGATCGATCGGCACTCTCGATTTCACCTCTTCTATGAGCCGTGGAACGCTTCGCCGCGGTCACGCCCCGCGGTTCCCGAGACCCTCGACGCCTTTCGCAGCCAGATGCTGGATCGCTTCGCCGGCACGCCGATTTCCCCCTCCCTGGTGACGGGTTTCAAGGAGACCACCACCAACGACGAAACGACACAGTGGGCGCTCGATTCGGCCCGCTCGCTGGCGCGAAATCGTGCAACCCGCGTGATCTGGATCCAGCGTGACCCGATCCACTGCCTGCTGTCGAAGCTCGAAGGGGCCCGGCGTTGGTGGGGGCATGACGACGCAGCGCTCTCGCGGGCGACCCTCGAGGCCTTTCTGGGCGACACAAGGGCGTCCCACGAGCGCCTCGCGGGGCTGGTGGACGACATCGGCGGCGCCCTCGTCCGTTACGAGAATCTCGCGGCCGACCCCGCAGCCACCCTGGGCGAGCTGATGGAGGGGCTGGGCTTCGAGCTGGAAGAGGATCAGCTGGCCTTCCACCGCGCCCCCCTCGATCGCAGCCGCGTCATGGGCGACCCCTCGCTGATCGAATCGCCGCGCCCGGTGTCGGACGAAGCGATGGAGCGTCGTCGGCGCGAAGCGGACGAAAACGCCGCCCTGATCGACGCGGTCCTCGAAGAACCGCGCAACGCGAGCCTCATGAAGGAGATCGAGTCACACCTCGCGACTCGACCGGTCGTCCGTTACTTCGAGCCGTAGCTTTGCGCCATGCTCGCGATTGGCGAGAGCGAAATGCCGTGATTCGGGATCGGGTAGCGCAGACCGCTTCGGCTCAACGCTTCGAGGCCTTCCACGATCTTGGGCAGGTCGCTTGGCGGCATGGCGACGAGGAGTTCGTCGTCCTGAACACCGCCGAACTTCCGCTCCGCGTAGCAGGGAATCGAAACCGAGAGCTCGCCCGTCTTCAGCGCGCGCCCCCAGCTGTCTGCACACGCGCTTTCGCCCACCACGCTGAACTCGCACTTTTTGTAGTCGACGTACTGATAGCCGTTGATCAGCGTGATCATCTGGCCGGGGGTCGCGTAGACGAGAACGATGTCGGGGTTGTCGATCCGCCCCGAGACCAGCGGCGAAACGACCAGCGCCTCGTATTCGCCATAGCTCGCGCAGTCCATCGCGCGTTGATGCGCGGCGCTGTCTTCGAGGCTTCCGTACCAGACGCCATTGAACTGGTTGCCCGACAGCCATTCCTCGTCGGGCGGATGCAGGCCCACGACCGCTCCACACTGTGGGCCCATCAGGTTTTCCATCGTGACGCCCAACGTGTAACCGATCCAGCGCGCCTGGCCGACGATCTGGTCGGTTGCGAGCTTCGTCGACGGGTCGACACGACGAAGACGCGGAATCTCGTCGAGCTCGGCCACCGTCTTGAATCGCTTCATGCCAACGGGGGTGGCCTGAATGCGCAGCAGACGAACCAGGTCGTCGCAGAGCTTGCGGAAGTCGTATTCGTTCTTGTCGTTCCAACAGTTCGCCGTGGTCATGCAATGCTCCTGTTCATGTCGCTTCGTTACACGCGTTCTCGTTCCGACTGCTGCATGGTCCTGGTCAGGAAGAACGTTCCGGAGGCGCGTGCGAGTACCTTGCCTTCGTCGTTGGTGATCTCACCCTCGGCGTAGGCGAGGCTCTTCGTCATTTCCTTCATGCGGCCGCGTGCGATGATCGTTCCGTGCTGCACGGGGCGGAAGTAGTTGATCTTCATCTCGACCGTCGCGCAGCCGCGGCCTTCGGGCAGGTGCGAGAGCACTGCACGACCGAGTGCGCTGTCGAGCATCGAAAACAGAACGCCGCCGTGGGCGCGATCAGCGCGACTCATGTGGCCCGGGGCGAGCTCGAGTTCGAGCATCGATTCACCGTCCACGACAGCGCCCGAGCGCATGCCCATGTCGTTCATGAATTCGGGGGCGTTCGTTTCTTCGACGTCGGCCATGACGATGACTTCCTCGCTACTTCGCGCGCGCTTTGGCGCGCCGTGCTTTGCGGTTTGCGCCGCCATAGGGACGCAACCGAATCCATTGGTTGGCGAGCCACTTCTCGCCGTGGGTGATCGGTTCGGCGCCGTGCAGCGAGAGCGGGTGCGGTTTGCTGCCGTCGTCGGTCAGGTTGTAGAACAACACGGCCTTGCCGCGTTCGGGCTTGACGCGTGCCCCGATCCTGTAGAAGCACGTGCATCCCCCGCCGTAGTCGTCGTTCAGGTAGACGATCAGCGTGCAGTAGCGGTCTCCCGCTTCGCCCGTCTCTGCCCCGCCAGACCCGAGAGCGTCCTGATGCGGCACGTAGTATTCGTGCTCATCGTAGTGGGTCACCTGGAGGGGTTCCTGACAGTGCAGGTCGGTCTCGGTGACTTCGGCGATGCGTCGCTTCACCCGCTTCACGATCGCGTCGTTCGTGTTCTTCAGGAACGCCGTACTGCTGGTCCGTAGCGTGTGGTTCGACTTCTGTTCGCCCTTGCGCACGATCATGCTCTTCTGGATGAGGGGCTTCGCGAGATCGATGATTCGATCGCACTCCTCGGGCGTCAAGAAGTCGGGGAGCTCGCGCACGACGTAGTTCTTGCGTCGCTGCCGCTGCAACAAGAGCCGTGCACCATACGCGGCGGCGGCGAGGCTCGCGATGGCGAGTGCGATGGTTACATATTCGAGGTTGGACATGCGCGAAACCCTAGCTCCGCGGTTGGCACTCGTCCGGCTTGGGGCGAAGGTGCGCGGCCCGCCAGGCAGATCCGCTACCCTGCGCGCGCGTGACATTCGAAGTTGTCTTCTACCTGCTGATCGCCGCCGTCGTGGTCGGGGTTCCCCTCTACGCGCTGCGGGTTCGAGGGAAGACCTACGCGGCATTCGTCTCGGTCGTGCTCCTGCTTTCGATGCCGGGGGTGATCGTCGGCGAGGGGCGTCTCGAGACCTGGTTCAGCGCGGACTGGCTCCCGGCCTTCCGCGGTCTCGCCCTCTACGCCGTGGTCGTCGCGGGCGTTCACCTTTCGCATCTCGTGCGGGCCCAGATGCGCTCGCGTTGGTTTCGCGCGCTCGTGAGTGTTCCGGGGCAGGTGACGATCGCAGCCGGCGCGATGATGATCGCGTGGCTGCTCGTGTGGCTTCCGTTGAGGCTCGTCTTCGCGGCCCTCGACTACGAAAGTGGCCTGCTCGCGCTGGCGTGGCTCGACCTGCTCCCGCCGGTCTTGGCGTGCCTGTCCGTCGTGACGTCGACGCGCCCGGTCGCCGAAGTCGTTCGCGTGCGTCTTGGCGACGACGGCCCGTCCACGGTCGAACGCGCCCCCGTCGAACGACATCGCGGCGTGGAACCGCCTCCTCTCGAAACCCGCCCGCTGCGGATCGTGCAGATCACCGATCCCCATCTCGGCCCCTGGCAATCGGTTCGTTCACTTCGCAGCATCGTTTCCAGCCTGCTCGAACACGACCCCGATCTGGTCTTGCTCACGGGTGACTTTCTCACGATGGAAAGCATGGGGACGCCCGGCGCATTGTTCGAAGCATTGGAAGCGCTGCGCGAACGCGAGGGGGACTGCTACGCGATCTTTGGCAATCACGACCATGAAGCACCCGAAGAAGTGCGCGCCGGCCTGTTGCGCAACGGGATCGATCTGCTGATCGACGATGCGCGTATCGCTGAGACTCCCGCCGGTCCCGTTCAGTTGATCGGCGCCGATCATGTCTGGCACGGCCGCGCCGAACACCTCACGAACCTGCTGGCGGCTCACCCCCGTGTAGAAGGGCACTTGCGCTTGCTCATGCTGCACGACCCGCTCGGCTTTCGGGACATCGAGCCCGGTGCGGTCGACCTCGTGCTTTCGGGTCACACCCACGGCGGTCAAGTCGGCCTCGTGAGTTTCGGCCTCGACTGGACCGTTCTGTCGCGCAGCGCCTGGCCAGACCACGGCCTCTTCGCGCGCGGATCGAACCGCCTCTACGTCCACCGCGGCACCGGCTTCTACGGTTTCCCGCTGCGCGTCGGAGTGCCGGGCGAGGCTTCGCTTCTCGAACTCGTGCGCGATTGATCGCTCAGTCGCTCTCGTCGGGCTCGCTCATGCGACCGGCGACCTTGGACAGATGTTCGATCTGCCCGTCTTCGCAGCCGTGGATCGAAGGTCACGAAGCCGATCGCGTTGCCCTTCAGGCCTTTCGCTTTGCCGCTGTAGAGAAGGCCGGGCGCGGTGAGGGTTTCGCGCACGACCCCCGACCATTGTTCGGGGGTGAGTTCGATGACGACGTCAGCCTGCTGGGGAGTTCGTCGCGGTGAAACGCTTCGAAGTCGATGATCTCGGACATGGCGACCTCCGCTCTCGCGGGTCAGGCTCCTGGTCGCGTCGCGATTGCCCCGCACGGGTGCAGACATAGAGCATGTGGGGGTAGGGCAGGAAGTCGTTGATCGTGTGGCGCTTTACCGTGAAGCCGAGGCGTTCCACCAGGGCACAGAGTTCTGCAGGCGGCCAGTAGTGGATCGGTTCTGCGCCGACCATCAGGCGGTCGAGCAGGAGGGTGAACCACATCTTGTAGCGGGGCCGGTCGGAGACGTCCTTCAGCAGGAGTGTGCCGCCCGCTGCCAGCAGCTCGGCAACGCGTAAAAGGAAGGGTTCGACTTCCTCTTTTGGGAGATGGTGGATCAGGTCGAGCATGAAGATCGCGTCGAACTGTCCATGCCCCTGCCAGTCGAGTGCGTTTTGTGCCGTGTAGTCGACGTTGCCGACGCCGAGTTTCTTCGCGCACTCGTTGGCCGCTTCGATTCGATCTCGATTCAGATCGACCCCGACCATTCTCCTTTCGGGAGCGTCCAGCGCGAAATAGAGGGAGAAGAGCCCGAAGCCACAGCCGAGGTCGAGCACCCGCCCTTGCCGCGGCAGGTACTGGCCGATCTCCTGCAAGAAGGTCTGGCGGAGGATCAGAAAGCGAATCCGCGCATAGAGCCGGACGATCAGGCTGCGCTGGTTCGCGATGATGCGGGCGACCGCCTCGCGTTCACCGCCCGGCTTCGTCCCGATGTCTGCGCCGCGCCCTGGGCGCCCCGTCCCAGTGCCGGGATTCTCTTCCAAATCGAAACCCTCTCGCGAGCATCGCGTTCGCGGTGATGGCTGCGGAGCTTAACAGCTCGTCGAAGAACCGTGACCGAGCCAGCCGTAGTCAATCGGCTCGGCATCAAGGCGTGTGACAGTGGGCGTAGCACGGCTACGGCCGCTGTTGCGCAACGCAGAGGCCGGGTCGAAGGGTTGCGGATGGCGACCGAAGGGTTTTTCAATGGGCTGTCGACATCACGGCGAGAGGGACTCGTCGCGACGCGGAACCCGCCTCGATGAACGACCAAAACGAAAAAGCCCCGCCCGGCACGAGCCGAGCGGGGCTTTCAGTGAATCAATCTCGCGCGCCTATTTCTTCTTGCGGCGATTCATGCGGATCGCCTGGGCGACGATCAGGCCACCACCGGCGAAGAGCAGAGCGGCCGAGGGTTCGGGAACGCTCGAAACCGGGCGACGAATGCGTCGGCGTTCTTGCCGCCGTTCGCGTCGTGCCTCGCGTCGGTCTGCGCGATCACCACTGAGGTCGATGTTGAGCCGCGGACGATCGTTGTCGCGGTCACCACGCCGGTGCTGCGCGAATGCGGGCGCAGCCATCAACGCGGCCAGGCTCGCGACGAGCGAGATCAGTGCAACGCGCTTCCAGAAGCTGTTTTTGCTATCCGAGTTGTTCACGTCCATTTTTGTCGTGTCTCCAGCGAATGAGCACTGAGGCGAATCAGCCTCGCTTCGCGATAGTCTCAGCGGGATTATGTGAAGCTACCCCATCGTGCGGGTGCAGCTCCACATAAAAAGTGCCACACGAGCGCGCAATTCACGTGCGAGGCTGTCCGCCCCACCCAGTACGAAGAGCGCGCGCAAATTCGAGCGGCCCCGTCCGCGCGAACGAAATCACGTGAGACACGACAAAAACGCCTCTCGAAGTCTCAGGTGGCTTCCAAGCTCAGTCGGTGTCGGGCAGCAGACAGGAGTGGATGGATTCGTCGCCCTTGATCTCACGCGCGAGGGTGCGGATCGCGAGTTCGGCGTCTCGCAGGTGGAAGTCGTGGGTGTGCATGCGGGCGATCGGGGTGGAGCGAGACTCGATCAGCCGGATCGCGCTCTGGTAGCCGCTGGCCGTCACGCCGATGGCGCCGCGAATCGCGATCTCCTTCATCACGATCTTGTCGGAGATGAAGTCGGGGATCGTCTTGAAGCCCTTCACACCGGCGAGCACCACCGTGCCCCCCATCGCGGCGTAGTCGAGGGATTCGGCGACGGGTGCGGTGGCGTACGACGAAACGTCGACCACCACGTCGGCCCCGCGTCCGTTCGTGAGTTCGCGAATGCGCTTTTTGGCGTTTTCGTTTTCGACGTCGATCGTCGCGTCGGCGCCGAACTCGCGTGCAAGCGCGAGCTTGTCGCGGTCTGCCTCGAGGCCCGTCACGATGATTTGCTGGGCGCCGACATCGCGGCAGGCCAGCACCGATGCCAGCCCGCGCTGTCCGGGGCCCAGGATCACCACCGTGTCGCCCGGGCCCGTCTTGGGGATCTCCACCGCCCAGCGGTAACCGGCACCGAGCGGATTGAACATCACCGCGACTTCGGGTGGCAGCTCGGGGTCGATCTTGTGCACGACCGAATTCGGGGCGAGGTACATGAATTCCGCGTACGAACCCCAGAGCCCCGGCGCGTCCGAAAGCGGGATGTAGGAATAGATGCGCCGCGACGTGCAGAGGTGATAGTCGCCGGCCAGGCACATCGGACAGAAGCGACATGAGAGCATCGTTTCGACCGCGACCCGATCGCCGACATCGACACCCCAGCGTTGTGCTGCGCCGTCGCCGATCTTCGCGATCACGCCAAGCGGTTCATGGCCCGGGACGACGGGCGTCGGCGTATTGAGCACACCTTCGAACTGCTCGTAGTCGCTGCCGCAAATGCCGCAGGCTTCGATGCGCAGCAGTGCGTCGTCGTGCCCGATCTCGGGAAGCGGAAGGTCCTGCGGCTCGAGCTTGCGCAGGTCCGTCAGCACCATGGCGAGGGATCTGCTCGGGAGGCTTTCCATCCCAAGATGATCCCGAAGTGCCGGCGCCGCGTCTACTGCCGAGGCGGGAGCCGGAGCGCAACCAGCTCCGGTCAGTTCACCGTCCCGTCGCAGCAGGCCGGGGGCTCGGGCGGGTTCACGTTGCCGTTCAAGATCGGGAAGAGGATCAGGTCGTCGAGGTGCACGAAGGTGGCGCCCGCCGCGCGCATCGCGCTGATCACGGCTGGAAGCTCGGCCACGGTGTTGGGGTGGATGTCGTGCATCAACATGATGCCGCCGCCCGTGACGACGTCCCATGGTGGCGTGGCACCACTCGAAACCGGGTTTTCGGCTCCGAACGCCCCATCGACGCAGCTCGCGTGGGTGATCGAGACGACCTCTTCGGTCATGAGGTCGACGGTGGTGCGAAGGCGTAGCTCGATGCCGGGAATGGGGCCGTCTGCGCTCGCCACCGTGCATCCCGTCGCGGCGTTCCGGTCGCGATCGAAGTGCATGTCAAATGTGCCATCGGCCGCGTGGGCGACGTTGCTTGCGCCTATCATCAGGCCACAGAGCATTGCCCCGCAAAGGATGTCGTTTCGGACCGCCGCTCGAAGTTGGCGAAGGCCTGTTGGCGCATCGATCCGATTCATCGCAAACCCGATACATTCGAGGAGACAACGACCATGGCGGTCCCAAAGATTGCAGTGAATGGCTTCGGCCGCATCGGACGCACCATCGTGCGCCTCGCGAAACTGCACGGCGAATTCAACGTGGTCGCGGTCAATGACCTGTCGAGTCCAGAAGCCCTCGAGTACGCCTTCCAATACGACTCGATCCACGGCACATACCCCGGAGAGATCACCCTCGATGGCAATCGAATGCAGGTCAACGGTGATTCGTTCGAGATCCTGAACGAGAGCGACCCCGCGAAGCTCCCCTGGAAGGACCTCGAAGTCGACTACGTGGTCGAAGCGACGGGTAAGTTCCGCAAGCTCGCCCAACTGGAGCAACACCTGGCCAATGGTGCGCAGCGTGTCTTTCTCACCGTGCCCTGCAAGGACAAACTCGAAAGCACCTGCGTCATGGGTGTGAACGACGAGGTCATCACCGCTGATTCGAGGATCATCAGCAACGCGAGCTGCACGACGAATTGCGCCGCGCCCGTCGCCAAGGTGTTGCACGACAACTTCGGTCTGAAGCGTGGGTTGCTGAACACGATCCACGCCTATACGTCGGACCAGCGTCTGATCGACAGTCCGCATGCGGGCGACCTGCGAAGATCACGCAACGCGGCGACCAACATCGTGCCCACGTCGACCGGCGCCGCGAAGGCGATCGGTCAGGTGATCCCCGACCTCGAAGGGAAGCTCGACGGTCTCGCGATGCGAGTGCCCGTGGCCGATGGCAGCGTGGTCGACCTCACCGTCGAACTCGAACGCGACGCCACGGTAGAGGCAATCAATGACGCAATGCGCCAGGCCGCCGAAGGTCCGCTCGAGGGGATCCTCGAGTACAGCGAAGCGCCCATCGTCTCGAGCGACATCGTGGGCAACCCCCATTCGAGCATCTTCGATGCCCCGCTCACGCAGATGATCGAAGGCAGTTTCGCCAAGGTGGTCTCGTGGTACGACAACGAGTGGGGCTACAGCTCGCGCGTCGAAGACTTGATTCGCAGGGTGGCGGAGATGGACGGGTTGGTGGGCTGAGGGTCAGCGCGTTGTCGAGTCGTCGCTCGCTTCGCCTTCGTCTTCTACCTCGATGGGCGGTGCGTTTCGCATGATCCAGACGAAGTTCAAGACGACGAAGGCGATCGAGAGCCCGGTCAAGCCGAACATGCGGAAGTTCACCCAGGTCTCTTCGGCAAAGTTGTATGCGACGTAGAGGTTGAGGGACCCGCAGACGAAGAAGAAGATCGCCCAGATCGCGTTGAGCCTGCGCCACATCTCGTCGGGGAGGTCGAGGCCGCCCGCACCGAGCATGCGTTCGATCAGCGGTCGATCGCCGATGTATTGGCTACCCACGAGGCCGATGGTCAGGATCCATAATTCGATCGTGCCGTTCCATTTGATGAACATGGGGTCGCGCAGGGCAAGGGTGAGCCCGCCGAACGGAAGCACCAGCACGACCGCCAACACGTGATTGCGGTCGAACTGACCGGAGAAGAGCCGCCACCCCACGGCCTGGATCGCGCACGCGACCATCACGACACCGGTGGCGAAGTACATGTCGCGCTGCTGGTAGGCGACGAAGAAGAGAATGATGGGTGCGAGGTCGACCAGGAATTTCACTGTCGTCGTCCGCCCAGCCGTTCGGTCGCGCACCCGCCGCAATCGTGAGAATCCATCTGGCCATGGTAGTGTCTTCCGCCCGCAGATCGCCGACCGCCAACACGAATCCCGGAAACCCCGACGAAGGCAACATGCACACGCTGCTCCACTGGGTGACCGAGGAACAGAAAGATCAGTACCTGAAGCCGCTGTGCGAAGGCCGGCCGCGTTCGTGCTTCGCGATGACCGAGCCCGATGTTGCGGGGTCCGACCCCACCTTTCACCAGTGGCGCATCGCACAGCGCGCGGTTGACGCCTGGCAGCGAGAGAAGCGGGTCAATCCGGGCTAGCGCGTGCGCCCCGCGGCTACCGCATTCGTGTCGGTACGCGTGGTAAGCGAGGCCATGCGATCAGCGAGGACCTTGTTGAGGTTCGCGTACAGCGTTGCACCGATACGCGGATGACGCCGCTGGATGTTCCCGAAGTCGTGTTGGTCGAGGCGAAGTAGCCGCACGTCGCTCAGCGCCGTGACGTCGGCGGTGCGCGTCCCCAGGAAGAGCGCGACTTCGCCGATCACGTCGCCGCGCGTGAGCTTGCGCAACAGAACCTCGCGATCGCCGCGATGCACAGTGGCCTTGAGCTCGCCGTCGATCACCACGTACATCGCGCGCCCGACCTCGCCGCTCTTGGTGACCGCGTGCCCTTCCGGAAAACGTTCGATTCGAGCGAGCAACGCCGCGATTCGCGCCTGGGTTTCACTCAAGCCGGAAAACAGCGGGATGCTCTCGTTCGGGACAGCACCGAGGTCGAGGGTGAGGACTTCCCAGATCGTCACGATCTGCATTCGGGCGGCCAGCGCGGGTGTGAAGGTCACGTCGACCAGCCACGCGGCGAGCAACGTCACGGCGGCGAGATAACCGAACTCGACCTGGGGGCGCATCTCGCTCGCCGTCAGGCAGAGGAAGCCCAGGCATAGGGCGGCCGTCGTGTATGTGACGGGCTTCCCGACGCGTCGCAACGCTTCGATCACGCCGCGGCTTTCGTCCGCCAGGTTCCTGGCCGAGCGATTGAAGTGTGCGAGCAGGTGGATCGTGTCGTCGACCGCGATCCCGAGCACGATCGTGGCAACGAGCCCCGTCGACGCATTGAGCTTCACCCCAGACCAACCGAGGATGCCGAAGTAGACGAGCACCGGGAGCGCGTTGGGGATGAGGGCGATTGCACCGGTCTTGAACGACGTGAAGAGCAAGGTGAGGATCAGGTAGATCATCCCGAACGCGACGAGCAAGCTCTTCGCCTGGCCGATTGCGATGTCGTCCATGGTGCGGCTGATCAAGACCGAATTGCCCGTGACCCTCGCCTCGATGTGCCCGGGAAACGTGTCGAGCCGTGCTTCGATGCGTTCGACCAGGTCGAGTACGGCGACCGAGTCCATGGCGCGGGTTCGCACTTCGACGCGCGCCGACTGGAAGTCGTGGTCGACATAGCGATCGAGTTCTTCGTTCGCGCCGACGACGAGCAGCTGGCTCACCAGCGCCTTCGAGTCGGGGATCGCGAACTTCTCCCTCGCCCCACCCTCGATGCCGCGATGCAGCGCCTTGATGTAATCCGCGGGCGAAGTACTGCCGCCGACGTCGTGCTGCGTAGCGAGCCAGCGCTGAAGCGCTTCGATCTGCTCGAGGGAAGCGGGTTCCTTGAAGCCTTCCACGAGGTCGGTTTCGAGTGCGATCTGGATGACGTTCCCGCCCTCGAGTTCTTCATTGATGTGATCGAATTCGGCCCGTACGGGGTTGTCGTGCCGCAGGCTGCTCACGAGGTCGGAGCCCACGATGAGCCTGGGGACGCCAAGGCCCGAGATCACAGCGACGACGGCGCCGGTGGTCAGGATCGTTCTGCGGTGGGCCATGTCGAACCGCGCGAGACGCACGAGGCTGTGGTTGAAGCGGGAATCGCGCGTCGAAAGACTTCGCGCCGTGTGCGCGGGCAAGACGTCGAGCAGGGCGGGGGCCACGGTCAGGGT
Organism: Myxococcota bacterium; assembly: GCA_030748735.1. Taxonomy (GTDB): domain Bacteria; phylum Myxococcota_A; class UBA9160; order UBA9160; family UBA4427; genus DUBZ01. The sequence goes on along the minus strand of JASMLK010000082.1, from coordinate 20,032 downwards.
GGCGAACGTGGCGAACAGCACACCCAACGCGGTCGCCACCCCGTATTGCTGGATCGCGGTCAACGAACTGGTCGCGAGCGAGCCGAAACCCGCAGCCGTGGTCAGGCCGGTGAAGATGACCGGTGTGGCGACTTTGGAAAGCGCCGTGAGGGCAGGGCGCTCGCCCGCGTTCGCCCCCGCCGCGCGCACTGCGTCGTCGTAGGCTGCGACGACATGCATCGAGTACGCGAACCCGACGACGATCATCACCGACGGGATCGCACCGGTGATCTGGTTGAGGTCACCGTACACGTTGGCGATGAACGCAAGGGTGAGCAGGGTGGCGATGGCCACCGTCGTGAGCGGAACCACCACCCCCCGGACGGTGCGAAAGGCGATGAAGGCAATCAACGCCATCACGAGCGCGGCAATGGGCACGACCACCTGCGTGTCGCGCAACATCAGCCGGCTCATCTCGGCTTTGACGCGCATCCCACCACTGATCCAGAAATCTCCACCACGCCAATGGCTTGCGGCAAGTTCGGCAAGCTGTGCGTCGACGCCACTCGCGAGGATCTCTGCTTCGGGGAGATCGAACAGGTGGACGAGCACGACTGCGACGCGTCCGTCGCGCGAAACGAGATTGCCGGCGTAGATCGGGTCACCCAACGCGCGTGCTCGCAGATCGTCGAGGCCCGCCATCGTTGCGGGCACCTCGTCGTAGAAGGGCTCGATCGAAAGCGCGCCGTCGACGCTCCGGATGTTGAGCGAGCGTGGCAAGCTCGAAACGTGATCGACGATTTCTAGTTCTTCGATCGCGGCCGACAACGTCTCCAGGCGCGTCAGGTGCTCGGCCTCGAACAGGTCGTCCGCTTCGAGGGCGAGCAGCAGGACTTCGCCGCTTGCGAAGCGTTCCTTGAACGCGTCGTAGTAGGCGCGCTCCGGGTCTTCGCCCGGCAGCATGCCGTCCAGCGATGGGTCCAACCGGAGCGTCGGCGTACCACGACGCAGGTCCACGATCTCACCGAGACTCGCAACGGCTACGATCGCAGCGACCAGGAGCACCCAGCGAGAGCGGTTGACGATCGACTGCTGAAGGCGCAGCCCCAATTCCCGGGGCGCCCATTTCACAGCCCTGCCACTCCGCCGCGAGTTCGACCTGCCCACCGACCCCCCGTGCGCCCGCTACCGCCCGAGGCTGCAGCGTCAAGCAAGGCTACCGCACGGGTGTACGGCGAGTCGATGCACGAAACCCCTTAGAAGCCCCCCGGCCTCTACTCCTTATCCTCCATGTCGAGGATCAGCTGGTAGAAGGTCTCGGGTGCGGTGTCGATCTTCACCCCGATACCGGGCTGTTCGACGGAGCTCATCGACCGATGGCTCCGGCGCGCGCGCACGACGGTGCCGGTCAGCAGCATGGGGGGATCGGGTTCGTGCTCGATCACGACGACGAGCTGCGAGCCGGCCTCGGCCTTGCAGCGCGTCTGGATGAAGAAGCCTCGCGCGGACACGTTGGTCACGAAACCCACCTGGTCGCCCTCGGGCAGTTGGAAGCTGCACGGGATTCGCCAGGCGTGTCGCTTGTATTGTCGCTGCTCGTCGTCCTTCATACCACCTACCGCATCGGCGGTGGTGGAAAGCACTTGAGAAGGAGCTGTCGGCCTGTGCCGTCTATCCGAGCGAAGCGTCGATCAACAAGCCCGCGAGGAAGAGCAGGCCGAAGCGCCGGTTGTACCAGAAGGCCGTGGCGACGAAGTAGAGCGGCCATACACCGTCCGGCAACTCGGGAGGCGGAGACTTCGGGCGTGGATGACGATAGACCCGGAAGATGCGTCCCAATGAGGGCGCAGCAGCGAGCACGACGAGCATCACCGGGTGGAAGTACCCGGTCGCGACCAGGTAGGCGACGACCATGAACTGCGCGAGCAGCATGGCCACCACCGAATGGCGCGACAGCTTTTCGCCCAGGATCACCGGCAGGGTGCGGATCTTCTTGCCGGAATCCGCGTCGAGCTTGTCGATGTGCTTGCCGAACAGCACCGCTGTCGGCCCGAGGGCGTACGCCACGCTCGCCACGGCGACGTCATTGCTCCATTCGCCCGTGATGATGTAGTAGCCCCCGCCGACCATGAGCGGCCCCCAGACCACGAGAACGGCGGGTTCCCCCATGCCGATGTATTTGAGGGGCCAGGTGTAGAAGAGGACGAAGAAGGCGCCGCTGGCAAGCAACCAGAGTGCAATGTCTCCGCGCAGCATCACGAGATAGGCGCCGACCGCGAGCGCGGCTCCGCCGGTCACCACCGCGTAGGTGACCATCTGCTTCACGCTCATGAAGCCGGCTTCGATCGTCTGGGGACCGTATTGATTGCGGAAGTAGTTGCCCTCGTCGACGCCTTTGTAGTGGTCGGTGATGTCGTTCACGATGTTGTTCGTCGCGTGGGCGAGACAGAGCCCAGCCGTCACGAGCAGCCACAGGGTCCAGTCGAAGGCGCCGGCCTTGAAAGCCAGCAGGCCCGCGAAGGCCGCCGACGTGAAGGTCATGATGATGACGGCGGACCGCGTCGCGATCAGCCAGCGCGACACGATGTCGAGGGCGTCCCACTCGGCCTTGTCGATGCGAGGCATCACGGTGAGCGCCTTGCCCCACATGCTGATGTTCGGCGCGTGCATGATCGGTCCTCCGACGGGCTCGAGGTGCGCATCGAAGTTGCGCACGGACGGAGTGTCAGCCGTGAGTCCGGGTTTGGAAACCCCTCACGAGCAGGTGCTCAGGGGAGTTCGGGCGTGCGAATGACGAGCGGTCGCGCGCCCTGCTCGCTCGTGCGCAGCGCAACCCCCAGGCGATAGGCGGGTGGGTCATCGTATTCGAGGCGGCGTAGATCGAATTGCCAATCGCTTCCGTGGTCGTCGAAGTCGTCGCCCACTTCGAGACGTGCTGATTCGTTCGAAGCTGTGTCGATTTGCATCGTGAAGGTTTCGGGGGGGAGTTGGAATCCCTTTCCCCTGGCCTTCATATAGGCCTCTTTGAGGGTCCAGTAGTCGGTGAAGCGCCCCTGGAGGTCGTCGCCCTCGCGCCCTTTCAGGTCCTCGAGTTCGGGGCCCGTGAAGACGCGCCGCGCCACACCGTCGAGGTCTCGCACGCGATGCAGGCGCTCGACATCGACACCGCAGTCGCGCTGCCGTGCGACGACGCAGGCCGCGAGGTTTTCGGTGTGGGAAAGGTTGAAGCGCAAGCCCGCGGCGTTCTGTTCGGAGGCGATTTCGGGGCGCCCGAACTCCCCCTCTTCGAACCGCCAACTCGCGGGGTCGTGTTCCACGTAGCGCGAGAGCGTCGTTCGCACGAGAACGTGAGAAACCAGGTAGAGCTTGCGGTGGACTTCGAAGTGGAAGCGCTGGTGACGCGCGCGTTCCGCTTCCGAAAGCAGCGACGGATAGCTCGCCAGTCTCGCTGCAGCGATTTCCTCGGGACGCACGAGATAGACGTGCACCTCGCGTTCGAGTTCATCGATTGCGCGGGTCGTCACATCAGCTGAGGCGGTGTCGTCTGGCACGCGGCAATTGTGCCCTGCGTGGATGCAGCCGCTACCCCGAAAGCTCAGCAATCATCGTCGGGCTTCTCGGGTGAGAGGAACTTCTTGAAGTCCGAAGCCTTGACGGGTGGGCTGAAGAGGTAGCCCTGCAGTTCTTCGCAGCCGCGCTCGCGCAGGAAGGCCGCCTGTTCCTCGCTCTCGACGCCTTCGCCCACCACCTTGACCCGCAGGCTGTGCGCCATGGCGATGATGGCCGCCGTCAGCGCTGCGGCGTCGGGGTCGGTCATCAGGTCGTTGACGAAAGATCGATCGATCTTCAGTCGGCGAATCGGGAAGTGGCGCAGGTAGTTGATGGACGAGTAGCCGGTACCGAAGTCGTCGAGGCCGAGAATCTCGCGTGCGGCCCGGTTGAAGTCGAGAAGGCGATCATTCATGTCGACGACCAGGACGCCGTCGCTCATGCCTTCGATGACCGCGGTGCGACCGGAATGATGGCTCTCGTCACCGTGCGCCCGTCGTCGGGCAAGTGTCCATGCGACGAGACTCGCCATCAGGGTCGCGATTGCGACCCCGATACCGACGTCAGTCGTGAAACCACCGATGTCCAGGCGAGCTGCTCCTCGTACCGGGGTGCTCCCCCGGTTGGATGATGAGTACCAATCTCGCAAGCAATCGGAACAACGAGACAGCCAGTTCATCGGGAGAACTCCCGATTCAACCGTGGGGGTCGAACGCAGGCGACCAGCGGTCTAAAACCGGATCTGCGGGGCTAGAGGTCCGGCCGAACCTCTAGCCCGACCCGGAAGGGCTGTGGAGATGATGTGGGTTAGGCGGGGGCGTTTTCGTCGGGTGTTGCGTGCTGCGTGAGTCCCCACACCAGTGGCAGTGCGACGATCATCAGGATGCCGGCACAATAGAAGGGCCATGCGTCGCTTCTGTCGAAGAGCACGCCCGCGATCAACGGGCCGATCGTGCGGGCGAGTGACGAGGCCGACTGGAAGCCTCCCATCACCACGCCCCGCTGATGTGCGCTCGCTTCGAGCGAGACGAGGCTCATCATGGCGGGCTGGCTGATCGCCCGCCCCGCCGCCGAGACCACGAGCGGAAGCAGCAGGATTGGTACGCTCAATGGGGCCGGCACTGCGAAAAACGCGACGGCCATGAGGCTTACCCCCGCGATCAGCAGCCGTTTTTCTCCGAAGCGTCGTGACAGCGGTTGGATGCCGCCGCCCTGGATGCCCATCATCACGAGCGCCATCAAGAACATGATGGCCGCCACGTCCCAGGGTTCGTAGTCGAAGCGGCCCTTCATGAAGTAGACGAACATGCTCTCGAGCTGACACACGGCAAACGTGAAGACAAAGTTGATCGCCACCAGCCGCCGCAACCTGGCGTTGTGGCGCAAGAGCTGGACGCGCCCTTCGGAAGCCTCTTCTTCTTCGCGATGTTGGGTGGGCTCCCGCAAGACCGAAGCGGCGAAGACGAAGTTGGTCGCCGCGAGCGCCGAGGCGAACAGCATCGGCGCGCCATAACCCAGCAGTGAGAGCGGGCCTCCGATCACCGGGCCGAGCGTGAAACCCACCGCGAACGACGCGCCGATCAAGCCCATCCAGCGCGTGCGCTCTTCGGGTTCGGTGAGGTCGGTGATGTAGGCGCTCGCGACCCCGATGTTGGCTCCGAAGATGCCGCCGGCGATGCGCGCCACGAACAGCCATACGATGGAATCGGAAAGTCCCAGCAACAACAGACAGGCGCTCGTGCCCGCGATGGTGACCAGGATGACCGGCCGCCTGCCGATGCGATCGGAAAGTCGTCCCCACAGCGGGGCGAACAGGAATTGCATGGCGGCGTAGCTTGCGAGAAGGGCGCCGAGCACCCAGGCCTGCTCGTTCTGCTCGCGGGCGAGGTAGGGGAGCACCGGGATCGCGACCCCGAAGCCGATCAGGTCGATCACCACGACGCCGAGCAGGATGAACAGGGCCTTGCGGTTCTCGGGTGCGGGCTCGGTCATCGGGGTTCCGGTGGGTGGGGAAGAAGGCGCGGGATCATAATGCGCAGCCGGAGTGCCCGCGAGAGAGCGCTCAAGCCAGCCGCGGGGGTCTTCCGATGAGAACGCGAGGCCGTATTTCGGTCGAACCCGCGAGAGAACGACGATGAACTGTGCATCCTGTGGTACCCGCGTCAGCAGCGGCGAGCGAAACTGTCCCAACTGCGGACGCAACGTCGCGTCGAAGACGACGTCACAAGCGAAGGCGGGAGATTCGTACCCGAGTTCGCGCGGTCTGTCCCCGTCTTCCGCCAAAGTCCCCGACCCGCGTGACGGGCTGCGCGATGTGAGCGCCGCGCGTCCGGGTCCTTCTTCGCGTCGCGAGAAGAAGGGCGAGGCCAACAAGGCGAAGCAGCAGAGCGAGGTTTCCCTCGACCAAGAGGTCACGAGTGATCCCGATTCGACGTCGGGACCCGGCAGCCTGACCCCCGAGCAGATCCGAACCATGGTGCACGATCGCCCCGACTGCCTCGAAGGCGGGCTCAGCATCTATACCGACGGTGACGCCAACCCGATCGGCGTCGATTTCGAAACCGATGTCGGGCGTATCGATCTCCTGGCGCGTGACGACGCCGGTGGCCTCGTTGCCGTGATGATTTCGACGGACTCCAACGAGTCGATTTCGGGCAAGGAACTCGTGTCGGCCGCACTGGAAGGCGTGGGCTGGGTTCGTAAGCATGTCGCCGAACCCGAGCAGGAAGTGCGAGCCATCGTGCTGCTCGATCAGGTGCCGGATGACACGAGCTACACCGCGGCCGCGGTCGCATCGACGGTTTCGTTCAAGACCTACCGGGTCGAAGTCCGCTTCGACGCGGTCGAGCTCTAGGGCGGCGCTTCCACCATCGCTCCGGCTTGTGCGCGTGTCGCGCACGCCGATGCCCTGGTGTGTGACGGCCGTCGCGTGCTTCTTGCTGGGTGCGGCTTGCACGTCGACGCCGACTCTCCACGAGCAGGTTGCGGACGCCGACCCAACGGCCTGGTCGTCCGAGGTCGCAGCGGGGACGGACCTCGACGCCCTCGACGCCGACGGTCACGGCGCACTTCATGTCGCGGCTGCACGCGGGAATGCCGCCTGGGTGCGCGCATTGCTCGACGCGGGTGCCGCGATCGATCTGCCGAGCAGCAAGGGCGTATCGCCGCTCGGTCGAGCCGTCGGCATGGGCCGCGGTGGTGCGGTCGAACTTCTGCTGGCACGAGGTGCCGACGTCGAATGGCGCGACGCGAGTGGTGCGCGTCCCCTGCACCTCGCAGTGCGACGGGGGCACGGCGCAATCGTCTATCGCCTGCTCGATGCCGGGGCGGAGCTCGAAGCGCACGACGGTGAAGGTCGTTCCGCACTTCATCTCGCCGTCGAGTTCGCGCCCCTGGGTCTGATCGAGCGCCTGCTCGAGCGCGGCGCCGACGTCGACAGCGTTTCGACTGCGGGACTGACTCCCCTGTACGTGGCCGTCATGGCCGGCCGAGGGCCCGCTATCGATCGTCTGCTCGCGCGCGGAGCCGACCCGGACCGAAACGACAGCGAGGGCGTTCCCTTGTTTCATCGCGCCGTCGAACTCGGTGATCGCGAGATGCTCGAAATGCTCACCGCGGCCGACGCCGATCTCGATGCGCGTGATACCGAGGGGCGCACTTCGCTCCATCACGCCGTGTCGAAGGAGCGCGCCGACATCGCGAACGGCCTGCTCACGAACGGCGCCGACCCCGGGGTCGTGGATGAAGCAGGAAACACGCCCCTGCACCTCGCCGCCGCTCTGCGAGACCCGCGCTTCGTCGGGTTGCTGCTCAACTGGGGTGCCGATGCTTCGCTGCGCAACGGCGAGGGGCTCACCCCGCTCGAGATCGCCCAACTTCGCCGCCGTGATCGCATCGAGGCCATGCTCGCCAACGCACCGACCCCGCTCCAGATGGCCGTGCGCCGCGGTGAAGCGCCGGCAGTCAGTCGTGTACTCGAAGCGGGAGCCGATCTCGAACACCGCGACGCCAGCGGTCGCACCGCACTCGATCTCGCCGTGGCTTCGAAGGAGATCGCGGAGTTGTTGATCGCGGCCGGCGCGCGCGTCGAACCAGAGGGCGATACGCATCCCTCACCGCTCCTTCACGCGGCCCGCGCGGGCAACGTCGAAGTCATCGACTTGTTGTTGCAGCGCGGCGCACGGGTCGATGCGGCCGGCCCTCGCGGCACGACGCCGTTGCTCGCCGCTGCACAGAATCGTCAGCTCGACGCGGCCCGGTGGTTGATCGAAGCCGGGGCCGATGTTCAGGTTGCGAATCGCAGCGGAGAAACGGCGGCGCTCTTCGCGATCGCGTACGAACAGAGTGAGTTTCTCTCCGCATTGCTTGCTGGCGGTGTCGGGGTGAACGCCGTGCTGACGAACGGCATGACGCTGATGACCCATGCCGTGTCGACTGGAGACGTGGGTAGCGTGGGCGTGTTGATCGACGCAGGTGCGGATGTCGCGCGTACAGATTCACGCGGCCGGACACCACTGCAGCTCGCCGCCGATCGCGGACACGCCGCGATCGTCGAACGCTTGCTCGAAGCGGGCGCCCCGGTGTCCAGCCAGGCGAACTCGGGGCGAACCCCGCTGATCGCTGCCCTCGAAGGCGAGCGCAACGAACTCGCCCTGCACCTGCTAGAAGCCGGTGCCGACCCCCTGGCCCGCAACCCGCAGGACGTACCAGCCCTGGTGATCGCAGCCGAAACGGCGGCCGTCGATGTGACGAAGGAATTGTTGCGCCGCATCGAGGCGAAGGGCACGGATCTCACGAGCTACGCGCTGCAGCGTGTGTTGCGCAGGCTTTCGTCCGACCAGCAAGTCAGGAAGGCGCGCAAGCGCGATGGTCGAAGTTCGAGCAGTGCAAACAGGAAGCAGCAAGAAGCAAGGGTCGCGCGCCGCGCGCGTCTACTCGAGATCGCCCATCTCCTGCTCGACGATGGCGCGCGCCTGGACTGGGCACCGAGTGAGGGCGAAAGCGCGCTTCGGCTGGCTAGGCGTCTGGAGTTGGAGTCGCTGTTGGAGCGGGCGTCGAGGTCTGCAGAGCCGTAGGCGTGGTCGCCGCGTTCGATGCGGTGGTTTCTGTTGGCACGTCGGCCGCCCCGCTCGTCGGTGCTTCGCTGGGTAGAGCCTTCGTCGGCGCGATGCTCGCGGGCGGGTCCGCTTTGGCAGGCGTCTCGATCGCCAGTGGTTTGCTTGTCTCCGGGGCGCTGGCGGGGGAAGCCGGAGGCTGCTCGGTGCGTTGGTCCAGGGCTTCGTCGTCGTGCGCGTCGGAGATCGGGAGCTTCGCTGCGGCCGAAGCGGCCTTGGGGATCGCAGTGTACTCGTTGATGACGAGCATCTCGCTCGGGATGTCGGTCGAGGGCTGCTTGACCGCGGGCCTGGGCTTCGCGGTCGCCGTGTCGGGCTCGGACTTTGCCGCCGGCTTTGCCGCGAGATTCGCTGCTTCGTTCGGTCTGGTTGGTGAGCCGATCGTCGTTGCGTTGCCTGTCGCGGCCGGGTCGTCGGCGTTGGCCAACGTCTTCGAAGCATCCGGGGGGGTGTCTTCCGAAGCGAATGCGTCGCCGGTTGCTTTGGTTTCGCTAGCCGCGTTCTTCGGCGGCTTCTCCAATGCCTTCTCGATCTCGACTTCAGCGGTCTCGATCAATTCGGTCGGCATGCTGAGCCGTGACCAGGCAAACCAGGCGACGCCGGCGAGTGCCGCTGCAGCGATCCACCAGCCGCTCATCCGGCGCTTCGGAGCGGGGATCGAAGCGTTTGCGCTGCCGGGCCTCGAAATGCCGACGAGTTGGGTCGGTGTCTCCTGTTGTTCGTAGAAGTCCGCGAACTTGTCGCTCTCGGGTTCGTCTTCGAGTTCGAGGCTCGCGCTCGCGTCCTGCTTCGCGGGAGGCTCCTCGGAAGCGGTGTGAAGGTGTTCGGGGCTGTCCTGGGTGACGAGCAACGAGGCAATGTCTTCCTGCGCCGTCGCTGGCGCAGCCGGCGGCTCGGGGCGGAGCGTGACCTCTGGCTCGTCATCGAGGCCGGCCTGGGCGTTCGGATCGTCGAGCATCTCTTGTGCCGACGGTCCTGTTGCGAATTCGCCGATCGAAAGGTCGGCGGAGTGTTCGGCACTTTCCCGGGGTTCCCGGGTCGGTCTCGGGGAGGCGAGGTCGGTGCCGCAAAGCTGGTCGATGAAGTCTTCGTTGATCGACGTCACGCCGCGAATGCCACCCTCGATCAAGATGCGTTCGCACAGCGCGTTGATGGAGGCCGGTACGCCGCCCGTGTTCGCGTGGATCGCGCGCAATGCATCGGGGGTAAAGAGTTCACCCCCGGCCCAGCCCGCCTTGGCGAGGTGCTTCTCCACGTAGTGCCGAATGCCTTCGACGGGGATCGGCGAGAACTGCAGCTGGAGCGTCGTGAACTTGTCGAGCCACCAGAGCAGCGGGATTTCGGCGCCCGAAGCCGCGGCTTCGAGATTGGCGAGCATGACGCAGTGCACGAGTTGCTGGCCGTCGTCATCCTTGTATTGCAGCAGGATGTCGAGATGGTCGAGGGTTTCGTGGCTCAGCATTTCCGCCTGGTCGAAAACGATGACCAGTTGCTTGCCCGGCTTGCGTGCAGCGATCAGCGACTTGCGCGACATCGCGCCGCCCTCGACACCGAACTTCTTCCCCGCGCGTGCGCGGATGTCTTCCCAGCTTCGCGTTGGATCGATCGCGACTGCGACCTGTGCTTCCTGCGCGAGTAGCTTGGGCAGGGCGCGGCCGAAGCTCGTCTTGCCGAGTCCCGAAGGTCCACTGAGGCAGATGCGAGGTGCACCTTCGTCGAGGGCCTGCTTGACCTGCGCGAGTGCACCGCGCAGCGCCTGGGTCCCGAGCACCATGCCTCGCTTCGTCACTGAACCGTCGAAGGGCGACGAATCGAACTGGTAGAAACGCAGATACGCGGCCATCTCTCTGTTTCCCTGCCTCCTGCGCAGATGTCCTATGGGGTCGCCGCGGCAACGGTGGCGATACCCAGCTGAAATCGGCCTGCCGACGATCGGGCCTGAGAAGTTCCACATCCGCGTGGTGAAGACCTTTCGGCTCGCATTCCCGAGCCCCGGCCCGCCAGTTGCCTACGCTTTGCCGGTTGCTGAGGGCGTATTCGTGCGGCCGACGGCCCATTGGTGGAAGGGAAAGAGCATGATCCACGTGTGGCACGCCTTCGGTGCACTCCTGCCCGCGAATCACGCCGTTCGCGATGGGTGACCGAAGCGGCGCGCGGCATCGAGGAGGTCGGCGATGAATCGTCCGGAGACCTGGGACATCGTGCTGCTCTGAACTCCCGCTGAAACCGCGCAGTGAATCGCCGGTGCTTCACCCTACACTATGATGCGATCAGCCCCTTGGGGAGGGCAATGCTAGCGGGCTGTTTCGTTGATGGGGTCTTCGTGCATATCGTGAGTCCGAATCGTGATGGACGTGTGCAGGAGGGCGGCAGTTGCGAAGGACTTTCGGGTCTGTACGCCGGAAGCCTCCGCTCTTGCGTGAAGCGGTATCATCCGGCCCATGTCTGATCGCCCCGCGGCGGTTTCGCCTGCTACCGCAAAGCTCGTGGGTGCGATCGCGCTTGCCGGGCTCGCTGTCGTGTTCGTGGTCCCACTTGCCGCGCGATGTCTCACCATGGCGGATGAAGGCTACCTGCTGTTGCAGGCCCTCGACCTCGCGAACGGCAAGGTGCTCTACCGGGACATGGATGCCTTCGTGACCCCGGGCATGTGGTTCCTGCTGGCGTTCGTCTTCGAACTCGTGGAACCGAGTGTGTGGGCGTCCCGCATCCCCGTCGTGTTGGGCTACGTGGCGTTGATCGCGCTGGCCTACCGCATCCCGGCACGCCTGGTCGGAACCCGCGCGGGGCTCGCGAGCGTGGCCTGCATGATGGTGGCCACCGTCTGGGCGTTTCCCGCCTGGACGTTCGCGTTCTATTCGCCGTTCTCGGTGCTGTTTGCCCTCGTGTCCCTCGACCGCCTGCTCGCCTATCGCGCGCGCGTGCTCGGGCTCGAGAATCGAGGTGCAGGTGCGCGGCGCGCGTTGCTGGAAGCGGGGCTCTGGCTCGGATGTTCGATTCTGTTCAAGCAGAACTACGGCGTGTTCGCCCTGGTGGGGACGTGCCTGGCGCTGTGGGTCGTGCGCAGCGAAACCGGCGAACCGCTCGGGCGGGCGTTTTCGACTGCCGTGCGTGAGAGCGTCTGGCTCGCGGTGGCGATGGCGGTGGTCGCGCTGCCCACGGTCGCCTATCTCGCGTTGACGGGGGCGCTCGACGAAGCGTTCTACAGCCTCGTCGTGCACCCGTTCGAATTTTCCGGGCGGCATGGGATCGCGTATCTAGGGCTGGTGGGTTTGTTCGAAGCGGATGTCCTGAGCGAGACCCTCGACATCATGACCTACGGCGCCCAACCGATCTATCGCGCCCCGATCCCACCGGGCTTCGTCGAGAGCACGCGGCTGATCGAGCGCATGCACGTGTTGCTCTACTGGTTCCCACCCCTGATCGCGATCCTGGGTCTGACCCTGGCGTTCACCGGACGAGACAAGGCGACTACGAACGAGGGACCTCTGCTGAACGGTGGGCTCTTGAGTGTCTTGCTGGTGAGTTTCATGGTCTTCCTCGGCACCTTTCCGCGCGCCGACTTCAATCATCTCATCAACGTCTATCAGCCCATCGTCGTCGCGGGGGCGGTGACGTTCGGCGTGTTGTTCGAGCGATTGGCGACCGGGGCCGCCCTCAAGCGCTGGACCGTTGCATCATTGCTGTCGGTGGCGCTAGTGCTCTTCGGAGCGATCTCGGCCTATTGGTACTACGCGCTCGTAAAGACCATGAGCTTCGAGGTGGAGGGGCGTCGCGGCGGCGTGAAGATCGCGCCGCCCGAAGCGGCGAGCCTGCGCAACGTGATGCTGAACCTCGACCAGTTGAGCACGCCCGGCGAAGCGCTGCTGACGGTTCCCGACATCGCGATGCTGAACTTCCTCGCCGAACGTCCGATGCCGAGCGCGTACTACAACCTCTACGAGCATCACATTGCCCACGACGGCGGTGCGGCGGTGGCCGAAGGCGCAGAAGCGGCGGGTGCCACGGTGGCCGTCACGCGCCTCAACGCCTTCTTTTCCGATCGCACGGGCTTTCGCGACTACGCGCCGTCGCTCGCGCGCTACATCGACACCCGGTTCGAGCAGCAATACACGATCGGGCGCGCCGAGTATCTCGTCTACACGAAGCGCGAAGTGCCGGTGCCGGAGGAGAGCTTCGTGTCGCTGCTCGACGACTGCACGGTCGGAAACGCGAAGAACGAGATCGAAGACCACCTGCTGTTTCGAACCCTCTACCAGACGATGGGACCGGGCCACGGCAAACTCGAAGACAGCCTGGCGGTGCGTTGTCGGGCCGAGATCCCGAAGCAGGGCGGACGATTCGTCTTCCAGCTCGACTACCCCTTGCCGGTGAAGCTTCGCAGCCCGTCCACGCTGTTCACCGAAGCCCTCGTGATCGACGCTGGAACGACGCAGCGGGTCTTTTCACAACTGATGGAGGTGAAGACCGCCAAGTCCCGGCGCATGCGGTTCCCCGCTGCGCGCGAATTCGAGGTCGACCTCTCGGAGTTCGCCGGCAAGCGCATCGAGTTGGTGCTGCGCGCGACCCGCAGTGGGCGCGTCGTGATGTCGAACTCGGCGATTCGAAGTTTTGGTGCCCGCTGGCAGCACCCGCGAATCGTCGCGAACTGATCCGAGCGTCGGCTAGCTGTGCGTTCTAGCGAGCCGCTTCGGCTGCGGCCAGGGCTTGCGCGGCTGTATCGTTCTCGGCCTCGCGGGCGAGGTCACCGGGCGTCAAGCCCTTCAGGTTCTTCACGCGCGGGTCGGCCCCGGCTTCGAGCAGCTGTCGCACGGCATCGACGTTGCCTTCTTCGGCGGCCGCGTGAAGAGGGGTCTGGTTTCCGATGGCCGCAAGCCGCGGGTCGGCCCCTTCTGCGAGCAATGCGGCGAGCAGCTCGGGCTTGCCCTGTTGGGCGGCCATGTAGAGCGGTGTCACGCCGTCGAGATTGCGGGCGTCGAGTTCGGCGCCCCGCTCGAGGAGCAGGCGTGCTGCGGCAAGCAGCCCGCGCGACGCCGCGCGATGAAGCGGTGTCGTGCGCTTCAGGTTGAGGGCGCGCACGTCCGCGCCGCGTTCGATCAGTAGTTCACTGATGGCCGCGTTCCCCATCCGCGCGGCGTGGTGAAGTGGGGTGTCGCCTTTTTCGTCACGCGCTTCGAGACCGAGCGCATTGTCGGGTGCGTTGTCGAGCAGGGCGATCACGGCGTCACTGCGATCCATCACGGCGGCCAGGTGCAGTGGGGTTTCGCCCGAACGGTTCTTCACGTTCGGCATTGCGCCCGCGGCCAGCAATGACTCGATCGTCTCCGCGTGTCCTTCGTATGCGGCGAGGTGTAGTGGAGTGCGGTCTTCGCGATCACTGGCATCGAGGTCGAGCCCTGCGGCGATCAGGCGTTCGACGACATCGATCGCATCGCGGCTGGCCGCGACATGCAGGGCCGACTGGCCGAGTTCGTTACGGGCGTCGCGCGCACTACCGGCGTCGACGAGAAGCCCCGCGGTCGTTTCGTGCCGTGCGCGCGCAGCGAGATGGAGTGGCGTGTTGCCCGCATGGTCGGACGGGTCGAGTGGACTTCCCGCTGCAATGAGTTCGCGAAGTGCTTCGTCGTGTCCTTCGAAGGCGGCGACATGGATGGGGAGATGACCCGAGCGGTCTGCGAAGGTCGTCTCTTCCCCGAGGCCAACCAGGCTGGACACGATCCCCGCGGCGTTGCCCTGTGCGGCGAGGTGCAGTGCCGAGGCGTCGTCACTTCGAACGGCATCGAGTGACGCCCCGCTTTCGATCAGGGTCTGGGCCAGCGCGCCGCGGCCCTGCTGCAAAGCGAGGTAGAGGGGAGGGACGCCGCTGTGTGTTCGTGCGTCGATGTCGACACCAGCCGCGACGAGCTGCACTGCAACATCGTGCGCTCCAGCATGGGCGACTGCGTGAAGAGGGGTCCAATGGCCCGCAGCGCGAGCGGCCGGGTCAGCACCCGCACGCACGAGGCGCGAAACGATCTCGGCGTGTCCCTCCCGCGCCGCCAGATAGAGGGCGGTCTGGTCCTGGGGGCCGCGCGCTTCGAGGCCGGCCCCGGCTTCGATCAGGATGCCGAGTGAAGTGACATCACCGTCGGTTGCGGCGGCTTGCAGCAACGTCAGGCCGTCTTCGTTTCGAAGTTCGAGGTGTGCGGCTTCGATTCCGCTGCGCAGGGCAGATGGATCACCTGCGGCAAGCCAAGCGAAAGGATCCGCGTCGGTGGGGGCCGGCGGCGAACAGGCGATTTCAATGACAGCGAGCGCGAGTGCCGTGATGCACAAGGGGCGTCTCGAGTCTGTCCCGCGCGCGCGATGCATCGCCGCTACTCCGACTCGATGTATCCGAGCGCCTTCAGACGCTCGATGACTTCTTCTTCAGCGCCGGACTCCGCGTCTTTCGGAGTGACGAATTCGAGCGCGATTTCGTTGTAGGAAGGAACGGGTGCGACGCCGGGGTCTGCCACGAACGAAGCCGCTTTGCCGTCCATGTCACGCGCGACGGGTAGTTGCATCCAGCGCAGAAGGGTCGGCGCGATGTCGTTCACGCCAAGGCCCGTGACTTCTTCGCCCGAGGGCAGCCCCGCGCCGCGTGTGTAGATGATGCCGTCGATCGCTTTTTCGGTGTGGTGGTTGCCTGTCAGCCGCATCATGGCTTCGTGCGCTTCGAAGCCGTGATCGGAAAGGACCATCACGAGATCGTTCGGTCCGAAGTCGGCCGCGAGGTGGCCTACCAGGGCGTCGACGTATTCGTAGTAGCGATAGAGCGCAGCCTTGCCTCCCGCCCGACCTTCGGCGGTGGGTTCGAGCCCCTCGCTGTAGGTTCCCGGCGGTTCGATCACGCCCCAGAGGTAGTGGGAGATGCGGTCGATGCCGGGGAGCAGCACGAGCGTCACGTCCGGCCGCTCTTCGCGCAGGATCTCGAGGGTCATCTGGGCGAGGGCGCCGTCTTCTTCGAAGCGGCGTTGCAGTTCGTCGCGCAGCACCCAGCGCGGGAGTGTGCGGCTTTCGACGAAGGGGCTCTCGAAGTCCGGTATGGGGGTCGCGCGCGCTTCGATCATTCCCGAAAGGCGCCCGTTCCAGGCCGGCGGATAGATGACATCACCGACCCGGGCCTTCGCGGCTCCGGTAAGTTGCTCCCGCTCGTCGATCTGGGTGGCGAGGATGTGATCGCTCACCATCACGCCATTCACCTTTTCGAGGGGATAGGTGTTCCAGAAGTTGACGACCGCGACCTCGAGGCCGGCGGCACTCGCGATCGTCCAGAGCGCTCGCGCTCGGCGATGGCGGCTGGTGTAGAGGTGCTGGCGGCCGTCGCGACCGCCGTAGGAAAAGGTCACGATGCCGTGCTTCTCGGGGACCACACCGGTCACGATCGTGTTCCAGATGCGCGGCGAGTGAATGGGCTCGGCGGATCGCAACTTGCCGTGAACACCCTCGCGCGCGATCCCCGCGAGGTTCGGGAGGCGGCCCTCGGCGATCAGGGGGTCGACGATGCGCGGCGAGGCCCCGTCGATGCCGATCAGCAGTACGCGGCCCCGGCTTTCCGTCGGCGGTTCTTCCGAGCAACCGGCGAGCAGGACTGCAAGCGAGATGGCGACCGGAGCCAGGCTTGCGCGAATGGATTGTATAAACAAACGTGTGTCGCCTTCGGTACCGTGCGCGGCCTAACATACCCCCCGTGGGGGGCGCGGGCAATCGAATCCGCTGGCCGGAGGGCCTGAGGTCGCGCAAGCTCCCGCTTCGATGAACGCGCGCGCGCTCTACGTCGCCCTCTTCGTCGCAACCGTGCTCTTCCAGCTGCCGTACTTCGACCGCTGGTATGCGCTGCTCGACGAAGGTCACATCCTGATGTTCGCCGACATCGTGGCGCGCGGCGGCGAGATCTATCGCGACGCCACGATCTACCCGCTGCCGGGGGCGTTCTATCTGCTCGCCCAGGTATTCGAGTGGTTCGGTCCTTCGATTCGCATCTCGCGTTGGATCGTGGTCTTCGAGTTTGCGCTCTTCGTGCCGCTGGTCTTCGCCTGGATGCGGCGCCTCGTGCCGATGCGTTGGGCGCTGCTCGGCGTGGCGGTGCTGTGGCTGTGGCGGATCTGGTGCTTTCCGCACTGGCAGATGTACAGCTACTCGACGACTTCGCTGCTCTTCCTGCTCGGCTCGATGATGTGTCTGCTCACCTGGTTCCGCGACTTGCAGGCGCGTTGGCTGTACGGGGCAGGTGTGCTCTTCGGCATGGGGGTGGCGTGCAAGCAGGATTATGGGGCTGCGTTGCTGCTCGCAGCGGGGCTCACCCTCGGACTCTTCGCCGCTTCGCGCTTGCGTGACGAAGAGCCCGGTGTCGGGCGCGCGCTTGCCGGCTTCGTGTTGCCCGGCGCGGGCGTCGGGGCCTTGCTGGGACTGTATTTCCTGGTGAAGGGGGTTCTGCCCGACCTCGTGCAGATGACGGTCTTCAATCACATGCGGGGGCTTGCGACGTTCGGCTACCCCGAGATCCCCGACCTCTGGCCCCTGTTCGGACAAGACCCCGGTCTGCGCGGCGCGGTGGGGTTCTTCAACTATTTCCCGGGTTTGATCTTCACGCTCGACGCGGAAGGGGTTCGCAACAGCACCTTGTTTCGCGAAACCTGGGCCCCCGACCTGCTGCTGAAGGCGTTCTACTACGGCCCGCACGCGATCGCCCTGGCGGGAGGCGCGCGGCTCTGGTCGCTGCGCGCCAACCATCGCGATCCCGAGCGGCGCGAAGCCTTCTTCGCCGAACTCCTGCTCTACGCATTCGCCCTGGGGATGTTGCTGGTGCTCACCTTCAACAAGCCGCAGGATTACGTGCACTTCGCGGTCGTGTATTGGCCGTTTCTCGTGTTGGGCGTCGTCTACGTCCAGGCTTCGGTCGCTGCGCAGTCAACGAAGCTGCGCGCTGCGGGCTGGGGGCTTGCCGCGGCGGCTGCGGTGCCGGGGCTCTTCCTGTCGCTCTATGGCGTTTCGCTCCTGGCCGAGTTGCGCGCGACGAACGCCGAACTCGTCGGGGGAGAACGCGCGGGGGTCTACGCGAGCCCGACCGAAGGCCGTGTGCTCGACGAAATCGTCGACTACGTGCACGCCAATACCGAACCCGAAGACCGCGTGGCCGTCATCCCGTACTTCCCGATCGTGCAGTTCTTGATGGATCGCCTCGGCCCCCATCGTTCGGCCTACATCGTGTGGCCCTTTCCCGAATTCGATGATCGCGACGCGCGCATCGTCCGCGCCATGGAAGCCGACGCGACCGATGTCGTGATCTACAACTTTACGCAGTTCGTGAACTTCCCACTCATGAGCGAGTTTGCCCCTGAACTCTTCGCCTACGTGGTCGACCACTACGAGATGGACCAGGTGTTCAGCTACGACCATGCGGGCTACATGCTCGCGGCGCTGCGGCGTCGAGCGGAACCGGCTGCACGAGAGCGCGTGGTCGGGGACGCTCAGCGCGAAGGTGACATGTGGATCGAGCGCGAACTCGGTCCCGGCGAACCCCTGCCTCCGGGTGCGCGCGCCACGGCTGTCGAAACGGCGCGCTGGCCCTTCCGCCCGACGCTTGCAGTGCTCCCCGGTGTCGGGGCCGAACGCAACGTATACGCGGTCGAAGTCGATGTTCCCGCCGACGGTGCGCGGCTCGAGAGCGCTTTCGGGGTCAATCCGCGCGCCTGGTTCATGCACCCACCGTCCGACATCCGCTACCGCGTCGAACTCGTGGACGGCACCGGCGAAGAACACCTCCTCATCGAGCGCACCCTGCAGCCCCATACCGAGTTCCAAGAGCGCGGCTGGTCGGACTTCGTGGTCGACCTCGCTCCCTTCGCAGGGCAGCGCGTGGAACTTCGCTTCTCGACTTCGGTAGAGCACGAAGAGGCGGTGTCGATCTGGCTGGGGGGCATCGAGGTACCGCGAGTCGTCGCAGCTAGTGCGCCTGCGTTGATGTAGCCCCCGCCGCGGTGCGGAGTCGCTCCCGCAGTCGCGTCGTTCTCTGCGCCAATCCGCGATCGCGCAGGGCGATTTCCAACGCCTTGCGTTGCCCCAGCATCACGACCAACTGCCTGCCCCGCGTCATCCCGGTGTAGACGAGGTTGCGCCGCAGCATGACGTAGTGGTCGGTCACGATCGGCATGACGACGGCCGGGTACTCTGATCCCTGACTCTTGTGGATGGTGATCGCGTAGGCGTGGCTGAGTTCGTCGAGTTCGTCCATGGGGTAGTGGACGATGCGTTCGTCGAAGCGGGCTTCGAGCTGCTTCTCTTCGGTGTCGATCGAAACGACGCGGCCGATGTCGCCGTTGTAGACGTCCTTGTCGTAGTTGTTGACGACCTGCATGATCTTGTCTCCGCGACGGAAGGAGAGCAGCTCGTCGCTGTGCATCGCGGGGTTGAGAAGACGTTGAAGTTCGACGTTGAGGTTCTGGGTGCCGACGGGGCCGCGGTGCATCGGCGTCAGGACCTGGACGTCACGTGCGGGGTCGAGCCCGAAGCGCGCTTCGATGCGTTCCCCTACGACGCGCAGCATGCGGGCGAGGGTGTCTTCGCTGTCGCGGGTTTCAATGAAGTAGAAGTCGCTGTCGTCTGTGGTTTCGAGGTCGGGCATGCGCCCTGCGTTCACCGCGTGAGCGTTCAAGATGATTCGGCTTTCTGCGGCCTGGCGAAAGATCTGCTCGAGTTTCGCAACGGCCACGACGCCGCTTTCGATCAGGTCGAGCAATACCTGGCCTGGCCCCACGCTGGGCAATTGATCGACGTCGCCGATGAACAGAACGGCCGACGTGGGGCGCACGGCCGAGACCAGCGCGTCGAGCAGGCGAACGTCGAGCATCGACGATTCGTCGACGACGAGGAGTTCGCAGTCGATCGGGTTGTGGGGGCCGCGCTTGAAGCCGCTCGCCCGCCCATCCGCTTCGAGCAGTCGGTGGATCGTCTGTGCGGGGCGGCCCGTGGTTTCGGCGAGTCGCTTCGCGGCGCGTCCCGTCGGTGCGGCGAGTTGGATGTCGACGCCGGCGTCGTCCACCAATTCGAGAATCGCCCGCACGAGGGTCGTCTTGCCCACTCCCGGTCCGCCCGTCAGCACCATGAGCTTCGACACGATCGCTCGCTCGATCGCCGCGCGTTGTTCCGACGCGAAGGTGAGGTCGAACTTCTTTTCCAGTTCCCCGATGGCCGCCGCGGCATTTCGCTTCGGCCAGGGCACCTCGCCCTGCGAGAGTTCGACGAGGCGTGCCGCGGCGCGCACTTCGGCGCGGTGGAGTTCTGGCAGGAAGAGGGTGGCCTGGCCGTCGCGTTCTTCGAGAATGAGTTCACGGGTGCGAACCATTTCGTCGAGGGCTCCCGCCACCGGG